>JAZSEB010000001.1:0-42714 GCA_045531475.1 Paludibacteraceae bacterium
AAAAGCCAGTTTTTTGAAACCAGGAACGACCCCTTGTTTTGATCTACATGAAAATATGCCTAATCTCTTCTCGTTAGAAGGTACTAACCTCCGGGTTTGTTCACATGAAGTTAAAGATGCAATAGAAAAAGCAAAATTAACGAATGTATATATATCAGAAGTCTTTGGTCTAACGAATGAGGAGTCTAATGCGTTAGGATTTTAATTGAATCATCAAAATATTAAGTTATGAAATCAAAACTTTTAATAATATTTTCTATTTGTATATCAACACTATACGCAGAAGAAAACACCTATATCAAACAGCAAGTAGCATACAAAGACCAAGGTGCCAGTGGCAAAGAACTGACATGGGATTTTGGCATGCTGAGTCTAATCAACGAGGAGTACACCGTAGCATATTCCATACCCGATAGCAACTATATGCACCAATGGTGCGCTACCGAGCATCGTACACGCTACTACTACACCCTCACCGCCGATACCATTTGGCGCACGGGGTATGAAAACCCAACTACCTTTGTGCGATACACCCAACCCGAAGCAGTCTTGCGCCTACCATTGCGCTATGGTGATACCCTCACCACCACCTTTATTGCCAAAGGCGAGTACGGTCATCGCATACCAATGACCCTATCAGGTACGAACACCATTGAGGTGGATGCACAAGGCAAACTCATCCTGCCCGATAAGACCTACGAGCAAGTGCTACGCGTGCATAGCCAACGCCAATACATCGAGAGCGGCATGGATAGCACTGCGATGTTGGTGGATAAATACCAATGGTTTGCTGCGGAGTCCTATATCCCTGTCTTCGAGAGCGTAACCGCCTACGAGATGGTGGAAGACAGTATGCAACTGGCATTCCAAACATCGTTCTACTATCAAGTGGAGGACACCACTGACTCCAACCCGAAGGAGTTAGCACCAGTGGTAGAGGATGCTGCAGAAGAAACTGCCCCAATGCTATTAACGGACTTATCGTATCTGCCAAACCCTGTACAAACGGATTTGCAAGTGCGCTATACGTTAGTGCAAGATGCTACGGTATATATGCACATGCACAATGCATTAGGCATGCCGATCTACTCCACATCCGCACGCACAGAATCTGCAGGCGAACACATGGTGCAAATCAACATGAGCGGATGGATGCAAGGCGAATATACTCTGTATATCCACGCCGATGACCAATTGGTGCAGCAAGTAGTAATAAAATTGTAAAACATGAAATATTCACTATTTAATCAAACTATTTATGAAAAAGATTCTATTTACATTTATTTGCGCATTCATCGCATTAGGATGGGTAGGATGTAAATCTACTTCTGGAAATGGATTACATGAGGTGTATTACGTGTATATCGATTCCACTCTTACGGCTTGTGGAATGGATAGTTTTCTAATTAAATCCCCTTGGGTGCAAGAGCATATCCATGCTTTCATTGACTACATGGATACCAGTATTACTTATTATGATGGTATTGCTTATTATGAAATCAGGCATTTTATGGATAAAGATAGCAATGATTTTTTTATTGATAATATAGGTTATGGATGGGACCCTGGGCGATTGTTTGATTGTGAGGGAAACATCATAGAGGAAAAAGAGCCTTGGGAACTGCTTTTAAATGACCGAGACATCTTAGTTGGTCCCCGCAGAGTGGTAAATATTGGAATTGGAACAATTATGAATATTTAATCAAAATGATTTATGAAAAAGTGTTTATTCGTATTGTTGTTGGTTGTTACTAACCTTTTGATTTTAAAGGCCGACCCATTACATCTAGATTCTATCTGCATTATACAGCCGAGTGGTGATACTCTGTGGAGTCGCTTGCAAGGTGATGAGTTTTATCATTGGCGTTCAACAGTGGACGGGCATGTGATAATGCGCGATTCTAATCATTGCTTCTACTATGCACAAATTGTGAGTGATACGATATTGCAGCCTTCTGCAATAATTGCTCACAATGTAGAGGATCGCACTCCATTGGAGCTCGAATATCTCAATCTATTTAGTGGGAGTGTAAAAGACTTCATTTTTTCCGAAATACAAAAAGCTCATATGATAGAGCAATCGGATACTACTCTAATTCCTCATGCCCAGTATGTTGCAAGCAATACTCAAAAACAACCTGTTATTGGTACAAGAAAGGTATTGACCATCTTAGTGGAATTTGAGGATCGCCCTTTTAGTTTAGAAAAGGCTGAATTTGATAGTCTAATGAACCAGCGAAGCGATGTGGTAGGTCTCAATTATGGAAGCGTAAGACAATATTATCAAGAAAATTCATATGGACAACTAACTATTGAATCAACAGTGATTGGGCCAATTGAAGTATCGGATAGTTACACGACATACCAACGAGAAACGGGAGAGAAAGCTACCAATGTTAGAAGATTAGTACGCCGAGCTATTAAGCAAGCAAAAGATATGGTAGATTTTTCCACATTGGATGGCGATAATGATGGACATGTTGATTGCGTTCATATCGTGTATGCAGGATCACGATATATGAACTCCTCTGCCGATATTTTTATCTGGCCACACAAAGGGGAGGTTAGCTTTGATGGAACATCTGCAAGAGATTATATTATCACTCCAGAATTAAACAGGAATGGAGCTATAGCTCCTATGGGTACTATATGTCACGAATTAGGACATATATTAGGAGCCCCAGATTTTTATGACAGCAAGCACCTACTACATCCTATGGGAAAATATGATGTTATGGATGAGGGGCATGAGAATGGACAGAATATTTATGGTGGTGTTGATCAGGAACATGGGTATTGTCCCGCACATCATAACCCATATACAAAATGTTATATATTCAAATGGGATACACCTACATTAATTCATCCTTATCATCGCACATACCTACTTTCTTCTTCCACAAAAAACAAAGGACACATTTATCGTATCAACACCAAAACACCTGGAGAATATTTCCTAGTAGAAAATCGCACCAGAGAAGGTTTTAATGGTGATATACCCAATGGTGGATTATTAATTTATCATGCGCATGCGGATTTGGAAACATGCTTAGAAAACCACGATAGTATTAATAATTTGCAGCCGATGAAATTTTACTTAATTAATGCAGATACTTTCGCCACGAATGGAGATTTATATAGTGCGTCAAATTCTCTGCGTGCATATCCAGGTGTTAATCATAACAAAACGATGTTTACAAGCACAACAACGCCTAGTGCGAAGGCTTGGGATGGTAGAGATTTCGGAGTGGATATCTGTTTTATCAAGCAATTAGATTACGGCAGATTATCATTTACCGTTAATCCACGAATTATGGGATCGTCACAATTATGTGGCATTCAAGATTATTCTGTGGTTAGTGAATTACCAGAGAATGATATCGTGGAATGGAGTTACTCTACGGATATTGCAGAATCTTCTAGATACCCCGCATTGCGATTTATGGGTGAAACAGAAGGAAATATGGTTACTCTCCAACGTGGAAATACAATCGAATTGATAGGACCAATCATTCCTGACGATACGATAATGCAAAAGGCCGCGTTTGGAATAATTCGTCCGGTTGAGAATCCAGGAGTACCATATGTAGGTACGGCAACACTATATGCGACTGTCTATGGTGGAAATGGAACGTATCAAATGGAAAAGGAAATAGAGTTACCTGAATATGTAACGCCATCGTTAGCGCCTAGTTATACCCTATGGCCAGTCAACACTGAGCGTACACTATCTGACACTTCCTGCACAAATATAGAGTCAGATCATATCAAATGGTATGTGCGTTATCCAAACTCAATATCTGAATACGTATATATGGGTCATGATGTGACGCTAAAACCTACTGAACCCGGCGAAATGACGGTGCGTATTGTGAATGATTGTGGTTGTGAAGCAAGCAATAAAGCCACCTATACTTATACAGTTGTTAACGCTGGACCAATGTCATATCCAAACCCTGTTACTACTATAATCTTGCCTATTGATATAATGAGATATGATGATTCCACCTCATTGTATACCATTGAATTATGGCATCAAACGTATGGACGTGTACGAATTATTAGCACGACAGGAGATCATGTTGAACTAGATGTGTCTGGCCTACCTACAGATTGGTATCAACTAGTATTACTACATAATGGTCAAATCCTAGATTCTGGTAACGTGCTGATTAGTCTCTAATTCATCTGTTCTGCTTAATACATTTCCCTCGCCCAGTTCCGTGTGGACTGGGCGAGTTTTTTATACTCCGAAGGTAGAAATAAAATCGCCAAGTAGCAGTGAGTGTTAGGTGTAGGGTGTAAGGTGTAGGGTGTAAGGTGTAGGGCGTTAGGTGTAAAGTATAAGATGTAGGAGAGAAACAAACAGGCCGACCCACGGATGTAGGACGGCTTGTTTTATTATATGAAGTAAAGAATTACTCAGCGGTAACGCCTTCTGCATGTTTGCATGCAGCGTTAGGGCACTCAGCTTTCTTCTCGCAACCAGTTTCTGGGCACTCTGCTTTTGGGCACTCAGGTTTTGCACAGCAAGAATCAGCTTTTTGGCATGGTTGAGCCTCTGGGCACTCAGCTTTTTGGCAGCACTCGGTAGCTGGTTTGTCACAGCATTTCTCGTCTTGGCATTGAGCCTTTTTGCAGCAACCCATAGCACAAAGGGCTACAGCAGCGATCAATAAAATCTTTTTCATAACACTTAAAAATTAAAAATTAATGAGTTAGTTTGCTCGATTTTTGAGTAGTTAGTACCAAAAAATCACTGCAAAAGTAACATAAATTTTGCATATACGCAAAAAAAATTGTAATTTTGCACGAAATTAGTTGATTTTTCTGTATTTGTGGGCTGACTAAGGCAACTATAGATAGCCACTGCACCACAAATGAGAACCATTCTAGCAAGCTTATGACAAAGAAAAAGATTCAAGACACCACCTTCGGGTTTATTGGAAAGAACCTAGTTATTGCCCTCGGAATAGGCATTATCGCCCTCGTGGTATTGCTGATATCCTTGCGCGTCTATACCAAACATGGTGAGGAGATTATTGTACCCAATATCACAGAACTGTACCTAGAAGAGGCAAAAATCACCTTGGAAGCAGAAGGATTGCGTTTGGAAGTGATTGACTCCACCTACTCCAACAAAGCGCCTTTGGGTACGATCGTAGAGCAGAACCCTGCTGCAAATTCCAAAGTGAAACAGGGCAGAACGATATATGCGATACAGAATGCTCGTTTCCGCCGTCCAGTGGTGGTGCCCGAACTGCGCGATGTTAGTCTGCGTCAGGCAGAAGTAACCCTGAAAGCCCTTGGGCTGGAAGTGGATAGTATCATCTACGAACCATCCACCTACCGCAATATCATCTTGGATATGCGCAGTGAGGGTGTATCCGTAGAAGCTGGTGTCCGGTTGGCAGAAGGCAGCAAGGTGTCGCTAGTAGTAGGCAAAGGACAGGGTACAGAAGAAGTAACCATACCTGCTATCGTAGGTAAAAGCTTGGAAGAAGCACGTGCATGGCTGCTATCACACCAATTAACCATCGGTACTATCGAATACGATATTCCTCCTACAGAGGAGAACATACAGGAATACATCGTGTATTCACAATCGCCCGAGAGTGGTACGGTTGTTGTAGAAGGAACGAATGTGAATATCAAACTTTCGGTGGATATAGAGAAAACCGTGACTGCCGACAATGAGCAGGATGAGGAGGAGTTTTGGTGATTGGTGTTTTGTGTTTAGTGAACGGCGCGAGGCGTCTACTGTTTAGTGTTTAGTGATGAAGGAAGATATATTGGACATAGAGCAAGAGGTGTGGGAACGTTGGCGATGTGAAGTGGACAAAGGTCAGGCACCGCAGCGCGTGGATAAGTACTTGGCAGAGCATATGGCAGGCACTTCGCGTAATCGTATCCAGAACGCAGCAGATGCGGGCAATGTATGGGTGAACGGTAAGGCGGTGAGTAGCAACTATAAGATTAAGCCCTACGATGTGATACAAGTGCTACTTGACCACGAGCCACACGACTACACCATCTATCCAGAGAATATTCCGTTGGAGGTGGTATATGAAGACGAAGATGTGCTGGTGATCAATAAACCCGCAGGTATGGTGGTACACCCTGGACATGGCAACTACGAACATACACTGCTGAATGCGCTAGCCTATTATTTTCAAGATCAATTGGACATCAATGACCCTAATATTGGTCTTGTGCACCGCATCGACAAAGATACCAGTGGACTATTGCTCATAGCCAAGACCCCCGAAGCCAAGACCCACCTGGGGAAGCAGTTCTTTGACCATAGTACAGAACGAACATACAACGCCCTTGTATGGGGCACCTTTGCCGAAGACTCAGGCACAATAGAAGGTGCGTTGGCACGCGATAACCGTGACCGCACTATCTATCGCATATGGGATTTGGAAGAGAACCCCAATGCCAAAGAAGCAATCACACACTGGCGCGTACTGGAGCGATTTCCATATGTGACCTTAGTGGAATGCAGACTGGAAACAGGACGCACGCATCAGATACGTGTGCATATGAAAAGTATAGGGCATCCATTGTTTGCCGATGAGAAATATGGCGGCATGGAAGTGCTGAAAGGACTGCCCACACAGAAGTATAAACAATACATTCATAATTGTTTTGCCCTATGTCCGCGACAAGTGTTGCACGCCAAGACACTAGGCTTTGAGCACCCCCGAACGGGAGAGAGAATGCATTTTGATAGCCCTTGGGCAGAAGATATGTTAAACCTAATCAACAAGTGGAGGTCATATGAACCAAATACTTTGGGCAGATGATGAGATTCATTTGCTAAAACCTTACATTATTTATCTACAAGAGAAAGGGTATGAAGTTACCCCAGTGAACAATGGGCAAGATGCTATTGATGCTTGCCGTGAGAGGTCGTTTGATATTGTATTCCTGGATGAAAATATGCCCGGTTTATCGGGTCTAGAAGCACTACAAGAGATTAAGACCTTGCACCCTACTCTTCCCGTGGTGATGATCACCAAATCGGAGGAAGAACACATCATGGAACAAGCTATTGGTCAGAAGATTGCCGACTACCTAATCAAGCCCGTTAATCCCAGTCAGATCCTGCTATGCCTCAAAAAGCATATTCATCAGAAAGAGATTCTAGAAGAACAAACCAACACCACCTATCGTCAGGAGTTCTCCGATATCACATACATGATCGACACTGCCAACACCATTGAGGAATGGATGGCTATTGAACGCACATTGACACGCTGGGAGTTGGATTTGGAGAATGTAGAATCATCGATGCATGATATGCTACGCATGCAACGCGAGCAGGCCAATAGTGCTTTTGCCAAATACATTGCCAAGAACTACGAAGGCTGGTGGAATAATCCTGCTACGCGTCCCACCATGTCGCAGGACATAATGAAGAAATACGTATTTCCTTTGGTGGACGAAGGAGAGAAAGTATTCTTTGTGGTGATCGACAATTTCCGTTACGACCAATGGAAGACAATTCAGCCACTACTATCAGAATGGTTTACCGTGAAAGAGGAGCAGATGTACACTTCGCTTCTGCCCACCGCTACACAATATGCCCGCAATGCCATTTTCTCGGGACTGAGTCCATTGCAAATACAAGAGATGTACCCACATCTGTGGATTGATGAGGATGAGGAAGAGAGCAAAAACAACAATGAGAAGGACCTGATTCAAACGCAACTAGATCGCTTCCGCAAGCGCTATGGTTATAGCTATTTCAAAGTGAACGAAAGTGAGTTTTGCGAACGAATCACCAAGCAGTTCAAGGGTTTGCATACTCCACTGAATGTGGTGGTACTGAACTTCATTGACATGCTGTCCCACTCGCGCACCGAAAGCAAGATGATGCGAGAACTAGCCAATGATGAAGCTGCATACCGCAGCCTGACACTCAGCTGGCTACGCCATTCACCTACGGCAGAAATGTTCCGCAGAATAGCCACATTGGGTTACAAAGTCGTGCTAACCACCGATCATGGCACAACACGTGTGACGAATGCGGTACAAATCATCGGCGACAAGAATACGAATACAAATCTAAGATACAAGGTGGGCAAAGCACTAAACTGCCAAGCCAAAGGGTGCTTTGAGATCACCAAGCCCAAACAAGTGGGGTTGCCATGCCCAAATGTAAGCAGCAGTTACGTATTCTGTTCTGGAGATGACTTCTTTGCATATCCCAATAACTTCAATCACTACGCACAATTCTACCGCAACACCTTCCAGCACGGCGGAATCTCGCTGGAAGAGATGTTGGTGCCAATCGTAACTCTTGAACCAAAATAACCAATGAAGAAAATCAAGCACATATTGATTATTATGCTTACATTGGTTATTGTATGGATGGTGTATTCGCTGGTTTCTCATCGCATTAGCCAACCCAAGAAAGATTATAGTCACACACTGAAAGTGATGACCTATAACACGCATGCGATGATGATTGGCGAGAAACTGGCTTCGAAAAAAGCCATGCTGGAATATATCAATAGTCAAGATGCAGATATCGTATGCTTGCAGGAGGTATTGGTATATAAAAACTCGGAACGTCTTACCTTGCCCGCTTTACGCGAGGCGATGAGCAATTATCCGTATACTTATTACGATTTCAAACATTATAATCGTGTGCGACAATTTGGTAATGTGGTTTTCTCGCGCTATCCATTGACGGACAAAAAGACTATTCGCTATGAATCGCGGTCGAATATCAGCAGCCAGTGTAATGTATTGGTAGGCAAAGATACGATACGACTGATTGTAAACCATTTGGAGAGTTATAGACTAGTGAAAGAAGACCTAAAATTCGACACGCTTAGTATGGATGAGATAAAGAATAGTAGCCTTGTTCACAAGCTGCAAAACGCGGGACACTTGCGCCATCAACAAGCGCGAGAAGTGAAACGAAGTATTCGTCAGTCGCCATACCCCGTGATTGTGGTAGGCGATTTCAATGCCATCCCGCTATCCTATGTATATTGGAAAATCCGATTGGGATTACGCGATTGCTTTCTGGAAAGCAGCTTCGGCCGATTGGGCAACACACTGCAGAAAGGTCCATTAGGCATTCGCATTGACTATATCTTATGCTCGAGAAAGTTCACTCCTATAAAAAGCGAAGTGGACAAAGTAGAATACTCTGACCACTTCCCTTTGACGGCTACTATAGGATGGTGATTATAGTGGTTCGTGGTAGTGATAATCACTATAATCATTATTCTTATCGCGTTTGATACGCGGATGACGAGGTGGGAACCAATCCTCCCATTTATCTTTAATCCAACGCTTTATATTCTCTATCCAACGGCGGAAAGAGCCATCGTTCCATGGTGTAGAATCAAATCCATCGTATCCACGATGTCGCCACCATAGGATTAATAGCCAACCGAAAATCATGCCTCCAAGGTGAGCAAAATGTGCCACATTGTCGCCTGCAGATGGTGCTAACCCCGTGAAGAGTTCGATTAATGCATATATAATAACCAGCGTGCGTGCACGGATGGGCACCGGAATGAATAGGATATACATACGCACATCGGGAAAGAGCCAACCAAAGGCCAACAAGATACCGAAGACGGCACCACTAGCACCGATGGTAACAACTCGATTGGCCAATTGTGCGGCCATAAGTGGATCTACACTATTTAAAACAGGCTGCAACTGGAGTGCCCAAACAATCTCTTGAATGATACCTGCGCCAATACCCGTGACCAAATAGTAAATCAGGAAACGCCTGCTACCCCAGCGATCTTCAATAGCTGGAGCGAACATGAGCACAGCGAACATATTGAAAAACAAGTGCGAGAAATTCGCATGCATAAACATATAGGTGATGGGCTGCCAAAAACCAAATTCGGATGCAGTGACATAGTGTAAGCCTAATATATGCGATAGATTGACGCCATATCTGCTGAAGACTATATCAGCCAAAAAGCATATGATGTTTATCAATAAAAGATTCTTTGTGATTGGAGGTAAATTTCTAAACATAATTGTATAAAGTGATTTATTCTGTGCAAAAGTAGTAAAAAAACATGAATTTTCAAACAAAAACCATGCTACAGGCAAGAAAAATAAAAAAAATGGCAGAAAAATGTCATTTTTTCAGTGAAAATATTTGTAGAATTAGAAAAATGTAGTAACTTTGCATGCGAATCGTCGGTTCACCGATGGGAAACATTAAACGTTTAATTAATTTAAATTTATTTGGTATGAATAAAGCAGATCTTGTAGCTGCAATCGCAGCTGAAGCAGGCTTGACAAAGGTACAAGCACAAGGTGCACTTGAGGCAACTGTAAAAGCTATTTCTGAGGCTCTTCAAAAAGGTGAGAGCGTACAATTGGTAGGTTTTGGTACATTCTCTGTAGTAGAGAAAGCTGCACGTCAAGGCGTAAACCCTGCTACTGGCGCTAAGATTGAAATCGCTGCTAAGAAAGTAGCAAAATTCAAAGCTGGTAAAGGTTTGGCACTTTAATTAGTGTACGACAATACAACGAGTTGCTTCAAAGGAGCAACTCGTTTTGTGTCCAACGTAAAACTGAAATTAACAACAATTCTAGTATCATAACTATGCTGAATATTATACTTTGTGGTGCGCCAGGTAGTGGCAAAGGCACCCAATCTGACCTTATTGTAGAAAAATACGGATTGCAGCATCTCTCAACGGGTGATGCACTTCGTGCAGAAATAAAATCGGGCAGTGAGTTAGGCAAAGAGATTGGCGAATTGATCGCAGGAGGTAATCTTGTGCCAGATCACAAGATGATTCACCTTATTGAGCGCTATTTGGATAATCTTCCAGCTGATTGCAAGGGCGTTATTTTTGATGGTTTCCCTCGCACGGTAGCTCAAGCAGAGGCATTGGAGCTCTTGTTAGATCGTCGTCACATGAAAGCGGTGCTATTGGATATGTTTGTAGAGGAAGATGAGGTGATTAAACGTCTCCTTAACCGCGGCAAGACCAGTGGTCGTGCAGATGACAACTACGAGACGATCAAAAAACGTTTGCAAGTTTATCAAGCAGAAACAAAACCTGTCTGCACATATTATCTCCATCGCCATAATTACTTTGCTATCAATGGTAACAACTCGATGGAAGATACATTCTGTCAAATTGACAATATCCTGAAACTTATTCAGAAGTAAATCCATAAAAATAATCTGATATGGCATCATCCTCGTTTATAGACTATGTAAAGATCTACTGTCGCTCAGGAAAAGGCGGAGCAGGTAGTATGCATTTCCATCGTGCGAAATACGTGCCAAAAGGTGGTCCCGATGGCGGCGATGGAGGACGGGGAGGACATATCATCCTTCGCGGCAATCGCAACTTATGGACGTTGCTTCACCTCAAATATCAGAAGCATATTTTTGCTACTGATGGTGGTAAAGGAGGTCCATCCCGCTCGTTTGGCAAAGATGGCGAAGACAAGATTATTGAAGTGCCATGCGGTACAGTGGTGTACAATGGTGATACGGGCGAATACATGTGCGAGATTAAGGAACATGCGGAAGAGCTTATTCTCTTCAAGGGCGGCAAAGGTGGACTGGGCAACTGGCATTTCCGCACAGCTACCAATCAAGCACCACGCTATGCACAACCAGGCGAACCATGTATGGAAGCCAATGTAATCTTGCAACTGAAAGTACTAGCAGATGTAGGTTTGGTAGGATTTCCTAATGCAGGTAAATCTACTTTGCTGTCTGTAGTGAGTGCTGCTAAACCAGAGATTGCCGATTATCCATTTACCACGCTCACGCCTCAATTAGGCATTGTTTCCTATCGCGACAATCAGTCGTTCTGCATGGCTGATATTCCTGGAATCATTGAAGGCGCAGCAGAAGGCAAAGGATTAGGTTTGCGTTTCTTGCGTCATATCGAACGGAATGCAGTGCTACTATTCATGGTGCCTGTTATCACGGAGGATATAAAGAAAGAATATGAGATTCTGCTAGGCGAGCTAGAGAAATACAATCCACAACTACTGACCAAAGCTCGCATCTTGGCTATTTCGAAATGCGATATTGCTGATCCAGAAATAAATCTAGAATCTCTGACCAAGCAATTGTCTGAAGCACTAGACATACCAGTTGTATGCATGTCATCGGCTAGCGGAATGGGCATACAAGAGGTGAAAGATATGCTTTGGGAGGAGCTCAATAAAGAGCAGAACCAAGTGATAGAGATATCGCATAGCCCGATTGATGTAAAGGTGATTGAGCGAGTAGAAGAAGACGATAACGAAGACGACGAGCCACACACTATTTACCTCAACGAGGTAGAAGAGGAGTGGGATCTCGACAAATATAGAGGTATTGGTTGGGACACTCAAGAAGATTAGTTTAGGGTTTAGAGTTTAGTGTTTAGAGAAAAGAACACATACGATCAATTTATTGCGTGGCGCGAGCAACACATTTCGCAAAAGAACTTGGTACTGATGCTCAGTTTTTTTGTAGGTGCATTATCGTCATGCGCAGCTCAGTTGCTCAAACTGATGATTCATGGTATCCACCATCTGGTGGAACATTATCTGATAGAGCAACACCATTGGTGGTATCTCATTACACCAATGATTGGTATCACGCTAGCGGGATTGTTTGTAAAGTATGTGGTAAAAGATGATATCTCACATGGTATCACCAAGATTCTCTATGCTATTTCTCAGCGCAAGTCCATCATCAAGATACACAACATGTGGTCATCACTAGTGGGTTCGGCACTGACGATTGGTTTTGGTGGATCGGTGGGTGCAGAGGCACCAATTGTGCTTACGGGTGCAGCTATTGGCAGCAATCTTGCAAAGCTTTTCCGCCTTGATCAAAAGACCATGATGCTGATGATTGGATGCGGTGCGGCTGGTGCAATTGGTGGTATTTTCCAAGCACCTATCGCAGGATTGGTGTTTACGCTTGAGGTGCTGATGATGGACCTTACCATGACACGTATGGCTCCACTGCTTATATCTTCAGTGACAGCCACAGCCATCTCATTTCTGGCCAATGGTCAAGAGGCAATGTTCCCGCTCACACATAGCGAACCATTTTTCGTTGAGCGTTTGCCATGGTATCTTATCCTGGGTGTGATGTGCGGATTAGTATCGCTATATTTCACTCGCGGTATGAACAAACTGGAACAATTGTTCAAGCACAAGATTCAGAACACATGGGCAAAATTTCTTGTGGGCGGAACCGTCCTAGGTGTATTGCTCTTTCTTTTTCCCCCACTCTATGGAGAGGGCTACGATGTGATTAAGCAGCTTATCAATGGCGACTCGGTATCGGCTATTATGAATAGCCCATTCGAGCGATTTGGTACTGGTTCATGGATACTAGTGGGATATTTTTCTGCGATAGTGCTATTGAAGATTTTTGCTTCAGTGGCCACCAATGGTGGTGGCGGTGTGGGTGGAATCTTTGCACCTTCATTATTCATGGGAGCTATTGTAGGATTTATCTGTGCACGACTGATGAATATGATTGGTATTGGTGTTCCGGAAGCCAATTTTGCACTTGCGGGCATGTCAGGACTAATGGCAGGTGTGATGCACGCACCACTGACGGGTATCTTCCTCATTGCCGAACTGACAGGTGGCTACCACCTATTTATGCCACTGATGGTAGTAGCAGTGATTTCGTATCTTACCATACGTATTTTCGAGCCTCATAGCCTATATGCCATGCGTTTAGCACAGAAAGGCGAATTGCTCACGCACAACAAAGATCGCTCTGTACTTACACTCATGAAAATGGAGAACGTATTGGAAACCGATTTGCTGACTTTAAATCCAGAAATGACATTGGGCGAACTGGTGAAAGTGATTGCGCAAAGCAAACGAAATATTTTCCCTGTGGTGGACACAGAGGGACGTTTGTTGGGTATTCTACTATTGGATGAAGTGCGCAATATCATGTTCCAACCACGTCTGTATAACCGATTCACAGTGAAACAGTTGATGAACTCGCCACAAGCTATTTTGACGAATAGCATGCCTATGGGCAAAGTAATGGAAATTTTTGAGGATACTGGAGCATGGAACTTACCAGTAGTGGACGAGCATAAGCACTATTTGGGTTTTGTGAGTAAATCCAAAATCTTTAACTCCTATCGTCACGTGCTTGTGCACTTCTCTGAGGAGTAAATTCACAATTTGATTTTTTAGCGGAAGATAAGCGGATGATAAGCGGAAGATAGAATGTTGATCTATCTCACTCGTTCGGAGATAGGACTTCGTTCATTGTATCTTCCCAGTCGCTGAGTTGTTTATGACAGAAGGTCAATAGTTCTTTGGCCTCTTTTGCTTTCTCTTGGTATGCATCCATACTCATTGCTGGGGATTGCTCCAATTCCTGAACAATCTCCTCTATGCGTTTTATTGCTTCGTCGTAGGTCATGGTGAGGTACATAAAGAATAGTGATAGTTATTTGCCTTTGCCATCAAGGATAACACCTATGGTATGGAAAAGTATTTTCAAATCGAGTTGCAATGACATATTCTCCATATAGACAATATCATAGTTTAATCGGCGTACCATTTTCTCGATTGAGTCGGTATAGCCCACTTTGATAGGTCCCCAACTAGTTAATCCTGGACGAATCTTATACAAAAGGCAATAATATGGGGCTTGCTGCTCAATCTGGTTGATAAAATAGCGACGCTCAGGGCGTGGTCCAACAATAGCCATATCCCCCTTTAAGACATTCCACATCTGTGGTAGTTCATCCAAACGGTATTTTCGCAAGAACATTCCCACGGAGGTAATGCGAGGGTCGTTATCGGTGCTCAACATAGGTTGTGTACTCTCAGCATGAATAGTCATCGTACGGAACTTTATGATCTGGAATGGACGACCATGCAAACCTATTCTTTCTTGGTGGTAAATAGCAGGTCCTTCCGACGAACACCAAACAAGTAGATACAATAATAAGTATAGGGGTGAGAGTAGAACTAGTGCTGTAAGCGAAAGGACAATGTCACAGGCTCGCTTGATACATAATCCAGAATCGCTCATCTTATGTTCAGTGATATGCACCAATGGCATATCATCTACATCCTTGATACTAGCAGCACCTGTAAGCATATCGTATAAACGAGGTTGGACAGCAATCTCCACATCGTGAGGATAGAGACGACTGATGATGGTATAGATATCTCGTTCACTAGTTGGTTTAGGCAAATCAATGATTACTTCATCGAAAAATTCGATGGTTTGTTGAGCCAAAAAGTCGTCTACTTCCTTCAGAGAATGAATGCGATAGGAGTTTGGTTCTTTGGGAAAGCGCTGGTGCTGAATATATGTGACTAGCAAACGTGGCAAATAACTCAAAATAAATTGCAGCCCCACGAGTACAAGAAGTGATATCATATAGTGCTGATAAACGGACACTTTATCATCGATAATAATGATAAAAAACGCAGCTAGAGCAATAATAAGTGCTGAAATGAATGTGGTACGTAATTCTTTGCCATAGTCTTTGCGCTGGGGACGGAGATAGTAGCCAGATAGATAGTAAATGATTAAGCAACCAAGTGGATATAGCACCAAAGGGCGATAGAAATCAAATATGGGTATAAGGATAGTATCCACACTAAATACCTTGCCCTCGTACACCATCCAACGGAATCCAAGAAACGCGACCCATACAAGCACCGAAGAAAGTATATCAACGAAGATATACAAAAATTGTAGTCTGCGATGTTTGGTTAGTCCCTTCATATTATTTTCGGATGATGGTTATTCGTTCTGCCTCATCAATTTTTATGATTGATGAAGGTTGATGCTTGGTAGTATCTTTACGACGAAATTCGCACACATAATCTACGGCTTGCAATAATTCAGGAGTGATCTCGCAGAAGCATTGTGCTGCAGGTTCACCACTAAAATTCGCCGATGTGGAAACTATCGGACGATGAAGTTGTTGGCAAATCGCTTGGGTGAATGGTTCGGAAGTAATACGAATCCCCACACTACCATCGTCAGCAAGCAGATTGGAGGCTAGGTTCTTCGCCTTGGGATAAATAATAGTCATGGGTCGTTGTCCTTCATTTGCTTCAAGCAGCATCCATGCTGTATCCGGTACCCTTTCCATATACCCTTGCAATTTCCCTGCAGCATCAAGAAGGACGAGCATAGCCTTGCTATCCACACGTCTTTTTATTTCGTACACGCGCGCAACTGCCTGCTCGTTGGTGGCATCACAACCAATCCCCCACACCGTATCGGTGGGATACAAAATTATTCCACCATCACGTAGCACGCGAAGAGCTGATTGTAGATCTTGTTTATCGTAACGCATTTCCATATGGACTGCAAAGGTAAGCAAAAATTTGCAGATACGCAAATTTTTTTGGAGTTTTGTGTTTCGTGTTTAGAGTTTAGAGACTAGAACTATATATAAAAAAAGAAGGATTGTCATCTCGACAACCCAATCTTTACTTAACCTTAAATCTAATACCATGAAAAACACGGTGCAAAAGTACTGCTTTTTTTTATACCCACCAAATATTTTGACAAAAAAATATGTTTTAAAGCACGTTTTTTGTAATTTTGCTACATTGATTTGACAAAATAGCACTAAAATGTCAAAAAATTTGCCTATTTCAGAATTTTGCAGTAATTTTGTACCCGATAAAACTTGCGTTAATGTGCGCAAGTGACGAAATTAAGAAAACAGATATAGAAAATATTAACTAAATAACCTTTATAATTAAGCAATGAAACAATTAGATTTGACCCAGTACGGTATTGTAGGTACAACCGAGATCGTACACAATCCTTCTTACGAAGTACTTTTCGCAGAGGAGACAAAAGCAGAATTAACTGGCTTTGACAAGGGCCAAGAGACTGAGCTTGGCGCAGTAAACGTGATGACTGGTGTTTATACTGGTCGTTCTCCAAAAGACAAATTCATTGTAGATGATGCTCAAAGTCATGACAATGTATGGTGGACAAGCGAGGATTATAAGAATGATAATAAGCCAATGTCTGAGGCTACATGGGCTGTAGTAAAAGACATCGCTATCAAAGAGCTCTCAAACAAACGTTTGTTTGTAGTTGATGCATTCTGCGGTACTAACCCTGACACTCGTATTGCAGTTCGCTTCATCGTTGAGGTTGCATGGCAAGCACACTTTGTAACCAACATGTTTATCCAACCATCTGCTGAGGAATTGGAGAACTTCGAACCTAACTTCGTGATTTACAACGCTTCTAAAGCTAAAGTTGAGAACTACAAAGAGCTCGGCTTGAACTCTGAGACTTGCGTAGCGTTCAACACTACCAGCCGCGAGCAAGTAATCCTCAACACCTGGTACGGTGGTGAGATGAAGAAGGGTATGTTCTCTATGATGAACTACTTCTTGCCACTCCAAGGTATCGCTTCTATGCACTGTTCTGCAAACACTGATATGAATGGTGAGAATACCGCAGTATTCTTCGGTCTCTCTGGTACAGGTAAGACCACCCTTTCTACCGATCCTAAGCGTCTCCTCATCGGTGATGACGAGCACGGATGGGACGACAACGGCGTGTTCAACTTCGAGGGCGGTTGCTATGCAAAGGTTATCAACCTCGACAAAGAGAGCGAGCCTGATATTTATGCAGCTATCAAGCGCAACGCATTGCTCGAGAACGTTACTGTGGATGAGAATGGTAAGATCGATTTCACCGACAAGAGCGTTACTGAGAACACCCGCGTAAGCTATCCTATCAACCACATCGAGAAGATCGTTCGCCCAATCTCTGCTGGTCCTGCAGCTAAGAACGTTATCTTCCTTTCAGCTGATGCATTCGGCGTATTGCCTCCAGTAAGCATCTTGACTCCAGAGCAAACCAAATACTACTTCCTCAGTGGCTTTACTGCTAAACTTGCTGGTACTGAGCGTGGTATCACCGAGCCAACTCCTACTTTCTCTGCTTGCTTCGGCCAAGCATTCTTGGAGTTGCACCCAACTAAATATGCTGAGGAGCTCGTAAAACGCATGGAGAAATCTGGTGCTAAGGCATACTTGGTGAACACCGGTTGGAATGGTACAGGCAAACGTATCTCTATCAAGGATACCCGTGGAATCATTGACGCTATCCTCGGTGGCGATATCTTGAATGCACCTACCAAGAAGATTCCATTCTTCGATTTCGAGGTTCCAACTGCATTGCCAGGTGTTGATCCTGCAATCCTCGACCCACGCGACACTTATGCTGACGCTGCTCAATGGGAAGAGAAAGCTAAAGATTTGGCAAGCCGTTTCATCAAGAACTTTGCTAAGTACACCACCAACGAGGCAGGTAAGGCTCTCGTTGCAGCTGGTCCACAACTCTAATATAGATTGTCTTCGATAGTTAGCGGTTAGGCCGCGACTAGTCGTTGATAAATACCAAAGCCGAGCGTTTTTCGCTCGGCTTTTTTGTATATATGCAAGTGTTTGAGAGAGGAAAAGCAAACTGCATCAGTTTTTGTTTTTTGCAAAGTTGTAATACGTTGATTTACTGAAATTTGCACCTTTGCCATTTTGGGTGCTGCATCAGTTTATTTTTTGGCGGTATGAAATAAAAGCAGTACCTTTGCAGCGGATTTCAAAAGCCAAAAGTTTCGTTGCATTTATAGAAAGCAACTAATGTAAAATGTATTAAAAAACTAAGAACAAATGAAAAAGATTTTAGGATTATTACTGCTGGGTAGCATAATGCTGCTGAGTAGTTGCGAGAGGACATACGATCCTCAAACATTGATTGGCCATTGGAACGTGGTTGGCAGCCATCACACTGTAAACTTTAGGGACAGCGAAATATACATTTCGTCTACGAAGTATGATTGTTTCTCGTTGTATTCGTACACAGCTAGTGCCGACACCTTATATATAAAAGGACCCGATTATGATGGAACAGAGAACAATCCCACAATCAATTTGCCATACCACTTCACTAGTAGCAACCGATTAGTTATTAATGGATTTAACGTCATATTATCATTTTGCGGTATGGACACATCCGCAGAGCGAGAGAAGGTTGTACTGATAAAAAGTCTTAATGACCCTTATAACTAGAACAGTCCATTTGTTTGGTTAAATAAGTGAAAAATAAAATTATTAGTAATAAATATTTGCGTATGTCGCAGGAAATGAGTATCTTTGTGGTCGAAACGCAGAATACAAAAAAACTTTACCATTATGAAACGTTTCACATTATTCGGCTTATTGCTTTTGTTTGTAGCAAGTAGCCTCGTAGCACAAGAAGTGCAATTGCCTTATCCAGGAGTGACAGCATTGTCGTACGACAAGAGCAAGTTTTACCATCAAGGAGAGCATATCAGCAAAAGAGATTGCCAAACATTCTTGAAGTTGAATGCAGAGCAAGACATTTATAATCAATACAAAAGCGGACTGCAAATGTATCAAGCAGGATGGAGTTTGGTAGGTATAGGTTTAGCAGTAGATGCAGCAGTATTAGGATTAAGTATTGGACTTTTGGCAGGCTACGATCCTGATCCTGAACGCCCAACTATGGGACCAATGTTTGCGGTTTTACTGATTGGAGGTCCAATGGTAGCAGGAGCACTAGCACTTGAGGTCACAGGTATTCCGTTGATATGTGTGGGTAACAAACGCATGAAACAAAGTATTGACGCTTATAATATTACGCAACAACCAGCAGAGAGCGCGAATAATTTCTGGCGGATACAGCCCACAAGCAATGGCATTGGATTGACATATAATTTCTAGTAATTATACAAAAACATTGAGTTTTTAGAGATATTTCACTCATTTTCTGTAATATATGAAAGAATAATTTGCGTATATCACAGAAAATGAGTACCTTCGCGGTCGATTTTAAAACAAGTATTGCCTATGAAATAAATCTTACTACTTTTTACTAACAAACAACCCTTTTAATTAATTTAAGTTATGAGAAAAAATCATTTTTTATTGCTTTTGTTAGCAATTGTAGTAAGTCTCGCATCGTGTAATCATTCTAATGAACCTGAGCAAATCCTACAATCTATTACGGTGGAAGAATCCACCCAGCGACTACACCCTGCCATGTGCAATGCAATGTACAATAACGATGTGTCGACTCTAATTGATACCTTGGACAATTTAGGTTTTAAGCAAGATAGCATATATCAAGACGATCCTATGACTAGAATGTACTATACGAATCTGGAATTACAAAGTCGAGTAATGATAGATTACGTAACCACGCGAGTAGGTAGTGCGGAGATATTTCGTATCACTTATTTCAAAAGATTTACAGACCCTATATTAGCTGCTAACCACCACCTACAATGGAGTACACAAAACCGGACAAATAGAGTATGGTATAGCTTTAGTGGCAGACTCAATAAGCACAAATATCGTGATTATAGCAAATACTTTACTGCCGTATATAAAAACGCCGAAAATATAGAATTAGTAGAAGATATAGGTATGGATTTAACCCTGCAATATCATTGCGGTATTAATCTTGTGTGGGGTTATGCATACGAAAGTTTCTATCAGATTCATCGCTGGACTTCCAAATAAATCACAAAAATACCATTGCATCAGTTTTTTATTTGGTAGTATCAAAATAATTATGTAATTTTGTACCGAAAACAATAAGATATATTTATGAAAGCAAAAGCATTATTGATGTGCATGGTAGTTTGCACTATGATGATGGGGTTGGTAAGTTGTGAAATTATCAACAACGAGAACTCTCCCATTGTTGGCCTTTGGGCAGTAGAGGGCGATAAGAACCGTACAGTAGAGTTTGACCATGACAAGGCAACCATTATCTGTTACGACGAGGATGGCGAAGTGTTTAGTAAGAATTACTTTGAATATGTAATTCAAAGAGATGTCATCTACTTTGGTGTCTATGCACCAGATCTGCAGCTTTATGCATATGAGTGCGTGTACGAGCTCGAAGGCAATAAGTTGATTATCAATGGACTGAATGTGCTTTTGTATTACGGCAGTTCCGCAGAACCTCCAATGGGGTATGAGTCGGATGTTGTGCTGGTAAGAAAATAAATTTTGAAGATTAAAACAGAAAGGTTGTCGAATGGCAACCTTTTTTTGTGCCCGTTTTCTTCGATTGGATTAGGATATTTGTGCGATTTTTATAGGGTAAAGACTGCGGAATCACTAACTAATCACTAACTAATCACTAACTAAAGGCGAGAGGTGAGAGGTGAGAGACTGGAGGTGTGGCATGGAATTTGCATTTTGATTCGTAGAAATACCTATTTTGGATAGTAAAATACATATTTTTGGATAGTAAAAATAGTGAGCAAACATGTGGATTTATAGCAGAAAAACGAAAATATAATACAAAGGATTGTATTATCTTGCATATATCAAAAAAAAAGTGTAACTTTGTCGCGAATTTAGAGGAGTGGTCCTGTGCGAACACAAAACACGAGTTCCCCTTATCCAATATCCTCATCAAAAAAACGAAAAATAAGCTTATGAACGGAATAGAGAAAATAGGAGAGTACTTTTTGCTGATGGGCAAAGTATTCCGCATGCCAGACAGGCAACGCATGTTTTGGCGACAGACAAGTCGCGAGATGGAGAAACAAGGTTTGCAATCTATACTCATCACACTGATTGTGAGTGTGTTTATGGGTGCGATTATGACCTTGCAAACAAAGTTGAATACAGAAAACCCATTGCTGCCAGCCTACTCTACTGGTTTGGTAACCCGCGATTGTATCTTGCTGGAGTTCTCAAGCACGATATTGTGTTTGCTATTGGCAGGCAAAGTGGGAAGTAATATCGCCTCAGAGATTGGCACAATGCGTATCACCGAGCAGATCGACGCGATGGAGATTATGGGTGTAAACTCAGCTAACTACCTGATATTGCCAAAGATAGTAGCATTCATGGTGATGATGCCATTGCTGGTAACCTTGTCAATGTTCATGGGTCTGCTAGGCGGTTATGGTATTAGTGCGATAACAAATGTTCTGCCTATATCGGAATACTTGTTGGGTATACAGTATGCGTTTATACCATTTTATGTATGGTACTCGTTCATTAAGACGATTGTGTTTGCTTTTGTGATTGCGAGTATGGCTTCGTACTACGGATATTATGCCAGAGGCGGTGCGCTGGAAGTAGGTAAAGCGAGCACTAAAGCCGTGGTAAACAGCAGTATCGTAATATTGCTATTGGATGTTGTATTAACCAACCTTATGCTCAACTAACTATGATACAAGTAAAAGATGTTATAAAGAGTTTTGATGGGAATGTGGTATTGGATCACATCTCTGCCAACTTTGAAGAAGGAAAAGTAAATATGATTATCGGTCAGTCTGGCTCAGGAAAGACCGTGCTGATGAAGTCAATGATTGGACTTCACCCAATCAATGGTGGAGAGATACTCTTTGATACCCGCAACGGGCAGCAAAATCTGGCAGCCATGAGCGAAAAGGAGGTACGCATGTTGCACAGGGAAGTGGGCATGTTGTTCCAAGGTTCAGCCCTTTTTGACAGCATGACCGTGCAAGAGAATGTGATGTTCCCATTGGAGATGTTCTCACAGATGAGCAAAGAGGAGATGGTGGAACGAGCACGATTTTGTTTGTCGCGTGTAGATATGCCCGAACGTGCGTACAGCTTGATGCCAAGCGAGATTAGTGGCGGTATGCAAAAACGTGTGGCTATTGCTAGAGCGATTGCACTGAATCCAAGATACCTGTTCTGTGATGAGCCAAATTCAGGATTGGACCCAAAGACTAGTTTGGTGATTGACAAGCTGATTCAGGACATTACACAGGAGTATGGGATCTGTACGATTGTGAATAGCCACGATATGAACTCTATTATGGAAATTGGCGATAACATTGTATTTCTGCGCAATGGTGTGAAAGAATGGCAAGGAAGTAGACATGAGATTTTCCATGCAGACAACGAGGCGTTGAATGACTTTGTGTTTGCCAGTGAATTGTTTAAGAAAGTGAAGGGCGCAGCGCGCTAGTTTTAGAAATTAACAGACCATTATGAAACGATTGATTTGTATTTTGAGTGTATGGTGTATAGTGTATGGTATGGGAGCAAACGCTCAAAAGCCTGCACGCGTGCCAGCATATCCAGGTGTGATTGAAAGAGTACAACCTAATGGTGATACTATTTACGTGCGTTTGCATGGTGATGAACGCAGACACTGGATGACCCTTGCAGATGGTCAAACACTGGTTAAAGAAAACCGAAGAGGTTACATCTGCTATGCTCGCGAGAAAAAAAACGGCAAGATTGTAGCTACATGTAGAAAAGTGAAAAACAAAAACGGAAAACAGAAAAGTAAATAACTATATGAAAAAAATAGGATTGATAGTCATATTTTTGGCAGCTATGGTTTCTGTTTGGGCAGTACCTGCTCATAAAAGAGGCATATTAGTGGCTCAACCCGATGGCAGTCAAATCACTGTGTATCAACATGGTGATGAATTTTTCCATTGGGAAACCAATGAAAAAGGAGAATGGATAGCTAAAGACGAAAACGGGTTTTATGAACTTGTCCCAGCCCTTACGGAGACAGAAATAGTGTCGCGTCGTGCTACTGCACCAAGAAAAAGAATCACAGAGCAACAACAAGCATCAGAACTCAATATTGCTCCTCGCGGATTGATTATTTTGGTGAACTTCGCAGATGTAGCATTCAAGACCGATAAAGCAGAGTTGGATAGCATGCTGACAGGCGAAAACTACACTCGCAACTACTCGTATGTGTACAACAAATATACATACAATATCAGTTCGAAGGGTTCAGCACGTCAGTATTTCCAAGATGCATCCTTCGGGCAATACAATCCTCAGTTTGACGTGGTAGGTCCCGTAACTTTAAGCGAAACAATGGCCTATTACGGAAAGAATAACCCTTCTACAGGTCAGGATATGCGTCCCGAAGAAATGATATTGGATGCATGCAGATTGGTAGATGACAGCGTAGATTTCACGTTGTATGACAACAATAATGATGGCGTAGTGGATTTTGTATATGTTTTCTATGCAGGATTTGGTGAAGCAGATGGTGGTGGTGCTAATACAATTTGGCCACACCAATACTTTGCATCATGGTGGGAAACGGTGCGTTTGGATGGCAAAAAGATTGACCGCTACGCATGCAGCAATGAGTTGAGTTTTTACTCCAAAATGCATGATGGTATTGGTCCGTTCTGCCACGAGTTTAGCCACGTATTGGGCTTACCCGATCTTTATACAACAGATGGTGCAAGTCATCGTACTTGTGTAGACTGGGATATCCTAGACTATGGTCCATATACCAATGATAGCAATACCCCACCTAGTTATTCTGCTTATGAGCGTTTCTTTATGGGTTGGTTAACACCACGCATATTGACCGAAAGCGAAATGGTGACATTGAAAGATTTACAAACACATAATGAAGCATTGTTGATAAGTACTACCGGCACTCATAACCTCGTTGGCAATGATCCAAAGCCAACGACCTTCTACCTGCTTGAAAACCGCCAACAAACAGGTTGGGATGAGTACTTACCAGGACATGGTATGATGCTAACCAAGGTGCAATATAATACTTCTAAGTGGCTAAACAATGAAGTAAACAATACCAAGACAAGGATGGGCGTGGATATTATTGAAGCAGACGGTATTGCAGCTGATTATTCCAATTACGGGAGCAATGTCAACTATTGGGGAAAACCAGGGGACCTATTTCCTACAGGTGCTACAGAATATATGGGCATTACGGAATACCCTATTAAAGATATCCAGGAAGAAGATGGTGTGATAACCTTTAACTTCAAAGATGCCACATCTAGCACAGAAGATGTAGAAGCCAATAACGAAGTGCTCGCTATTTACAATATATTGGGACAGAAACAAACTACTACAGATATTGAAGCTCTACCACGTGGTACATACATCGTAGTACGCTCATCAGGAAGTCATAAAGTTGTTCGCTAAAATGAAAATCATTTCGTATAATCTCAACGGCATTCGTAGTGCCATCAGCAAAGGGCTATTTGATTGGTTAAGAGAAGAACAGCCCGATGTGTTTTGCATACAAGAGAGCAAAGCACAACCCGATCAAATAGACGTGATGACCATGCAAGAACTTGGTTATCAAAGTTATATCCATTCGGCAGAAAAGAAAGGATATTCGGGTGTAGCCATCTTCACACGCATAGAGCCCGACCGCGTGGTAGTGGGTATGGGCAATCAGAAGTACGATTGTCAAGGTCGTGTGATTCGTGCCGATTATGGCGATGTGACCGTGATATGTGTATATATTCCATCGGGCGAAGCAGAAGGGCCAAAATACGAGTACAAGATGGATTTCTTGGAAGATTTCTTGGTATGGATCAAAGAATTGCGTAAGGAAAGGCCTAATATCATAGTGTGTGGCGATTACAATATAGCACACAAGCCCATAGATATCAATCATCCCGAACGTCAAGTGGGTGTAAGTGGGTTTCTACCCGAGGAAAGAGCTTGGTTGGATCGTTGGGAAGAGAGTGGAATGGTGGATACTTTCCGCATGTTTGACCAGAGTGGAGAGAAGTATAGTTGGTGGAGCTATCGTGCAGGAGCACGTGCAAGGAATGTAGGATGGCGCATTGATTATCACTGGGTTAGCGAACCAATGCGTAAACGCATAGAAAGTGCAACGATATTGGCAGATGTGGTGCATTCTGATCACTGTCCTGTTGGTATAGAGGTTAAAGGTTAAAGATATGGATAAACTAAGAACAGAGCATTTATATAAAAAATATGGTAAACGTACCGTAGTGAATGATGTGAGTATCCACCTAGAGCAGGGTGAGATTGTAGGATTGCTAGGCCCTAATGGTGCGGGAAAGACTACCACATTCTACATGACCACAGGATTGGTATTACCTAATAGCGGAAAAATCTTCCTTAATGATTTAGACATATCCAATATGCCTATGTATCGTCGTGCCAAATTAGGTATTGGCTACTTACCTCAAGAAGCCAGTGTATTTCGCAAGATGACGGTAGAAGATAATATCCGTTCGGTATTGGAGATGACCAATTTTACCAAAGAGTACCAACAAAAGAAACTAGAACAACTGATTCAAGAGTTCAATTTAGGACATGTTCGCCAGAATATTGGAGATCGTTTGTCCGGCGGTGAACGTAGGCGTACCGAGATTGCACGCTGCTTGGCGATAGAGCCCAAGTTTGTGATGCTAGACGAGCCTTTTGCAGGTGTAGACCCAATTGCAGTGCAAGAGATTCAAGATGTAGTATGGAGATTGAAAGACAAGAACATTGGCATTTTGATTACCGACCACAACGTGGACGAGACATTGATGATTACCGACCGTGCGTACTTGCTCTTTGAAGGTAAGATTCTTTTCCACGGTACACCAGAGGAGTTGGCTGCAAATCCAGTGGTTAGGAAGAACTATTTAGGACGTGACTTCGAACTGAAAAAGAAGACAAAAGTTGAGGAATAGGTGGATTTACATATTGCTCATCCTATTGCTTATCACTTCATGTCAGAACGACGTGAGTATAGAAGCCATTCAGGTAGTAAAACGCGCTACTATGCCTCAGCCTACAGCTGCAGGTGTTAGTTTCCTGCATGGAGATAATATATACTTATTTGGAGGACGAGACAACTTCGGTACCAATCACAATGATTTGTGGGTATACAATACAACAACCGACACGTGGAGAGAAGTGCCAACCCATATTCCGCTGAAAGCACGCGCATCTGCCAGTGCATGCGTAATAGGCGATTGTGCATATATCGGATTGGGGTTTGATGGCAAAGTACAACGTGAAAGCAGTTATCTCCGCGACTTTTGGCAATACAATTTCAAGACACTTCAATGGAAGCGCCTAGCGGATTTCCCCGCCAATACGACAGTCAAAAATTGTCTCTTCGCAACCGAAGAAGCCATTTATGCTACCTATGGCTTTAACCGTGAGTTCACACAAGATGTGTATCGCTATGATATCAATAAAGACATGTGGGAAAAGCTTGACATTTCCGCCTCATCGTCGATTCCTCGTGCTATGGATATAGTGGGTGCCACATGCCAAAAGCGTTATTTCGTAGGAACAGGCTTTAATCACGGTAGTCTGCGTTTCTGGGCAGAATGGCTCCCCACAGAACAGAAATTTATTCCACGTCAAAAGATATTGGGTGCAGGACGTAATGCGGCAGTTTGTTGTGCAACTGATGACTATGTATATCTAGCAGGGGGAAGACATTATGGAGATACCCTTACAACTGGTTTTTTCTACAGTAGTATTCAACGTTATAGCCCAGAGCAAGACCAATGGGAGTATGTAGGCAGTATGCCATATGAAGCAGAGAACATGGTCATGGCTTATATAAAAGGAAAAATATTTATTGGATTAGGCGAGAACAAAGATGGTGTAATCCAAGACAAATGGTATAGTTTTGAAGAGTAAATACGCAATGGCACTATGGCTGTGCATGTGGACTAGCAGTTTGTTTGCACAGCAATGGAATTGGTGGCCGCTAGCCATTAATGACACCACTGCGTGTGCCGATACCATTCAGTATCAAGCCTATGTATCCGCACTAGTTTCCTCTGGCGAGAAAGCCCCATTCTTGTTGCGGGCCAACCAGCATGGTAATATTGCTCAAACACCCTATAGCAGCAATTTTAGTGCAGGTATTTTCAAGCATCCTACCTGTCCCACACGTTGGTTGGATTATGACTTTGGTGTGCAACTGACAGGACAGACCAATACCAATCCCAAGCGACATAGTGGAGATAATATCATCTACCCTACCACTATGATTACAGGCTATTTCGAACAGTTGTATGCCCATACCCGATTATATATTGTGGATATTACTGCGGGTATCAAACCCACGATACATGGCTCGCAATCTAGGCAGCTAAGCATGGGAGGACTACTCTTCTCCGGAAATGCACACCCTATACCTCGCATCACAATAGGCATAGATGACTATATACCATTCCCTGGATTATTTGGCTATCTTGAGATTAAAGGAGGATTAAGCCACGGATGGTTAAGCGAACAAGATACATACGTAACAGAAAGCAATATTTTTGTGGACAAAGTGAAGCTGCATCATAAATTCATTGGTCTGCGTGTGGGTGGTTGCCTGCCCGTGACGCTAGCATATGAGATGCATCATGCCGCACAATGGGGAGGTTATAAAAATCCTCTGCTATCTGGGGAACCAACAATCGATTATGGCAACCGATGGAAAGACTTTTGGAATGTGTTTTTCTTTCAATCAGGGGGCATCAGCCTAAGCGACCAACTCAATGCACAAGGCAATCATATTGGTTTTCAAGAAATCACCTTAGCATACCATCGCAACGGATGGCAAGCTCGTGTATATTGGCAAAGTATTTTCGAAGATATGAGTGCCGCATTTATTGGTTTTGGAATGAACGCTGCCGATGGCTTATGGGGGTTGAATATCCAGCAAAACCAATGGCCTTTTATCAATGAAATAACCTATGAGTTTCTGAATACAACTAGCCAATCGGGCCCAATTCATGACAAGGATGGACTAGTGTTTGCGGGACGTGATTCTTACTATCATAATTCCGCATACCCTGCTGGTTGGAGCTATTTTGGCTCGATTATCGGCAATCCATACATTCAAGTAAAGAATAGTCGTGTACGAGCACATTATATAGGAATTAAGGGTGATATATATGGCTACAAATACCGTGCGATGGTTTCGTATGTGGATAATTATGGAACATATAGGGACACACCGCCTAATTACGTTTACAGCCATAATACAGCATTCTTATTGGAAGTAAGCCGACGATTTGAGCGAGTTTGGGGACTCGAATTCTCACTTGCTGTAGCAGGAGATATTGGTACACAATACGGCAATTCATTCGGCGGATTTCTACGAATAGCTAAGACAGGTTTAATCACAACATATTAAAAAGCTATACCAACGGTATACGAAACGTGTACAAACATGCAAGACAATAAACTACATATCATCATGCCCGTCAAGGACTCTATTCTAATAGCCGAAAGAGCCATCCGTGCTATTGTGGATAGCGGTCATACACTATGCGTATACGACGATAACTCATTGCCAGAGAATGCAAAACGTTTGGATGAGATAGCGGAAGAAACAAAAATACAAGTGGTGCATTTATCTGATCTAACGAATCACCCTTCACCCAACTATCGACTTGTATTACAACGAGCACAACAAGATGCTTTAGCAAGTGGTCAGCATTTAGTGATTATAGAGAGTGACGTCATTATTCAATATAATACACTAGAAAAAATGGTTAATGAAGTGCAAGAAGGGGTTGGCATGGTGGCAGCAGTAACAGAAGATGAAAATGGGAGGTACAATTTCCCTTATCACTACGTACGTCAATGGAGATATCGAATCCACGGTAAGAAAACTTTTCATACAAAAAAACGTTTCTCGTTTTGCTGCACATTATTGACTAATGAGTTTTTACAGAAAGCTGATTTTCAAATGCTAGATCCTACAAAGAACTGGTATGATGTGACAATCTCACATTGGTCAATACGCCTTGGATTACGTAACTTGCTAATGCTAGGTAATCCTGTACTACATTTCCCTCATGCATCACGTCCATGGAAACGACTGAAATATACTAATCCATTACTTTATTATTGGCGCAAAATCACTCAACGATTAGACAAGATATGAACGCATTTAAGATATATAGTTTGCTACTTGTAAAAAACGAAGCAGATATCATCCGTGAGTCACTATTGGCGGCGATAAAATGGAGTGATAAGGTGATCGTCATGGACAATGGCAGCACAGATGGTACTTGGGAAATAGTCAATAATTTGGCAACACAACATCCAACTATTGTGCCATTTATGCAATATACTGGAGGTTTTCGAATTGGATTACGTGCGAAAGCCTTCCGTGCATTTCGCCACGAGTTATCATGCCGCGATTGGTGGTGCGTTCGGTTAGATGCTGATGAATTTTTCAGTGAAGATCCGCGTGAATTTCTTGCAAAATTACCAAAGAGTTGTTTATCTGTAAAAAAACAGAGCACAGATTACGTGTTGACTCAAGAAGATTTACAATCTCACACTTTCACAGGTAATTTTTCAGCGGATCAGTCATATATTATACATTATTTACCTGAAAAACGCAAAGAACGTAGGTTTATGCGTCATCGCCCATGGCTAGTATGGAGTGAAAAATGGCGCTATCCTCATCCTATAGGGCGAACTGCAAGACAATGTATTGCTGTGGATCACTATCAATATCGGAGTCCACAACAGATGGAGAAACGGTTCAACACCCGTCAGCAAGCCAAAAAAGATGGTTGTGGCTCGTTTTTACATGAGAATGGTATGACCTGGACTGATTACCTTTGGACTGACCAACAATTAACTGAGCAAACAAAATTGCTAGAGCACTTACCAGAACTATTTGCTCAATCAACAGATGTTCTTTATCAAAAGCGTAATACTATCAAACGAATTGGAAATACATTCGTGGTAAAATCATTCGTTATTCCATCCCTCTTTAAACGCTTAATGTACACCATTTTTGCTAGTAAAGCAAGACGATCCTTCATTTATGCGCAACGTCTTGGTAATCTTACTCCAAAACCCGTTACATATATAGAAAATCGTAAAGGAGGGTTACTATACGATAGTTACTATATCAGTCATGTCTCACCTTGTACACATGTGCTGAAAGAAGTGATTAAAGACGTACACTTTCCGAACCGCATGCAGATTTTTGCTGCATTTGGAAAGTTTACAGCGGTACTACACGAACGTGGTATTATGCACGAAGATTATTCAATGGGAAACATATTATTTGAACCTAACGAACAGGGAGCACAATTCCAATTGGTAGATTTGAATCGCATGCGTTTTGGGCAGAACATCACTCTCCGACGAGGTTGTCGCAATTTTGAGCGTATTGATACCGACTCTGAAGCACTTTCCGCTATTGCTCGAGCATATGCGCAAGCACGAGGGTTTGAAGAAGAAGAATGCGTTCGCTTGGTATTGAAAATGCGATGGAGAAAACATAAAAAATAACATCATATATCACCTTACTATTATGCAAAGTAAGTACCTACATATTGTTGAGAAAATCAATTACCTACTATTCATTCTTGCACTTTGCTCGTTGCCATTTCCTACGCGTTTCTCACTTCTTTTATGGGAAGCATGGGTAATTAGTTGGCTCTTTGAAGGACGTTTTCTGCAAAAGAAGAATATACAATGGCAGAAAGGCATCGTGCCACTTGTTTTACTAGTGGTTGGCGTAATTTGGGAAGCTATATCATGTTTCTGGGCTATTAATATTACCGATGCCACGAATATGCTTATTCGTCATATTTCGTTTGTCGCCATTTTACCTATAGCTATCTGGGGTGTGAACCAAGAATATGATTGGGGAAAGGCAATTAAGTGGTTTATTATCAGTAGCGTATCATCGATATTGATATATGGTATATACCTCTATATTATTCAACATTTAGGGTATATTAAAGAGCATCATCATTTGCCAGAATATGTATACTCATGGAAGTATTTCGGCGATCAAATTTCATTTACTAAACATCGTTTGTACTATGGAACAGTATTAAATCTGGCTATCGTAGCCTTGCTGCACATACGTATTCCACTCATGGCGATACGCCGCCATCACAAATTGATTACTTTCTGTTTTTTGTTTAGTTTATTCGCTCTTGTGGTGGGAATTATCCTTACAGGATCGCGTGCCAATATGCTTACATTATTGATTATAAGTGCTATCGCAATTATACAACCACTGCGTGGTAGAACACGAATCATTGGAACTGCCATGGTGATGGTAGTAGGCATAGCATTTATAGGATTGCTATTCACTCAACACCCTCGTTTTGAGAAACTACATTGGGAGCATGTAGCGGAGCGCGCTGAATATCAGACTAACGAGATAGAACCTCGTATCAACATTTGGTACAGCGCACTACAGAATCCACAGGATTATTTCTGGTATGGTGTAGGTGCAGGTTGCAATTCTGAATACCTAAAACCCATCTATGCATCGTATCAATGGACTAGCTTTTATGATAGAGCCTATAATGCCCACAATCAGTATTTAGGAGTACTGATAGACCTCGGTATTTTTGCCGCTGTCCTATTTATATTAATGTGGCTTATTTACCCTCTATGGTACAAAGATAAACTACGAAAAGTTGCTACATTGGTGGCTATAGTTTTTGGATCTAACATGTTAACAGAAAACATGTTGGATCGTATTGAAGGTGTGATTATCACATGTTGTGCTATAGTAACTATCGCACTTCTTTCCCGAGTCCAAGACGCAAAGTAAACAACATTCCGCGAGGGATGTTCAGCACCATGGCACGACGTGCACGCCCCATATCCTCATCAAAGTTGAACTCAAAAAGTTCAGTACCGAAATCGTAGATATTGTAGCACATCACCTCTGCTTCCAAAGGCACTTGACGAATGTGTCCTCTATATCGCAGGCGTATATCAATATTGAAGAAAGCATCTTTACGCTTACCAAAGTGATATGCTGCTAGGTTAATACCCTTAGTATCTGCGTTATATAACGCCAATTGTGTATTACCATTCTCATCGGTATAGGCTAATGTACGGAAATTGGTAATAGGTGTTCCATCTTTGAACTTGCCATTTAAATGAATTGCCCAATTAGGAGTAATATTATAGCCCAATTGGATACGTGCAATAAATGAACGATCTTGGTCCACACGACCTGATGCACGATAAGCACCATCCGTATTTTTCTCATTCAGATAAGTATTTGGATTAGCCGTAGATTCCGATAATACACCGATGTTATTACTTTGTACACCATTACCCATAGCCGATAGACCGCTCATCAGATAAGATTGCCAACTGAAGCTAAAGAATACTTTTCTTCCATTATAGGCATATTTTACCACATTGGATAGATATAGTGGCTTATTTGTAAAGAAGTTGCCACCTAATAATTCTTTATTCTCATATCCTACCACATAGTGTTTTTCTCCTGGATTCTCAAAGAAAATAGGATTGGTCGCAGTCCATGTCTCCCCTTTGTCCGTCAAAGTAGTTGTGCGGTCTTGATAGAATCCATACTGATCAGGCGTTTTATCATAGTAGGTCATCCAAAGATCGTAGTAGATACGCATACTTTGAAGCAAACTTATCTCATGTCGCCCAATCGTGAATTTGAAAGGTAAGTCAAGTACTACATACGATGGTTGGCGCAAATACTTCTCGAATTGGTGGTATTTGCCACCTGTAGTGGTTGCTAACTCGCCTGTAGCGGTATAGTATGCTTTGGCAGACATATAGTCGTCCGACATATATCGAATATCATCAAAGGTATATGTTCCGCGATGTTTACTCAACGAAATAGTCATCTCAAACCATTTATGCGGTTTCATATAGACGGCAACATTAGCGAGCCAGTTGGGCGAAACTACACTTTTGCCACCGCCAAGTAACATTCCATCCAATGAAACGCCCAATGACCCTTGCACTTGCAACCATGGTTTGAGCCATTTCTTTACTTCCACTGTTACTGCGTTTTCTAAGATCCCGCTGGTAAAGGAATGTGATTCCCATTGGTAGGTGTATAGTGGGGTTGGTAGTGAATCGTTGTAGCGTTGATAGTAGGTAGATGTATTCCATTGTTCAGATGAAGGCGACCAATGCAATAGAGAATTATAGGCATCCAATTGCAGCGTTAGCCAAGGCAATATATCGTATTCATAATTTGCAGCCCAGCTTAACTCATTGAGTTGTCCATCGGCATAATAGGGTTCAAAACCCTCACCATCTTGATCTATGAGATTTCTCGAAAACGCACTATCTCTCTTGGAGATATCCGATAAGCTCCAGGTGATACCAGTTGTTAGGTGATGACGCTCATGGTAGTTTTTCTTTCCATAGACGGATAGGCTATACATTTCTAAATTAGCTATCTCATTTTCGTTATATACAAACTCCGATCCCCAATCTTCACGTGCGCTTGCATTAAATAAGTAATATAGTTGGTCAATAACAGGATTTTCTTTTAGTGGTAATTCGCCATCCAATTGCACTTGGTAGAAGCCAGCATCATACATACCCGCAGTACCTTTTTGATTGAAATATACCACACTACGTTGCCCCATATTAGCATATAGATGCTGATGATAAGTCTTACCCATAGCAGGGATACTATAACCTAACTCCAGTTCACCTGCGCCACGCATAAACGCGCGTCGAGTAAGATCATTGCCCGGCATATTACGCTCGGTAGCACTCTTATGGAAGAGATTAATCAGTTCTTTAGTTCCCCACGACACTTCGTTTCCCACACGTCCTAGATTGTAGCTCATCTGTGCTAGATTACGCCTTGTGCTGTCCGTCCAAAGTGACATACTACCTCGATGATAATCTACTGCTACACTATGGTCATTCATATCAGCATGGTATAAAGTGCTTCCCACCTGAAAACGACTATCAATGCGAAAACCATTGAGATAATACTTATTCCACTTGTAGGGATTACCAGCAATCGAGAATATTTTTTGGTCAGGCATATTCCACTCGCCAGTTGTTTCTGCTTCATAGAAGATATTGTCGGAGCCATTATCCAGATAGTGTACTAAATCGTTGGTCACATACCACTCGCGAAAGAACTCGCTACTTACGCTATCTACTCCAAAAGATGGAAAAACCTCAGCACGCACTAGCGTACTGAGGCATACACTCATTACTAATAAAATAGTCTTTTTCATAATCTAACTTTATTCCTGCCTTTCACCTTATCCTTTTTAGTCGGAAGTTAGCTTATCCAAACAAGTTTTTAAAGAAGTTCTTTTTGTCGCTGCTTCCAGGGCGCACATTCTCGCTCTTTTGCAGTTGTTCAATCATCTTCTTTTCCTCTTTATTGAGGTGCTCTGGGATATACACACCCACGTTAATCAGCATATCGCCTGTGCCGTATTGGCGGGCATATTGATCAATCATTGGCAGACCTTTTCCGCGCATGCGGAGTACTTTGCCGGGTTGCGTACCAGGCGTGATAGTAATTTTTGCGTCGCCTTGCAATGTAGGAATTTGTACTTGTCCACCTAAAATAGCAGTTGGCATATCTAATAAGAGATTATATACCAAGTCGCTACCATCCCGCAAGAAATCCTTGTGCTCTTCCTCCTCTATCAACACCAGCAAATCGCCATTCACACCCCCATGAGGAGCTGCATTACCTTTGCCATGTACAGGAATCTGCATGCCACCAGCCACACCAGCAGGGATATGGATTTCGATGATCTCTTCTTCACGAATTACACCATTACCTTGGCAATGTGAACATTTATTTTTGATGATTTTTCCTTCGCCATGACAAGTTGGGCACTCATTTTGCACCTGCATCATGCCAAATATACTACGTTGTGCACTTACCACTCGACCAGTGCCCTTACATGTAGAACAAGTTTCTACCGCTCCATCTGCACTACCCGTACCATTGCAACTAGCGCAGTTTACAAGTTTCTTTACCTTTATTTTTTTGTCCACCCCTGTAGCTATTTCCTCCAAGGTAACCTTCACGCGCACGCGCAAGTCGCTACCTCTACGCACACGTTGGCCGCCTCCACGGCTACCACCGCCAAAGAAGCTGGAGAATCCTCCTCCGCCCATGCCCCATGACTCGAATAGGTCGCCGAACTGTGAAAAGATATCTTCCATATTCATTCCACCTCCACCGAAGCCAGCACCACCCATGCCTGCATGACCGAACTGGTCATAACGTTGGCGTTTTTGTGGGTCAGATAGCACCTCGTATGCCTCGGCTGCCTCTTTGAACTTCTCCTCAGCCACCTTGTCACCCGGGTTTTTGTCAGGGTGATATTGTACCGCCTTTTTGCGGTACGCCTTTTTTATCTCATCCGCACTGGCGTTCTTCTCCACTCCCAGCACTTCATAATAATCTCTTTTCTCTGCCATAATTTCGAACTAAGAATTTTTACTTATTCTCCTACAACTACTTTCGCAAAACGGATTACTTTTTCACCAAGTGTATATCCTTTTTGAGTACAATCAATCACTTTACCTTTTTTATCTTCGCCTGCGGCAAAAGTGGTAATTGCCTCGTGCAAATCGGTATTAAAGTCAGCATCTGTAGTATCAATTACTTTGACGTCGTTTGCAGCTAAGAATCCTATAAACTTGCTATATATCAACTCTATACCTTGACGAACAGCTTCAATATCATCGGTCTTTGACATAGCTTCTTTGGCACGTTCAAAGTCATCTACAAGAGGCAGCATATCTTTGAAGATACGCTCACCAGCGGTAGTCATGAGTTCGAGTTTCTCTTTGTTGGTACGACGACGGAAGTTATCAAACTCTGCCATTTGGCGCAGTTTTAGATCTTCCAATTCTGCCACGCGTGCCTCCAGTTCTGCCACTTTGGCCTGTAACTGCTCCGTCTCTGACACATCTTCGGCTTGCGTAGTTTCAACATTCTCGACTTCCACTTTTCCGTTTTCTGCTTTTACATTTGCATTTTCAACCTGATTATCAACAGGTTGCTCTACTTGTTTTTTATCTTTATTCTTTTTCATAATCAAATTTTATTACTACGTAATAGTTTATTACAATCTCCATGCCAATACACAACAAACTGCCATTGTGGCAGTCGTTAAAGAATATCCATAATTTCAGATAATGTTTTCACAAAATATGTCGCAGATTGTCCTTCAGGTAAAGAGGCATCTGTTTTGCGAATCCAAATCTGGTCAATGCCCGCATTTATAGCTCCTTGGATATCAGAGTTCCATGAGTCGCCTATCATTACGGCCTCCTCTGCCACCACACCATTCATTCGCAGTGCCTCCTCGTAAATGCGCGGATTAGGTTTCTGACAACCTACTTCCTCGCTCAGCACAATATGCGAAAAGCAGTCACGCAGTCCACTCTTATCAAACTTCTCGTACTGCACTTCTATAAAGCCATTGGTCACTACCGTCAGCGGATATTTCTTTGCTAAGTAACGCACCAACTCTTCTGCTCCAGGCAATAACGAGAAGTATTTCGTTGTCAAATGCAAAAAGTCCTCGCTCATCTTCTCTGCAAGGGAAGAAAGAGCCTCCTCTAAGTTCTCTCCTGAAGGGAAGGACTTGCTTCCATGCAACAACGGATACAAGAACCTATCCACACGTAAAAACGCCTTCGTTACTTTATCTTCGCCATAGAGTTTCCATAGTTCGATATTGTGCTCATGGTATAGTGTGTCAAACTCTTCGTAAGAATCAAAGTATTCGCTCAGTCGGTATTTCTCGAACATCTCATGCAGGGCAGTATTCGCTGCCCCCACAAAATCTCCAATGGTATCATCCCAATCAATCAATATTGCCTTGTATTGCTTCATATCTTCATAATTTGTCTGCAAAATTACAACAATTTTTGCGAATGTGCAAATTATTCATAACTTCGAGGGCACCAATCCTAGAAGTTATTGCAAAAAAATGTAGCCTGTGGCTAAAAAAGTAAACTTCTTTGCACATATACATTTTTTTTTGTACCTTTGCAGCGAGAATCAAGAACTTTACGTATGATAGAGTCTATTATGATGATATTGGCTTGTGCGATTTTGGTGATTTGCATAGTAACTGATAATAAGCATAGTTATATCAGGTGGAAAGCAGCGCACCAAAGAATTGAAGAGTTAGAGAAAAAAGAGGCACAACATAATCAACAACAACAATGGAATGACTTAGATAAACGACTTGAACATATACGCGCAAAATATCCTACCCCACAAAAAACATGGATGAATTATGAACAACTGAAACACACACTTGATTCGCACTTAAATGGTTGGATAAACAACTTAGAACAAAAAACCTCCCTCTCGGAGCGAGAGATACAATTTTGTGCATACCATATCATCTATACCCATTTGACTTTGGAAGAAATAGCATCCTATATGTGCTATACAGAAAAAAGTATTCGCAACTACAAATATCGCATAGCCAAAAAATTGGGATTATCTTCAGTTGAATTATTGAAATTTCTGCAAAATGACCTTTTTGAACATCTTTTTGCTGAAAAAGTGAGCGTGTGCAAATAACTGCATATTATACTGATAATCAACGGTAACAATCATTTACTACGTGTGCAAATCTGTTAAACGCTTGCATATATCAAATAATCGTAATACCTTTGCAACAAAATTCACCCAAATAAACAACAAGGTTATGAATACAACAAGTGATTTTCTTCCTTTAAGTAGTTCTATCAAGACAACGACTATTTTAGCTATGGTGATTATCATAGCAGCTATTGTCATCATGGTTAATCAATGGCAACAAGGTAGACATTCGCCTGCCATGCGTTGGACCTATATCATCGTGTCTGCCATCTTGGTATTGACACTACTCTCGGCTATCATAATGATCCCTCGCAAAGTAGTGGTAAAAGAAAATGGCATCAATGTGCATATGTTAGCGTGGAAAATTAATGTACCTCAAGAAGATATTGTATCTATCGAACACTATCCAAACGGCATTCAATCTAGTCGTGTAGTAGGAATGGGCGGATTTTTTGGCAATATTGGACTATTCTCAAGTCCCCAATGCGGAGACCATTTCTCTTTGGTAACGGACCCTATGAATGTTTGTGTGATTACACGCAAGAGCAAACGCCCAATCGTGGTGAGCGTGAAAGATTATAGCGTATTCACGTCTATCATTGATGTGAAAGAAAAATACTAATCGCTAAAATTCCAATGTGATTTGACCGTTGATAAGCGGTGTCTTACCGAGGTGTTTGTATGCCAAATCGGTGGTTTCACGACCGCGAGGAGTGCGTTTGATAAAGCCCTCCTTGATAAGGTATGGCTCATATACATCTTCTATTGTGCCAGCATCTTCACCCATGGCGGTAGCAATAGTATTCAAGCCAACAGGTCCACCTTTGAACTTATCAATAATTGTGCTAAGCAACTTATTATCAATCTCATCCAATCCAAAGGTATCGATATTCAAAGCCTCTAAGGCATAGCGTGCAATCTCTAAATCTATTGCACCATTGCCTTTTACTTGTGCAAAGTCACGCACTCGACGAAGTAGCGCGTTGGCAATACGAGGGGTACCACGACTGCGACGTGCAATCTCGGCTGCTGCTTTGCTATCGATATGAATACCCAACAGACGTGCGCTACGCTCTACAATGCCAGAAAGGATATGTGCATCGTAGTACTCCAAATGGCAATTGATACCAAAACGTGCACGCAGTGGACTGGTCAGCAAACCGCTGCGAGTTGTAGCTCCAATGAGCGTGAACTTGTTGAGGTCGATTTGTATTGTACGGGCAGATGGTCCCTTATCTATCATAATATCAATACGATAGTCTTCCATCGCCGAATATAAATATTCCTCCACAATGGATGAAAGGCGGTGAATCTCATCAATAAAAAGCACATCGTTTTCCTCAAGCGAAGTGAGCAAGCCCGCCAAATCGCCTGGTTTATCAAGCACAGGACCAGAAGTGACCTTGAACCCTACCCCAAGTTCGTTGGCAATGATATTGCTGAGCGTAGTTTTTCCCAAACCCGGAGGGCCAAAGAGTAGCACATGGTCTAGACTCTCGCCACGCATACGAGCAGCTTCTACAAAGATACGCAAGTTGCTGACGATCTTGGATTGTCCCGCGAAGTCATCAAAACGCAAAGGACGCAGGGCGTTATCCTGCTCCTTTTCGGTCATTTGGTTTCGTATGTCGAAATCGTTGTTTAGCATTGTGTAGTATTGTTTAGTGTTGTGTTGCTTCGCGGAAAAGTTGTTCCAAATCGTCTATTTCGCTCATCGGTTTATCTGCTTTTATCTCTCCGTGATCAATAATCACCACACGTGTGCACATCTGCTTGACTTCCTGCAAGATATGGGTAGAAAGAATAACGGTGCGACCATTATGGGGGTATTGGATATTGGGGGCGACAGGGTCGATATTGGATATTGGTTTCGCTAAGTTGCGAATTAACGATCGGATATCTTCCAACTGATTAGGGTCTAGACCCGTGGTAGGTTCGTCTAAGATTAGTAGCTCTGGACTAGCAATTATGGCTTGCGCTAGTCCCACACGTTGGCGATAACCTTTGCTGAGTTGGCCGATTTTCTTATTAGCTTCCGCTGTCAATCCCACTCTGGTGATAAGGTCTTCAACCTGCTGATGTAGGGTATAGGATGTAGAGTGTAAAGGTACAGAAGATTGCTTACGGAGTTCTACAAAGAAGCGCAGATACTCACGTACATACATATCTTCATATAGCGGATTTTGCTCTGGCAGGTAACCAATAGATTTAGGCACTTGCACCTCTCCGTTGGTGGCATCCCAAACGCCCACTAAAATTTTCATCAATGTGGACTTACCTGCACCATTAGGGCCAAGTAATCCCACCACCTCTCCATCTGCGATGGAAAGACAGATATCTTTCAGCACATGTTGCTTACCGATATACTTATTTAAGTGGGAAATCTCAATTGCCATAGTTGGTTATTCCATGTATTCGCCTACAAAGGTACTACAATTTTTTCACATATGCAAATATCTATTGCTTATCTGCTTCGATAAGTGCTAGGAGTTGCTCCACAGCGTCTTCTTGAGGAATATTCTTCAGCACACATTCCTTGCCACGATATAGACTGACTTTGCCTCGGCCAGCACCCACATAGCCATAATCGGCGTCTGCCATCTCGCCCGGACCATTCACAATACAGCCCATAATACCTATTTTGAGTCCTTGCAAGTGGGATGTAGCTGCTTTCACTTGAGCAATGGTTTGTTCTAAGTCAAAGAGTGTGCGACCACATCCTGGACATGAGATATACTCCGTTTTATACATACGCACGCGCGCGGCTTGCAGAATATCTTTGCTCAGACGTGCTAAATCTTCTGCTGCAAAATGGTCATTATTAAGTACTAGCTCAGTGCAATTGTGATCCCACAACAAACGACCACATTCGGCAGCAGCATGGAGTTGGAAGAGTTGCCAATCGGTGTCAGCATTGGAGAAAAAGACGGTTTTATCTTCTATCTTAACTTGGGTAGTAGCCGCATAGCGAGTGCTTAGCTCATCAGCGAAGTAATCTACCAACGCTTTGGCGACGGGTAATTCTTTTTCGGGTGCTTCGCTTAGACTCACGCGGATGGTATCGCCTATGCCGTCTGCGAGCAAAGCGCCGATGCCAACTGCTGATTTCACGCGACCATCTTCTCCTTCACCAGCCTCTGTGACGCCCAAATGTAGTGGAAAGGCCATGTTCTCTTCTTGCATTTGCCAGACTAACAGACGAACCGTAGTGACCATCACGCGGGTATTGCTGGCCTTGATTGAGAGGACAATATCCTTGAAATCTTCGGCTACTGCCACACGCAAGAACTCCATACAGCTCTCCACCATTCCTTCGGGTGTATCACCATAGCGGGACATGATACGGTCGCTAAGACTACCATGATTAACACCAATGCGCAGGGCGGTCTTGTGCTCCTTGCAGATGTTGAGAAGTTGAACAAAGCGGTTGCGAAGGCGTTGCAATTCAGATAGATACTCTTCGTCGGTATAGTCAATTTGCTTGAACTTGCGTGCAGGGTCGATATAGTTGCCAGGATTGATGCGCACTTTTTCGACCACCTTTGCAGCAGCATCTGCCACATCAGATTGGAAGTGGACGTCAGCGACTAATGGGGTATGAGATCGCTGCGCTGGAGATGATAGATCGCTCACATCGTTCGCTGTAGATCGGGCTACGCCCTGTAGTGATTGACGAATCTGCGCAAGGGATTCCACTTCGCGCATACCTTGGGTGGTGAATCGTAGAAGTTCTGTACCCGCAGTTATGCAACGTTCGGCTTGCGCCACGCTACCTTCGATATCATTGGTAGAGGTGTTAGCCATTGTTTGAATACGAACAGGGTGTTCGCTGCCTATTGAGAGACCTCCCACATTGGTGGTGGTTGTTTGTCGGCGGTGGTATGTGAGTTGGATGTTCATAAAAGCCCGAATTTGGTGCAAAGTTACGCAAATATTTTGGCATTAGCAATAAAAATAGCCATTTTTTGCACTTTTTTACCAAAATATTTGGTCATATTGCGGGCTAACGCTCTTCATTTATCGAACATCAGTACCTTCGGACGCCGCCTTGCTCCATTTGTGTGATTTTCTCAAAATCTCACAATTTGGAGCAATTCCCCCGAAGCTACGTTTGCTAAATGCTGCAAATATGCACTTTTTTTTATATAAAAATGCATTTTTTATCAAAAAAATTTGCGTATTTGCATTTTTTGTAGTACCTTTGCACCCGCTTTCGAATGGAAGTATGCGTTTAGCGCGGGATTCAGTAGCTCAGCAGGTAGAGCACATCCCTTTTAAGGATGGGGTCCTGGGTTCGAACCCCAGGCGGATCACTGAAAGAAGGGACTTGAAAAAGTCCCTTTCTTTTTCCAAACTCCTCATCGCCTTTGACTATCAAAAGGTTAGAAATCAAAATCAGGTTTTTCACTTAAAGTGTGGCACCAATAAAAAAAAGAGAAAAGGTGACACCGTTGGACATAAAAAGCCACTTTAGGACGGTTTTTGTGTTACAGCAGTTGTGTTACACTTCTCACAAATGTGTTACACTATGAACAATAGAGTTCGAACAGTTTTCAACAGACGAAAACAAGCAAGTG
>JAZSEB010000023.1:0-88253 GCA_045531475.1 Paludibacteraceae bacterium
CAATCTCAACATCTTCCAACTCGATTGCTATAGGAGCAAGAGCATACATCTTGAGATCGAATGCAACGTACATTGCTACGCCGTCTTCTTCAACAGAAGCGTGAACAATACCAGCATATACATCGCCCAACTCTGGGTCAATAGACTTGGTGATAGAACCATCCATAACGGTGAGCTCAAGACCACCGAAGGTCATGAATGAGTTCTCAACGTTTACTTCGTAAGCTTTCTCCTCGCCTGTGTAGTTGTTGAGGAAGAGCATTACGTCGGCATCATTCATATCATCACGACCTGTCAATTGCAAATAGGTTACACCTTCTACAGGCATCTCCATTGTGGTCAAGTTGCTGATTTCAAGAGGCATTTCAATCCACTCGATTGCTGGCTCAACTACTACGTTCCAACGTGGGTCACCGAGGTTGGAACCATCAGTAGCCGCAGCAAGAGCAGGACTGCCTTCAGCAAGAGCGAAGTTGCCATTAGCAGCGTCAACAAACTTAGGGTCAACGTTCAAGAAACAGTTGGTTTTGGTAACTGAGCTGTGGATACCACCATTGTCCTTCACATAGTTGAAGGTCATACAATTAGTAGCCTCAACATTTTCGCGGATTGCGCGATGGCCATCAATAGCCTCTGGCAACATAAAGATATTGTTAGAGATAACTACATTGGCAGCTTGAGGACCTTTCATCGTAACAGCTGCATAGTCAGTATTCATGAGCAAGCAGTTGTAGAACGTACAGTGGTCAACAGTAACCTTTGCATCTGCATTGCGTACATCCACGATACCAGCATAATAACTCGTAGCATCGGTAGCAATGTTTGCGAAAGTAGAGTTAACTACTGACAACTCAGCGATAGATGATCCCTCAAAGAAGAAGCAACTCTTCATGTTGTCATGGAAATAGCAATTCTTTACATCGCAAAGAGCCAATGTGTTAGAAGATGATGAATAGATGGCTGACTTGTTGATGTTGAAGCCATAGAGTTCACATCCGTCCATTACAAGTTCCTTACCTTCGGTAGCATCGGTAGGATAGATCACATGCTCGTACCAATCAGCCAATTCGGTCAATCGAGAAGCATCAATCTTGATACCTTGCAAGGTTGCTTTACCACCATTAGTAAGGGTGATAGGTACTTGAAGTTGAAGTACTACGTTTGCGCCTTCAGCAGCTCTAACGGTTACGCTCTTGCCATCGAAAGCAACATAACTGTTGTTGCATTGCACATACGTACCTTCGGTCATCTCAATGACGTCACCGTCTTCTGCATAGTGTACAGCAAGACGAAGTGCATCATTGTCCGCATCAGGTGAAATGGTAGTCACCTTCGCGTTTGCAGTTATGGCTAGTGCCATAGCAGCAAGAAAAAAGAAGATTTTTTTCATCGTGTTGAATTTAAAAGTTAGTAAATATGGTTAGTTGTTTGCTATCTATTGCAATATCTCGTTACATAGTACAAAGTACTATATTGCGAATAAATACGCCACAAAGTTACTATTTAATTAACGAAAAAATAGGCAAGGTTTTTATGTTTTACAACACATATTCTCATAAAAATACCATAACCATATGATTCTCTGATAATTAACATCATCCTGATAGTATAAATCAAGGTTTCGATATGTTTCGATTTGCACAGATGAAGTAAATTATTCTAGGGCTATACGTAAAGAATTAGTGCTCTTTTTCTAGGATATTCATTCGTTAATCACTAACTAATCACTTCGTCGGAATCGGCTTGTCGCATTGAATGCCGCCCTGCAGCATTGGGCGATAGCCATTCCTCCTCTTCCTCCAAACCCAATGGTTTGTCGGAATTACTAGGGTAAAGACTGCTTAATCACTAACTAATCACTAACTAATCACTAACTAAAAGCGAGAGGCGAGCGACTGCGTTGCAGTTTAGTGAACGCGCCCATAGCGCTACTGTTTAGTGTTTAGAGATTGTTTTAGGTGAGAGGTTAGATAGGAAGTGAATTATTTAAGACAAGTGCCTAAGATATCATAAATACGCTCGTCATGATAGATGAGCATTCTATTTTGCTCCCATCTTTTGGTAGGCAAATTAGAAGAAGAGTGAATCTCATCCAAATTAGTTGAGCGCAAAAAATCATAGGTATAGAATATATTCCCTTGTAAATCATATGCCTGCAATGTCACTGTATCAGCAGTAGCAGACATATCTATGGTAGAGAAGCAAGATACTTGGTTGTAGAACAAGGAGTAGTTCATATCTACTAACTGTGTTTGCTGAGCATAGTTGGCATCTCTTCCACAACCAGGACGTACATAGTGTACACCGTCTTTATACAAATGCTCGAATGAATGGTCATCTCCACAGAAATATATAATATGCTTACCCTCAGCCGCATGTTTCTCCAATAGAGGGGCTATCTTCTTTGGTTCCGCAGACCATTGGCCATGATAACCAGTAGTGTAGATGCCGACATGTCCGAAAATAAAAATCCATGGCGAGGTTGATTGTTCGAGTGTTTTGTCTAGCCATTTATACTGATTACTACCTGGTACGAATTGAGGAGAAGAATTATCCCCATTGATATTGATGCATATTATTTGTGCATTGCCATAAGGGAATGAGAAGTAGGCTTCTCCACGTGGGTCGATGATAGAGTCTTCGCTTTCACCGTGCGAGAATTGCCAAAAATAATCGTAGAACGATGACCAGCGATAGGTGCTTGGTACGCCCGTCTCATGATTTCCAGCAGAAGACATTATTGGAGTGCAAGATAAGAATGGTTCTCCTGGAGTAAAGAAATAGCCATTCCAGAACCTATCCGCCCCATTATCAGAGACATGATCTCCATTCATTATTGCAAGATTCGCCCCTAATCCACAGATTAGTTCTTGCATGTTTGACCAATTATTTTTGGCATTACCATGTATATCCGAAATAGTAAAGATTCGATAGGGCATTCCTTGGGTTGGAGCAGTTATGGTAGAAGCAATATGCTTTAAGCGACGTTTAGCATCACCCACTTGATAGTAATATCGCGTATTTGGTTGTAGATCACTGATATCTACGATATGCATATATCCTTCGCCCTCAACCATCCAACCATTATCGGTTATCACACTATCTTTCAGATTATCTTTCTCTGTGCCATACCATACAATAGCCGTAGTAGGTTTTGTTTCTTCTGCCATCTGCCAAAGAATTTTGACAGAAGAGGTAGTGGGAGACATCGAATAGGGCATTTTATAGGGTTGGTAGGGTTCATCTGAACGATCCGCTTCCTCATCGCTAATTCCCCAGCGTGGGTCGCCTATAGGTTTTCCTTCTGTACCCATCGTTACAGCAGGTGAATTACTATACAACTGGAAGTTACCATTATTTGCATCAACGAAATACGGATTTTGCGTACCCACCATTTCAGCTTGAGCGCCAGAACGTATGTATGCATCTGCATTGCATGATATGCAATGGGTCAATAAGGTTTGACTACCATATACGCAATAGCTCTTATAGTCAGCATTGTACGCAGGATTCATGAAAATACAATTCCTCACCTGTGCACCATTAATGTTCCCCAAATAAATGCAACGAGTATCTTGGGCATTATAGAACGTACACTGGTCTATCTGCGCTGATTTTACAGTAAGTCCTTCTTCAGGCGTATTGAAATAGATAAACCGCCCTACTCCACTAGGTCCGCCATCAAAAGTAGAGTTTTTGATTAGCAGATGTTGGACTTGTTTATCCGCTGATGTTGCCTCAAGGCAACGCCCCGCTGATGGTTGGAATATACAATTGTCTATTACCAGCGAATCCACATAGGCTATAGTTTGACTCGTATCATATAGGCGAATTGTTTTTGAAGAGAAGCCTTTCACTTGACACCCTTGCAAATAGAATGAATATATGCTTTCACTAGGTTGCAAACGAAAAGCCTCCGCGGAATTGGAAGTTTCAATGGATATGCCACACACATGCAAATCGGCTTTCACTTCAATCCGACCCTTAAGGTTCAGTAGTGGTTTTGCACCTTCCGTAGCACGTATGGTAAGCGGGATATTTATCAAAATATTAGAAGACTCATCATAATATCCGTTTTCGAGCACAAGAACATCACCAGCTCGTGCTTGACTAATTGCAGCGGAAATAGCATTGTCGGCAGGTACTACCGAAATAGTACCTGCCAACAAGTTAATCTTAGTTAAGACAAATATTATGATTAGTCCTACTCGTTTCATTAGTCTGTTCGAAGGCTAATTACTCTACGATTCTACCTAAAGCATCGTATGCAATACCATCGCGAACGAGAACAAGTTGTCCTTTGTATAGGATTTTTGATACTCCATTCACTTGTGGAATTTTATCCACACGTACGTCTTCAAGACCAGTAAGAGGTGTATGCTCTTTTGTACGAACGACTTCAAATGTATTGAAGAGTGTAGAAGAACCATCCTCGTTAGCAGTATAAGAATTTACAGTAATGGTCTTATCTTTTATAGAGAAAACAGAGAATGATGGCTTATCAGGTTGGGCAAACATACCAGTAAATAGATCGAAGTAGTTCTCTACTTTGTGCGCATTATAGTCTTCTTCCATTTCCTCTTTGTTATATGGCCAATAGCGTTTGTGTCCGCAAGTAGAGCCAATGAAATACATAGCGCCATTATCAACGGTATAAGTACCGCCTTTGTAGCCAGACATACTTACACTAGTAGAAACTTGTTCACGATTTGCAATAGCCTCCATAATTGGCTTGCGAGTATCTGCATCTACAGGACCCATTACCTCGTAGCAGTGGTCGTGTCCTTGGATCACAAAATCAATCTCACACTCCTTGATAACAGGTAACAATGTAGCACGAAGCAGAGGGCCCATCTCATCATCTTGGTGGCTTGAACCAGAGAAGATATTGTAGTGAACAAGACCCACACGCAGTTTAGCCTCTGGATGAGCAGCTACTTGGTCCTTAAACCAATTGCCTACGTGGTTGGTGAGATATACAGAAGTGAGGTTGTCGTAGCTATGTGTACCTTTCCAATAGTCTTGCAATGAGAAGACAAGGAAGAGCACATCACCATACATGAATGAGTAGGTAGTTGCATCCAGTTCTTCATTGATAGCAGCCTCAGCCGCATCATGGAAGGTCTTGTCGGTATTGAAGTGGTATTGGAAGTTTGTACCATAAGTAACATCGTGGTTACCATCGGTAGGAACAATAGGCATTGTGTATGCTACAGGACGAAGAGCCTCTTCGAAGACGCGCTCCCACTCCCACTCTGAGCTACAGTAGTTCTCTACAAAGTCGCCTGGGAATGCACAGAACTTAGCGTTAGGAGCGATATTGAGAGCAGCACGAGCAGCAGAGTTAGCATCATCAATATACTCTTGTGTCATGATGTGCGAGTCACTCATATAGATGAAACTGAACTCTTCAGCTTTCTCAGGAGCAGTGGTAAAGGTACCCAGTTCGCTCCAATAGCCATCTACACCTACGCGATAAGTATAGGTGGTGTTGGGAATCAGACCCGTAGCAATGGCCTTGTGGCTGGTGTAGGTATGCGCTTGATCTTTGTCCATTTTAGTTTTCCAGAGGATACCAGAGTCGTCCACAGCATATGGGAGTGGTTTGGTAGTCTCAGTGGCAGCGTCAATGGTAGTAGCCGCAGCGAAGTCAGCCTCAGTAGCATTGGCTTTAGCAACGAGTTGTACTTTACCCTCAGTCATGGTCTCATTGGTGAACCAAGCAAATGCCATTTGTGTTTTAGGATCGCCGTTGATGTTTACCACCACATCGTATGGCGCTTGATATGGTTGGAGTTTCTCAATTTTGGTTTTCAAATCAGCCACGTTAGCCGCAGTTGAATCACGACGAGCAGATTCTTTAGCAATAAGCATTTGAATGTAAGAAGGTACAGTATAATCTTCTGCACTAAGAGCATCTGCCTCAATTACCAATGGATGGTAAACCTTTTGCTCAATTACAAGTTTCGCAGTGGCTGTATGTCCACCATCTTCAGTAGTGACAGTAATGGTAGTCTCACCTGGTTTCAGAGCAATGACTGTACCATTGTTCACCGATGCTAATGTTGGGTCTGCAATAGACCACGTTAAGTTGCGGTTAGTGGCTGTTTCAGGTTTTATAATTGCCTCTATTTTTACGGTATCGCTTGTGTAGATATGCAAGGAAGCAGGATTCAGTTCCACACCTGTAACTGCTACGAGCTCAGCTTCACCCCAACGTTGGTCACCGATATTGCTACCATCAGTAGCAGCTCCGAGTGCAGGAGAACCTGGACGGAGATTGAAGTTGCCACCTTCTGGATATACGAACATAGGGTCAGAAGTGAGGCAACCAGTATAGGTAGGACCCGACTTATTTTTACCATTATAATAAATAGTATTCTCTACTTTGCCGCCATAGATGTAGAATGCATATTGGTCTGTATTAGTAGAATAAGCTACGATACTATTGGTGATGCTCAAGTCAGACGATTTACGGATAGTGATGCCACCTAAATCTGGAGTTGTACAATCGTACATGGTAATGTGGTCAATCACCACCTTATTTTGCGCGCCAGTAGCTTCGCTGCGTGAACTAACATGAATAACACCTACGTATTCATCTTCTACAAGATTATAGAGGGTAGAGTTCTTCATTTCGAAATTAGCGCAAGCATGTTCTCCTGTAGGTGCATCATCATTGAAATAGATAGCACTACCTGCTGCATCATGGAAGATACAATTTTCTATCAACACATTATCAACATGAGTATTGGATTCGTAATGATTGGAGATAGCCCAATACATCCAGCCAGTAAACTCACAATTCTTGAAGGTGTATGTACCTGCATCCGATCCATAAGCACTGATAGGATAGTAGCATACGTTGGTACCATCGAAAGTAATACCATCAAAGGTGGTAGTAGCATACAACCCAAGAGTAGTCCACTCGCCTGTTAATCTAATAACTGGTTTTGCACCTTCAGCAGCGCGGAGTACTATGCCAGGCTTCTCGAATTTAATCGTGTAAGCCTCTTCATATACACCGTCTGTTAGGACGAGGGTATCTGCTTGGGTAAGGCACCAAGCAAGGGAATTAGCAGCCGGCGTACAAACATGTACCGCAGCTTGCGCAGTAAAAGAAAGTAGCAATGATGCAACTAAAAGGAGATAACTTTTCTTCATAATGATAAAATGTATTGTTAAACTTGTTGTTTGCTATTTTGACGCACAAAATTACAAAATACATAGTCAATACAGAAAATTAAAACCATGTTCTACAACATACTATATAAAGAACCTGCGCATACAACTGATAATCAGATGCATATGCGCAGGTCAGTCAGTCAAAATGCCTTTCGGAACGTTTCGAAATTTTACTTTATTATTCTTCCTAAGACATCGTATAAGACACCATCACGAACAAGGACGAGTTGTCCATCTAGAATAATCTTTCCCGTTTCATTGGGTTGGAGGTCTTCTACAAAGACTTCTTCGAGACCAGTAAGCGGAGTATGTTCTTTTGTACGAATTACCTCAAATGTATTGAAGAGTGTAGAATTACCTTCTTTATCAGCTGTATAGGAATTGATAGTGAGTGTTGATTCTTTTACTGTGAATGTGGTGTATGAAGGAGCTTCTGGCTGCGTAAACATACCTGTAAAGAGATCGAAGTAATTTTCTACTTGGTGGTCTGCATAATACGCTTCCATTTGTGCTTGTGTATAAGGGTAGTAGCGTTTGCGACCACATGTAGCACCAATGAAGTACATAGTACCATCATCTACAATAAATTTTCCGCCTTTGTAGCCAGACATACTCTCGCTAGTAGGAACCGCTTCTCGGTCGCTGATAGCATCCATAATAGGTGTTTTAGTCTCTGGATTCACAGGACCAATTACTTCGTAGCAGTGGTCGTGGCCTTGCATAACAAGATCGATTTCGCACTCTTTCATAATTGGGAGCATAGTAGCTCGGAATAGAGGAGTCTCCTCATCTTCTTGGTGCCCAGATCCAGAGAAAATATTCTTATGCACTAATGCGACACGCAGTTTTGCCTCAGGGTGCTTTGCAACTTGATTGCGGAACCAATTGCCTACATCGTTTGTAAGATATGGGCAAGTGAGATCAGACATATTCGGACTTCCTTTCCAATAGTCTTGCATAGAGAAGACAAGGAAGAGCACATCGCCATACATAAATGAATAGGTGATACCATCGAACTGAGGTTTTACTTGTGCATTCTCCTTGAATTGATTATCAGTATTGAAATGGTATGTGTAATTCAGATTGTTAGAATCGTCATGATTGCCATCTGTAGGCACGATAGGCATCTGCTTGATTACAGGACGGAGTGCCTCTTCGAACCAACGTTCCCACTCCCATTCTGGATTACCATTGCCTCCTGTTTCCACAAAGTCGCCAGGGAACACACAGAATTTAGCTTCGGGCGTATTAAGAGCAGCTGCCGTAGCTGCCATGCGCGCATTATCTATGTACTCTTGGTCCTGAACATGGGAGTCAGTCATATAGATAAAGGTGAACTCCTCGCTAGCATCAGGTTCGTTGACAGGTGCAGTCATGAAATATGCTACTTCGCTCCAATAATCTTCTACACCCACGCGGTATGCATACATCGTATTAGGAGTTAAATCCTTAGCAATGGCTTTGTGGCTAGTATATTTATATTTCGTAGCCATGGGCACTCCTGTTGCCTGAGGAATACCTGATAGGCCAATTGCATAACGTGATTTTTTGGTGGCTGTAGGAGTAGCATCTACTGTGATAATATGGGTAGCGGTATCAAAGACCGTATTGAGTGCGGATAGGTCGGATAGAGGAGTTAGTTGAACCTTTCCTTCCATCATACGATCATTGGTGTACCATGCAAATGCCATTTGAACACTGGGATCACCATTGATATTTACTACCACATCGTATGGATATTGGTAGGACTTTAATGCTGCTATCGCTTCATGCATCACGGCAACGGTTTCCTCAGTAGGATTTTTACGTGCTGCCTCTTTGGTTACTAGGAATTGGGTAAATGAAGGGATTGTATAATCTTCGATCTTGTACTTTTCGTCTGCGGAATTCACATCATCAATAGGTGCTGCATATAGATATTGTCCACAGAACACACTCAAAAGGAGAAGTGATAATATTACTTTCTTCATACGATTGAATTTATTCGGTTAAACCATTATGAATACATTCTTTCATCTGCTCCTCTACAGCCTCCTGCTCTTGGAAGAGACGAATTTGCGCTTTAGTGCGTACAAGATTATGGTCTGGATATGCAATCTTGTAGTATGTATCACCATTGAGGTAGTCGATATAGAAACGCACTGCTTGCATAAAACTCATGCGTTTGCAACCGTATGGAAGCAAACTGATTTCTAGAGGAGTGAGGAAGGTAGCTGTGGATAAGTAACCCTTGGTATATGCTTGGAATATATCCATATTCACATGAATATTATCCAAATTGCGGTCGTCTTCTGCTCCCGTATTGGCAGCAGTACGGATGAAGTCACCAAAATCGCTAAGTACGAATCCAGGCATGACGGTATCCAGATCCACAATACACATAGGGTTGCCTTCTGCATTAAAAAGCATATTATTGATTTTGGTATCGCAGTGATTGATGCGTTTTGGAAGTTTACCTTCGCGATAGAGTGTTTCAGCGATACACATAGCCTCTGCACGTTTGAGCAGATAATCGGCTATATCCTTGGTCTCGGCTTTACGACCTGCAGCGTCCTTTTCCAATGCTTCGTGCAACTGCTGAATGCGGAATTCTAGGTTGTGGAAATTAGGAATCGACTCTACCAAAGTTTCAGCATCCAGCGATGCTAATTGGCATTGGAACTCTCCATACGCTTTACCCGCTAGATAAGCACCCTCTGGGGTGATTTGTTCGTAGGAGAGGGCATTTTCAATCAACACATATACGCGCCAGTAGTCGCCTGCTGGTGTTTTGTAGTAGAGTTTACCATCTTTGGTAGGCACTACGCGCAATACTTTGCGCTCTATATCCGTCTCATCCGCTTCAATCAATAGTTGGCGGATATGGGAAGTCACACGCTCGATATTGCGTTGCAAGCCTTCTACATCTTGAAAGATGTTATGATTAATGCGTTGCAGGAAGTAGGACTTGCCTCCTTCCGTAGCAGCCTTGATACGATAGGACTCGTTGATGATACCCACTTTGATTGCCTCGGGCAATTGTACGGGATTATCTAATTGAAATTGATCTATGATGTGTTGCATAGTGTATAGTGTATGGTGTGTAGGCAAGGATTATTTCATGCGTTCGCGGAAGAACTTCATAAATTTAGTAGTCCAATCTTTGGGAATTTCGTGTCCCATCTCTGGGTAGTAATAAATGACTTTATCTTCAGTTTGGAGATTGTTGTATGGAGCAAGGTTGGTGTGTGGAGGGCAAGTGCCATCCTGTAAACCGCTACATGCAATTACCGCAGCAGAGATACGAGTAGCCAAGTTCTTGGTATCGAAATAGGATAGGAACGCATACATCTCCTCATCGGTCATGCTACCTTTGTTGGCTTTGGCGGTCTCCGCAGGCCACGTTACTATATTGAAGTAATCAGGGAAGTCGCCAAGAAATGCCACGCAAGGAGCAATGGCAGTGAAAGGATAATCACTGAGTGCTGCTACAGCATAGGAAAGTGCTCCACCTTGGCTACTACCCTCTGCAAATAGTTGGGTCATATCGCTGCTCTCGCGGGTAGCCATGAAGCGAACCGCTTGTACACAATCAAGGAAGGCTCCGCGATAATAGTAACCGTCTTTTACACCAAAGTTGTATGCAAACCAGTCACCATAGATATTCACGAAATTTTCTTCCTTGCCATCGTTGTAGCGATGGTTGGCAGCACGGTTGTTGAGCATTTGTCCGCGAATAGAGAAGAAGAACTCTGCAAACTCGCTATCATTACCGCCTGGGCATGGAGGCCAAGAAGTAGCATTTTGAGAATCATAGCCATAGAAGTGCATGATAACTGGGTGCTTTTGACCATCCTGTGGTTCTGCATAGTAGCCACGGACAATCACTGGTTCACCCTCTGGACCATCTGGCACGGATTGCAATTCTACGAGGTAGATTTTGCGTTTATCGGTACTCTTCTTTTCCAATAGGGTGAGTTGTGGGTTCATATCAATTGCCTCGAGTTGCTCTTTGGCAGCTGCCCAAAACTCATCGAAGTCAGGTTGCTTGTCTGGCGCAGACACGATAGCAGTAGGGTTGATGCCAAAGTTGAATGCACGGGCACTCTTCTTATTTACAATGCAGTTGGCACGATAGAAACCAGGAGCCAGGTCTTCAGGAGTAGTGAGTGTAACGTCCTGAGAACTATTCGCAGCTACAGAGACAGTTTGCTCAATAGTAGTCACTGCCTTCTTAAGGTCAGTAGTGATGGTTGCTTTGACAGTGGCATCGACTGCTACAGGATTGGGATTCTCTACATGCACTACGATGGTAGGTTTGCTATCAAAAACCCAATTGTCGGTAACAACTACAGACTGTGTAAGAGGCTGAAGTTCGACAGGGATAGAATCTTTAGGTTCTTCTGGCTTTTCGCCACCATTGATAGGCTCACAACTAGCCATCATTGTGGCTGTGAGCATGATAGAGGTAAAGAGTACAAATATCTTTTTCATATTTTGATAGGCTAAAGGTTAAAGGCTAAAGGCAGGGGATACAGCACAGCTGAACTCCCCACCTCTAAACACTAACTTTACTTAGACAATGCATACATTGCGAATGCAGCACAAACGAGACCTGCGATTTGCAATGGGTTTGGAATCACTTGCAAAATGATTAGTGACAACAATACGGTAACCATAGGAGAGAGTCCTTCCATAGGAGAAACGACTACAGCCTTACCATAGCGGTATGCATACACGAGAGTGAGCGCACCGATAGAGTTGAGGATTTGGATACCGAAAGATGACCAGAATGGGGTCATAGCACCTTCTTGCGCAAAGAATGTAGCGGCATCAGGTGTCATGAAATATGCTACTGGTGCCAATACCACAGCGAAGAGAGCCATGTACACGAAGAGTGACTCTGCGTCCATAGACTCGTTAGCAAACTTCATGAAGAAACCTTGGATACCCCAAGCGAGGAGCACAAGAACTGCCAATACAATCCACAACCAGCCAGTAACAGGGCTACCTTCGTTGCCTGTTTCCAAAGAGAGGAGAAGGATAGCAGCCAGCGCTACAACGATACCTGCTATTTGCCATTTGGTAGCTTTTTCCTTTAAGAAGATAGATGCCAAAGTGATTACCACTACTGGTGACATGGAAATGAATGGATAGATGATGTAGCTTGGGCCGAGTGTGAGGGCTTTGAAAAGCACCAATTGGCCACCTGCACCTAGCAGACCTACAATAGCACCCATGCCAATAGCACGCCAGCTGAGATTGAGTTTACCTTTGTTGATAATGAGTGCTACAATTGCGCAAGGGAGCATAGAGATTGCCCATGCGATGTACACTACTGTGTCAGGAATTCCGTGTTGGATTTGATAACCTGAAAATGCTCCCCAAATACCCCATGTAACCACGGTAATGAGGATGAAAAGTAACCAAAGTTTGTTCTTCATATTCTTGTAAGTTTTAAAAGTTTAAAAGTTTCTAGAGGGCCTAGATTTTCTAGTTATGCTAGTTATGCTAGATTTTCTAGAGGGTATTATTTTACCAACTCGAAGTAAGGCAGGCGGGCGAGGGGGACTTGGATGGTATAAGTCTTGCCACCGCGGTAGCGTTTGCCTTGTTCATCGCGCCAAGTGCCTTTAGGCAAGGTGACTGTACGCTCGGTACCTGGAGTAGTCATAGGGGCTACAAGATACTTGTCACCCAGCATGAATTGGTCTTTGATCATCTCCATGCCTTGGTGTGGGTATTGATACTCCATGCAACGCACGATAGGTTCGCCCGTCTTAGCCGCATGGTGCGCATATTGCATGATATATGGTGCGAACTTGGCATGGAGGATAGCCATCTGCTTGACAATCTCTAGATTCTCAGCCGAGAGTACACGCCAAGGCGCTACAGAGAACTGCATCATTGGCATGAGGGCGTGCACTTGTGCGGAACGCACGATGAGCGTTTGGTCGAACTCGTCGGAGTTGATACCGAGGAAAGATGTCCATTGTCCGCCACCAATCATATCGGGGCATACGTATGCATAGCCGAGCAAGCCCGCAGCGGTCATACATGGGATGAGGGATTGTACGGCCTCCCAGCTATAGTCCTTATCGCCAAGGCGTTGTACGAGAGGTTGACCGCCCATCTTCCAGCAAGCACGGTACTCATTGAATGGAAACTCCAAGCCAATCTTTGCCCAAGAGGTGGTATGATCGACTGTGGTAGCTGTCTTGTCGTATGCGAGGATAGGAGCAGAAGCATAGCAGTTGTTGTCGCCTGCGTCGAACTTATAGCCGTCAATGCCATAGTCGGCTTGTACCTTCTTGAGGACACTAATGAAATGCGCTGCGGCATCAGGGTTGGTGAGGTCGTAGCAAGCAGAGTAGCCGTTCCACCAGTTGAGCACGGCGGTACCGCCATGAGGGTTCTTCAACAGATAACCCTTGGCAGAAAGGTCGCGGTACTCTGGAGAGTCTGGCGACACGAATGGGCATATCCACAACATGACCTTGAAGCCCAATGCGTGGAGTTCATCCACCATGGCTTTAGGGTCAGGGAAACGCTCGGCTTTGAAGTCAAAGTTGCCATAGTAGCGTTGCCAGTTGTCGTCAATCATGAGTACACCAGGAGGGAAGCCATTATCAATGATAGCATGTGCATAGCGGAGGATATCGGCTTGGTTTTGGTTGTACATAAGTTCAATCCATGTATTGTACTGTGGCATGGTGAAGAAGAGGGTGTCAGGCAAAGTGCCAGTAGCAGGGAAATACTTGGCTTGCGCTGCCATATAGGCATCGCGAAGGGTAGTGCCTGCTTTTACCTCCGTCATAGGAGTGGAAGTGGTGAGTTCGCCATTCTCGACAGAGAAGATAAAGGCAGAGTCTGACCAACGATAGCGTCCGTCGCTATTGAGGAATAGCGGAACCAATTGGTTGTTCTCGTCTTGCACGTGGAGGTTGAACTCCGATTGATTCACATAGGGCTGGTTATATCCAAGGCCTACTGATGCGCCCCACCAGATATTCAAAAGGGTCAAGATTTGAAGAAACATAGGGTTAAAGAGTTTTAAAAGTTTTAAGAGTTTTAAAGGTATTCTAAGAAAACGGAAACTACCTAGAGAAACTAGCCGAACTAGATTTTCTAGGTAGTCTATGATTAGAGATGGATTATAATGCCAAGTCTGTCAAGTAGTTGTAGCCCGTTTCAGCTTCCCAGATATCCTCGTTGGCTAAACGGATTGAGAATGCAGGATTATCATGAAGGGTTGGATATGGGTCTGGGAGGTTGAGATACACACCATATTCGCCTGTCATGCTGGCATCGAGTGTAGCATGAAGGGTTGTAACGATGGTGTCGCCACCCATCCAGAAACGAGGGTCAACTTGTTGTTTGTGAACAAATTTCTTGGTAGCATCGTCTTTGTCCACAAAGATGAGTTCTACATCGCGTGCATTGGCAGGAGCAGCAAAACCTACGTTGCGAAGTGTGAGTACCATTGAATAGCGTTCGCCGGCTACTGGGTTTTGAGTAGGATATGCTTTGTCGAGCACGAAACGATAACCGAGGCGGCGCATAATTTCATTCATGCTTCCGTCTTTAATCCACGAGTTGAGTACTTCTTGGTGGTAGCTACGGTTGATATAGGTCCAATGGTATTTGGTCATCTCCTTGATCGCACTTGGTCCTTCAGAACGTTTAGGACATGTACCGCAAGTTTCACCACCCATGAGGGTATATTTGGTATCTTCTGCCCAGAAGTCTCTTTCTTCCATTGAGAAATAGGTTCCTACATCATCAGCAGAAGCGAGGAAGCAGTCGTTGTGGCCACAAAGGCGTGCTTTCGCGGTTGTTTGGTATGCCTCCGTTTCGTTGAGAGGCGCGATAGGTTGTCCGTGCATTTCCAGATATTTCATCTTGTATCCAGGTGTACGGAAGGCGATTTGACGGTCCTCTGGTACGGATTCTAGGAGATGGTTGATGAGTTCCCAACGTGGAACAAAATCCTCATCCTTTTTAGGATTGAATGGGAAAGTAGAGGTATAGTACCACTCACCCCAAGAGCCGATAAATCCAGCTTGTAGGCAGAGAATGACGTCAGTATATTTTCTCCAATATGGTTCGAGTTGGTCGATATGGCGCGCCATCCATTCAGGTGTAGCGTCCCAAGGTTTGTCGTTGTTGTTGAAATTGGATTTATATGAGTAGCGCAATACCGCTTTGGCTCCACCTTCGCGTAGCGCAAGGAAGTTGCGCTCCATGCGATCGAGGAACTCTTGTGAGATATCGCTTTCCATGTAATCAGTGAGATAATACGAATGCAAATACAAGGTCATATAGTTGTTTTCACGATTGCTTTTAATCGATTTAACAGATGCTTGCGACTCTAGGTTGCCAGATTCGTAATAGATTTGTTGGAGGAAACCACGCTCGGGATTGGCAATGATTTCGTTTGATTCGGTATAATAGATTGTACCTTCTGGGTCAGGTTCAGGGCATGTGCAAGGATCTCCTCCACACACAGGGCATGGGTTGGTACAAGCAACAAACAATAAACTAATGAGGGTTGCAAAAAGCAGATTTCGTTTCATAAACATTGCAATGTATAAGGACAGTCAGCCAAATAGTATGGTTGTTATATGGTAAATGTCCGGTTATTATGCGGTTATTGTGCGTGAATAGTGCGTCTATTGTGCGTCTATTGTGCGTGAATAGTGCGATACAAACAGCTATTTCAACAAGCGAACTAATTGTAGCATTAGGTATTAGTTCTGATTTAAGTAAAAAAAGTATCGGTGCAGAGGTGCACCTCCGCACCGATACGTCAATCAACAATTGTTAAATGTTTGAATTAAAAATTGGTTTCAGCAGGGATTACTCACCTTTGTTAACCTTAACAACGAGCTTGTTAGCGAGAACAGCAGAACCTGTCTCAGGGTCGTCAGCAGCGTTAGGAAGGATTCCTACGGAAGTCCAAGATACACCATCTTGAACATCAAAACCAATAGTGAACTCGTCAGCCCATGTAGCAGGAATAAGCTCCTTGAGGAGTTTGATCTCTACAGTACCGATACCATTAACAGCTTGAGCTTCACCAATTGGGAGAGTACCCTCTGGAACGACAGCGCCCCAACCGTTCTCAGCAGTACCTGGGTTCTCAGGGTCAGTCCACAACCAGCCAGATGTACCTGGCTCACCCCACCATTTGAATACAGCTGGGTTGTAAGCAACAGCACCTGATTGGTAAATAGCTGTCTCAAGCATCCACTCAGCATCAGCATCAGCGAACTCATCACCGTAACCACCAGTCTCAGCTGAACCGTCAGCGTTGAGATAAATGTGGAATGGAGCCCATTCATGATAAGTAACAACATCAAGATTGATTTCTGCCAAGATGTTAAGGTACATCTCGTCGCAGTAAACTTTCACGCTCTTAAGACCGTCCATAGAGCAACCTTCAGCGTGAACAGTAGAAGCTACATAAGCTGCAGGAAGAGCATCCCAGTCAGCAGCGCTACCATCGGTAACACTAATTGGGTCAACGTAGTCACCTGGGCAAATACATGGGTTCTCACCGCAAACTTCGCAGACTTCATCACAAGTACAGTCCTCAAGAGGTTCGCCACATACTTTACATGTTTCTTTACATGCTACGAGAGCCATAGCAGCAGCGCACAAAAGTGCAAATTGAAATTTCTTCATAATAATCGATTATTAAAAAGTTTATAAATTGTTGTTGATTGATTTCTATTTGTTGCTTCCAACTACGGTTCTTGCAGGGTTAAGATATGGTATGAACCCGTCATGAACCCGTCAAGAACCCGCAATTGACAGCAAAACTACATTAGTAAGTTGGGTTTTGTTGAATACCGCTAACCGTCCATTCGTTGTTAGGGATAGGATATTGGAGTTTTGGATAATCAGGTTGTACGATTTCCCAAGGTTGTGCACCAGGGAAACGACGATCGATAGTGCGTTTGTTGCGGATGAGGTCGAAGAGACGGTGTCCTTCGAACGCGAGCTCGAGGCGACGCTCATCCATAACTACGTCCAAAGCAGAAGCATATCCGTGCATCTTGCCAGTAGAGAACATACCATCAGCAGGGATACCAGCGCGCTCACGGAGTACGTTAACATCAGCCAAAGCCTCAGCATCCTTGCCACCCATGTGCGCATAAGCCTCAGCGCGGTTGAGGATCACCTCACCCCAGCGGCAAACGATAGGAGAAGAAAGCATTGGGTCGCCATCTTGGTAAGAGAACTTGTTGACGTAGTAGATAGGAATTTGCTTACGGTTTTGCATAACAGGGTGAACACGTACTTGTACATCCTCGCCCTTGTAGTTCATCCAATACTCGGAATATTCGCCATTGATAGTACGTTTCTCGATGGTGTAAGTAGTACCATCCACGGTGCAAGTGAAGTTCTCACCAGCAGGAGTAGCATTAGCAATCAAATTGGAACGACCAGTAGAGATACCACCTTCCTGTGCCTCGATAGGCAAGTAAGCAGTCATAGTACCAGCAGCGAGATATTGAGGAAGGATAATGCCTTTGTAGCGGATATCCTCTGGATAACGCTCGTAGAGATAGAGGAGGGTGTTAGAAGGATATATCTCGCCCCAACCCATACCGTCTTTGAGGTACATAGAACCGATAGAAGATTGACCACGTGTGTCAGTTGCCTCGTGTGCGATGCAGAAGAGAGTCTCGTTAGCAGTCTTAGCATTAGGGAAGAGCGCTACGAAGTCTTTCTCCAACTTAGATGCAGGAGAAGCGCCACCGAGCATAGCGTTAACGGTGTTAACAACTTCTTCCCAGTTCTCCATATAGAGGTAAACGCGAGAGAGCATACCGAGCGCTGCGTCTTTGCTAGGATAACCCTTGTTGCCACGAGAAGGACCCATGAGCTCAGAAGCCTTGGTGAAGTCCTTAACGATTTGGTCGTACACATCACCTACTTTAGCACGAGTGATAGTCTCGTTGCTGGTAGAGATATGCAAAGGAATACCGATATTGTCGCGACCGTGTGAATAAGGTTTCGCATAAAGGGTCACGAGGTTGAGGTGCATAAGGGCACGCATGAAGTAAGCCTCACCGAGGAGTTGGTCACCGTCAGCAGATTTGCCTTCGTCGAAAGAAGCAATCACCGTGTTAGCCATATAGATTGCTTTGTAAGCAACCATCCAGAGAGTACCTACGTTTTTGAGGTTATCGGTCATCGCATACGCAGTAGCCTCGTAGAGAGGGTCAGTGGTGTGTGATGAGAGTGATGTATTGTCTGCAGGGAACTCAGACATTTGGAAATAGTGACGGGTGAATGTATTACCACTGGCATATCCCAAGAAATCGATCTCGTCTTTGAGGAATGCATAGCAACCATCCATGATGTAAGCAGCTCCTGCTTCGTCTTGGAGCAATACATCAGAGTTGAGCTCGTCAGAAGGGAAGAAGTTAAGATCACAAGAAGTGAACAATACCCCTGCCACAAGAGCCATTATTAAAGCTATCTTTTTCATATTCTTATCGTTTTAAAAGTTTTAAATGTTTCTAGAAGTTCTAGATTGCCTAGATTGTCTAGATTGTTTTTTAGAAGCTAATTTCTACACCAGCTTGGTAGGTGCGACCCACAGGATAGTTGCTTGAGTACATACCAGCGAGGTTATATGTAGAAGTTGACAGGGTGATCTCTGGGTCCATACCTGAGAACTTAGTAGCTGTCCAGAGGTTGTCAGCAGAGAGGTAAATACGGCAGCGGGTCATGTAAGCCTTCTTGATGAGAGACTTAGGGAACTCATAACCAACGGTGAGGTTCTTGATACGGAAGTATGAACCATCCTCGAGGTAACGTGAGCTGATTGCATTTGAGTTCTTGTTACCATTGAGCATTGGTTTTGGGTGAGTAGCGTTATCGCCCTTCTTCTCCCAACGGCTCCAACCTTGGATAGAATTTTCGATAGAGAGTTGGTTGTAACCTACGTATGCACCGTCAGCATCGGTAGATTGACGAGTGTAGTTGTAGATCTTGTTGCCATACATGAAGTTAGTATTCACATTCACGAAAATACCATTCCAAGAAACTTGTGTATTCAAACCACCCGAGAAGAGAGGAGTTGCTTTGCCTACCACCTTAGCTTGGGTAGCGTTGTAGTCGTTGGTAGTAGTTTTTTGTCCGTCAGCATCGAGCACATATTCGCCCTCAGCATCTACTACATACCACAATGGGTCACCATTGTTAGGATCTACACCAGCCCACTCTTTCATGTACCAAGAATAAATATCTTGACCCTCTTTAACTTGTTGGCTCACAGAGCTAGCCGTTTGGAGGAATGGCTCGTGGTTAGGAAGATCGGTCACTCGGTTCTTGTTGAAACCAATGTTGAAACCGAGATCCCAGTTCCATTTACCCTTGTTGATGATATTAGCATCGATGCGGTACTCAATACCTTGGTTGCGAACAGAACCTGCGTTCTTAGTTACCTCGTAGAAACCAGTAGATGGAGCTACAGGCACATTGAGGAGCAAGCCAGTATTATCGGTATTATAGAGGTCGATAGACATGTCGATACGATTGATGAATGTGAGGTCGATACCTACAGCAGCCATGTTAGCAGTCTCCCAGTGGAGGAGAGGGTTAGCCAGACGGCTTGGGGTAGCAGCTACTTGGTTTTGGTACAATGCACTGAGTGCATAAGTAGCCAAATACTTATAAGCAGGGATATTATTGTTACCCGTTACACCATAGCTAGCACGGAGTTTCAAGAATGAAACAACGTCTTGGTCTTTCATGAAGTCTTCGTTAGAAATCAACCAAGAAGCAGCTACTGATGGGAAGTAACCTACGCGGTTTTCAGGAGCGAAGATAGAACTTGCCTCAGCACGGAAAGTAGCAGTAACGAAGTAGCGTTTAGCATAGTCGTATTGTGCTTGTACGAAAGCAGCCCAGCTAGCACCTGGCATCTCATAACCACTAACACCGAAAGGAGAAGTAGCATTGAGTGCGTCAACACCGTTAGGCATACCAGTACCAGAAGCGGTAGTGTACTCAGACTTCCAAGTACCCCACTCCCAACCGAGCATACCGTTTACGCTGTGGTCGCCCCATTGATAAGAAGCCTTGAGGATATTGGTAGTACCGAAGCTCTTGCTGATACCAATAGAGTTCTCCAAATAACCATTTGCGTAGCTAGAGTCATAAGCTCGTGGATCAACATAAGAAGTTGATTTCCAGTAACCTGCGCCAAAGGTATTGGTTGTAGAGAAGTTCAACCAATCGGTGAAATGAACATTTAGTTGGAGCATTCCACTGAAGTCGAAGTTATTGGATGTGCTATAGTTATAATAGGTAGAGTTAAGTGAGTTCCAAGTATTTTGTGACCACCATGCTTTACCATTATCCGAACGTTTGCTATTATCAACATACAAGTATCTGCCAGTAGATTTACCCTCAGCATCGAGTTCGTATGGGTTATCCCAAGGCATTTTGTTGAAAGCATCGTCAAGCATTGTCCAAGAAGAAGGATAATCTACAGTTGACTTGGTGAAAGTAACCTTAGCCTTCATATCCAACCATTTGGTAATCTGTGCATTCAAGTTGAGGTTTGCACTGAATTTCTTCATACCAGTGGTGATAAGTGTACCTTGCTCATCGTAGTAGTTGAGACCAGCATAGTAACCTACTTTATCAGAACCACCCTTTACAGATACATAGTAATCTTGGATTACACCAGTACGGAAAAACTCGTCTTGCCAGTTGTGGTTCTCATTCACAAGATCCTTTGGATACATCGCACTGAACACACCTTTGGAGTAAAGTTGTTGGTGGAAGCCATAAAGTTCTTTAGCATCCATCATCTTGTAGTTGTTATAGAGAGCTTGCTTAGCACCAGCAGTAGCTTTCACATCCACAGTCACCTTCTCGTTCTTCTTACCAGATTTGGTAGTAACAACGATTACACCACCTGCAGCGGCAGCACCATAAATACCCGTAGCACCAGCATCTTTGAGAACAGAGATGGTCTCTACGTCTTGAGGATTGAATGAACCACCCATTACACCGTCTACCACATAAACAGGGTCACTAGATGCGGTGATAGAACCTGTACCACGGATACGGATTTCAGCAGCATCGCCAGGTTGACCACCAGCGTTGGTGATTTGCACACCAGCTACTTTACCTTGAAGCATGTTACCAATATCAGAAGTGGTGACGTCGGTCAATGCTTCGCTGGAAACTGTAACGACAGCAGAAGATAACTCTGCCTTCTTAAGAGAAGAGTAACCCAAAGAAACAACCTCTTCCATCATAATAGCATCAGATTCCATGATGATGTTGAGAGTTGCTGCAGCTTTAGCTGTTTGGGTTTTGAAGCCAATATACGAGAATTGAATCGTCGCATTCTTAGCTGTTTCAAGTTCGTAGTTACCGTCAAAATCAGTAACCGTACCATTTGTTGTACCTTGCTCTACAACGCTCACACCAATCAAAGGCAGACCATCTTCAGCAGAGGTAACAGTTCCTTTTACAACAGTCTGAGCAAAAGCTGGAGCTATTGCCAAAAGGAGACTCATGCAAATAACAGAAATAGTTCTCATGTTTTTAATTGTTTATAAATTAATTGTTTGCTTTTAATTCAAGTAAGTAGTTACCTACAAAATCAGCCTCAATTACAGGGTTATTTCCATCCACTTGGAAGGAAACAGGGTCGAGAGCCGTGTAAGTAGTAGCAGTATAGGTCTTGCCTTTCTCCAATCCACGAAGTTCGATTTGGCCTTTGAAAGCCTTAGCATCAGTATAGAACGCATAGTAGAGCGCATCGTTTTGGCGGATAACATGTGCCTCTGGGTAATCGAATCCCCATGAATAAAGGTTGAGATATTCGCCACGAGCGAGGTTCTTCTCTTTAAAGATACGCATCCAATGACGGATAAGTGCCTCTTTCTCAGGAGTAAGCAAGAAACTAGTTTTTACGTTAGGATTATCTTTTGGATAGGTGAATTTAGTACCAATCACAGAGCCAGTACCAATTTGTGAAGCGAAGTCAGTGCCTCCATCGGTAAGCTCAACGTGATCGCCATAGTATGCCAATTGTGGAGCCATAGCAGCGTATGCTTTGCGTTTCATACGTACTTGTTTGGACGAAGTAGGGTCAGAAGCTACTGCTTGGTTGAAGAAAGGCAAGTGGTAGTAGTTCATCGCGCAACCACATGGGCAGATTTGTACCACTGCATGTGGATGAATCTCGCGAGCTTTCTCAAATACATTTTGGAAATATGTTGGCATCAACTCTACAGATTGCGCAGGATAGTCGAGGCAAGAATGCTCATTGTGGTCAGGCATACAGCAGTTGAGGTGTTGACCATCAATTTTGAGCCCATCAAAATTCCAAGTCTTAAGAAAACGGTCAAGAAGCATATTAGTATGTTCAGTAGTATGAGGATTCACTGGAGAGAGATAGTAACTATCCCACCAAGATATATACTCAGGTGTCCACTCATCGGTGAGCAACATCATTTCAGGGTGCTTCTTCAGCAGGTTAGTGCCAGGGTCAGCAGCAAGAGGAGCCCACCAGAGCTTAGCCAACATACCACGGCGGTGAATCTCATCGGTCATACGGCGCATATCGCGGTCGCCACCAGGGAAACGGTCGTTGGTCTCCCAGTCGCCTTCAGCGATTTGGAAGCCATCATCCACATCCACCCACTTGAAGCCAAGTTCTGCAACCTTATCAAGTGTACCAATAACCTCATCAATGGTGAATGTGCGCTCGTAGCCCCATGCACACCATACAGGCTCAAAAGCCTCTGGTTCGGATGCAGGCAACTCGATACCTGCCTCGGATTGCATTACCTCAGAGAAAGTGCGGAGTGCATTGAAGTAATCACCTTTGTGCTCATAGCGGAAAGCGGTGAAAGTGCGGAGTGTATCACCCGTATTGAGCTCAACAGGCCATTCAAACTCATAGCGGAGCGACATGCTGACTTTATTCTCGTAGCGTTTCCACTCTACTGGCATAGAGATCATACGCAATACTGGTTCAATAAGGCCGATGGCTACACCGCCATCGCGTTGCCATACGTCAATCATAGGAATACCACCTCCGTAGTCGGAGTTGTTCATGCCCAAGTAGTTCTCTTTCTTGAAGCCCTCAGTGACTGGCAATACCCAGTCAAGACGACCATTAGTGGAAGAAGGTTGCAACGACCATACGACAGAATCAGTAGCCTCTATCTCGGTGCGGCACATCTCATATGCGCGAACGGTAATAGGTTTGCCCTCATTTACATAGAATGTCTCAATACGAGTCAATCCTGGGAAATCTGCCACAGGCGTACATTCTTGATGCTTAACTACAATGACGCCATTGTCCGTATAAGGAAAATGAGTCATTGTAGCAGCATCGCACTCCAGCAGGTCTGTCTCCGTATTCAACGAAGAACAGCCTGCAAAGAGCATCACAACACAAATTATAATGAACAACCAATTAATGGAGGTTTTCTGGAACATAATCTCTTCAGTTTTAATTATTTATACTCACTTAACAAACGTTTAGCGTTCTTATTATAAATTTTCTCGAGCACTGTATCTGGCAAATAGAATCCTGACAAATACCAGTGATAGTTGTAGTCGTGGATATAGAAGTGCTCATCTTCGGTTTCCAACACGCGGAAAACGTTGCGATACATATCAGCTGCCATACCATTATCGGTACCGAAAAGTACACGATCTTGGTACTTGATGAGGAACTCGCGAGTAGCGCGTGGTGTTTGTGCAGATTCTGCTACGCGTGCAGAGATATCGATGTACATATTTGGATACTTATCCAACATCGCACCCAAGCGAGGTAAATCTTGGTTCATGTTGAGGTAGTGACAAGCAATGAAAATGGTTTGAGGATTTTCGCGCAGAGCATTCTCGAAAGAGGTCATCAAGCCATTGTAGCCAAGGCAACCTGCTACCGTGGTATCTACTGCCCAAACGGCACCATTGAGCATACCATCATTGGTGTTGTCCTGTGGAAGATACATCCAGTATGGTTCTGCAATATGGATAGAAATAGGCATTTTAAGTTCAGCGCACTTTGCCAGTACAGGTTTGAGGCGTGGGTCATCGATGTGAAGGCCCTTACCTTCGGTAGGACGTGCATAGAGTTCTCCAAGACCTTTATCGCCCATCTCACCTACGCCAATAGCGCCCAGTTCGTGACATTTTTCAAGGTAAGCAATCGCTTGGTCAGGCGTACCATCTTGAAGCAGTTGGGTATAGTCAAGTGAGCACCAGAAACGGAAACGATCTGGGTACTTGCTGTACAACGCCACTACTTCTTCGAAAGGACGACCAATCCATGAGCAGTGCATCACGTGTGTTTCTTGTACACCTACCAAATCCATAGTCTTAACCCACTCATCAATCTCCTCAGCAGAAGCCACGTAGTCGTGAGAGTGCATGTCAATAATAGGGAATTTTGCTTTCTCTACAAACGTTTGCGGGATATTATTTACGTTAACGGGACGGAATTCGCTTAATAGCAAAGTATCAGCAATTCCTTTAGGTTGCTCCTTTGAGCAGCATCCAACTAAGGTAAGTGCTGCAGCAACGAATAAAATAATCTTTTTCATATATCAGTAGTATTTGATTATTTAACGAATCCAAAACGCTCTTTTGCTATGCGCTCTACATCTTCAAGGCAAGTGAAAGCGGTAGTACCACCTGCGGCTGTGGTATTGACAGCACCTGTCATATTACCATAGCGTTGGCAATCTTCGAGGGAAGCCCCTTTTACCAATTGAGAAATAAAGCCCGAGTTGAATGAATCGCCTGCACCAATGCAATCTACTACATTCTCGTTGAGCATAGCAGCCATTTGATGGCGTGTGCCATCTTTCTTGATAAGCAATGAGCCACGACTACCTTGCTTGATAATAGCATTATTGATATAAGGTGCAATACATGCTATCGCATCTTCGATATTGTCTTTACGAGTCAATGCTTTGAGCTCTGTCTCATTAGGCATGAAGACAGTGATGAGTGGAAGTACTTGGGCATAATCCAAATCCCATTCCTCTACAGGATCCCATTGGGTATCCAATGAAGTGGTCACACCATTCTCTTTAGCGAGTTGAAGAATTTTGATTAAGTCACGTTTTAAACCACTCTGCATAAAGATAGATGAAATGTGGATATGCTTGGTAGATTGGAAGATGGCAGGATTGATGTCTTCAAGAGACATTACGTCCATTGCACCTTGGTAGGTGAGGTTAGCACGGTCTTCATCATAGCTCATGCAGATAGTAGCACCAGTGGCATACTGGTTGGTGCGAATAAGATAGGAAGTATCTACGTTTTTAGCTTGCAAGCTTGTTTCTACCAAGTCACCAAATTGGTCGTTTCCTACCATTCCACAGAAAGCCACCTTCACGCCCAATGCTGCTGCATTGGCCGCGAAGATTGCTGTAGAGCTACCTAATGTTAATGTCATTTGCTTGGCAAATTTCTCTTTTCCCATCTCAGGGAAGCCATCAATTTGATTGAGAATCAAATCCACATTCAATTCACCTAAAGCAACGATATCAAAAGGTTTCATATCTTAGATGTTTTTAAGATGATCGTTAAGATTTACAATATTGAATGCATAATAGTATTTATCCATATTATGCTCGATACGCATGAGTACTACATTCTCAGCATCAATACCTACATATGCGAGATTATCGTAGAGTTTTTGACGTGCAACGAGTACCTCTGGTGCTTGCCAGATATAACGACAACCTGTTTTTACAAGCCATTGCTGGCGTTCCTCAGACACTTCGCTCAGGTCTTTGCCTTGCTCATCTGGTTGCAACCATTTTTTCCAACGGCCAGACTCATACACCTTTTGCCAAAGCACTTTACCCATATTGCTCAATTGTGGGATGCGACCAGCTTCGAATTGCTTTTTCTCCTCAGCCTCAAGTTCAGCGAGAGCATCAAACTCGTTCATTGTAAACTCTGGACCTACGTTAGCTGCACCCATACCCGATGTTGGATAGTCTTGTGGGTTGTCTACATCGTCACTATAGTGACCTTTGATGTAACTACCATAAGGACGAACTTTAGCAGTAAGGTCGCGTGCTACTTCAGGATCGAATAGCGTAGTGTGAAGATCTGTACCTACTTTACCTACGATAAAGCATGGCCATACATCCTCAAGACCTACATTCTTTAAGCCCTCTTTGAGGTCAGAAAGGAACGTATCAAAAGTTGTTGGGTCTGCCAAACCACCGTGCACTTCCTCTGTACCTACCTCGTAAGAAATAGGAGCGATTCCGTTCGCCTTGCGGAAATTCTCGGCGTGAAGAATGAGTTCTACGGTGCGTTGTGCTACTACGTGAATATCAATAATCTCGCCCTTTGGCAAGAAGATATCGACAGTTGGGTCTACGTGAATCAAGTCGTAGCCGGCCAAAATAGCAGCCTCGTAACTCTCTTTGACGCCTTGCATAGCGCGTTCAGTATCCCAACGTTGTTGAGTTTGAATATCCTTCAACCATGGGCCTCCGTGATCAATAGCCACTACATATGGACCAGTATAGTGCACAGCAGCAGCCTCACGAGCGAGTACCTTGGTAAACTCTGCAGGCGTCATACCTGTGTAGCCACCATCGGTATCCACTTGATTGAGTGTGGTAGCAAAATAGATTGGCGCATTATTACGCTTAGCTGCGCGGAAAGATGCCTTGATTACTGACAATGAGTTAGGGCATGCAGCAAAAAGAGTGCGTGGCACACCTGTAGTTTGTTTGAGTTCCTCCATCACGCGGAGGATATTTTCGGTTTTAGCCATATCTTTAGTGTTTAGAATTTAGTGAATTATTCGTAAATGATAACGCCTTCTACTACGCGGTGGATATTGCCTGATACAGATGGAGTGTCTGGGCAAAGTCCGTGAGCAACAGATGTATAGAAGCCCAACAACTGACCTACTAATACGTATGGCAACACGCTATAGATACCCGTTTTAGCCAATCCATTAGGCATTACCACTTGCAAATCTTCCTGTACACCTTCTATATTTACGCGCGCGCCCGCGGAAACGATAATTTGAGCTACTAACTTATTATTGCCACTCACTTGTTTAACCAAGTCGCGCTCATAACGCTGAATAGCCTCATCGTCTTGCATGAGATACACCATGATAGATTGCTCATTTACCACTGCTTTGGGGCCGTGACGGAATCCAAGGAAACTATCGAATTTGCATACCACACCACCATCGGTGAGCTCTTGCAACTTTAAGTGACATTCTTCTGCAATACCCTTCATAGGACCTGAGCCCAAGAATACACCACGCTCAAACGGACGAGCAGCTATTGCCTCAATAGCACCTGCATAATCTGACAAGACTGCTTGTGCATTAGCAGCCACAGCCTCGATACGATCGCGTTCTGCTTCAATATGATCAATTTGGCTAATCATCAAGCAAGTAAGTAGCATTGTAGAGAAACTACTCGTCATTGCCAAACTCTTATCATCGGTCTCTTCTGGCAGAAGGAGAGAAAGGATATTCTCAGCATTGGCTGATTGAGCCAAATGACCATTCTTATTGCATGTGATATAAATATGAGCCACGTTCTTGCAAATAGCATTCGCCAAATTTACAGCAGCAACACTTTCTGGACTATTGCCAGAACGAGCAAAGCTAATCAGTAGCAATGGTTTGTCAGCTACCAAATAATCAGCTGCATTAGTAACAATATCGGTAGTAGCCACAGCACGAACATTTTTCCACACACCACGAAGCAATGGAGCAATAGCATCTCCAATAAATGCAGAAGTACCAGCACCAGTCAATACAATGTCTGTTTCATTGGTCAAATACTTCTCCAAGAAAGCTTGGATTCTTGTTTTCTCTTCAAGCAACACCTCATACTCCTTTATCCAGCATGAAGGTTGTTGCAAAATCTCTTTATACGTAAAAGTTTCCATAAAGCGTAAATACGATTAATTTTCTATAAATTTGCTGCAAAGTTACTACGTAAAAGACAAATAATATTGTTAAAAAACATGTTAAAAAACATATTTTCCATTCAAAACATATAATACACTGATTATCTGCATGTTAATAATTTACACTTTCAAATATTTACTTTCGAAACGTTTCGAAAGTTACATAAAGATGCAAACTTCTCTTATATACAATAGGTCAGCATTAATTTGCAAAACAACCAAATTTTGAATACTAAAGATAAAAAACACCGAACACAAGTATTCATGCGTTCGGTGTGAGGAAATTAGATACTGAATGGTTACCATTCTTTATGTCTTGCGCAGATAGGGAACTCGCGCTTACAATGAGCAATATCGGCCAAAGATACTTATTTGGGGCTATTGTTTATCAATTATCAATCTTCTATTCGCAGGACTTCGCTTCTGCTTCATATGCGGCAAAAGGGAAGATTAGACATGCTGTGCCGTCCATTGTGGGCTCGTTGGTAGAATAATCATTCGTAGAGTCGTGATACACCATCACATTGGGCTGATAGCGCATATAATTGATACCACCTTCCATGTTCACTCCACGCAGACTGTTGAAAATGCCTTGATACACGGGACCATCCACCAATCCACCGGTTGTATTACCAATCTTCTCGCTAATCATAAACGAGTGAGGCTGAGTAGGATAGCACTTCGCTCCAGGCAATTCTACGATCATACATACTCCCCATGGGTTACACCCTAGCAGCCAATCGCGCAATGACGATTCCATATCAATATAGGTGGAGTCATTGGTCAACTGACGATACAAGATACATTGGGTTAGCATAGCCGTGGTGAGGTTATTGGAGCACCAAATAGATGGTATGCCATACAAGAAAGCTTGTTGCACAGGTTCGCCATGAATGGCACGCTGATAGACCGTATCAATCCCCTTTTTCAAATAGGCAACAAACTCCTCCCGAGAACGATTCTTAGCCTCACTAGCCAAACGATAGTGCCCGATATTCATAAAAGGATACCATTGGTAATGGCGAGCCGTATCGCTTCCCATCCAAGGGGTGGTAGGTTCTTGTCGTCCGTAGGCTAGTGCGTCCTTGAGATAGGACTTATCATTGGTCTTGCGATACAACTCATATGCACCTAACTCCATATCATCCACCCAGTTTGTCTCCTCATAGATATATGGTGAGCGAACAGATGCTGTTTGACTAAAACCAGGTTTGCGGACACCCAGTTCGTATGCATCTTCGGCTTTCTTACCGATACGCTCAGCCAGTTCGGGATAATAGGGTGCCAGAATCTTGCTACCCAAAGCAAAGCAGGATGCATACTTACCTACAATAGAAGAAGTACCTGTCGAGATATTCATTCCTTTGCCTTGCACCTGTGGCTCACCTGTAACGAAATATACAGGACGACCATTATTCACGCCCCAGCCATAATCGGCTTGATCGTCCTTTGGGAAACGCATGCCTATATGATCGCGGTCGTCGGCTAACTGATTATAGAACTCTCCGGGTTCGGGATTCATACGATCCAACCAATCCAAGCCCCAGCGAATCTCATCTACAATATCTGGAATACCATTCGCTCCAGGTGTACCATTGGTCTGGTACATATCGCCAAATAGTTCAGGATATTGCTCGTAAGCCAACATCATCTGATAGATTGCATTGGCAGTGGTGGTGACGTATTGCAAACAATCACTTGCGTCATGCCAGCCACCACGAACATCAATATGTTGCCCTGTCTTTGTGGGGTGGTAAATGATGTATCCATCTTTTTGGTGGCAACTATCGCTCGTGAACGGATTCCAACCGCAACGCTGTTGGCGCATATAATTGAGTGGAAAATCAGCTAAACCATCATACACATGCTTGCTGATGAGAAAACTATCCGACACTGCCTCGCCTATCTTCAGTTGATGCCAGCCCTCTTTCTTGAGGTCCGAGAAATCGTAGCGAGTGTATTCCCACCGCCCACTATCACCCGTCATGATGATAGCAAACTTCTTCGCTTCAGGCAGATACCCAATCTGTGACACACGAATAATCTGTTCAGCCATTACCAAACTGCTGATGCACAAAATGCAAAGGAATAATTTGAAACGCATAGTTGTATTTTATAGTGTATCATATACAATAGGTGTGCCGAAGCACACCTATTTATATATAGTTATTAGCCAATGGCCAATAAGCTATTGTCAAAACACATTAGTCTTTGAATTTTGCGCAGAGGAACTCGCGGTTGAGACGAGCAATGTTAGCCAAAGATACTTGTTTTGGGCACTCAGCAGCACATGCACCAGTGTTGGTACAGTTACCGAAGCCGAGTTCATCCATCTTAGCCACCATAGCCTTAGCACGAGCAGCTGCCTCTACCTTACCTTGTGGCAAAAGAGCCAATTGGCTTACCTTAGCAGAAACGAACAACATAGCAGAGCCGTTCTTACATGCAGCAGCACAAGCACCGCAACCGATACAAGAAGCAGCATCCATTGCCTCGTCAGCGTGAGCCTTAGGAATTGGAATTGCATTTGCATCAGGTACACCACCTGTATTGACTGACACGAAACCACCAGCTTGCATAATCTTGTCGTATGCCTCGCGGTCCACCATCAAGTCCTTGATTACAGGGAAGGCACGGCTACGCCATGGCTCGATAGTGATAGTCTCGCCATCTTTGAACTTACGCATGTGCAATTGGCAAGTGGTGATAGCGCTGTCTGGTCCGTGTGGGTGACCGTTGACATACATAGAGCACATACCGCAGATACCCTCACGGCAGTCGTGGTCGAATGCGATAGGATCTTTGTGCTCGCTGATAAGTTGCTCGTTGAGGATGTCAATCATCTCCAAGAACGAAGCACCTTGGAAGATGTGTTTGAGTTCGTAGGTCTCGAAATGACCTTCTGCCTTTGGTCCAGCTTGACGCCAAACCTTCACTTTAATATCAATATATTGATCCATAATGCTTAGCTCTTATAGTTACGAGTTTTACGTTCGGTGAATTCATAGTCGAGTGGCTCCTTGATAAGTTCTGGTTCGCTGTCCTCGCCAGTGTATTTCCAGCAAGCTACATAAGAGAACTTATCGTCTTGACGCATCGCCTCGCCCTCTGGAGTTTGATACTCCTCACGGAAGTGACCACCGCAAGACTCCTCACGGTTCAATGCATCCACAGCCATCAAACGACCAATCTCAATAAAGTCTGCCAAGCGGAGAGCCTTCTCCAACTCGTTGTTCAATGAGTTAGCCTCACCTGGGATATATACATTGCTCCAGAACTCTTTCTTGATTGCGTCGATCTTCTCAACAGCAGTCTTCAAGCTCTCAGCAGTACGACCCATACCAACGAAATCCCACATCACAAGACCGAGCTCCTTGTGGATAGAATCCACAGAACGCTTACCTTGGATAGCCATGAGTTTCTCAATCTTCTCGGTGATACCCTTCTCTGCCTCAGCGAACTCTGGGAGGTCGGTGGACATACGTGGAACGCCGATTTGGTCGCTCAAGTAGTTTTGGATAGTATAAGGCAATACGAAGTAACCGTCAGCCAAACCTTGCATCAAAGCAGAAGCACCGAGGCGGTTAGCACCGTGGTCGGAGAAGTTGGCCTCACCAATACAGAAGAGACCCTTCACGCTGGTTTGCAACTCATAGTCCACCCAGATACCACCCATAGTATAGTGGATAGCAGGGAAGATCATCATTGGCTCCTCGTATGGGTTCTCGTCCACGATCTTCTCGTACATTTGGAAGAGGTTACCATACTTAGCCTCTACTACATCCTTGCCAAGGCGTTGGATAGCGTCAGAGAAATCGAGGAAGACAGCAAGACCGGTATTGTTTACACCATAGCCCTTGTCGCAACGCTCTTTAGCTGCGCGAGAAGCCACGTCACGTGGAACGAGGTTACCGAAAGCTGGGTAGCGGCGCTCCAAGTAGTAGTCGCGGTCCTCTTCTGGGATGTCTTTACCCTTGATCTCACCGCGTTGGAGGCGTTGAGCGTCCTCGAGTTTCTTAGGAACCCAGATACGACCATCGTTACGGAGTGACTCAGACATCAAAGTGAGTTTGGATTGGAAGTCACCGTGCTTTGGAATACAAGTTGGGTGGATTTGTGCGTAGCAAGGGTTAGCGAAGTAAGCACCATGGCGGTACATCTGCATAGCAGCCGAACCGTTAGATGCCATCGCGTTAGTAGAAAGGAAGAAAGCATTACCATAACCACCAGTAGCTACAACCACAGCGTGACCGAAGTAACGCTCGATGCGGCCAGTAACGAGGTTACGAGCGATGATACCACGAGCGCGGTTCTCGCCGTTCTCGTCCTTAATCATTACTACATCCAACATCTCGTGGCGGTTGTACATCTTCACTTTGCCTTTACCGATTTGGCGGCTGAGTGCAGAGTAAGCACCGAGGAGAAGTTGTTGACCTGTTTGACCCTTAGCATAGAAAGTACGAGATACTTGCGCACCACCGAAAGAACGGTTGTCGAGCAAGCCGCCGTATTCGCGAGCGAAAGGAACACCTTGAGCCACACATTGGTCGATGATGCTGTTGCTCACCTCAGCAAGACGGTACACGTTTGCCTCACGAGCACGGTAGTCACCACCCTTGATAGTGTCGTAGAAGAGGCGATACACAGAGTCGCCATCGTTTTGGTAGTTCTTAGCCGCGTTGATACCACCTTGTGCAGCGATAGAGTGTGCACGACGTGGAGAGTCTTGGATACAGAAGTTGAGGACGTTGAAGCCCATCTCTGCGAGAGAAGCCGCAGCAGATGCACCAGCCAAACCTGTACCAACTACGATCACGTCAAGACGACGCTTGTTGGCAGGGTTGACCAACTTCTGATGGTCTTTGTAATTGGTCCATTTCTTCTCGAGTGGACCAGCAGGGATCTTCGCCATTTCAGGCGTAATAACCTGCGCAGTTTGTTTTTTTGTTGCCATATTTCGATTAAATTTTATTCGGAATTGTTTTTCTCGGAGAACTCGGATATCCTCAGAAGTTTTCAGAAAACTCGGATTCTCCAAATTGTTTTATGCGAGGAGCATACCGATACCGTAGCCAAGATAGTAGAGAACTACGATAGCGAAGAGACCTGCAACCAAAGTTGCTACTACAGCGCTGATCACTTTCACGCGCTTCATCCATACGAGGTTGTTGAAGCCCATTGTGTGGAGAGCAGACCATACGCCGTGACGGAGGTGGAACCACAAAGCGGTCAACCATACGAGGTACAATACACAGTACACTTGACCCCAGATAGGAGTAGTGAACAACGCTTTCACCATACCTGCACCATCAGTTGGAGCATAAACAGTACCAAAAGTAGCTACTGCAAAGTCCTCAGCACCGCACATGTGCATAATCTCAGTAAACTGCATCTTGAACCAGAAGTTAGCCAAGTGGAGAACGAGGAAACCAATCACCACAACGCCAAGAACGAGCATGTTCTCCGACTCCCACTCAACGCCTTCGCGCTTAGCAGTAACCGCATAGCGGTCTTTACCGCGAGCCATGCGATTTTGGATTGTCAGATAGATAGCATAAGCAAAATGGATGAATACCAAGGCACCCAAACCAATAGTTGCTACCAATGCATACCAATTTGCGCCCAAAACGGAGCAAATCCAGTTGTAAGCCTCCTCCGAGAACACCAAAGCCAAGTTCATGCAGCCATGGAAAAGCAGGAAGAAGACCAAGCCCAAGCCCGAAATACTCATAACGAGCTTACGACCAATAGATGAATCTTTTAACCACATAAGTTTTTTGATTTTTGTTGTTTTTATTTAGATTAGTTATATGTATTTTTCACCAACGTACACAATGAACATGCAAAGGTACGAAATATATTTCGTTTGACCAAATTAAAGCACCAAAAACTGCTGTACAATATAAAATAAACTTAAAAAGTATATTCTGCATCATAAAATATTTGCGCGTTTGCAAAATTTGTAGTACTTTTGTAGGTTGAAATACTTTGGGTAAGTTTACACAAAAATGAAACAGAGAAGATTCACTCACATAATAGCCATTCTACTATGTGCTACCCTACCCCTTCAAGCACAAATTAAAGGGGCAGGAAGCAGTGTGTTTCATTTCTTGGACTTACCTGTTTCTTCGCGAATTAATGCACTAGGCGGCGACAACGTTGCCATAGCTGATGATGACTTGAGTATGGCATTCTGCAATCCAGCTCTACTCACATCTAAAACCGATAAAGTGCTACAACTCAACTACGCATATTATCTCGCGGGCACTATGTTCGGAAGTGTATTGTACGGACATAATTACAACGACAACTATTTTGCTGCAGGAGTACATTATCTTGACTACGGAAGGATGCCTTACGCAGACGAGAACGGCAATCTACTTGGTACTACTTTTACCGCGAAAGATATTTGCGTTAATCTTATGTACGCAAGGCAATTAGGCCCTATGTTTCGTGTGGGTGCTACCATCAAGCCTATTTTCAGCGTTTACGAAGCTTTCACTAGTTTTGCCTTGGGAGCCGATGTGGGAGGACACTATCAAACGGCTGATAGTACATTCCAGTTAGGACTCACCCTGCGCAATATCGGATGGCAACTCAAGTCTTTCTACGAAGATGATTGGGGGCAGCACACAGAGATGCTTCCTCTCAATCTAGAGCTTGGTATGAGTTATCGTCTCGAACATGCTCCTATTCGTTTTTCACTCACAGTACATAATATCCAGCGCTGGAATATCGCACCACGTGAGACCAATGTGAAATGGTATGATATGCTTTTCCGTCATACCATATGGGCTGTAGATATTGTTCCTAAGAGCGAGAAATTTTATGTCACAATAAGCTACAACCATCGCCGACAAGCAGAAATGAATCTTACTGATGTCAGTAGCATTGCAGGATTAGGTTTTGGTGCAGGAGTGAAGATATATAAGTTCCGCGTAGGATTTGCTATGAGCCAATACACCAAGAGCAACTTCACCTACCAAGTATCATTATCCACCGACATCAATAGTTTTTTGAAATAACAAATCATTTTCGAACCATGCAAAATATCATCGTTGCCATTGATGGCTATTCTTCTTGTGGTAAATCCACCATTGCCAAAGCATTAGCTAAGTATGCAGGCTACACGTATGTAGATACAGGTGCGATGTACCGCGCTACGGCGTTATATGCACAACGCGCGGGAATGACAAATGACCTATCACTTGTCATTCCTTTGCTCAAGAATATCCAAATATCGTTTATCCTTACTCCTGACGGGCAACATGTTACGCTGAATGGCGAAGATGTGGAATCGCAAATCCGCACCTTGGAGATAGGCGAATTGGCTTCACAGATTTCTACCATCAAGGAAGTACGCGCTTTCCTTGTAGCGCAACAGCAAGCGATGGGTGAGAAAAAAGGTATTGTGATGGACGGGCGCGATATTGGTACGGTTGTTTTTCCACAAGCAGAATTGAAGCTCTTCCTTACTGCTTCGCCAGAGGTGCGTGCTAAGCGTCGTTTCTTGGAGCTACAAGCTAAGGGAGAAACGCCTGATTTTGAGGAAGTTCTTCGTGCTACCAACGAGCGTGATTATCGTGACACGCATCGAGCAGAAAGTCCTTTGCGTCAAGCAGAAGATGCTATCGTGGTGGATAATAGCGAGATGACACGCGAAGAGCAAATGGAGCATATTATTCGTTTGTTTTGTGAACGCTGCGCGACTGTTTAGAGTTTAAAGGCGAAGAATGATTGTAACTATTGACGATAATTCAGGATTTTGCTTCGGTGTGACCACAGCTATTGAGACTGCCGAACGCGAACTGCAGAAGGGACCACTCTTCTGCCTTGGGGATATTGTGCACAATGGTCAAGAAGTGGAGCGACTAGACAAACTGGGACTAGAGACTATTGACTATGACGACCTGCGCACCTTGCACAATGTACGCGTGCTTCTGCGCGCACACGGCGAGCCCCCCAGTACCTACCATATCGCCAAACAAAACGGCATAGAGATTATTGATGCATCCTGCCCAGTGGTGCTGAATCTGCAGAAACGCATTCGAGAGAGATATCAAGCGCTTCATGGAAAGAACACCGGCGCACAGATTGTCATTTTCGGCAAGAAAGGGCACGCAGAAGTGATTGGTCTTGAGGGACAAACCAATAATACGGCTATTGTGATTGAGAGCATTAAGGATCTCCATAAATTGCGCTTTGATTGCCCTATTTACCTTTTTTCGCAAACTACAAAGTCAGTGGAAGAATTCCACGCCATTGTGGAAGAAATCAAAGAGCAAAAGGCTAAAAGCGCGAACCAAGAAGCTATATTTGAGTACCACGATACCATTTGCCGCAATGTGGCCAATCGCGTGAAGAAACTGCAAGACTTTGCTCGTAGCAACGATGTGGTGATTTTTGTCGGAGGAAAGAAGTCCTCTAATGCTAAAGTGCTATTCCAAAATTGTTTAGAGGTCAATTCTTGCACGATTTTTGTAAGCAGTGAAACAGACTTAACACCCGAACTTCTACGGCAGTGCCACGCTGCAGAGAAAGTAGGTATTTGTGGAGCTACCTCCACACCTAAGTGGCTCATGGAAAGAATAAAACAACACATAGAACACAATAATGGAATTTAAACCTAAAACAATTGGTGTACTCACCTCGGGAGGCGATGCACCAGGTATGAACGCAGCTTTGCGTGCAGTGACACGTGCTGCCATCTCCAACGACATCAAAGTCAAAGCCATTTACCGTGGTTATAAAGGACTTATCGATGGAGAAGTCAAACCTTTTACCACCCAAGATGTGAGTGGTATAGTACAACGTGGTGGAACAATCATCAAATCGGCTCGTTGCCCAGAGTTTACCACCAAAGAAGGTCGTCAACAAGCCTACGAGACTATCCAACGAGAAGAAATCGATGCATTGATTGTGATTGGCGGTGATGGCTCATTCACAGGAGGACGTCTCTTTGCACAAGAGTTCAATATTCCTGTCATTGGTATTCCTGGCACCATTGATAACGACCTTTGGGGCACAGATGCCACTATTGGTTATGACACGGCTCTCAACACGATTATGAACTGCGTGGATATCCTTCGCGATACTGCTACCAGCCACGAGCGCGTATTCCTTGTTGAGGTCATGGGACGTGATGCAGGATTCCTCACCTTGAATGCGGCTATTGCTGCAGGTGCGGAAGCTGCCATTATCCCAGAGCGTGCTACAATTATCGAGCAGATTGAAGAAGCTATTGGTCAGGGCAAGCGCAAGAGCAAGAACTCCAGTATCGTGCTTGTACAAGAGCATGCTATCGAAGGTGGTGCACAGACCGTAGCCAATATGATGGAAGAGGCTCATCCTGAGTTTAGTACACGAGTAACTATCTTGGGTCACCTTCAACGCGGTGGTTCGCCTTCGGCTAGCGACCGTATCTTGGCATCACGTATGGGTATTGCTGCCGTGCAAGCTCTTATCGAAGACCAACGCAATATCATGGTAGGCCTGCAAGACGATGAGATCGTATATGTTCCACTCAGCAAAGCTATCAAACAAAAGAAAGATATCAATGCCGATAAATGGGCTGCGATGCAGATACTCAGTATTTAATTTTAGCGGTGGATAAGCGGTAGATAAGCGGTAGATAGAAAGAAGAAACGCAAGTTTGCGTTTCTTCTTTTGTTTGATAGAGGAACATCAGATTATGTTGTTAGTCTTTTCGCTTAGGGTTCTTGGGAAACCACCCACGCTCTACGCGCTTCTTTTGCTCAAAAAGTTCCAGAATCGACCAAAAGCAGGAGAAAGAGATAACACCCAGTATAACAGAGAAATAGATATTCTCAATCAGTAGCGAGCCCACCAACATCACTACGCCTGCTAATGCAAACACCCACCAGCACTTCGTGCCAAAATAATACTCACCTTTAATCACCAAAGGATGAAAAAAGCCAATACACAAAAAGGCTACTAATCCTAATACAATACCTGAGAAATTCATTTTTTAATGACAGAACATAAAACCAAAGAAGAATCGCGGACCTGTAGGCAATAGCAGTTGATTCTCTGCAAATGCTAGCATCCAATCCATACGAACGGTGAGATGGACACGTTTGGTCATGCACCAGTCCATGCCCACGTATGGGTTCACATAGCCAAACCCCTGTTTGGTAAGCATGGTCCACTCTTCGGGTTGCCAATCTGCTTCGCTACCTTCCACCACAGAGAGCGTGCGCATCGCACCACCACCCACAGCAGCACCTATATATGGCCATATCTTTTCCATGCGCCAGCAGGCGTCTGCAATCACTCCACCCGAACCTGTTCGAATATAACTGCCTGATTGTAAGACATCTCTCATATCGGTGGCACCCGATTTCATCGTGGAAACATAGCCCTCGCAACCTACACGTAAGTATTTCCAGAGGTTAATACGCAACGAACCACCAATACCCGTAGTCATACCCTGCGGACTGATACTTTCGCCAGAGGGCAAAATAGCTGACGGATTCTTGCCGAAAAGATAACCCGCATGCAACATCATTCCGCCGCTATATCCTTGAAATACAGGCGTTTTCTCTTTGTCTGCAACATTCTTTGTTGTTGCGGTAGTATCTTGTACCACCTCTTTTTGCGCATATGTCGCCGTGGCGATTACCAATAATATCAATAGTATTTTCTTTCTCATCATTTGTTCTTTCACATTTTTTCTGCTCCTTATGTTTATAGGGGAGCTGTCGCACAGCGACTGAGGGGTTCCTCTCACCTTTCACTTTTCCGTTTTGCGCTGCAAAGGTACTACTTTTTTCTGAATTAATCCTTAAATCTGACTTAAATTTGCACAATTCAAAATAATTCACTACCTTTGCGACTGATTTGGTAAAGCGTTACCAATCATAACATATTTTATTAACAGCATTAGCTATTATTTCGCGTTCAAAGAAAAAGTCCGGAAAACGATTTCTTGTCGGAAATAAAAATGTTCATGGTAGCGAGTCCTACCTACAAATGCACGTAGTTATTCACTTAGTGTGAACTCTGTGTGCATTTGGTGGGTTTCTTTCCGGACTTCCCATGAACGCGAAACAGGGTTCGCACTTTTATTTTCCGCAGACATGATTGATAGCATTGCGCAATCGATCTATCAATCAATGACTAAAGATTTAGTAAGAAAGTACCTGTATTGGTTTACTTTAGGGTTATTTATTTTGTTTATATTCAGCCCTGTTATCGTTAAGTTTTTAACAGACACATGGGGAGAAACGTGGTTGACGTTTGTACGTCCACTTCTCATTTGTGCCGCTATAGTCTCTACTTGTTTCATCGTCAAGCATAAAAGTATTGCTCTTGTCGTATTATCTATTTTTATGATAAGCACCATATGTGAGTGGGTAATGATTCGTAATTACTCGTTGTATATGGATATTGACCATTTTATGGCGTTTGCTACAACTAATTGGGAAGAGAGCACTACTTTTGCGAGTAACAATTTACAAGCATTGTGGTATATTGTTCCAATGGTAGTGTTGTTCATCTGTGTATCAGTTGGATATGTATATTCCATTGAACCCAAATTCGGTACACGCCTAAAAATTTGTATACTATGTATTGGAATTACATTATTTGGTATCATTCCTTTTGAGAGAATAAATAAAATCAATACATTTCATGACGTTAAATCTGCCATTTTTGATAACACCATGACCACTCCCCCTATGAATATTGCGCATTTGACTAAAATCACAATTCGTAAAATCCATCGGAGTATGCAAACTAATGATTTTGCATTCAACTCAAGTCGCACAAAAAATTTTGAAAGTAAAGAGATATATGTTTTGGCAATTGGTGAATCTGTACGCTATGCAAATTGCTCTCTTAATGGAACATATCCTCGTGAGACAATGCCATTGCTCGCCCAGCAGCCAAACCTTTTGTTTTTTCATAACTACTATTCAGGAGGATGTTCTACTTCAATATCGGTGCCAATGATAGTTACACGAGCGACCGCAGAAGAAAATGCATTGAGTTATCAAGAACGAAGTATTGTACAAGTATTCAATGAGAATGACTTTACCACTGTGGTCATCAAACGAGGGATACTGAGCCAAATTTCAAGTGCGTACTTATATCAAGGAGTAGATTTTACAGTTGATGTTTCTTCTGATGCAGAAGTGTTTCATAAAGTTGATTCTCTCTCAAAAGAACACGATAAATTATTCATTATGTTTCAAATGCAAGGGTCTCATTTCTATTATGACAATTTCCCCGAAGAATTTAATCAATGGCGACCAAATTGCAAATATGACAAAGGTGTAGAAAGCGATAGTTTATATATCAATGGATATGACAACACTATTCTTTATACAGATTATTTGCTAAATTCTATGCTTGACTCCCTTGAAGATAAAGAAGCCATAGCTGCAGTTTGGTATGTTTCGGATCATGGACAAACCATTACTGCAACGCAAGGTTGGCATGGCTCAGTATGTGATGAAAATGAGTATCATGTCCCATTATTTATTTGGTATTCCAATGAATACAAAATCCATAATGAGAATGCCATTCAACAACTGAATAGTCGTCTTCATGTGCCTATCAACTCGGATAATATATTTTACGCTATTTGTGGAATGACACATATCAATTTGCCCACACAATATGCACATGAGGAGTGGGATATTTCATCATCAGATTTTGAAACGCACCCAAGAAAAATTATAGTCGCAGGGCAAATTCGCAACTTAGATGAGTAGTATTCTCTAAGTCACAAAACTCTTCGGTAGAAAAAAATACATCACGAGCTTATCGCAAATAACGACAATTATCCCAACGGAATACGGAGTTCGTTGATGGTGCCGTTGATGTCAAGGGAGAGGGAGAAATGATGGCAACCCAGTTGCGACTTGATGCGGATAATGCCCGGTTTGGAAACGGGCAGAAGGACTTTCAATATTCCGTCCAACATGGTGCGCAAGTCCTCTGGGGAAATGGTAATCTCACTCACAAAAGGATCAAGGTGCAAACGCGGAGTGAGCTGCTTGGCAGCAAAATCTGCTTCGTGCTCACGAATCCACTGAATAGCAAAGTCTTGGATATTCAGCGTATGCGATTGTTTGGGTGCTGCAGTATGCAAAATAATTCCTACACCACGGATGGATTCAATAGGCCTATTACGCGCAAAGCCCAGTTTACGGCGCAGGGAATGGAGATGCACATCAATAGTGCCTGTATCATACTGAAAACGTTGCCCCCAAACATTATCTACTATCTCATCGCGCTTGCAGACGGTATTTGCGTGCTGAAAAAGATACTCCAATAGCGCATACTCCAGTTGGGTAAGATGCACCACATCTCCACCGCGCGTCACGCAATGGAGATGTGTATCTAATTGAATATTACCCAATTGGTATTTCATACGGGACGACTTCTTAAAACGATTAGAAGAGGTAACCCATCTTGATGTAGAAGTTAGCCCACTTGGCGTTGTCTTGTTTGTCGAACGCCATCGCCCAGTCCACAGAAAGGACAAAGTTCTCGTTCATAGCTGCCTTCAAGCCCAAACCTGCTGCCATGTGAGGCATATAGACGCGAGAATGGTCGAAGTTGCCATCTTTATCCAAAGCGAAGTAGTCGCCCAATGGTAGAGGAGGAACAGGACGATCCTCCGACGGAGTGGATAATGTAGCCTCCAACACGTCTTTTGCATAAGCTGCTTTGATACCCGCTTCATCCAGTTCGTATGGCTGAGTGATGATACCCAAATCGAAGAATGGTGCTAAGCCGATATAGAAATGCTGGCGACCGATGTCGAATGTAACCACCTTGCAACGGAGCTCTACATTGGCATATGCGAATCCATTGGCAAGGATACGGTTACGCATGATACCGCGCAATGAGTTAGCACCACCCAGTCCTTCGTACATCACGCGTTGGATAAACAAAGTGTTGAGGTAGGTGTTCATATAGAATGGCGACTTACCTGCGATATTATTCTGTGTACCAATGCGATATGCGAAAGTCACTCGGTCGCGATAGATAGGCACATAGTGGCGGAAGTTGAAGTTGAACTGCAAGTGGTTGTAACCCGCAGCAGCTTGCTGACCGTACTTAGCATTGAAGGCTGCCGTATAAGTGAAGAACGCATCGGCATAGATACCTTTAGTTGGGCAAGTACGTTGGTCACGGCTGTCGTAAGTCAAGCCCAGACGCAAGTAAGGGTGCCAACCACCGAGTGCCTCGTTCTTGTCAATGATACCCCACTTGACATACTTTTCGTACATACCCTCCACGTTCTTATCCATCGCTTTTTGGGCATAACGATCGGTGGCAGGGTCATAGACATTCTTCTTGCCATTGAGCATGTCGATATCGCACTCATCAATCATATAGCCAAGTACACCAAGACCCGCATTCCACTTGATATTCTTCCATATAGTGCCCTCTATGTCGGCAGCAAAGCGGAAGAGGTCGCGTTTATATTTATAGAACGCGCGCGATTGGTAGTCCTCCAGCACACCCATCTTAGCAGGATCTTTCTTCCATTTGTGGAAGTCTTGGTTATAGACAGACTGATAGCCATTAAAGCCATAGAAATCGCACATGGCGTCTGGTTGATAAGTAGCATCAAGGGTCAGACGGTGCTTGGGAATCAAGTACTTGCTATCGTAGTTCACGCGGAAGATTCCATAGTTCTTGGTGGTATAAGCCGCCTCTGCATAAAGGGAATGGATATACTCTGGGTACTGCGAACCATCGCCATAGTAGTAGATATTGGTCAGAGCACCGCCTTGGAAACCCAAGTCAGCATCAAAAGCCACAGATGGCAATACGCCGAAGTTCCAACCCGTCTTAATCTTGCGACCGAGCGAGTCCACTTGTTGGACTTTCTCCTTCTTGGCTGCTTGCATTGACAATGTCAATAAAGCTGTAAGTATCAATATAATAATTCGTTTCATTTGCAATATGGTTCAAAGTTGTTCAAAATGGTTCAATGTAGTTCAATATTGTATTATAACCCGCCCAAAATCCAAGCGAGGAGGGCACCGAGGTAGGTACCTGCGGCATAGCCGACTAGTCCGACTACAATACCTGAAATAAGGACTTTCTTATTCTTCATTGCGCCTACAATAGGTGGCACGAATGGAGGTGAGCAGAGCAATCCTACTTGGCTCACGCAGAAGAGGTCGCCACTGACTTTAGCAATTCGGCAGAAAATCAAGTGCAGCAACATAGACATCACCATAATCCACAGCACAAAGCCACCGATATAGAGCGAACCACCATTTACACTATTGATATCGAACATCGACGCTACTATCACGCTGAAAACCAAGATGAAGAACATTCCCAGTTCGAAGGTCTTAGGCAGTTCGCGCACTTTCTTGAAGAAAGAGGCGATAATCGCCAAGGTGGTGATGGTGAGGATAACGACCAGTTCGTTGAGTGTGCCTGTGATGAGCAATGCCAGACCTGCACCAATAGCCAGGAAGACAACACTCAAGCCCAAACCTTTGAGCATGCCCCAGAAGTTTTTCTTATCAAGCATGCCGTGGTAATTCTCCACATCAGCAGTCTCTACGTTCTCTTCATCGGTACGACCCTTGTGGGTTATATCCTTGAAAGGCAGGAGTTTGCGGAAGATCTTGTAGCCACCGCCGAGTAGGAAGAATATATAAGGTGTAGTGATTACCATCTCAAAAGCAAGCACAATAGCCATTATGGATTTGTCCACGCCGAGCGATGCACCAAGTGCGTTGAAGTTCATTGTACCACCCGTATAGATACCTGTCATCATACCCGACACTTTGGCTGGCTCAGGAATATGGTTGCGGAAGATGAAATAGCCCGACACTACGGACACCAGCACCGCAAGAATACCACCTACGAGTGCCCAAGCAGTTTTAGGCAGGGCTTTGGTCCACAACTTAAAGTCGCAGTTGAAAAGCATCAATGGAATAGCCAGAGGCACTGCCACATTCATCATCATAGATTGCATTTTGCTGAAGGACACTGCTACTTCAGGATCTTGAAAATGGAATACGCCACAGAGCGAAGCGATAATGCCCACTGCATATGCAAGTACTACAGTACCTAGGGTTTGTACCCATTTCCAACGCTTAAAGCCCTCTATAATCAATAGAGGTACAAGCACATAACATGCTAAAATAATGTAAACTTTTGTCATGATTATTTTGTTTCTTCAGGTTTATTCAATTTGCGAGCAAGATACATATACTCTTGCAAGAACATCCAGAAAGGCATTGTGATAAAGCCCGTTAGTGGGATGATAATCAGTTGCCAAACGAACTGCACGGAGTTGTGGAAGGCAGGGTCCTTGATTGCCCAACGAATAATAATCCATGCAAGCCAGAGCGGTAAGGTGATGACACCAGCCACCAATGCGAGAGGCGACATGAGAATTAACATTAAGAGCAACAGCCACTTAGGCATGCGGTGTTTAGGGAACCAGTTCTTGTGCGCAGGACGATTCTTGCTCAACTCAGCCCAGTTCTTCTCGTAGTTCTCATCATCGGGTACCCAAAGGATTTGTTCACGCATACGATTGGTGAGTTCCTCGCGCATGGCAAGGATGAGTTTAGGACGCTCTAAATCAGCATGTTCCGCAATGAACTGCGTCATATTGATAGGTTTGCCGATATTGATAACGAGCGTGTCCCACAGGTGGAACCAATCGCTATACTCCAGCCCGACAGGTACGATGTAGATTGGCTTCTCATGTCCAAACTTCTCATTGGCACGCAAGGTAATACGGAAGATTCCTTTGCCTAATGGCAGAAGCGAGTGCTTGGTGCGGTGCGTACCCTCTGGGAGAATACAGAATGGCACACCTTCATGAAGGGTATCGATAGCGCGTTCGACCGTCTCGTCGTTTTGCAGCACCTCGCTTGCGCCATCACGCATACGGCGAATAGGCATAATCTTGAGCCAACCTAATATCTTGGCAAACAATGGTTTACGGAAGATGTCGGCACGCGCGACAAACACTTTTCTCTCGGAATTAATAGAAAGCACCGCCAGCGCATCTTGCAGCGCGTTGGTGTGATTGGGAGCAAAGATAACCGCTCCATCGGTTGGGATATTCTCCTCTCCTATATATTTAATATGGCGGTAGGAATGTCGGAACATCCAGTTCACCAAAGGGAGGAGAATGCGATAACCACGATTTTCATCATGTATCTGTTTCATGTTACATCAGATTTTACGGGGCAAAGGTAGTGATTTTTTCTGGAATAGCCAAATAAAATATGGAAAAAGTGGCAAATAGAGGAGAATATTGAATGTATATTGCATGGTGGTTATAGGGTATAAGTACACTTATCTATCGTGTATCTAACGTATATCTATCGTGTATCTATCGTGTATCTATCGTATATCTATCGTGTATTTAACGTAGTTAATAGCGGGAAGACCGAGACGGAGAAGTAAAAACGGAAGGAACGGCATAATTTTTGCTTACAACATGAAAAATTAAGTTAGTTTTAAGTTTGTTATAGGGAGAAAGCTATACCTTTGCAGCAGATTTAAGAAAACAATACATTTGCTGCGTTATGGAAGGAAAGCAACCCCAAGAAAGAAGCAAAAAGCAAAAGACAGTACGCTTTTTCGTGATTGTATTTATCTGCCACATCATCGGCTTCGCGCTGATATGGTTGGTGCAACATTTTATAAACTAAAAACCTAATGCCTTATGACAACAATCTATGATTTCGCGGCACTCACCAATCGCGGTGTAGAAAAGTCGTTTGCAGACTATCGTGGCCAAGTGCTATTGATAGTCAATACCGCCAGCAAGTGCGGTTTTACCCCTCAGTACAAAGAACTGGAAGCATTGTATCAGAAGTACAAAGACGCTGGTTTAGTGGTGATTGGCTTCCCTTGTGACCAGTTTGCGCACCAAGAGCCAGGCACAGATACGGAGATTGAGCAGTTCTGCCAAATCAACTTCGGAGTAACATTTCCATTGATGAAAAAGATTGATGTGAATGGCGAAAACGAGCATCCGCTCTACACCTTCCTGAAGGCACAAGCAGGTGGCTGCTTTGGCAGAAAGATTAAATGGAACTTCACAAAGTTTCTCGTTTCGCGCGACGGTAGCGTAATCAAGCGATATGCTCCTGCTACCAAGCCCATGAAGATTGAGAAGGATATTGTGGAGATGCTAAAAGCGGCAAAGCCGCTATAGTTTAGTGGACGGCAGCTGTAGGTGCCTACTGTTTAGAGTTTTTTTTGATGCCATATAATACGAAAAAGAGGCACACTCGTTAGTGAGGTGCCTCTTTTTTTTAGCATATTGCGCTATTGAGATTAAGCGTTTACAGTAGCCATGTGAGCGATGAGGTCGAGAACCTTGTTAGAGTAACCGATCTCATTGTCGTACCAAGAAACAACCTTAACGAAAGTATCTGTCAAAGCGATACCTGCCTTAGCGTCGAAGATAGATGTACGTGTGTCACCCAAGAAGTCAGAAGAAACAACTGCATCCTCTGTGTAACCGAGAACACCCTTCAACTCGCCCTCAGCTGCCTCTTTCATAGCTGCGCAAATCTCAGCATATGTAGCGGGCTTAGCCAAGTTCACTGTCAAGTCAACAACTGAAACGTCCAATGTAGGAACGCGCATTGACATACCTGTCAACTTGCCGTTCAATGCAGGGATAACCTTACCTACAGCCTTAGCAGCACCTGTAGAAGAAGGGATGATGTTGCCTGCAGCAGCACGACCGCCTCTCCAGTCTTTCAAAGAAGGACCGTCAACTGTCTTCTGTGTAGCTGTTGTAGAGTGAACAGTAGTCATCAAACCGTCTGTGATACCCCACTTGTCGTTCAATACCTTAGCGATAGGAGCAAGACAGTTTGTTGTACAAGAAGCGTTAGAAACGAACTGTGTACCCTTAACATATGTCTTCTCGTTTACACCGCAAACGAACATTGGAGTGTCGTCCTTTGAAGGAGCAGACATAACAACATACTTAGCACCAGCCTCGATGTGAGCCTGAGCCTTGTCCATAGAAAGGAAGAGACCAGTTGCCTCAACAACGTACTCAGCACCTACCTCGTCCCACTTCAAGTCAGCCGGGTTGCGCTCTGCAGTTACGCGGATAGCCTTACCGTTAACAATGAGCTTGCTGTTCTCAACATCAGCCTCGATAGTGCCATCGAAGATACCGTGCATTGTGTCATACTTGAGCATATATGCCAAGTAATCCACTGGGCAAAGGTCATTGATACCTACGATCTCGATGTCGTTTCTTGTCTGAGCAGCACGGAAAACAAAACGTCCGATACGGCCAAAGCCGTTAATACCTACTTTTGTCATAATTACTTTTATAAATTAAAATAAGGTTAATAAAATCCTTTTATTATTATCCACAATTGCAATATTCAGCAGAGCGGCACGCAACAAGCGCCAACATCATAACCAGAACAAACAAATATCCTGCAACCTTCATACGTTATCTACTGAACATTATTTGGTTTTTGTACGACGATAGTGCAAACGAATTGGATGCAAAGCTTGCTTTGGCATTTTCCAACGAGCGCAGCCTGTCTTCGCCGAGTTTACCTCGGCAAATTTAACAAAATGTTTTAACATACAAAGCATCCGACGCTGTTAAATAATAAAAAAGTTGCAATAAAAATCTCTTTTCACATTGTCCGATACCAAAACCTCGCCTATTGATGTGTAAAATCAAGGCTTGATGTACATTTTTTTACCGTCGACAATATACAGACCCGGAGCGGCCACACGGTCTACGCGACGACCGAAGAGGTCATATATGCCCCTCTTCCCATAGTCCACATCGACTGCAACATCATCTATCGCTGTGGCGCCAAGCTCGCACCTCTCAACCACAAACCTTGCACCATCGGCCGAAGCATCATCGACGAAACCGAGCCTGCGGGCAGCATCATCGGGACGGCCCAACACAAGCGAGGTGGCATATACCGGCACGAAGACAAACTCCCCTCCATCGAGTAGCTCAATCTTCCACTCGGTCACATAGCCTTGTGCACTCCTGTCGACACTCCACACCCTGCTCTCGCCGGTCTGCATCACCTGCGGCCACGCAGGGTTTGTGCCAAGAACCTTTTCATCGCCCTGTTTGGGGCATATATAGTAGTGACCCACATCGGTGCCACGCATAAAATACCATGCCTGCCCAAGCTCGTTGTCATCATTATCGGCAAACGACACAAGATTCAATGGTGATGCCGCAGTGTCGTACATATTAGCAGTTGCGTCTATCTCATACTCGAGAGGAGAATTGCCAAGCACTGAAACAATGCGATAGAATACCGGGCTGTTGACATCGGGAGTAAGTTCCACCGGAAGAGGTGTATTCAATGCTCGTCCAAGCAGTTCTATCATCTGCTGCACTTCCTTGATACAAGTATTAAATTGTGCAACGGAAACCGACTGTTCCAACATCCTCTCCGCATTATTCACAAGTGCCATTGCATCATTCACATACAACGGGAGCCAGGTTCCTTCAGGTTCTATACAATCGATTTTTGTAATTCCGAATTCCGACATACTGAAGAAATATTCCCCATTATATTTCATCTGTTCTGCAGTACAAGTATGGGAATTCACAAAACAAGCCGATTCTGTAACCGTGAAACGCAAATAACGGTAGTTTCTGCCACAAACAATTGTATCAGAGATGAAAGACGGGTTCAATGATGTATCGGCACCGTCACTGACATGCAACATTACATCTATGATACTGCCATTTACATCTTTTATCGTACCACCGAAATTGCTGTTGTTGTCACCTTTAGGGTCTATACTATTCCAATCGGCTTTGACACGCATACGGTAATATCCCGGTTTTGCCGGTGCAGTGAAAGATGGTACATCGAGTACATTACGGCCATCCCCTGACAACGAAGCACCTTGACTGTTGAACCCGACATTTTCGTTGTTCTCACCGCCATAGAACGAATAGCTCACGAGATCCTCATTGGGTCGGGAACCGGTAACTGAGGCTGTGAAACCATCATTTTCATAATCTATATAAACATAGCCGTGCAACCAGCTCCAGTCACCGTCTTTCACAAATGACAGCGTAAGCGTCTCGCCTGCAATGACATCTAAAGTAGAGGAGGTCATATCATTATAAATTCGGTTCTTATCAGTTATCTGCACCGTTTGTTCTCCACAACCGGGACTCAGCAGCTTGATAGCAGACAGTTGACGGGCGTTCTTTGTTGCTGTTGCAAAGTTTGAGTTCAATTCATATACTACATTATCGGCAATTTCCATTCCCAAAAGTTCATCACGGCCGATAACTGTAATCTCATCGAAATTCACTCCATCATTACTTCCCGAAACCATTATTTCAGTAGGGACAGTGTGGTAGTTGTTCTCACGCAACGAGTAGTTAAAATAAAAATCCGAAACAGCATTGCCGGCTCCCATATCAATTTGCAAATAATGCGGGCTGTCCACTGGTGCCCCCGACCAACGGCTATGGAAATAGGTCGATGGCAATCCATCGATCAAAGCAGCTACACCACCGCCATCGACAATACCACCGCCGGCATTCTCCTCCGCATTGGATGATATATAGTAATTTCCGCCCGCATCATCACACTGCAAAGGCAGTCGACCGGCCAATGCACCACCGGAAATATATGATTTGAGTTCGTTGACACAGCCTTGAAGATGGCGGTATGCCTCGCGCAGTTCTACATTATTTGCAGCATCATAAGCCTTTTTTAAAATATCATAGTGTTGCTCCAATGTGCCATATACGGAATTAATCTGCGAAACAGATACATCCGATGCATTTTTGGACGCGACAGCTGTTTGAACAGCCATTGCTGCAGACACAAGCTGGGGCACTGTTATAATATCCATGTACCGCTCTTCTACTCCACCAACAGTTACATTTCCGCTAAACGACACATTCACACCCATCTCATCCACAAGCCATTTAACACGTGCAATCATTTTATCCAATCTAAACATAGCAGTCTCAAGTTCTGAGACATCGACCCTGCGTGCAAACCAATATGAAGCATCAGCATCGCTGAACCAACCCACCACATTCATCCAGGCATCAAGGTGTAGCAGATAAGATTTTCCGGCTAAAGAAACCGTTCTGTCGGCAGTAATATCCAAAGTATAGACATCGGCCGTACTTCTCGACTTTTCATCGGCATAGACTTGCTGGCTATATGATGTCATTTCATCAATATACAGACCATTCTTCTTGTTCTTAATGTAATAGCCGGCACCATTTCCGGAATATTCAAGTATCCACCTATCGGTTCCGGTGGGAGGATTTGCAGCTCCGTCCACCTCGTTGTTTGCGGCCAGATACATCTTGTTACCACTGTGGAGCTTGTTTTCGAACTGATATGCATCGCCGTCGATGACATTGATAACAGCGGCATCACCTAATTCTTTGAGCACGTTCATCTCGGCGACTAGCTTGTCAATAAAAATATCATATTCTTCACTGAGACTCTTATTGTAAACATCTCTCGCCTTGACAAGCAACAACTCAATACCAGCTGTATATATAGGGTTATAATACCCGACTCTGCAGCCATCGTAATCGATAAATCGCACAATTTCATCAGCATTGTCTATCATCAATTTCAGCGCAGCCCTCTTTGCGGCATCACTATCAGACTCATCAACACTCTTCACATCATATAACCGCCCATCGACACCTACAACTTTTATTTTGTATGCACCCGACCTGATTCCACCCAACACTGTATCATCCAGGTCAAGCTCAAGTGTGTTGAAGAACGAGTGCAAAGAACCCGACTGCTCTATTATCACTCCAGCAGCACCGGTTCCACCTGAAATCTCAACAATATTGTGTTCAGTCTCTATCCACACATAATCACCGTTTATAGATTTGTCACCGGCAAAATCGGAATACATACCGATAGTTCCCAGCTTCTCGGGCGCCTCGTTCATCCATTGTTTTTTATGACCGGTATACTTTCTACTGAAGACATCCCCAATCCTGTCTTCTATGAATAGAACCGCGTAATTCTTATTATATCCGTAAGCAGCGACTGTACTCCTCGCATTATTTATATCATTCTCATTATTTATTATCGAGTAGGTACTATAGTCGGTAATCGTACTTTTATCGAATGGGACAAAAAAGCCCCACGCCTCGAAGAATGGTGTCAAATCCTCGCCGGCCGCCAAACAGGCATACTTATAAAACTTGAGCGACTCGTTCGAGGTATATACATCCCCATTCGACGAGGGATATATTGCCATAGGATCATTGCGAAGGTATTCGAAAAGTTTAGGATAGAAATTTTTATTCTTACCGGCCGCATGATAATATAGCCATAATTGATAAAACATCCTCATTCGGGAATTGGAATCGCGGAAATGCCAAGCAGTACCCGATTTATACCCCTCGCAATTATCGGCAACGGAGCCACCACGGGAAAGAAGATAATCCTGATAGAAAACAGCAACATTTGAAAACAGATTATTGCTTATCTCCGTAGTTCCAACCATATTTATGACATTCTGGTTCGCGTGTCCTTGTTCGTGGGCAGGCCCCCAAATGTATCCCTGTTTCTCCATCACTTCACCTTGCAGCAACCCCTCTCCGTGTGCAAACTGAATCCGATGAGGAGCCTGTGTATATGCACTTAGGGTGGGGATTGTATGAACCAATTGCCTGTTATTGAACACTGATGAGAAATCAGATGTATATGTATGCAATCCAAGCGGGTCGTTTGCCGTCTCGGCTGCCGATGACACACCCATAACCATATGCTGTGTACTTCCTATCATATCCCATATATCTAATGCTCTATTTATAGAAGAGGCACTGTTGTTCTTGAACACGGTCTCCCAACTCGTGTGGAAGACAAACTTGTCACCGAGCACATCATAATACTCAAGACCCACCTTCGAGGCATTACTGCTGAGTTCGCCATATATAGCAGCATCGTTCATCGAGCGGTCGTACAAACCGTTTATGCAACCGCCCTCAATATGCACCTCGATATCGGGATAGTTTGCCAAGGGATAGCTGCTGCTCTGGCTGTTTACAGCATATATCAGATAGAGCATATTCTTGTCGCCGTAGAAAGGAATGATATTGAGGCCTGTGCTCAGCTGCACCGGGTTGCTGCCTTTAATTGATGTGAGATAATCCTTGCTGTTGTGACCAAGTCCTGCGATATAAAGCGCTGAACCCTGGTTAATATTTCCCTTAACCATTATATATATCATATTCATATCACCGGCATAGATGCCTGTCGGGTTGTTCATATTGGAGTATGCGCCAACCTTCACAACATTGCTTATCTCCTCGGCTACCGAATACGGCTCAATAGTCTGCACCCTGAAGCGCTTTGCAGCAGTGCTTGTCCACGAAACATTACTGTTATCCCTGTTTGTTTCGGCCCAATTGCCATTGCACACCTTGAGAGCCATATTCTTCAGTTCCTGGGGTAATGCCTGATATGCCGACGAGGCAACCAGTGCGCTCTGCGACTTGTAAGCACTGCGCAACTCGGTACAAAGGTTATCGGTAAAGAGAGTGTTAAGGTAGCCTTGGAACTCATCCTTGCGGTTTGCCATATTCTCAAGCTCGGCCAATTTGTTCCATTGAGCCTGCACATCGACACCCGACACTACCTCGATACTCCATAATGATGCATCGGCGGAGCCCATCCAACTGACACAAGTTCCCGAAGCATCACAATGCAGTTTATCGTAGTAATAATCGCTGTTGCCGGTTTTCTTGTTATCCACGCCCAATGTGTAATAGCCATCCCTTGACGCCTCCCATAATTCTGTGGTGAACTTGGTATCCTTGCCATTATACTGCTCTGTATATGTACCTGTGTTTTTCACGGTACTCCAAAGAGACGAGGGGTTATTGTTGCCCTGCAGATAGCGGCCGTTACCGAGATTGCGCAACCTGACCTTGTAGCCAATGGGGATTGCATTGTATGAACGTGACTCTACATACCATAGCTGTGAATAGTCGGCACTGTTACGTTCGACACAACTGACTTTTGAAACATTTGCGGCGGCAGCCTTGCCGGTACTCTTGTTCACAAGTTGTATTACCGTTCCTTTGCTGAACTGCGCAGCGGAGTGCTGCGGCACACACAGGAGAGAAAAAAACGTCACTACGGCAACAAGATAACTCTTTACATTCATATCGTCATTTGTTTTTGGTTATAAATGATAGCGCACAACGGACGAACACTTGCCCCTTAGTTGCGCACATTATGCAAACATAACATTTTTTAAGGATAAAAGCATATTGGCGGCAAAAAATATTTAAACATTGATAAATGTTACGCACCATGGATACCATCATAATACCTTTTCGCGTTAGTACATGATTTTGCATTTGCCTATTATTTTGAAAGAAATTTTAACAACTTCTTATTTTTTACGTAATTCTTCTTATCTTTGCAAACAGATTTTACAGAATCATTAATCTAATTAAATATAACTATGGGATTTCTTAAAGATTTCAAGGCCTTCGCTATGAAGGGTAATGTTATTGACATGGCTGTCGGTGTTATCATCGGCGGTGCATTCGGTAAGATTGTAACATCATTGGTAAACGACATCATCATGCCTCTTGTCGGCAAGTTGTTGGGCGGCATCAATTTTGTCGAGGAGAAGATAGAACTTACAAAGGAGGTCCTCAATGAGGCCGGCGAAGTTATCACACCTGCTTCATACCTCAACTACGGTAACTTCATCCAGCAGATCGTTGACTTCCTCATCGTCGCATTGTCAATTTTTGTGACAATCAGAGTCATCACAAAGCTCTCTGAAAGAAGAAAGAAAGAGGAAGAGGCTGCAGCTGCAGCGGCTCCCGCACCGGCACCGGAGCCAAGCAACGAAGAGAAGTTGCTTACCGAGATACGCGACCTCTTGAAAGAGAAGAAATAATCGTGCACGCAAATGAGAGTGAAGCCCTATGGTTTCACTCTCATTTTTTATAAAACATTAGCAAGCCGCCTCTTGTCGGAAACAAGAAAAATCAGTAACTTCGCAACAACATACAAGAACCATTAATACATTCAATGATATGAAACAGGATATGATTGTCATCCTCGACTTGGGAAGCCACGAGAACACCGTGCTTGCCCGAGCAATACGAGCTTTGGGAGTATATAGCGAGATATACCCACACGACATAACAGTTGATGAACTCAAGGCACTCCCTAATGTAAAAGGTATAATAATCAACGGCGGCCCCAACAACGTGATTGACGGTGTTGCCATTGATGTGAACCACGATATTTACAACGCAGGCTTCCCTGTTATGGCAGCCGGCCACGACAAGGCACTCTGCGATGTAAAGATAGCCGAGATAGGCAACGACGTAGAGATTGTAAAGGAGGCAGTAAAGGAATTCGTGCTCGACACATGCAAGGCCGAGAAGAACTGGAACATGACAAACTTTGTCAACGACCAGGTAGAACTCATACGCCGTCAGGTAGGCGACAAGAAGGTGCTCCTCGCCCTTTCAGGCGGTGTTGACAGCTCAGTTGTAGCAGCCCTCCTGCTCAAGGCTATCGGGAACAACCTCGTATGCGTTCACGTAAACCACGGCCTCATGCGTAAAGGCGAGAGCGAAGCAGTTATCGATGTATTCAGCAAACAGCTATGTGCAAACCTTGTTTATGTAGATGCTACTGACCGTTTCCTCGACAAGCTTGCCGGCGTAGCCGACCCCGAGCAGAAGCGCAAGATTATCGGTGGTGAGTTTATCCGCGTATTCGAGGAGGAGGCACGCAAGCTCGACGGCATTGATTTCCTTGGCCAGGGCACCATCTACCCCGACATCGTTGAGAGCGGTACCAAGACAGCCAAGATGGTGAAGAGCCATCACAATGTAGGCGGCCTGCCCGAAGATCTTCAGTTCGAGCTTGTAGAGCCAATCCGCCAGCTGTTCAAGGACGAAGTACGCGCATGCGGCCTTGAGCTCGGCCTGCCATACGACATGGTATATCGCCAGCCGTTCCCAGGTCCGGGACTGGGAGTACGTTGCCTCGGTGCAATCACACGCGACCGCCTCGAAGCACTGCGCGAAGCCGATGCAATCCTTCGCGAGGAGTTCAAGATAGCCGGCCTCGACAAGAAAGTATGGCAGTACTTCACCGTTGTCCCCGACTTCAAGTCGGTAGGCGTACGCAACAACGCACGTTCATACGACTGGCCGGTAATCATCCGCGCCGTCAACACCGTTGACGCCATGACAGCAACCATCGAACAACTCGAATGGCCGATACTCATGAAGATAACCGACCGCATACTCGCGGAAGTTCCGAATGTCAACCGCGTCTGCTACGACATGTCACCGAAACCAAGTGCTACGATTGAGTGGGAGTAATAAAAAATGGAACCGCAAGGTTCCATTTTTTATTACTCCTTCCGAAGCAATTACAAAGCAATGGTCACGCGTAGCATAGCCAAAGGTTATGCCGCGTGGGTTGCGGTCGCGAAGCGATTGTAATTGATTCAATGGGATGGCCCCGAAGGGGACAAACATTTTAATATAAAGAACCCTTAGATACAAAGGCTACAAATGGTCGCGTGTAGCAACCTCCCTCCCCTCAGTCACTGCGTGACAGAGCCCTTCGGGACTCCTTTGGGAACATGAATGTTCCGTCGTCGCAAGCAGTGCTGTGGCTTCGCACTGCCCCCTCGGGCAGAGGAGCAGTTATAGTGCCACGCGGGGGTTGCGTTTGCAAAGGCAACAAAAGATTGGTTCAATTATCGCGAAGCGATGATAGAGACCATTGTTTAGCAATGGTCACGCGCAGCATAGCCAAAGGTTATGCCGCGGGGGTTGCGTTTGTCTAAGACAAAAACAATGGACTCAATGGGAGTTGCCCCACAGGGCAAACATAAAAAGAGCCTCGCGGCTCTTTTTTCAATATTGAAAGTAAACATTTTTATTTAGCATTTGTTTTCTAAACAAATTTGTTTATATTTGCAACATGAAAGATAAAATTGAACTATTAAAAGGATTGCATCCAGGAGTATTCTTGCAAAGAGAACTCAACAAGCATAGACTAAAAAGCGGACACTTTGCCGAATCCATTGGCGAACATCCGCAAACAATCAGTGCAATCATAAGAGGTCGCAGAGCTATGAACATTCCGCTTTCACTGCGCATTGAGAACGCATTGGGATTAGAGGAAGGTCTATTGATGACATTACAAGTACATCATGACATTGCCAACGTTAAACGTCGCCTATCACAGAGCATTCGCCCCGATATGTCAAAAATACGCCCTGTTCTATTTTGGGACACCACACTCGAAAAGATTGATTTTAGCGCGCACAAACATTATGTTATAAATAGGGTTTTTGAACGCGGCACAGAAGAAGAGATTAAAGAGATTATCCGCTTTTATGGCAGAGAAACAATTCTGTCATCAATTGACAGCACTAATGTTTCCCCTTTTGCTGATAATGTAAAGCAAAACCTGAAAATGTATCTCGATTATGAAGGATAAGACATTGCAATTCCAGACCGTAAAACCAATACTACGTTCATCATTGGAACACCTTATGATGTTAGAGGAGTTTACACCTTTCCGTCTTGTGGGCGGAACATCGCTTTCCTTACGTTATGGTCATAGAATGTCGGACGATATAGACCTTTTTACAGACGCAGAATATGGTTCATTGGATTTTCATCATTTGCAAGATATTCTTAGAAGAGAGTTCCCATATTGTAGTGGAGATTGTGGCGAGGTAGTAAGTTTCGGAGTTTCGTATCTTGTAGGCAACTCAAAAGAAGATTGCGTTAAACTTGACCTTTTTTATACAGACCCATTCATCCGCCCGGTGGAAGAATATGGAAATATACGCATTGCAGCAGTTGATGATATTGTGGCAATGAAAATGGATGTACTCGCACATGGCGGACGCAAAAAAGATTTTTGGGATTTACATCTACTGCACAATCATTATTATTATAGTATTGAACAGATGCTTTCATTGTATGAAGAACGTTACCCATATGGAGCAACACACGAAGAATGCATTAATGGGTTATTGAATTTCTCCGTTGCTGATTCAGACCCAGACCCAGTTTGTCTCCAAAACAAGTATTGGCAACTGATTAAACTTGATTTTACTGAATGGATTGAAAATTTAACCCGATAAGAGGAATACAAAGAGGTTATATCATTCTTAAAGCGAGGTTATTCTGGACGAAACACAGCAAAGTTATCCAATGTTAGCGTTAGTACAGTTCAAAGAGTGAAAAGAGAGTTTTCATTATAAAAGTTATTGCTCCTGGCGAAGCCGGGAGCAATAACTATATTTATGAATATCACTTGATTAAATGAATATAAATAAATAACTTTGTGCACTAAAACATAGCACAATGAATATTTGGAACACAATATGTAAAGACATATTAGATAAGAAAACAAAGCAAGCAACCGAAAAGGAATATCAAAAACTTGTCTATACACACTTTCGTTATTTATTAGGTTGGCACTGCGAGCGTGTAGAAAATCAATATCAATTAAGAGTCGGCAGTACAGTAAACTATGTATATCCAGATATTGTATTTTTCAAGGACGATACTCCATTGTTCGTTATTGAGATGAAAAAACCTAACCACATTCAAAATAAAGAGGAAATAGTACAACTTTTCTCATATATGAAATTACTACCAGTGCAATTTGGTATATATATGGGAGAACACATAGAATTGTTCTATTATGAGTTTGGAAAAGAACCTATAAGTATATTGAAAATTGACTTCGTAGAAAACTCTAATAATGGTAAAAACTTTATTGAACTTTTCAAACAAGAAAATTTCAACGCCGAACAGCTTACTAATTTTTGCATTGAACAAATCGCAAAACAAGAAAAACAAAAAGAGATTAACGAGTATATCAACGAACTTACAACAGAAAAAGGTAAGCAATTATTTATTAAGTTATTAAATCAAAAATTGACAAGCGAGGGATACTGTGCTGAAGATATTGAGAATATCACAAATGAAATAGAAATAAACATTCAACGTAAAAATTGCACAAACATAATACATATAGAAACATACACTCCAGCCCAAACCCCTGTAATAAGTAACAATAAGCCAAAGGACTACACACATTATAGACTAAATGGAAATGGGAACTATGGCAAAGGGCATTTAGCGTTAGCTATAGTACAATTGTTTGTAAGGAATAACCCTCAACTTACTTATTATGAAATTGTAAATGCTATTCCATTTGGTATTGAAAAGTATTCTGAAATACAAAAGTGGAAAGAAACTACTACTGATAAATCCAAAGACAAGCGTTGGCGTGAAGAAAAAGAGAACTTAATGGTAAGTGCAGATGGGATTACTTTTGCTTTTACAAGAGAAATTGGCAGTGGCAATATAGGGAAAATAATTAAATTTGGAGAAGAACAAGGATACACTATAGAACCAATAATATAAAATCTTTCGACACCAGTTCTTGACACCAGTTGCCGTTTCAAAAGGCAAAACTTTGTGTTAAAGTATTGATAATAAAGTTAAAATATTCAGCAATAAATTAACACATCTAGTCGAGTGAGAGTAACAAAAAAATAAGTTCGGAAAAAACTCCGAACTTATTTTTTTATTACGACTACCGAGGGTTTCAATGAGTAATAGTTGCGTGTAGCATAAAATACTCCCTCCCCCTTCGCGTACTCCCTCAATGAACAGAGGGAGAATTGTTTTTGCAACGCATGATGTGGTTACCCAAGTAGGCAACCAAACAAATCAGGACAGTCAATGATTATTGGCTGTCCTGATTGCATTTCACAGCCCTCTTCTTCGGGAACTTCACGCAGTGGCCGACGGAGTTGGAATATTACTGTATAAAGGTTCTGCAATAATTCGTCTGTGGCAAATATCTTGGTTTTATTTTGAATATGGAAAAGTTTATATAACTTTGCGATGACGGTCAAGCAGCGTCGTGACTTTTTTTGAAATATTAACTCAATCGCCTCTGAATCACCACCTCGGACAATGAACGAGTTTAATATAGTACACGTTGATAGTGTGCGCTATAAGCGCAGGCTATCTCATAGTGTACTATGGCTTGTGGTGAGCCAGGAGGCGTATGACGGTGGTCTGCGCTTTTCATTTTGTAGTAGAGTGTGAGACTTGGGATGCCTGATGTAATGTTAAACTATAAATTATTTCTACTATGAAAAAGGCGTTGTTCATTATGCTTGCAATTATGTTTGGTCTTGTTGTAGATACACAAGCACAGACATACAAATTCTATTCTACCGATTTCGCTTTCAGAATGAAAGACCAGGACGGGTACTGGACCGAGTGGTCCGAATGGCATCCATCGCGCTGCCTGGTAACATTAAGTTTAGACCGTAATATTATAAACATCTACAGTGAAGAGCCGCAGGAATTCGATATTTATGACGAAGTGGGGGAAGATGAGGATAATAATGGCGGCATATCATTTACCTTGTGCTGCATCGATGCCGATGGGTTAAGATGTCACATAAAGATAAGACGGCAGAAAAACGACATACTGCAGATGTATATCGAATACGGAGATCTTATTTACGTCTATTGTCTCGAAGAACGGAATTAGCTATAAGTTCATCCATTGTACCGCCCCTGCAATATCACACAAGGGCGGTACAATGTTTAATATATGAATTAAATAGGCTGTTCTTGCTTCTCTTTTGCCAATTGTTGTTATTTTTGCAATGCCTGTAATCTTAAACAACCCGAATTGCAGGTATATTTATTGTAAAAAACCTAAATATGTTGATATGAAAAAACACAACATTCTCTACAGCCTTGCCATGGCAGCAACATTGGCACTACCCTGTTCTGCTGCAGCGCAGTCAGTGAACCTATATGAAGAAACGATAAAGATAACCGACCCTTTCAAGCAGGCATGCAAAGTGTATAAAATACACCCTACACTGCACAACGGCAACCTTCTCATTGAATTAGGCGGGAAATACGGACTCCTCGATTTTGATGGCAACATAAAAGCTGCATGCGACTTTGAGAAGATCATAAGTTCTCCAAAGGGAATCGTTGGTATATCAGATAAAGTCTGTTATACATTCGATAAATACGCCAACTACATAAACAATGTTGACAATATTATTTGCGACAGCGAAGGAACATTTTACATCTACCGTTCCGGCAAAGCTATAGGTAAAATTGATATCAATGACTACGGAGTGCTTGAGCCCTATAATGAATTTGGCCAGGGTGAGGAAAGCCAGGAACTGGCAGGTGAGGAATTTGTAAACGAGGAAACAGGCAAAACCGGTTTCGTTGACATGTCGGGCAAAGAGATAATACCGGCAATGTATGACGAAGTGAGACATTGCGATGGCGACATATACTGCGTAATGCTTAACAACATGTACGGTCTGGTAAAGGCTGGCGGCGAGATTCTCATACCGTTGGAATATGAAAGCTTGTCATATCTCACGGACGTTATCGAAGTAAGAAAAAATGGAAAATCGGGCTATATAGACATAAATGGCAAAATAATAATTCCAATTGAATATGATTTTATATCAACATCCTACGAAGGGGTTCTAACAGCAGAAAAGAATGGAAAAAGAATGCTGATTGACAAATCCGGAAGGTGTATCACCAAACACCTTTACGATGAATTGTACAACAGCAATCCTGAAGATTTTATAAACTTTGGTCGGACGTTCCATAACGGTCTGCAATATGCCAAGAGAGAGGGAAAAGCCGGATGCGTCAATAAACATGGTGAAGAAGTCATTCCATGTACCCACGAAATGCTCAGCGATTTGTTTTCGATTGTAATAGCAGCCACCAAGGGAGGCAAGACTGCTTTCTATGATTATACAGGCAGGCAACTGACTTCTTACAAGTACGATGATTATGTGCTTTTTTATGACGGATATTCCATAGTAAAGGAAAATGGGAAATATGGTTGTCTATACCCTAACGGCACAGAATTTATACCATGTAAATATGATGCCATACGATATGCCGGGGAAATCCGTGAACAATGGAACTCTCTTTTTGTAGGCAACTCGGTAGCTGTTGAGAAAGATGGGAAAACCGGCTTCTGCGACATAACAGGAAAAGAGGTTATAGCACCGACATATGACCGACTGCCGGAGGAGTTGAGCGATGAGAACACTGTCAACTATATTATTGTTAAGAAAGAGGGCAAATATGGAGTTGTAAGAAACGGTGTTGAAATAGTACCGTGCAGTTACGAAGAGATTCCTGAGGAGATTCTGGCAGAGATTGACAAAAATGCAAATGAATCGGCAAAACCCACAAACAAGATATATAAGCCTACAGCCGATGACTGTTTTTCAGTTATAGAAAAGAGGGGTAAATATGGCATTACAAACCGTGATGGAAAGAGAATAATACCATGCAAATGCGATGATATTGTGATAACACCATTGGTAGGGGGTGTCATACATGCCGAAATTGAAATTGACGGCAGAAAACACGACGGTTTCATAGACAGCTACGGCAACCACACTTTTGCAGAATATCTTTTCTGAGAAGCCTATACAGGTACAGATGGTGACCCAAAAGTCCTTTCTTAAGGCATCACACCCCCGTTAGAACATATTCTAGCGGGGGTGCTCGCTTTTTTGTATATCACTTTTGGGTCACCCTCATAAAGAGGATAATTATTAGGGTACCATTCATATGGGCAGAGGTATCCTATTGTCTCACAAAATGGAAGTCCATTCCTATCTCTTCCATTATCAGAACATCCTCCTTCAGTTCGAATTCCTTGTAAATGTTTTCATCGTCAAGGTAGATATACACACATCCGTGAACGGTGTGTCCATTTGAATCATAGTATTCAACATCAAATGTTCCTCTGTCAACGGTTACATTACCACCCTTATCAAGCATAATCTTGCATTCGTGATTTTCACAGAATGTATATCCGAAATCAATCCAGGGAGCATCTGACGATGTCCATCTATTTTTGTATATTCATCGCATACAAGGGCTCAGCGGCAAACTATAGGGGGCAAAACTCGCTTTCGCTCGCCGTAAAATTCTAAAGCAGTCCTCAACCTTAATTGTTCACTTGTATTTTCTTCAAGTCGTTCTTTCTGTACTTTTTTAAAAAAGTACCAAAAACGGGGCAGTCGTGTACGGCATTCGGTGCTTCCTTTGTTCACAAATTGCATCAGCATTAGCTGCTGCAATATTCTTCAGTCGGTTCACACCTCGCCGCTCGCTGCTTGTCGCAATGCTTGGGGTGGCAAGAACTCGCTGCGCTCAAACATCATGCCACCTGTTTCCAAGCATTGCTCGGCTGCTCACTGTGCCTCCCAACGCTGCCCTTTCGCTTTCAGCGACGAATTACCTTTTGCAATGAACAGGCACGTAGAATAGTAATTCTCAATACTGCCCCCTAGACTTTGCAGGTGAGCCCATACAAGCAAGCTTGATGCGATGGAATTGACTCGCCGTTTCAATGAACGGCTTCGTCCATCCCCTTTGGGGTATCATGCTCAAGAAAATAGAGAGCATCTGACGATGTCCATCTATTTTTGTATATTCAGCGCATACAAGCAAGCTTGATGCGCTGAATATACAAAAATAGAGAACCTTGAAGTTCTCTATTTTCTTGGGTGGTTGATGGGATTCGAACCCACGACATTCAGAACCACAATCTGACGCTCTAACCAGCTGAACTACAACCACCATGCAGCTTTCTTTTCTCGGAAAGCGTTGCAAAGGTATGCAAAATTACCATACTATCCAAACAATAATCTCTCTTTTTTATCACATAGCCGAAATTTTCTTATCTTTAGCCATATTTTGTAACAAAATAATGGTGCCTCGGAATATTCCGAGGCACCATAGCTATAGTATTTTGCTATATCCGGGCAATTAAGCAAACCACTTAACGTATGCGAAGTCCATACGGTGAGGAAGCTCATCGTGGTTAGGATACATACGGAACGCGATCTTGAACTCACCGGCATTTGTGGGAGCAATCTCTGCGCCGAATGTAAATACATTACCCTCGCGCTTTGTAACCTCAAGCGGATAAGTCATGAATATCTGATCCTGACCCTTTGCATCCGGTGCCAATACAACGAGCTCAATAGCTACAGCATTGTCAAGTCCCTTCTCGTCAACCATTACAGAGACATTGTACTTGTCGGCTGCCGACATTGCACCGTTAAGGAAGTCAGTATCGCCCTCGACTGAGAGAACCTCTATTGCATTCCACTTGGCTGCAACCTCTTCTTTCCACTTGGCAAGCTCACGAACAACCTTTGAGTCGTTTGCGACGAGGTGGTGATAACGCTCAGCCTGCTTGCAGTAGAACTTGCTGTAGTAATCGTCGAGCTGACGCTTCATTGTGAAGTGAGGAGCAATCTCTGCAATAGAACGTTTGATGCACTGAACCCACTCATCAGAGTAAGCCTTGCCGTTGCGGTTGTAGTACATTGGCAGAATCTCATTCTCAAGGAGAGTATAGATTGTAGCAGCATCGAGCTGATCCTGGAATTCCTGGTTCTGGTATGTACGCTCCTCTTTGAGTGCCCAACCTGCACCTGGCTTGTAACCCTCGCACCACCATCCGTCAAGGACTGAGAAGTTGAGGACACCGTTCATAAGAGCCTTCTCGCCTGATGTACCTGAAGCCTCGAGAGGACGTGTAGGTGTGTTCATCCAGATATCAACACCTGAAACGAGCAACTTTGCAAGGTCCATATCGTAGTTCTCAAGGAAAATGATCTTACCAACGAATTCAGGACGGCGTGAAACCTCGATAATCTTCTTTATCAAGCCCTGACCTGCACCATCGTGCGGGTGAGCCTTACCCGCAAAGAGGAACTGGATAGGACGCTCGGGATTGTTGAGCAACTTAGCAAGACGGTCGAGATCTGTAAAGAGGAGGTGAGCACGCTTGTAAGTAGCGAAGCGGCGTGCAAAACCGATAACAAGTGCATCGGGGTTAATCTTCTTCACAACATCAACGATACGCATCGGGTCACCCTGGTTCTTCAACCAATCCTCGCTGAATGCCTTCTTTATGTAATTGATAAGCATTTTCTTGCGTGCAACGCGTGTATTCCAGATCGTCTCGTTGGAAATATTGTCAATTGCATGCCAAATATCTTCATTTGACTGGTCACTTATGAAACTTGGGTCGAAGTTCTTGCGATAGAGAGCATCCCATTCCGGAGCAACCCATGTCGGATAGTGAACACCGTTGGTTACATAACCTACATGGTTCTCCGATGGATAATAACCCTTCCATATGCCTGCGAACATTGACTTTGAAACCTTACCGTGAAGACGGCTCACACCGTTGATTTCCTGGCAAGTGTTGCAAGCGAATGTTGACATGCAGAAACGCTCGTTCTTGTCGCCTGCGTTAATGCGGCCAAGATTCATGAGGTCGTCCCATGTGATGTTGAGCTGGCTTGCATATCCTCTCATGTACTTGCCGAAGAGTGCCTCGTCGAAGTAGTCGTGACCTGCAGGCACCGGAGTGTGAACTGTGTAGAGTGAACTTGCACGTACAATCTCAAGTGCCTCTTCGTATGTGTAACCGGTCTTGATGTACTGTGTAAGACGATAGAGGTTGCAGAGTGCTGCGTGACCCTCGTTACAGTGATAGATATCCTTCTTCACACCCATCTTATCAAGTGCGATCATACCACCGATACCAAGCAGAATCTCCTGCTTCAGGCGGTTTTCCCAGTCGCCACCGTAGAGCTTGTGTGTGATAGGCTTGTCGAACTCGCTGTTCATGTCGAAGTCTGTATCGAGAAGATACAAGGGCACACGGCCTACATTTGCCTTCCACACATTTGCATGTACATAGTAGTCGATATAAGGAACATGTATTACAAGCGGAGTAATGCCATCCTCTTCATATACGCGCTCGATAGGGAGCTGGTTGAAGTTCTGTGCATCGTAGTTGGCAATCTGTGAGCCGTCCATCGAAAGCGACTGGCTGAAGTAGCCGTAACGATAGAGGAAACCTACAGCACACATATCTACATTAGAGTCCGAAGCCTCCTTAAGGTAGTCGCCGGCAAGAATACCGAGACCGCCAGAGTAGATTTTAAGAACGCTTGTAAGACCATACTCCATACAGAAGTATGCTACAGAAGGACGCTCAGCGTTTGGCTTTACATCCATATATTTGCGGAAATCCGCATATACATCAGCAAGTTTGTCAAGGACAGCCTTGTCCTTAGAGAGTTCGTCGAGCTTTTCAACACCCAGCTTCTCGAGAAGAAGTACAGGGTTGCCGCCACAAGCCTTGTAAAGGTCGGCATCGAGCATAGAGAAGAGAGCCTTTGCATCCTCGTTCCATACCCACCAAAGGTTACGTGACAACTCCTCGAGCGGCCTCAAAGGCTCGGGGATGTAAGATTTAACATTAACAGTTTTCCAACTTGGTTGGTTTGTGTTACTAATAGCAATCATATTATTTTAATTAAATGAATATTTCGTTTTTCACTTTCTGGCCTCGGCTGCTGTAAGTGCAAAATCGTAGGCAATGTAGTAGTTCTTTATAAAATGCTTCCACAATGCCTTCTCGGCAAGTTTCGCAACTTTTTTGCGGCACTCAAGAACCTCCTTTTCAGAAAGTTTTGCAAAGATACAAATAGTTTTTGTAATTTCCTCGGCCGCAGCGGAATAGTTGCTGTCATTTCTGCATATAACCTCTACTCCATCGGCCAGTTCACCCTCACGGCCAAGCACCGAATTGACCCAAAGGCCAAAGCCGGCAAGCTCGGTAGTTATCGTGGGGATATGGAAGGCGGCACTCTCAAGCGGAGTATAGCCCCAAGGTTCATAATACGACGGATATATGCTCAGGTCGTTGCCTATGAGCACATCGTAATAATCCATATTGAATATGCCATCGGCACCCTTGAGGTAACATGGCACGTATATAACCTTTACACGGTTCTTGCCGTTGCGGTTGTCTATGTGCATTTTGCGAATGGTACAAGCAATGGCATCGTCGTAGAAGTTATGCAGCTCGTGTGTAAGATAAGGGTTAGGCAACGGAGTATCCCAAGCACTCTCAGTGCTTGCAAGACGCTTTGCAAGATCCTCGCGCGCATCGCCCGACCATGCAGGAACATCAATAAAGGCAACCACATCGCGGTCAAGGCCGTCACAAGCATTAAGGCGTGCCATAGACTCGAGGAAAAGGTCAATACCTTTGTTGCGCATCTCCATGCGACCGCCTATACCAATTATTATAGCGTCATCCGACACATTGTCACCGGTGAGAGCACGGGCAACACGCAAACGGGCTGCACGCGCAACCTTCCTTTTTGCATTGAAATCCTTGCCTGCCGGTACAAAATCCTTCTCGAAACCATTCTCAAGTATAACATCGCACTCACGGCCTACAAGCTGCTTGCATTCGCGTGCAGTAATCTCGCTCACGGTAGTAAAGCAATCGACATTCAGCGCAGTATTCTTCTCAACCGACTGTTTCGACTCCACATTGAGTTCGGCAGCCATCTGGTCACCGTTGTAGCCCTCGAAATAGTCGTACAGAGGCTTGCCGTTAGAGGCAATTGAACGTCCTGTACTTGTTGCATGAGTTGTGAATATAGTACCTACGGCCGGCAAGTGCTTCTTCACGTAAAGCGCAGCACCGCCGCTCTGCCACTCATGAGCCTGCACAACCACATTGCTGCCCTTCTTGATATTGGCATTATAGAAACTCTCGATAACCTTGCCCACAGCATAACCGAATATCATAGAATCGTCGTAGTCGCCGTAGCCATGCAGAGAATCCACACCGAAATCGTTCCACAGCTCACCGTAAATGACATCCTTGTCGGCCATGTAGCCGGTGTAATCTACAAGTATCACCTTAGGGCGGCCCGGTATTTCCCAGTATCCGCAACGTACAGTAAGTTTATCGCTGTCAACCTTCTTGCGCCAAGCGTTCCATAGACGCTTATCCTCGGTAAACAATGGATTCCGCTTCTCTTTCCAAAGATCAGGGCCAATATAAACCGCATTCAAGCTCTCAACCTCGGAGAGAGTGCGCGCCTTTGTTGATACCACCGTATATATGCCACCGACCTTGTTGCAAACCTCCCAACTGATCTCGAAAAGATAATCGGGAAGCATTAAGTTCTTCTTCATACTAAAAAATACTCAAAAAAATCAAGGCATTCACTCTTGAAACACCTTATTATATAACAACAAATAGGGAGAAGGGATTACCCTCTCTCTATTTCGCTGCAAAATTACAAATTTTTTCCGAATATGCAAAAAATATACATACCATAGTAAAGGAAGTACAATTAAGTATAGAGTTAAAAGATGAAAGTGAAAAATTCGTGAACAGCGTGACCATTTGCTGGCGATATTATCGAAACACTTGTATAGCCGTTGGTGTACCATACACCAACGGCAAATACCGGCATTGGAGGAGTTGTTATACATACACGCGTGGGGTTCTGCGTTGCTCGTTTCGACTTGTAGGGCATTTCCTACGAGCCTCAGGACGTGGAGCGAGCGACAGTGCAGGGCTTCACACTTGAACCGAAATGCAAAATATATTACTCTGATAATCAGATATAAAATAACGGGGACTATATGAATTGACACCATAAAGTTCCCGTATTTTGTAATTACAATGTAATGCTTAATTGTGCTACTTTGATTGCATCTGACTTTAATTCTTCCTCGTTCTCTACTGCATCAAGGATTTTATCCGCTACCCAAAGAGTAAGAAGTTCTTTTTCGTCAACATTGAAATAGTTGGCTATTTGAATAACTTGTGTACGTTTTGCACGTCTATCACCTCTTTCGATTTTTGAAAACATCGGGGTGTCAATTTCAAGGAGGGAAGCCAATTGTCTTTGTAGCACTCCATTCTCCATTCTTAATTCTTTTATCTTTTGTCCTAATAACATCTTATGTTCTATTTTAACGGTTAAACTATCCTATAATTTCCCAATGACCACCTTTGTTGGGTCCAACTCTTTTAACAACTCCTGTATCTTGAAGATGCTTCATATTAGTCGCAATCCAACGGCGAGATATACCAATCTTTTCTGCAATCTCAGAAAGAGTTACATTTGGGTTATTCCTAATTTCATTGATAATTTGTAGTGCAGTTTCTGGTGCACTTTGTAGTGCAGTTTCTGGTGCACTTTGCAGTCTACTTTCGAGTCCACTTTGTAGTCCAGTTTTGAGTACACTTCGTTTTGAAGCTTTTAGTGTACCATCTTTATGGGCTATGTCAGCAATAATATTTCCAGCAGCTTCATGGCAAGGAATAGTTATTCTAAAGAAGGTTCGTTCATCGTCTGTAACTACAGTTGCTCGTGGTGAACCATTGTTCTCCAAAACATTCTGAATGGTAGGAATACCAGTACTTCGACCCTCTGTCAAATCCAATTCCTTAAGGTATTCACCGAGTCTGCGATTACGATAACGCTTAGATACCAAAATTTCGCATTTTGAAATATCGGCAGCCGAAATACTTCTATCCGGGCCACCTACATTCTGTATGGTGATTCCTTGAGGTTCTACGGTGATAACCACTGGTTCCCATTCACGATAATCCCTATGATAGAGCGAATTCGTTACACTCTCCTCCAATGCTTGATATGGATAGGTAAAGAACTTTTGGCTCCTGCTACTATCTTTTGGCTTTATCACCGTCTGTATAACAAGCATACGATTCAGGTATTCCAATGTTCTGTCAATTATCTGTGTGATGGAACCCTTAATTACTGGACCTTCGTATAAATTGTTTGGATTATTTAATCGTCCTTCAGGAAAATATACCACTTCAACTTGTGTGCGCTTAAAGAATTTGCTTGGGTCTTCACAAAACATCATAGCTGTCACATTTCTGAGCATACGATTTTCCTTGGGGCCAACATACAAATCCATCTGTTCCAAAATACTTTCGAGAGGTTTTGTATATAGTTCATTGGCAAGTTTGCTACCCACCTTCACCAAATATTCTCGTAGTAACAGCGTTGAAATATCCTCTATCTTAATATCTGGATTTCCACGCTCGTCAAATGGCACGCGGCTTGCCAACTCACGCAGTTCATCAAGAACTTCACCCTTGGCTATGAGACTGCTTGTGCCACTACGAACATAGAAATATTCCTTTGTGTTACTCTTGGCTGTTACGTTCTCTGGTACAGAATATGGGCGGTTGATTCCTGCCGGACACCATATCACAAGCACAGACTTACCATCCACTTCCTCTACACTAGTGCGAGGCATATAGTAAGGCGAAATCTTGTTATTGTAACCTACCATATCTTGAAGAATTCCATCAATCTTTTCTGTAGGTATTCCCTCAACAGGACGAATCGCCATACCAGTTATTTCGTCTGTATCCACACCAATCACAATGTAACCACCTCCAAGATCATCAAAATCGTTGGCAAACGCACATACGCTGTGGTATATGCTCGCTGGGTTCCAACCCTTCTTAAATTCAATCCGGTTGGATTCTATCTTCTGCTTGTTCAGCAGGTCGTTTATGTTAATTGCTAGTGCCATATATTATCTCTTTACAAATTCTTTTAATGAAATAGTTGAAATACCCAATCCTTTACATTTTATTTGCAGTCCATTATCTGAAGTCAATAAAATTGGATTGTCATCTTTATATTTTAATGCAACAGATAGTATTAAATTGTCTGGAGAGCGACGATTAAAATCAATAGGCAATAAATTAGTATTAGCCACTTCGAATGATACATTTGAAGCATCTAAAGCTCGATTAATATTTCGTAGTGCTTTTTCTACATTTCGCCTGCTTCCCTCGTCAAGTGTTATTTTTAATTTATCTAATTCATCTACAACCTTAGCTGAAAGTAATATATGGTTATCTGTTCCTATTTTATCACATATATTGGGATATTCAACAAACACATTTGTGTCAATAATATACATGCTTGATCGTACTTTTTTCTTCGGTTTAAACTTCTCTAAATCTACAAAACCTACGACTTTCACACCGATATGAGGAACTTCTGTTTCTATGAAATTATTTTCTGTAACACAATCTACAGGTATATTTGGTTTTTCATCGCTAACCTGTTTCAATTCTGGAATAGTGAGGTGTTTAGTACCTTCCAAGAGAGTAGCGTTAGTGTTTGTGTTTTGAGAAATATAAATAGATTTAGATAAATCTACTTTTGATAAGTAGTTTAATACTTCAGAATCTATTAAACTTGGATTTATTGACAAAATATTAGAATCAGAAATAATAATAGTATGCCTTTTTGCTCGACTTGTTGCAACATTGAACAACCTCTTATCCAAACTAAAAGAATACCCCGTATTAGGTATAACATATATAGCAACGTCTGTTGTCAACCCTTGTATTCTTGACACCGTATCAATTAACAAGTTATTATGATTTCCAATAGTTTGGAATATATGTTTTTGTAGTGCTTTCGTTGTGTCAACATAGCAAGATAAGACTGAAATATGTAACTTATCCTTTTGAGATAATAATGCCGATACAATTAATGTAGACAGTATCAGTGCTGATTGGGGCCTCTTTTCTCCTAAGGGTAAATCTAATTTAATTAAGGAAGGACCACCTTGCTCATGTAGGATATCGCCAAAAACATGAGGCAAATTATCATATACAAAATTAGGAATTTTATTTTGTGCTGATTGCAGTTGATTTCTATAAAATACGCCTGTAAATGCTGCTGCTCTAGGCGTTAAACGATATGTTGAAGTTAAGCTATATGACGGAATTGACTCAATTGTATTAATTGATATTATCCCGTTTACATAAAAATGATAATTTCTGCGAGTAATTCTATCTGTATTAAGTGCAATAACTGGAGATAACTGATTGGGGTCTCCAACAAAAATTGTTTTATTTCCTAATAGTTTAACTGCGGCAAACATCGCTAATAATGCCTGACTCGCTTCGTCCATAATAACAATATCAAATGGAGGGAGACCTAAAACATTATTAGCCTCTCCACTTGTTATAAAGAATGTAGATAGCATCAAATTACCCTTTTCAGGATTCAGTTGCTTTATATTTTTTAGTAGAGGCAATTCTTTTGCTTCATCAACCGACATTTTGGTTTTATAAACCCGCCCCTCGTTTAATAAATCTTCTAAATCTGCCTTTGCTGCCACTTCCATCAATGCCCTGTTTGTTAGTGCTGTTACCAGTACAGATAGACCTTGTTTGCAAAAATATTTACAAAGTTTTGATATTTGAGTTGTCTTACCTGTTCCTGGAGGCCCTTGAATGATAACAGAATCAGTTAATGATAATTGCTTAACTACGAAATCTGTAATTGAGACATTCTGATTAAAAGGTTGCGGAATAAACGCCTTTTCTTCTACATTCCCTTCAAAAAAATGAGATATTGTTTCCGAATTGTTGTGCTGGACTATTTTTTGTAAATTGCTAATATATTGATATGGAGGGACATTTGGACCTAATATTAGGAACGCACCAGTATGTCCATTAATATGTTCTGCAAAATTCAAATCTACTCCTCTAAATCCCACAAGACAATACTGCGGGTTATCTCTCAACGAATGTTGCCATATACAAACAAGCTCTGTCGCAAAACCCTTTTTTTTGATGAGCTCGCCATATGTCAAATCTCCCCACTCTTTAAAATTATGCAAATTTTTAGGTGTCGTAAAGCAATATAAATATTCCCCTTTTCGTGGAATTCCTCTACTATTATTAAACTTTAAGATAATTTCTCCATCTGCAAATTTTACAAACTGTGCAACAAACAGTTCTTCTCTTTCATTTAGCAAATATGACGCAGATGTGTCCAATTTATGTTTGAATGCATCCGTTTGAGCTTGAAGTTCTTCTTCAAGAAATAAATAATGTTCTTTGCGAGTGTATATCATAATTCTACGTTATCGTCTAAATCACTATTTTCTACATTATTGTTATTGAACAGATATTCCTCCATATGTTCTGCTCTACGTTTGTCTGGATTGAGTGTTGCCACATCAAGATGAACATTATTGAAGTATCGCATCACTTCCATTATTTTATTGATTCTGTCATCCATCATTAGATTGACTGTATCAAATGTAAGCGAAAGCTTGTCTTGATATGTAAACAGTTCATGAGCCTTGATTGGAGCGACGACACCATTACCTAAATGTAGCCACAACATAGAATTAGGTTTGAATAGTTGTCTCCACTCATTAGGATTGAGAAATAGTTTGTGATCCCAACTTTTGCAGCTTTTTACTACAAGAGGATATGCTACTCCATCCCTTGTTACACCTTTAATCACTGAGTACTCTGAATCAATGTCGCTCACATCAAAACCTTCATTTTTAAGTTTGGCTAAAACAAGACCTTTAGCCTCGTTGTTGTCGGCTATTTGTTTTGCAGTGTCGACACCTCCCCCAATTTGTCCTCCGACGGAGACTACTGAACCTCCACTTGTAGTTATAGGAAGCATTTCAGACTTGATGTCTGTTACATCATATTCTTTATTTTCAAGGTATTCAATTATGCCAGAGAATTCTGGTTCTGTCATGATGACAAATAGTTCACGTTCCTTACCTTTTATTCCAAGGTATGAGCATAACGGGTGAAGTAACGGTTCTATCTTAGCAGGACGTAATTCTCCTGTAAAATAGAATTTACCCTCCTGTGCAAAAGTAATCTTTGATATAGTATCACCAGAGTCATCGTAAGCCAAATTGATTTTCTGGCACTGATAAAACTTCGTATCTTCAATCTTTTTCCGAAGAATTTCTTTGCATTCTTGATATGATTTTCCCACATTACAATCACGAGCTAAAACAGCTAAAGCTGGAAGCGTGGATAGGAGGCGAGTAGGTATGTTGGTATTTAGGATATCATTGTCAAATGTAGGCGATACATTATCTTCTGTAATAATCTTGACACTCATTAGTGATAACAATTTCAATACGCCATCTCTATCTTTTTGCTTACCAATATAAACTTGTCTTTTGCTACTTGAACCATCGATAGTTATATAATTTAATTCCTTAGGCGAAACAAATATTTCCCCCTTGGATAAAATTTTATTTTCCTTTGACCAATCCTTAATGGTATTTATCTTTGATGAGTGGAGATGAGGTAATTCATCTGCAATCTTTGAATAAATATTGGTTATTAAGTATTTATTTTGAGAAATAATTTCAGAGTTTGATTCTTTACTTATATTTCTCAAGACCATAAGCATGTCCTCAATCTCCAAACTTTGTTTTAAATGAAGTAAATTGATCCAATCCAAAGGTATCTCACTATTGATGTCAATTACCGGCAGATAAGTACCACAAAGCTCTGAAAGATGGTTGACAAATACATTGGAAGCTATTTCCATTTTGTGTTGTGTTGTTGGAATAATAGCCTTGTTTGAAATGCTCCATTCAAAGAAATTATCGTCAATATGTAACTTGTTTTGCCATGTTGCGGAACCTCTATCTTTTGAAGTCCGGTTAAATTTGGTTTTAAATGCCTCTGGCCAAAATAATTTTGCAAATTCAAACTCTGTTATATACTGATATAAAGAGAATATATACAAGTTATAAGACGTAATAGGATTATCCCAGTTAATACCTGCACGTGATGTATATGGTTGAGTATTATGACTAACCCAAAAATCATTTGCCCATGCATAATCTTTCCGAACAACCTCTCGTGTCATTCTTTTGAAAGATAAATCTAAATTATCGGAAAGTCCTATAGCTAGCAAGAAACTTTTCAACTCATGGATAGAAGAAGTTCCGATATATTCATCAGAAACGAATGCATCAATCGAGACAAAATCTTCCACTGGCAATTCAGGGCGATAGGCATTTGACAAATAAAGTTGACTGGCCTGTTTTAGATTCCCTTTCTGAGTCAGCATAGACATCTTTCTCAATTCAGACAAGATGCTTGAATCTAGTCTACCTTTTTTAAAAAGATTGAAGAAATATTTACCTATTTCTATCACATTATCTTTTGTTACATATCCTTCTTCGAATAATTTTCCTGTTGTAATTAGACTAATATCTGAAGGTTCTGATACACCAAGATTCTTAAGCCAATTGATAGACTCTTGTTCTAGACCTTGCAATACAGAGTCACTTATGTAATCTATGTCGGAAGAATAATCTGTTGATTGAAGGGCATATAAAGTAAGTGACTTAGGGCAAGATGGTGAATTATTCTGATTCAAAACGAACTTTGTATCTTTCAATGAATGTTCAGATTCAGAGTATTCTTCGCTATTTAATGATTTGTGATAAACGCACAATAAGTTTATAAGTTTAGCATCTGATTCTGGAACAATTCCAATAATTGCGAGCGAATCTTCGAAGAAATCCTTAAACTTTTTCTTGTCAAAGTCAAAAACTCCGTAACTCTTTAGTATTGTATTGCCTTCATTCTTAACTATATTATCATCGCCAGTAAACTGACGATGATAAATTCTGTTGATATGAGAAACGAGCATTTGTGGCGTAATCGCCTCTGATATATTCATCCTATCAAAAATAGAATCTTTTACTTTAAGTAAAATATTGTATTTAGCAGATGGTATGAACGCTATTTTTTCAATAGCGTCTTCCATCGCATCTTCATATGTTTTAAGCAGATTATTAGTGGAACCGTATGATTTTTGGGGCAGAACTTCATAATAGTTAGAATGCTTCTTTGAAAATGATGCAACCCACTTTAGATATTCTTCCGGAATCTTTGAGATAAGCACTTTATTCCATTCTGCATCCGTATCAAGATGTTGGCGACCTTCATCAGTAATAAAGTTCGCATTAACAAGGAACGGGAATCCCTCACCAAAACTATATGATGTAGGCAAATAGGTATAAAGCACAGCATTGTTTGCTTTTTTTAGTTTGCCATCCTCTATAGCAATAGCAAAAGAAAGATCAAATGAAGTGGCATTTTTTAATTTGTCGGGAGTGCTCTTATGTTTTTCAATTCTTCTTTTTTGATCTTCTGTAAGATTTAAAGGTACCTCACTATTTTTATACACCATCCATCGGCTGTCCTCAATCCCATTTAAATATAGAACGACCTCACCATTCAAAGTACGTTTTTCTATAGAACACTTCATATTACCGTGATAGGTAAAAGACATTTTAATATTGTTATCCTTTAGGAAAATCAAAAAACGGCAAGACTGCATAAGTCCTTTTACGCTATCTGCTAATTTTTGCTCGTCTTCAGGATCAATGGCAATATAAGTTGCTACATTTGCGTTTTTCTCATCGATACAGATTGGAACTTCTGACTCTATTGGTATAACTTGCCATGGCATTGTGTATGGTGATAAATCTGCAGGCTTTGGACCAAATGATGGGCTCCAATGTTCATTCCAATAAGTGCGCCAATAATCTTTATCGAATCGGAAGCATTGATTGGCAGTATGAATATAGACCTTAGATGAAATACCAAAAACAGACTTGAATCCAATACCCTTGTATCCTATTTTTTTAGCATTCCTAACTTTTTCGCCTTTGCGTCCAACAAAGCAAATGCCTTCAATATCCTCATTGGTAAAGGCATCTCCATTATGCATAAAAACAAGATAACCATCTTGTATACAAATGGATACAGTCAAGCATTCGGAAGCTGTGTGTGCATCAACTGCATTCTGGAGTAACTCAAAAATAAAACGTTCTCCTTCGGTGTAAATACCAGAAGATAGTTTCTCCAAACTATTTTCTTGCATAGTAGCTTGGTCTGGGTCACTATAATTGCTTCGCTTTTTATATAATTCTTGGATAAAAGTCATTTTTGTTGTAACTTTATTGAATTGTCAATTTTTGAACACAATATTATAAAAAGAATTGCATATTAACGAATAAATATCCGATAATCTGCAATTCTCATTTGAAAAAAGTTCGTTTTCTTATTTATTTGCGACCAGATGTCACTGTTTTCGTCTAGGGGTAGTCAGATTATTATCATTCTTCTTCTCTCACCAAGGCATATCGGATGATGAGCCATCTCCACTTGTTCCAACATGAGTCTGTGCAGGGCTACCTGAAAGCATCTCAAATGTGGCCAAAGATATATTGGATGGGACTTCCACCTCACGCAAATGGAGAATCATCGTCTGTGTCTTCCATTTCTGTTCCTGTCATATTCTTAAATGTGCGGGAAAATACAATAGCAGTAAGATATATAATCAAACACTCATCCCCAAGCCCGGCCGGGCTTGGGGATGAGTGTTTAATTCGCTTTCTCTATTCGTTAATCCTCTATTCTCTCCAACTTGACGGTGAAGTGTCTCATCAGTTCTGTTTCCCAGACAATGCGGACACCGTGGCGGATGGTGTTGCTGCGGTCGTACACGTTCTTGAGCGCTGCTGCAATGACATCCATATGGTTGTTGGTGTAAACACGGCGGGCGATGCAGAGGCGCAACAGGTCGAGGCCGCCGAAGCGGTTCTCGCGGGTCACAGGGTCACGGTCGGCAAGGATGTAGCCGATTTCGCAGCCACGGACGCCGGCTTCGAGGTAGAGCTCGATGGCAAGGGTCTGCGCGGGGAACTCCTCCTTGGGCACGTTAGAGAGTACCATATCGGCATCTACAAAGAGTGCGTGACCACCAACGGGGCGCTGGTATGGTATGCCATATTCGTCTAACTTTGCTGCGAGGTACTGCACCTGACGGATACGGGTCTCGATGTTGTCGAGCTCGGTGTTCTCGTCGAGTCCGACAGCCAACGCTGCCATATCACGGCCATTCATACCGCCGTATGTGAGGTAGCCTTCAAAGGGTATGCAGTATTTCTTTGCACCTTCGTACCAGTCCTCGTGACGGGTTGCGATGAAGCCGCCCATATTCACGATACCGTCCTTCTTGGCACTCATTGTCATACCGTCGGCCAGTGAGTATATCTCCTTTACTATCTCCTTGATGCTCTTGTCGGCATAGCCGGCCTCGCGTGTCTTGATGAAGTAGGCGTTCTCGACGAAACGTGCCGAGTCGTAGATGACGCGCTTGCCGTATTTGTCGGCAATGGCACGTACCTCGCGCAGGTTCTGCATTGAGACGGGCTGTCCGCCGGCTGTGTTGTTGGTGATGGTGATGATGATGAAAGGTATCTTGTCGGCGTGCTCGGCCAGTGCCTTCTCCAGTTTCTTCGGGTCCACATTGCCCTTGAAAGGAACCTCGAGCTGTGTATCCTTGGCTTCATCAACGGTGCAGTCGAGCGCTGTGGCCTTGCGGCTCTCGATGTGTCCCTTTGTGGTGTCGAAATGCGAGTTGCCGGGAACGATGTCGCCATTCTTTACAAGGTGGCTGAAGAGTACGTTCTCGGCTGCCCTACCCTGGTGTGTGGGGATTACATACTCAAAGCCTGTGAGGCGTGTGATAGTATCCTTCAACTGGAAGAATGATGATGAGCCTGCATAGCTCTCGTCGCCCATCATAAGGGCTGCCCACTGGCGGTCGCTCATTGCGCCTGTACCGGAGTCGGTGAGGCAGTCGATATATACTTGCTCCGACTTTAACTGGAAGAGGTTGTAGTTTGCCTCTCTTATCCACTGTTCTCTCTCTTCACGTGTGCTCTTGCGGATGGGTTCAACCATCTTTATTCTCCACGATTCTGCAAAAGGTATTTCCATAGTATTTATTGTTGGTTATAAGTTTCAAGGCAAAATTAATGATTTCTTTTATTATTAGGCCCTGATCAGTGCAAAAATCAAAAGATTACAGAGCTTTATTCTATATCGAAAAAAACATCGGAGGAAATCATGCATGGAACAAAAAAATATGCAGCTCAAAACGAGCTGCATATTTTTTTGCATCAGCTATCCTATGGCTTATACAAGGAATGTTGCAACGAGTGCAAGAATTGCGTAGAACTCGGGGAGAGCTGCGTAGATCATTGTATTTGTCTGCACATCGTGTCCCTGTGACATACCTACGATACCGTTGGCACATATCTGTCCCTGACGGATAGCAGAGAAAAGACAGATGATACCAACACCAAGGCCAACACCGAACCACAAGAAACCGGTATCGGCAGTTACGCTACCTGAGTGAAGCAAGAAGGCCAAGAAGCCATAGAGACCCTGTGTTGCAGGAAGAGCCGAAAGAATCATGTAACCTGATGACTTTGAAGAGTCCTTCTTCAAAGCACCAATAGCTGCACCACCTGCGATAGTTGTACCGATACTACTACCAATACCTGCGAGTCCCAACATGAGACCCATTCCCAAATAACCTAAAAATAGTTCCATAATTTAAATTTTTAATATTTATAATTTATATTTTACTTATTAAGCAATCACTCCTCTGCTTTTATCAAACTCCCTCACGGCGACACTGTACTCTCTCTTAAAAAAGCGGGAAAGCCCTGTGTCATGCTGTGACTGATGAGTTCTGGCATAGGGAGAATTTTCCTTTAAACTGGAAGGAACTCCTTCTTTATTCATTTTTCTTGAATGGTTTGTACTCTACACCTTTACCGTCATAGCCTGCATTCTTGAAGTATTCCACAAATGTGAGACGCAACGGGTGTACAAAGGCACTAAGACACGACATTGCAATATTCAATATGTGCCCAAAGATTATTATCAAGCCAAAACCTATCCAACCGAGCACTGCACCGAATCCCTCCTGATCCTCAACAACCATCATTGCAAGGCTGTTGAATGTCTGTCCCAACATACCTCCGGCCAAGCCAAGGGCAAAAAGACGGATGTACGAGAGAATATCTCCCAAAAGGCCCGATGCCATGTTGTACGTATCCCATAGTCCGGCACCGATATTGGCAAGAATATTGCGGCGCAGGTTGTTGAGTATGTATATGCCTACAGCACCCAAGCCACCTACAACTATGAATACCCACTTGGAGACATCGCCTGGTATTACGCTCAGGAATGTCAGAGTTCCTATTATTGCACCGCCAACAACTACGAGCCACCAGCCCCATACGGAAAGGGACTCCTTGAAGCCGAAGTACACTGTACTGTTTATCGCCTTAACCGTCATGGCAATGGATATATGCACTATACCTATTCCAAGAGCCAGAATCATTTGCTTGTTATAGGTTGCCCCCATAATGGTAACATCTCCCGCAATCATGAAGTCCTTTATCGACTGCGGCAGGTCCGAATCGAGCAGGTTCATTCCGAAGAAGGTTCCGAACAGCGCACCCATTACGGTTGTGAATATACCCAATGTTATCACCAGGTTCATCATTCCGCGGAATTTGTCCTTCATCTTCTTCTTAAGTATGAAACCAAGAGCTATAAGCACGAGACCATATCCGGCATCACCCATACAGAAAGCGAAGAAGAGCGAGAAGAATGGTGCCAGTATCGGTGTCGGGTCAAAGTCGGTCTCACTAGGCATACCATACATTTTGGTAAGTACCTCATACATCCGCGTAAAAGCATTGTTCTTCAGTTTTACCGGGAATTTGTCTCCGCGGCGTGCCTTCCTCATCTCGTAGAAGGCACCGCTATTGTCAAGCATCGACTTCAGTTCTTCTACACTATCCTCGGGTACCCAACCTTCGAGCAACATCAGTTTGTCGCCTGTGACTTTTGTTCCGTCAAGCGATACCTTTGTGAACTCAATGTCGTGCAAGATAGCCTCATGAGCCTTCTTTATGGTGTTGATTGAAGCGGAAGCCAGTTGTTTGAGAGCCTCATTGAATTCCTCGATACGTTTTTTTGTTGCATCATACTCCTTCTGCAGGGATGACAATGACGCTGCAGGCAACTTAACGGCCTCGGCATCCAACTCAAGCTCTGCACCTTCATGGGTCACAGTCACAAAATATACACGCGACTGCTTTTCGCTCACCGGTACCGCATTATAGAGTTTCTCCCACTCTGTATCGTAGCCTTTGGCATTGGCGACAAAGAAATTCACCTCATAGCCGCTTCCCTTCAGTTTCTCGATATTGGAGTAGTCGAAGTCGCCCCAGGGGGCGAGGGTTGACATATCCTTCTCTATCACCTGCAACAGTGTACGCTGCTGCTCAATATCGGTGAGCAAGGTATCCATTCTCTCCACTGCCGGCAACGCATCGGCCACATTACCGGCCGGTTGCAGTTCCTCGGGCGAACACATTTCGAGTCGCTTCAGCGCACGGGTGCAGTTATTTGCCAAAGCCAACTGCCGTTCAAGTTCGGGACTGGCAACACTACCGCTCTCGCGCTCGGCAATGTGTACAACGCCAACCTCTCTCAAGCGTTCAAGAAAACCGATGTACTCCTTGTGATAGACAAGAAGTGTAAGTTTGTTCATCTTGGTAATCATACAGCCACCTCCTCTCTCTGCTCCAACAGCGACTTAAGAATCTTCTGTGAAGACTTGGACAAGTTCTCCTCGTCCTCCATATATCGTTTTATCTTACGTATTGCATCCTGGTAACCGGGTATCTGTACCTTCTCGAAAAGGTTCACCTTCTGTGTCGTCTTCTTGCGTGCGACTTCCAACAGTCGCAGTTTCTTTTCGAGCAGCTCGCGACGTATTGCGGTCATTGCCATCTCCTTCAGGAATTCAATTCCGTCGGCAAACCACTTGGGCGAGTTGAAAAGACTGAAGCGCGATACGATGAACGATGCATTCTCGAGAACAGGGACCTTGACACCTGCCACCTTCTGCTGCCCTATGATGAGTTCGCCCGTCTTTACCAGCGAGGCATCGAACTCGTTCCAGAGTGCGAAGAGTGCGCGGTACTGTTCCAGTTGCTGTGCATACTCCTCATCGTGCTGCTGCATCTCGGCCTTGCATTTCTTCACTTCAATGCGTAGCGCACTCTCCTTGTTCTTGATGATAGGGAGGGTCCTCACTCGCATCTTCAGTTGCTTCTCGAGATGCTGAAGCGATGTCTTGTTATATTGAAACGCAATCATTATGCTTTTCTGCAATTATTTTTAGGCTGTGGGACATAGCGTTAATGGGCACTGCCCCAACAGCATCTTGTAAAAGTTTCTATTCAAAAAAGAGCTCCTTTACCTTTTCCAGTAAGTATCTACAAGTTCCTGGCGGATATTAACCTCTTCGGGCTTGAAGAACTTGGAGAAGAGGCCCCATGTAACATCGAGCATCTCAGTGGTGTTAAGGTTTACATCAATGGCCAACAGCTTGTCGGAATACTCCTTGGCGAACGACAATGTACGCTTGTCGTAGTCGGTAAGGTCGAAACCGTTCTCCAGCTTTGTCTTTGCATTGGCAGCATCGGCATAGAGGCGCACTGCTGCATTCATCACCTGCGGGTGATCCTTGCGGGTCTTCTTTCCCGACACAAGCTGTTTCAAACGTGATAGCGAACGGAAAGGATCGACAATGACCTTACCGATATCGCTGTCGCGGCGTAGGAATAGCTGACCCTCAGTGATATAACCTGTATTGTCGGGCACTGCATGTGTGATGTCGCCGCCCGAAAGGGTTGTCACCGCAATGATGGTGATTGAACCGCCTGCCGGGAATTGCACAGCCTTCTCGTATATCTTTGCCAAATCGGAATAGAGTGAACCCGGCATCGAATCCTTTGAAGGAATCTGGTCCATACGGTTCGACACGATAGAGAGCGCATCGGCATACATTGTCATGTCGGTAAGCAGTACAAGTACCTTCTGGTTCTTCTCAACTGCAAAGTACTCGGCTGCGGTAAGTGCCATATCAGGGATGAGCAGACGCTCAACGGCCGGGTCCTCTGTCGTATTCATGAACGAGATTATACGGTCGAGTGCACCGGCATTAGTGAAGAGGTTCTTGAAGTAGAGGTAGTCATCGTTTGTCATACCCATACCTCCAAGAATAATCTTGTCTGTCTCGGCACGCATCGCCACATTTGCCATAACCTGGTTGTATGGCTGGTCGGGATCGGCAAAGAATGGAATCTTCTGACCTGTCACAAGCGTGTTGTTAAGGTCAATACCTGCAATACCTGTAGCAATAAGTTCCGAAGGCTGCTTGCGGCGCACCGGGTTTACCGACGGACCGCCGATCTCAACCTCTTTGCCATCTACAGCAGGGCCACCGTCGATAGGGTCGCCATATGCATTGAAGAAACGTCCTGCGAGCTGATCGCTCACCTTCAGGGATGGAGCCTTGCCCATGAAAACGACTTCGGCATCGGTAGGGATACCTCCGGTACCCTCGAACACCTGCAGAGTCACCTCGTCACCCATAATCTTCACCACCTGCGCCAACTTGCCGTCAACGGTTGCAAGTTCGTCGTAACCGACTCCTGTAGCCTTGAGCGAACAGGTAGCCTTAGTGATTGAATTAATCTTTGTATATATCTTTTGGAATGCTTCTGTAGCCATAATAGTATCCGTTAATCATTAATTGAGCTGTTTGGTTGCAAGAAGGCTGTCCAGTTCGGCACGGTAAGAGTTGTATTTGTCGCTCTTGAACTCCGAATAGTTCATCTGCTTGCATGTGTTGATTACCTTCTTGAAGAAGTTGGTAACCTCCTGGAAATCCTCGAAGTCATACTCGGCACGGCAAATTTCTGTCACAAGGTTCAGAATCTCCTGCTGACGTTCGAGAGGAGTCACGGCATCAATCTCGTCGAATGCATCCTGCTGCAGAACGACAAAGTCTATGAGCTCCGACTTCCAGAATGTAACGTGGTAGTCAACAGGCACACCGTCGTCACCAAGAATGTTTATTTGCTCGGCAATCTCCTTACCGCGCAACAGGCGTGTCTTTGCTTCGTTGACCATCGATAGCCATCCATCGCCTATGATGCCAGAGATATAGTCGTTGAACTCGGGATACTCGATATACTTCGAATATGAATCGATAGGGTTCACGGCCGGATAGCGTTTCTTGTCGGCACGGTCCTGCTCAAGGGCATAGAAGCAACGGGCTACCTTCTTGGTATTCTCGGTCACAGGCTCCTTGAGGTTACCGCCGGCAGGCGATACAGTACCGATGAATGTGATTGAACCGGCCTCGCCATTATTCAAATACACATAACCTGCACGGCTGTAGAAGTTGGCAATAATAGATGAAATATCCATCGGGAAGGCATCGGGACCGGGGAGTTCCTCCATACGGTTCGACATCTCGCGCAATGCCTGTGCCCAACGCGATGTAGAGTCGGCCATAAGCAGTACCCTCAAGCCCATTGCACGGTAGTATTCTGCTATAGTCATAGCGGTATATACCGATGCCTCACGTGCTGCCACAGGCATATTGGATGTATTGGCAATGATAATGGTACGCTCCATGAGCTTGCGGCCTGTATGGGGGTCGATGAGTTCGGGGAATTCGGTAAAGATTTCCACAACCTCGTTGGCACGCTCACCGCAGGCAGCTATGATAACAATATCAGCCTCGGCCTGCTTTGAGATAGCATGCTGCAGCACGGTCTTTCCTGTACCGAACGGACCGGGGATGAATCCTGTACCACCCTCCACTATCGGGTTCAGTGTATCAATTGTGCGCACACCTGTCTCCAGCAACTTGAATGGGCGCGGTTTCTCCTTGTAGTCGGTCATAGCCACACGTACCGGCCACTTCTGAATCATGTTCAGTTTCATCTCATCGCCATCGGCATTTTCTATCACAGCAATAGTATCAGTAATCTTGTACTCGCCTGCTGCAACAATAGACTTAACAGTCCAATTGCCTTCGATGCCGAAGGGAGCCATAATCTTCAACTGCTGGTGGTTCTCCTCTACACTACCCAACCACGAAGCTGCCACAACCGTGTCACCGGCTTTCGCCAACGGAGTGAACTGCCACACGCGCTCTTCATCAAGAGGATTAGTGTAGTCGCCACGTTTCAGGAACACGCCCTCCATCTTGTCAAGGTCGTTCTGCAATCCATCGTAGTTCTTGGAGAGCATACCCGGTGCAAGAGAAACCTCAAGCATATGGCCAGTAAATTCCGCTTCCTCGCCAATCTTCAGACGGCGTGTACTCTCGAACACCTGGACATACACCTTGGCACCATTAATCTTGATGACCTCGGCCATCAAGCGATCACCACCGGTCTTTATATAACAAATCTCATTCTGCGCTACAGGGCCGTCAACAGCCAGAAGCACCATATTTGCTATAACGCCGGTTACTTTTCCTTTTGTCGCCATATCTATATCTATTATTATTTATTTCACCTCTACCGACAGCGAATCCATTCCACTCTTCAGTTCCGCTATCATCTCTTTATAACGTTTCAAGCCATTGTCGGCATCGAGTCCGCTCCAACGTTCCAGTATCTCAACTTTCTGCAGAAATACAATCAGCCTTTCGACAGAGAAATAATTGAACACCGAATTGTCATCGAGCCAATTCCAACGCATCTCGTCGAGCTTGCGCTCACGCTCCTGCAATTTACCGTTCTCGCAAAGACGGAGAAGCTCCTCAAGATACTCCAAAGTACCCGAAAGCCCGAAATCACGTGCACCGGATGTACGCAGAGCCTCGGCTATCTCACCTTCACCTACAACAGCATCGGCTACAGAGTATTTGTATTTCCTTGCCGACACTGCTACAAGAACATTGTTTACATTAAGGTTATACTCGTACCAGGCTGCAACGAACTTGTTGGGACACTTCGATGCATACTCATAGTAATACGATGCAAGAACATCCTCCCATATAATATTCTCCTTCGTCTGGTTGGCTACATAGTAATCAAAGAAACGGTAGATGTAGGACGGAACATTCTTGTTCCTTATATCACCGTTAAGCGAAGAAGAGATTATCTCTTCCAGTTCCTCGCGGGTGTAGCGTCCGAGAGAATCAATGGCAGCATTCTCACCATTACGCAGTATGTTCAGTATATTAGCATTGTCGCGCGAAAGAAAGAATATATCCACACAGCGTGCATCGCGTGCCGACAACGCAGGATATATCTCCTCCTTGAAACGCTCTACGGAATATGCCGGCTTGCTGCCATCAAAAGCAACATCGGGCAACCCCGCTACAATACAATAATAATTGCTCATAATCAAGAGAATAGGAGTTCAACCATCTGAGGACGGAGGAATGCCTTGAAGAATGCCTCAAACTCGCCCTCACCGAAATTGACCTTGTACGAACCGTCGGCAGGAGCTATCGAGAAAGAGGTCTTGAGTCCATTGACCTCCTTAATCTCCACACCCTTGTCGAGCAATGCCTTTGCATTCTTGGCAAAATAAGCTCTCAACTCTTCGCCCTCCTTTGTAGATATCACCACCTGCTCGTTTGCACTCCAACGCTCGGCAAGCTTCACAAGCAATGCCTTTACCGTATCACCGGCAAGTGCCTCCTTAACGGCAGCCTTCACAATTGAATCGGTAACAATTGTCGCTGCTTCCGACTTCAATGCACCTACAGCCTGTGCGCCATAGAGCTTTATCTCGGCACGGCTATTGGCATCGAGCTCAGCAGCCTTCTTCTGTGCATCTGCAACGATAGCCGCGGCATCAGCCTTGGCCTTCTTTATAATTTCAGAAGCCTGCTCCTGTGCCTCCGCAACAAGACGGTCAGCCTCCGCTTTACCCTTCTCCACGCCCTCGGCGTAGATTTTCTCGGTCAATTCCTGAATCTTATTTTCCATATATAATTAAGAATTTATTTATTGCTTCCAACTGTACAAAATTCGTATCTTCTTTTGAGAATCACATTTCCATTATCATCCCAAAATTGGTAATTTACAAAAGTAGTATTTAAAATTAACTTTTTATCAATTCGGTAAGATAATTTCCACTAAATAACGAAATTTTTCCGTAATTGAAAAAAACATGTACCAATACAGAATGCAGTTTTTGCCAACCATAGGTTACGGTGGTTACTATGAACCATAGTCTTCACCTTCCGATTTCAGTTTTCAGTTGTGAAAAGGGGTACTTCTTTTGCTTTGTTTCCTTTTGGCAAAGCCCACTTTAAGCGACCCACACGGCACAAGCTAGAGAGAGAGATGCTTCACTACGTTCAGCATAACAAAAAGAGATTTCACTTTCAACTTTCCACTTTCAACTTTCAGTTTGAAAAGGGGTACTTCTTTTGCTTTGTTTCCTTTTGGCAAAGCCCACTTTAAGCGACCCACGCGGCACCACAAAAACTCCCTCCCCCTTCGGGTACTCCCTCTTTGAAAAGAGTGAGAGTTTGCTTCGCGTGACCTATCGCTGTGCGCTTCACCGAAAGGGGTAATTCTTTTTTGTTAACCTTTTGACTCCACTTGCTGTTCGCAACCCAAGCGGTGTGACTTACAGCCACACTGCGCTTGACCTATTGCTGCAAGTGTCGTCTAAAGGGGTACTTCTTTTTTATTTTGCTTCCTTTTGGCAAAGCGCACTTTTCAGCGACCCACGCGGCACCAATTTCATCGGTGCTTCGCGTGACCAATCGCTGTGCGCTTCACCGAAAGGGGTACTTCTTTAAAAAAAAGAAGTACCCCTTTTCACAAAGAGATACTTCCAACATTTACTAAACAACTAAGAAAAAACTATACTATCATTGCCCTCTTCAACTGAGGACAATGCAAATATATCCAATAAAAATTCATGATGCAAACAAAACGGGCGAAAAAATCACAAAAAAAATCAACCGTTCAACGATATCGGCTTTTTTATCATCAAAACAGCAATATATAATCATCTCAGACGGTGTCTCTCGAAATGTCTTGCAACATATCCCCTGAAATAGAGCAATGCCGCAAATACAAGTATTGCGCCGAATAGGAAACTTGAAGAGTATCCGTTAAGCGACAATGCGCCGCCGAGAAGCATACCTGCACCTATACCCACATCCCAACCGGTAAGATAGGTTGCATTTGCTGTTGCACGGCGGGAATTGGGAGCCATGTTTATGAACAGTGTATTGAAAGCCGGGAATATTGTTCCAAAACCATAACCGATAAGAAATGCCGACGCATAATATAGTACATACGTAGCCACACCGTTCCATCCCGACACAACCGAGAGCATTGCTTCTCCTGTGACACCTGCAAGAGCGATGAATATACCTTTTGATATTGTCTGTGTTATATATCCCTTATCCACCATTTTGCCCGACAGAAGACGAGATACAATAAGGCCGGCAGCCTGGACGGTAAAGAAAAGGCTTGCGCCTGAGACAACCCCTACTTCCTCGGCATATATTGCCATATAGCTCGATGTCATACCATAAGGAATGGCAAGCATAAAGAATGCCAATGAAGCCGGCACACCTTCGATAAGGAAGAAACGGTCTATAGAGAGCATCCCGCCCTTGCGTTCCACCGGTTGTCTGTTGCGCACCTTTACAAAGATGGAGAAAATGAGGCCAGTAACGGCAGCAATAAGTGCTATCACGAACAGATGGGTGTATGAGAAACGGGAGATTAGACAAAGGCCGACCATTGGACCGAAAGCCATGGCAAGGTTATTTGTTACACCGAAATAGCCTAGCCCTTCGCCTCTGCGCGATGAAGGCATGATATCTATGACAAGTGTATTTCCAGTAGTGTTGAGTGCGCCAAAAGCAAAACCATGAAGAATCCTCAGGAGTATGAAAGGATAGATGCTGCTACCCATAAAAAGGTACCCGATGAAGCTTGCAGCAAAGAATATGTAAGACAATACATATACCTTCTTGCGAGGAAACATGTCAGCTATGAATCCTGCAAACGGGCGAATACATAGTACCGCTACCACATAACACGAGAGCACAAGACCTACGATGTCAGGCTCAAGGCCGAAAGTATCCACAAGATAGAACGGCAGCGTGGGAACGAGCAAGAAGAAAGAAAACGCAGTGAGAAAATTGGCCAAACACATTAAAATGTAGCTACGCGTAAAAAGTCTATCAACAGCAACTGTACTCATAACACCATAGTTTTTAGAATGCAAAATTATGAAAAAAGCACAACAAACACACTGCAAAGAGAGAAAAGATTTTTCATATCATAAGCAAAATTTATGTCAACTTTACTTGTCTTTGTGTAAAGTTTGCTTTACATTTGCAGCGTGATATCACACAATGTTTTGAAGTTTAACCCGAAAAGACAGCCAATTGTAAAATACAAACTCGCGCCGTCATTTCACAAAAAGAGAAAGATTATGAAAACAATGCTTTTTCCACACGCCATGCAGAAACCCGGGTGGGTTATCTTTACCCTCTCGGCAATGCTTGGAGCGACAATCATGCTACAGGAGAATTTCAACATCCTGCCGTTATCAGTAGCA
>JAZSEB010000010.1:0-169030 GCA_045531475.1 Paludibacteraceae bacterium
AGAATGTTAAGGTTAATGCAAAACCTGTTAAGATGATTAAGAACGGTCAACTCATTATCATCAAGAATGATAAAGAGTACAACGTTCTCGGTGCTACTGTAAAATAATCATTCGTGATTAAATAAAGAGAATGGGCTGCTCCAATGAGCAGCCCATTTTTATGTTCGACAATTTATATATCAACTACGATAAACCAAACTTCCACTAGCTTGATGCGTAGCCAGCACAAGCACTTCGGCTATCTGTACGTGCGCTGGGGCACTGGCAGCGAAATAGACCACTTCCGCAATATCTTCGCCTGTTAATGGTTTAATGCCTTGATATACTTTATCAGCGCGCTCCTTATCACCTGCAAAGCGAGTCACACTGAAGTTCGTTTCTACTAGTCCTGGCTTCACATTTGTCACACGCAACGGTGTATCTACCAAGTCCATACGCAATCCATCACTCAGCACTTTCACTGCGGCTTTTGTCGCACAATACACGCTTCCTCCAGGGTAAGCCGCATCGCCAGCCACCGAACCGATATTGATGATATGTCCCTTGCCGCGCTTTACCATACCAGGCACTACCAATCGCGTAATCATCAGTAGCGCAGTGATATTGGTATCAATCATCGTGTCGTAGTTCTCCTCTGTGCCTTCATATTCTTTATCCATACCGAGTGCTAAGCCCGCGTTGTTTACTAAGACATCAATCGCTTGATGGGAATCGGGTAGGGTGGCCAATGCTTTCGCAGCTGCCTCACGGTCACGCACATCGAATGGCAATAGCAAAATATCTGTGCTATAAGCATTTTCCAACTCCGTTTTGAGCGCTTGCAATTTATCCTCGCTACGTGCGTTTAATAATAAGGTATAGCCTTCCTTGGCAAACTTGCGTGCACAAGCTGCACCGATACCAGATGACGCTCCTGTGATAAATACGATTTTAGACATAGTTTATAATGTTTGAAATATTCGTTTACAAATAGTTTTCAGATATTCCTTATCGTCAATGATGGCCCTGAGTGCAGTTAGCCCTTCTATATTGCGCTTCGAGTGAAGCCAAAGGCGCATATATCCACCATCGGCGTATTTCTCCAGCATGTGTTCATATGCCCGCTCAAAGTGCCATTCGAAGTCGGCATTGGGGTTTTGCTTCATGCCAAACTGCAAGGTGCGTCGCAGTATCGTTTCGGGGTCAATATGCCTGTCGGCTTCTGCCACGATGGCACCATAGATGGTTCGTGGTGCATTTTTGCTGCTCGCCCGATGGTCTTCCACTGCATCGCGCATGGTGCAGAGTTGCTCTTTGGTGAAAAACTGTGGCAGTATGGAGTCTGCCATCAATATCTCACCCGAATGGATATGATGCAGTTCGCGATTGACTTCCAGTCCTAAATCATGGAAAGCGGCGATGGTGTATACCATATCTAAGTCTGCTCCATGTTCTTTGGCAAGCACCATGCTCTCTTGAATCACACTCTCCGCATGATCTCTTTGGTGCCCTTTGTCAAAATCAGCATATCGTGGCAAAATATGTTCTTCTATGTATTCGTATAAAGTCATTGTCTATGAATTTAATGACACAATGATAAAACAAGGGACTCATTAAGCCCCTTGTTTTATTTAAATCCTTCGGATTAACCTCCGAAGTTATCGAACATAATCATATCATCCTCTACACCCAATGAGTGCAAGAGATCAAGCACTGTCTTTGCCATCATAGGAGGGCCGCAGAGGTAGTACTCGATGTCCTCTGGAGCGTCGTGTTGCTTCAGATAGGTGTCGCCCAAGACTGGGGCAATGAAGCCAGCGGTATATTTAACACCCAAAGCGTCTGCCTTAGGATCTGGACGGTCCAACGCCAAGTGGAAATGGAAGTTAGGATACTCCTTCTCCAATGCCAAGAAATCCTCCATGAAGAATACCTCATCAATAGCACGAGCACCATAGAAATAGTGCATCTCACGGTCGCGAGTGTGCAAAGTCTTCAACATGTGCATGATCTGTGCACGCAATGGAGCCATACCAGCACCACCACCTACCCAAATCATCTCGCGCTTGCTGTCGAAGATTGGGTGGAAGTCACCATAAGGACCTGACATCGTTACCTTATCACCTGGTTTGAGGTTGAAAATATACGTAGAAGCAATACCACAAGGTACATCCATGAAGCCAGGACCTTGCTCTTTTGGTTTGAATGGAGGAGTAGCGATACGCACGGTCAATGTGATGATATCACCCTCGTCTGGGTAGTTAGCCATAGAGTATGCGCGCACAGTTGCCTCAGTATTCTTTTGCTTCAAGCCAAAGAGTCCGAACTTCTCCCATGCTGGGACATACAAGTCACCAATCAACTCGCGGTCGAAATTGTTGTAATCGATATCGTACTCAGGGATGAGGATTTGTGCATACGAACCAGGCACGAAGTCCATGTGCTCGCCTGGAGGCAATTGCACCTTGAACTCCTTGATAAAAGTAGCCACGTTGCGGTTGCTGATAACGGTGCACTCCCATTCCTTAACGCCGAGCACAGACTCGTCCACCTTGAGTTGCATATCGCCTTTCACTTTCACTTGGCAACCAAGACGCCAGTGCTCTTTTTGTTGTTTGCGGGTGAAGTGAACCGTCTCAGTAGGGAGGATCTCGCCACCACCTTCGAGCACTTGGCATTTACATTGACCGCAAGAACCCTTACCACCACAAGCAGATGGCAAGTGTACGCCTGCTTCGCCCATAGCGCCAAGCAAGGTACCACCTGCAGGGATATGATATTCCTTATCACCGTTGATAACCACTTTCACGTCGCCTGAAGGAACGAGGTATTTCTTAGCTACCAAAAGAATCACTACTAACAGGAGAATCACAGCAAGGAAAACTCCTACAGAATATAAAATTGCTAACATATTCATACTTCTTTCCTCCTATTAAATGTTCAAACCACTGAAACACATAAACGCCATAGCCATCAGACCTACTACGATGAAGGTGATACCCAAGCCTTGTAATGGACGTGGCACGTCGTTGTACTCCATTTTCTCGCGGATACCAGCGAGGCAGACAATAGCGAGCAACCATCCGATACCAGAACCCAATGCGTAAGCAAACGCATCACCGAGGTTAGCAATCGCTTTCACATTCTCTGGCTCGAGCAAGATACGTTGTTGCATAAAGAGCGAACCACCCATGATAGCGCAGTTTACTGCAATCAAAGGCAAGAAAATACCGAGCGAAGCATAGAGCGATGGAGAGAACTTCTCCACGATCATCTCTACGAGTTGCACGATAGCTGCAATCACCGCAATAAAGAGGATGAAGGACAAGTAACCCAAGCCCAGAGGGTCGAGCACATGCACTTGCAACAAGTAGTTTACAGGCAAGGTGATAGCCAACACGAAGATGACTGCTACGCCCAAGCCAGCACTTGTTTTTACATTCTTGGACACAGCCAAGTATGAACACATACCCAAGAAGTATGCGAAAATCATGTTGTCAGCAAAAATGCTGCGAACAAATAAACTAATAGCGTGTTCCATATTACTTCAACTCTTTATTATAGCCACGATGAGCCCAGATTATACATGCTACGAGAATCAGTGCCATAGCTGGCATCATCATCATACCGCAGTTTTCATAGAATCCTCCGTTAGCCACATACCAACTCTCTGGTATGATACGGAAACCAAGCAAAGTGCCAGCTCCCAGCAACTCACGGAAGAATGCTACAATCACAAGGATGATAGCATAACCGAAACCGTTGCCCAGACCATCGAGGAAAGAATCCCACACTTTGTTGGTCATAGCAAACGCCTCAAGACGTCCCATGAGAATACAGTTTGTAATAATCAAACCGATATATACACTCAATTGCATAGCCACATCATAAGCAAAAGCCTTCAGCACCTCACTTACGAGAGTTACCAACGCTGCTACTACCACCAATTGGATGATAATACGGATTCGCATTGGGATAGTGTTGCGAATGAGTGATACAATTACGTTCGCCATAGCCACGATGATAGTAACGGCAATACCCATTACCAACGCTGGCTTCAGTTGCACGGTCACAGCCAATGCAGAACAGATACCCAACACTTGAACAACCACTGGGTTGTTAATGTTCAGAGGGCCAAACAACACCTCTTTTGTTTTTTGAGATAATGCCATAACTTATTCCGACTTTTTAGTTGTTATTACAATTGCTCCTTCTTTAGCAGCCTCACCATAGGTCGCAATAGCAGCGGAGTCCTTCAATACGGTGATATGCTCGATGGTATTAGGATCAATAGCATCAAGGTCACCTTCGTAAACAACTCCGTCCAAAAGAACAAAAGCAGTTTTTACATATACGTTAGAATCTTCATTCAAGAATTCAGCATACTCAGCGAGGTTGGTAGCAATCATGGTGCTAACGCCATCGCAAGTGATAGTTGCACCAGAGAGGGCATCTACTTGCTCTTGACCATCAGCCACTTTGCCTGCTTTCAACACAGCCACAGATACTACTTCGCCAGCAGCATTGCGGATATGCTTGCCAGGGAACTGACTGCGGAACTTCTCTGTTACGATCTCAGCACCCAAACCTGGAGTCTCAGACTCATGGTTGAAGTTGATACCGTAGATAGTGTTCTTATCAGCATCCAAAGCCAAATAACCACCGATACCGCCCCAAAGACCAGCACCGTGGAGCTTGAGTACGTACTTGGTATTACCCTCGATGTTAGCTACAAATACAGGAGCACCGTTCACGTCGATGGTATCGTTTACCAATGAGAGATACAATGTAGCAGGATCGGTGTTGTCGTAGTTTTGGTTGAGGGCTACGAGGATTTGTTTTTGTTGGTCGAGCAAGCGGTTAGCCTCTTGGCGAGGGCTGAGCACTTGGCTTACCAAAGCGAGCATCACAGCCACGATAACTACGATGATAGTAGCATAGATAATGGTGTATGCGTTGCTGTTGGTATCCAAACCTTTTTTCTTCTCTTCTACAAAGACGCCAGATTGTTTGCATTGTGGGCAAACCTCAGGTGCCTTATCGCCGTTGTGAACATAGCCACAAACGGAACATACAAATTTCTTCTGTGCCATATTCATTAAATTTTAGCGCGTTTCATACGTTTCTTAATATTCACTTGCACTACGCACCAGTCGATGAGTGGAGCAAAAGCGTTCATGAGGAGGATAGCGAGCATCATACCCTCTGGATAACCAGGGTTGAGTACGCGGATCACTACAGCCATGAAACCGATCAATGCACCATAAATCCACTTACCGCACTCAGTACGAGCAGAGGTAACAGGGTCAGTTGCCATGAAGACAGCACCGAACATGAAACCACCTGTAACGAGGTGCATGTACCATGGGTAGTTAGCCGCAGCAGTCTCTGCACCAAATTGGTTGAAGAGCCAAGCGGTGAGTGCACCACCAGCGAAGATGCTAAGCATGGTCTTCCAGCTTGCTACGCCAGTTACGATGAGCAACGCAGCACCAAGCAAGATAGCCCAGCAGCAAGTCTCGCCAATCGAACCTGGGATAAGACCGTTGAAGGCAGTCCAGAAGTCCACTGGCATGAGGTTAGCCTCAGCAGAAGTAGCGATTTGGGTGAGTGGGGTAGCACCAGAGAAACCATCAACGAGGGTTTGTCCGTTGTCCCAGCCCCAAGTACCTTCGGTACGAACGAAGCACTTGTCACCAGTCATGTGGGTAGGATAAGCAAAGAAGAGGAACGCGCGCGCGATGAGAGCGACGTTGAAGATGTTGTAACCTGTACCGCCGAATACCTCTTTTGCAAAGATTACCGCAAAAGCAGTAGCCACAGCCACCATCCAGAGAGGAGTGTTGATTGGCACGATAAGAGGAATAATCATACCTGATACGAGGAAACCTTCTTGGATTTCTTCTTTCTTCCATTGTGCTACGGTGAACTCGATACCGAGACCTACACCATAGCTAACGATGATATATGGCAACACAGCCAACGCACCAAAGCCAAAGCTCTTCCAGAACAATGCCCAAGTCATAGCGCCACGCACCAACTCGCCAGTAGCGAGGAAGTGTTGGTAACCTACGTTGAACATACCGAAGAGCAGTGCTGGAACGAGTGCCATTACCACAAGGATCATGGTTCGCTTGCTATCCGAACCGTCGTGGATCTGCGAACCTACGCGCTTAGCGGTGGTGTTTGGGGTAAAGAGGAAAGTCTCAAAACCGTCAAACAACGAGTGCAGCGCGGACAACTTGCCACCCTCTGAGAAGGTAGGGCGAAGTTTCTCTACTATGTTATGTAATTTCTTTAGCATCACTCAATCTCCTTTTTTAAGTTATCCAATGCGGCACGAACGATAGCTTGCAATGGCATCTTACTTGTACATACGTACTCGCAGAGCGCAAAGTCCTCTGGTGCTACTTCGTATGCACCGAGTTGCTCCATGCTGTCGAGGTTGCCAGCAATCATTGCCTTGATCAAATACTCAGGATAGATATCCATTGGGAATACTTTGTCATACTCACCGCTCACGATGATAGCACGGCGACCACCTTTGAGGCGAGCGTCCCAGTTGTATTTCTTCTTACCGAAGAGCCATTCGGTCACGCAGTTGTTGACCATCTTCGCAGGGTCAGTCTTGCCCGCATTGAAGCTATTGAAGCGAGGCATGATCCATCCCATGAACTCGTGGGTCTCGTCACCCTCAGGGAGTACGGTGTATTGGTTGTCGTAGATGCTAACCATCTCATCAGCGCATACTTGGTGGCCAGAGAGCACGTTACCTGCTACGAGGCGAGCGTTGCAGCCCTTGTAGATGTTGCTGGTGAAGATTGCGCTGAGTGGCATGCCTGGCAATACGTTGTAGTATTGTGCACCGCTGGCGAGAGGGCCTGTGAGAGCCACTTTCTTTTGCATGTCCACGATACCTTTAGTAAAGAGGCGACCGATGAGCGCGAGGTCTTGGATGTTGATGGTCCAAACGGTCTCGCCCTTAGCGATAGGAGCCACGTGGTTGATTTGTACACCTACGTTGCCTGCTGGGTGAGGACCTTTAACCTCGTATTTCTCGCAGTTGGTCAAGCCACGGAAAACAGGTGCGCTTGCGCAACATTTAATACCTACGTACACAGGTGCGATGGTAGCGAGTGCATTTACCGCAGCTTGCAGCACTGCACCTTGTCCATTGAGAACCCACTCGTAGTTTGGTGCTACAGGAGCAGTGTCGAAGGTAGAGATGAAGATGGCCTTAGGTTGCTTGCTTGGGAGAGCGATGCAATCGTAAGGACGTTGCTTAATGAGTGCCCAAAGACCTGATTGTAGCAAGAGGGTTTTAGCGTCTTGCTTGAGGTCGAAGGTCTCATACTCAATCGTAGCATCGGCTTCGATGTCGATAGACATCACCTTGCGGCGTTCGCCACGTACAATGGCTACCACCTTACCGCTAACAGGCGATGTGAAGAGCATCTCAGCAAATGCCTTGTCGTGGAAGAGGGGAGAACCTGCTTTCACGCTGTCGCCTTCGCGGACCAAGAGTTTGGGGGTCACGCCAGCGAAATGGTCTGGGACGATGTGGAAGACCGCAGGACGATTCACACTACCAAGTGTGAGGGCTGCTGCTCCATCAAATGGGATGTCCAGACCACGTTTCAGTTGGATCTTTTGCATGATGTTACTAGTTTTTTATTGTTTTTATTAAGATTTTTGCTGCTTTTTCTGCTTCCTATCTTTATGGTATCTTCGGCTTATCATCCGCTTATCCTCCGCTAAAATTAGATCAAAGATAAAAGGCATGATTTTTAAGAATCCATAAAAAGCGCGCAAAATTACTATTTTTTTTTGAGATATACAAATTTATTTGTACCTTTGCGGAAAATTTAACAAAAATGATAATTGGATTGCTCATTTCAATACTCAGTGTGAGTTTTACGGTAACATCTTCTAGTAGTGTAGAAGCGAGTGGAGTAGTGCCTGAAGGAATGGAAGTTAGTTATCAGCGTTCTGGTATTACAGGTCAGAAAGGGCAGATGACTGCGGGTAATAACACCCTGCTACAAGTGCTAGGGATGGATAATTGTATTATTGATTCCGTGACGTTGAATATGCGGTCGAACAAGTCAGCGGGTGCTGGAAGTTTACAGATGTGTATTGGTGAACAAGAAGTATGGACTATTGGTGATACGGATTTTGCGCATGTGGATTGGAATGGTAGTTTTACGAATGAGTGGGTAGATATCTCTCGACGTATTGGGGCAAAAGTTGGTGCCGGTGAGGAGATAAAATTGCTGATTGAAGCTAGTAAAAATAGTTTGTATATTAATTCATATACGTTTCATTATACACCTGCAGAACCAGAGGCATATGAGGTACAGTATGTGTTGGGTTTTGGTGAAAATCCTCCGCCTTCATCGGAAGAATCTCCCGGAGATGGTGTGGTTTTGCCATTGGGAAAGGACTCATTAGAATGGCGTTTTTTGGGTTGGAGCGAGAAAGAGGTGGAAGAAGCGGATACCTGTCCTAAATTATATGCTGTGGGTGAACGCTATTACCCTAAATCAGATTGTAAGTTATGGGCGGTATATTCCAATGCTGAGAAACAAGTTCCCGTGAAAGATTATGTATCAGGGGATTATGTTTTGGTGAATGCCTATTGGAGTTGTGCTATGATAGGTGGTGTGAATGATGAGGTGGTGGCAACGCATGAAGTAGAGATTCTATTTGGTGAAGATGGGTATGTATTGCAAGGTGGATTGGATGCAGAAATGATGTATACATTGACGTTTTTGGAAGATAGCCTTTTGACGATAGAGCATGTTGCTTCCCATGAATTCATCGGTTGGGATGACAGGATTTTATGCGCAGATTTATCGAAGTGGAATTATAGGGTACTAGAGGATGGCTCGTTAGGGATATACCATATGTATGATAATAAATGCTATTTAATGTTCTTTGGTCGTGGTGCTGACGCTTCATATGATAAAATTGTGGTGTATCCGGCTAAAGTGGCCTTAGAAATGCTGAAAAACGATGGTATGTGGCTATATACCATGCAAGAACAAGTATTTACTACCTGGCCATTTGGTAAGATGGATGATGTGGAGAATGTGATTGTCCCCGAATTCAACGGAGAAAATACAGAATATATATTCTATTTTGGTAACCATGAATTGCATATCGCGAATGGCAAGAAATGGTTGTTGATACAATAAACTTTTGCATGTAAAGTTCGTTTAAAAGAAAACTTTTTGCTCATTTGCTTGCAAATGTGCATTTTTTGTTGTACCTTTGCACGATTTTTAATACATTGTGATGAAGTATCGTTTTTTATTTTTTATCATCTTGTTATCGGTAAGCATATATGGATATGCTGATCGATTAATGGATATTATGCAAGGATATAATGCTAAGACTATGTCTTTGGCAGAGATGGATAGTGTGTTGGAAAGGGAAGATGGAGAGGTGCAAAGTGATAGGTATCGTTTGGAATATAAGAACGAACAGAAACTATTTCGACATTCGTTTTTTGCGAACTACTATCTATTGGATACTCAAAAAGGAGATACCATTATGCTTAGTGATGCTCCTGTTCGCGATGCAGTGATGTCACCTAACGGTAAGTATGTGGTATATGCCAAAGCGGATAATAACTTGTATATTTACAAGGTGGATTTTAAAACAGAGGTAGCCGTTACTAATGATGATAATACTGAAATCTTTAATGGTATATCCGATTGGCTGTATGAGGAAGAGTTTGGAGTGACATGTCTTTTTGCGTTCTCTCCAGATAGCAAACAAGTAGCTTTTGTTAGACTGAATGAGACGAATGTACCAGTATTTGAATGGCAGACGTATTTGAACAATAGTGAGAATGGATTGTATCCGGTGTTGCACAGTTTGCGTTATCCAAAGGCGGGAGAACAGAATGCAACAGCGAGTGTTTGCGTATACGACATTCACTACAAAACAATACGCACGATGCAAGTACCAGAGAGTATGGATGGTTATCTGCCACGTATTCGTTGGACGCAGCTATCGAAGCCTGCCAAGAAAGATGAACAACCAACTAGCGATTTGGTAATCTTACATTTGAATCGCGATCAGAATAGAATGGATGTGCTGAAAGCTAATCCTAAGTCTACAGTGTGCCATCCTTTCTATAAGGAAGAGAGTAAGAGATATTTTGTAAATTACGAGCTCTTTGACGAATGGCAATGGTTGAGTGATAATCGTGTGATTGTAGTAAGTGAGAAGGGTGGTTATGTGCAAGCGTATATGTATTCTTCACAAGGTTTAGAGCAAAAATTGCTGACTCCAGAAGAACGTGATGTGACGAAAGTATATGGTTATGATGAAAAAGCAGGAGTGCTCTATTATCAAGCTGCACCAACACCGATGACGCGCCATGCTTATGCATTAAATGTGAAAAAGAATCAGACTACACAACTCACCAAAGGTGAAGGTACCCACGAATTACGTTTCTCAAGTGATATGCGTAGATATATAGACTGTTATCATAGTACGACAATACCACATCGCTATACCTTGTGTGAGGCGATGGTACGAGAAACCGACGAGGCAAAAGGTAAGGTGCTACTAGATAACGACTCCATCTTACGTGCATGGCAGGCTCTAGGCGTTAATGAAAAAGAGTTCTTTACCATTACTACTGAACGTGGTGATGTGCTCAATGCATGGCGCATAATGCCTAAGGATTTTGATGCTAAGAAGAAATACCCTGTGGTGATGCTGCAATATAGTGGTCCTACTAGTCAACGTGTGCTCAATAATTGGCGCAAGCGTTTTGGCTATAGTCTATCGGATGCTGGTTATTTGGTAGTATGTGTAGATGGCCGCGGAACGGGCGCTCGAGGACGCGAATGGCGTAATGCTACGTATATGCAGTTGGGCGTAAAAGAGGCTGAAGATCAGATGAGTGCAGCGCAATACTTGCAGACTCTTCCTTATGTGGATACGAATCGTATTGCTATCTGCGGATGGAGTTATGGCGGATATCAAACGCTAATGTGTTTAAGTAAACAAGGCGTTACGAAAGATGGAAATAGTGAGTTCTGGAAGTGTGGTATTGCGATTGCCCCTGTTACGTCATGGCGATTATATGACTCTGCATATACAGAGCGATTCATGCGTCGCCCACAAGTGAATGAGTTTGGTTATGATGGTACTGATTTAATGCAAATGGCTGGCAGTTTGACAGGTAACTTATTGTTGGTACATGGTTTGGCTGATGATAATGTGCATGCACAAAACTCTTTGCTTTATGTAGATGCGTTGGTACAAGCGGGAAAACAGTTTGAAATGCAGTTCTATGTGGATGATAACCATTCTATTCGGAAGCCTGCTAACTATGCTCACCTGCATCATCGAATCATGCTATTCTTGGAAAAGAATCTATGAAACAATATATTATAACAACTAAATAATTTACGTACTATGACAAACAAAAAATCAAACATCTTGCCAATAGTGGTGATGTATCTTCTATTTTTTATGATTGCATTTGTTACTAACCTATGCAATCCAATGGCTGTGATTGTAAAGAATAATTTTGCTATGTCTAATTTTGCAGCTCAATTGGGTAATGCTGCTAACTTTATTGCATATGCAGCGATGGGTATTCCTGCAGGAATGTTACTCAAGAAAATTGGTTATCGCAAGACAGCATTAGTTGCGATTTTAATCGGTTTTATCGGTGTTTTTCTACAATATATGTCTGGTTGGGCAGCTATCCAAAGTTTCTGGGTGTATCTTGCGGGTGCTTTTACTGCTGGTTTCTGTATGTGTATGCTCAATACCGTAGTTAATCCTATGCTTAATACACTCGGTGGTGGTGGCAATAAGGGTAATCAATTGGTGCAATTTGGTGGTGTATGTAACTCATTAGCTGCTGTGTTGGTGACGATTATTATGGGTAGTTTGATCGCCGATGCAACTAAGGCACAAATTGCCGATGCAACTCCTGCCCTCATGATTGCATTAGGTGTATTTGCTTTTGCCTTCTTAGTATTGCTCCTTGTAAAGATACCAGAACCAGCACAGGAGAATGAAGGAGATAAAGCGAAAGATAAGAAATATAGTGCATTCTCTTTCCGCCATTTCAACTTGGGTATTCTGGCTATCTTCTTGTATATGGGTGTAGAGGTTGGTGTTCCTACATATGTTATGCAATATCTTACTACATCTCCTGATGCAACTACTCCTGGTTTGGGTATTAATGCAAGTATTGTAGGCATGATAGTAGCTGTATATTGGTTGCTGATGTTGGTTGGCCGTTTGTTGGGCGGAATGATTGGCGGTAAAGTGAGTAGTCGTGCACAAATCACAGGCGTATCTGTTTTGTGCTTGATATTGGTGTTACTAGGCATGTTCTTACCAACCGATGTAATGGTGAAAATGCCGGGTATTGACTGGGCAACTCTCACGATAATGACAGCTCAAGTACCAGTAGGTGTTTTCGCTTTGATTCTTGTAGGACTTTGTACATCTGTAATGTGGGGCGGAATTTTCAATATGGCCGTTGAGGGACTAGGTAAATATACTTCTATCGCTTCTGGTGCATTTATGACCATGGTATGTGGTGGTGGTATCTTGATTCCATTGCAAGGCAAATTGGCTGACGTTTTTGGTAACTTCCAGATGAGCTATATTGTAGTATTAGTTTGTACGGCTTACATTCTTTTCTATGCACTCGTAGGTAGCAAGAATGTGAATAAGGATATTCCTACAGAGTAGTATGATGGAAAGTCTAAACTAGAATAAAAATTATAAAGTTTAAAGAAAAGATATTATGCAAAAACCTTATGTTATTGGCCTTGATATGGGTGGAACAAACTCCGTATTGGGCGTTGTAGATGCACGTGGCCATGTGTTGGCACGCACTTCCATTAAAACACAAGCTTATCCCGACATCAACGACTACGTCAATGCGCTGTACGATGAAGCAATCAAAATCGTTGATTCAGTAGGCGGTATGGATTTAATTCGCGGTATTGGTGCTGGTGTACCAAACGGCAACTACTATACTGGTATGATTGAGGGCGCTATGAACTTGCCTTGGCAATCTATTCCGTTCGCACAACTCATGACTGATCGCTTTGGTGTTCCGTGTAAGATTACCAACGATGCCAATGCGGCAGCTATGGGCGAGATGACTTATGGCGCGGCTAAGGGTATGAAAAACTTCATCATGATTACTTTGGGTACAGGTGTTGGTTCGGGTATTGTAGTGGATGGCAAAGTGGTGTATGGTCACGATGGTTTTGCTGGTGAATTGGGGCACACTTGTGCTGTTCGTGGGGAAGCAGGTCGTCCATGCAACTGCGGTAAGAAGGGTTGCTTGGAAGCATATGCTTCGGCTACTGGCGTAGCGCGTACCGCTAAAGAGATTATCTCTTCTACCACCAAAGAGACTGTGCTACGCAATCTTGACATTGATGTCATCACTTCAAAAGATGTGTACGATGCTGCCGAGCAAGGAGACGAGGTGGCAAAAGAGATTTTTGACTACACAGGTACTATCCTAGGTCAGCAATTGGCAGATTTCATAGCTTTTAGTGCACCAGAGGCAATAGTTTTGTTTGGTGGATTGACCAAGTCTGGTCATTGGATTAAGGATCCTGTAGAAAAAGCAATGAACGAGAATGTATTGCCATTGTGGAGAGGTAAAGTGAAAGTGCTCTTCTCTGATCTCAAAGAAGCTGATGCTGCAGTGCTAGGTGCTTCTGCGTTAGCATGGGGCGACTGATAACCAATGATTTATTGGCCACTATTATACCAGTTTCCCACATGGATACAACGCCTTTATAGAGGGGTTGTGTGGCGAATGAATCCATCATCGAAGGTGGTGTATATCACCTTCGATGATGGTCCTATTCCAGAGTGTACTCCGCAGGTGTTAGACGTGCTTTCGCAGTATGATGCGAAGGCTACATTTTTTATGGTGGGGGAGAATGCAGAGCGTTATCCCGAATTGCTTGCCCGAGTGCGTGAGGAAGGACATGCTATAGGTAATCATACTTATCACCACCTTAAGGGTTTTAAAACTTGTACATCTACTTATTTGGAGGATGTAAAAAATGCAGAAGTAATACTGCATACTTTTTTGTTTCGTCCACCACATGGTAGGATGGCGTATTCGCAGAAAAAGGAACTGCGTAAAATGGGTTATACAATATATTTGTGGGATGTGCTGACCCATGACTATAATCCGCAATATGATGTTGCGCATATACTATCGGTAGTGCAACGTTATGTGCGCAATGGTAGCATCATTACATTTCACGACTCGCTTAAATCAAAAGATCGAATGCTGGAGGCATTGCCACTAGTTATCCAATGGCTACAATCTCAAGGTTATTCTCTTCAGTCACTAAATCCTAAACGATAAACAATGACACTCCGTTCTTACCTTATATATTTGTCAGTTATTGCCATGTTGGTATGTTCTGCATGTGCTAATCGTGGCTCAGGTCCGCAGGGTGGTCCTCGTGATACTATCCCCCCATCAGTAGTGAAAGAATCGCCCGCAAATGGTAGTTTGCATTTCGGGGCGAAACGTATTGAAGTGCAATTTGATGAATATATCCAACTCGTAGATGTACAGAAGAATGTGCTTATTTCGCCACCTCAACAGACACCTCCTGAAGTGAAAGCTATTGGAAAGACTCTATCGTTCGTTTTTCTAGAGGAACTGATAGACTCTACTACCTATACTATTGATTGTGGTGCAGCTATTTGCGATTATAACGAAAAAGTTCCACTTGAAGGATATGTATACTCTTTTTCTACAGGTGATGTAATAGACTCGCTAGCAATATCAGGTAGGGTATATAATGCGGAAAACTTAAATCCTATACCAGAGATACTGGTAGGTATACATAGCGATCATTCAGATTCGGCATTGACTACGCATCCTTTTGCTCGTGTTACTCGTTCCGACAATGATGGCTATTTTACAATTCACAATATGCGTGCTGGCACGTACAAACTATATGCACTTGATGATATCAGTCGAGATTATCTTTATCAACCTGGTGAGGCGTTAGCTTTTTCCGACGCCATACTTAGTCCGTATACTGAAGAGCGTGAGGTGCAAGATACCATTTGGCGCGATACATTGGGGATTGATAAGCAGACAAGGGACACACTTTTTACTCGACAAATTGATTCGATTTCAACGATAAAAAAGATTTTTTATCTTCCAGATACTTTGGTGCTATGGTGTTTTTCGGAGAGCAAACAACGTCATTATTTTAAGGGTGTGTATCGTGAAGAACAACATGCATTTACTCTGATTTTCTCGGCTCCGCAGGATTCCCTACCCCATATTCGTGCTATGAAACCGAGTGAGAATGATTCGCTAGCAAGCGATTCTGCTTGGGTGAATTGGATGGATTATGCTCTGTTGCAGGCTAATACGACATATGATACGATTACCTATTGGCTTACTGACTCGCTAGCCATTGCGCAGGATAGTATTTATCTTGAGATGGCATATATGGTTAGTGATTCTGTGTATAATTTAGTTCCACAAACAGATACGGTGTTGGCAGTTTATCGTCGTCCACGCATGTCAGAGAAAGCTTGGGAATCATTTCAGCGTCAAAAACGGGAGCGTAAGTTGGAAATCAAGACAAATGCTTCTTCTAAATTTGAAATATATGATACTATCGCTATCCGTTCTGCTTTCCCGCTTGATTCGATGGATATTACTAAGATTTGTTTGGCACAAGTGATGGATACGATTTTTAAGCCGATGCCAATTAACGTAATGGCATGCGACTCACTTAAACAAGAACTACAAGTGATAGCTAAGTTGGAGCCCGCTCAGTCATATATGCTAACGATTGATTCGGCAGCATTGTTTGATATCTATGGCAAATGCAATGATTCGATAGGTACTACCTTAAAAGTTAAGTCATTAGATGAGTATTCCACGTTGCTCGTTAAACTTACGCATTACGATGAGCGTGCACGTTTGCAAGTACTCAACGATAAGGATGAAGTACTGCGCGAATTACCCGCGAGGGAAAATGGAAGTAAGTTTGAAAACCTAACTCCTACCACCTATTATTTGCGTATGTATATTGACTATAATGGTGATGGCAAATGGACTACGGGCGATTGGCTTACGAAACGCCAACCAGAGCCAGTATATTATTTCCCATCAAGACTCAAATTACGTGCAAATTGGGATTTTGAGGAGAACTTTGATCATCTAGCAGTACCACAAGTAGATTCTAAACCCAAAGCTTTAATCGGTAAAGCAAAGAAGTAATCAATGAAGTCAATAAATCGTACCACATGGCTTTTTTTGGCAGTAGGTTTGCTGATGCAAGTCATTACGTTTATAATTATGCCAGACAACCCATGGTCGTTGGTAAGCGGTATGTTGGGTATCTGTTCTGTAGTGCTAGGTGCGCAAGGTAATATATTGACTTTTCTTTTTGGTTTTGCACAGGTTGGAACGTACACTTATTTGTGTTGTATGGAGCGTTTCTATGCTGAGGTAGCGATGAATGTGTACTATTTTCTTACGATGATTTATGGAGTATATGTTTGGCGTAATCGATTGACTACTAAGGATTCTATGCAAATTCAAACTCGCGTGCTCTCTAAACAATTTTTAGCTGCTATTTCTATTGTCGTTCTATTGACTTCTTTACTTACGGGCTGGTTGCTTGACCGTTATACTGATGATACGCAACCTTATCTTGATGCTTTTACTACTATTCCTGCTCTTGTAGCACAAGTGTTAATGGTATTGGCATATCGTGAGCAATGGTATCTATGGATTTTTGTGGATGTATTGGCTATGGTGATGTGGTTCAGAGCTGGCAATTATTGCATGGCAGTACAATATGCATTTTGGTGCGTGAATTGCGTATATGGCTACGTACAATGGACACGATCGCTGGAGCATTAATACTGAAATGGTATTATATTATTATCACAGAGAAAAATAAAGAGTCTTTGTGAAGAATCTTAATAATTGTACTATTGGCGGTATGCGATAGTTTATCTTCTGCGTAAATTTTTCATAAAATAGTTTGTCTATTTGCATATGTGTAAATTTTTTACTACTTTTGCAGAGATTTCTAAAACCCTTAAGTTATGAAACGTATCACTCTTCTATTACTTGCTACTGCACTAACATGTAGCGCATGGTCATGCACATCTTTTATCATAAGCGGAAATGCTACGCCATCGGGTAAACCTGCAATGTTCAAACATCGTGATACTGGTGAACTAAATAACCGTATTGCTTATTTCCAAGGCAAAAAATATGCTTTTATTGGTCTAGTGAACTCGCCTATGTTAGATGGTGAAGTGTGGTCTGGTATGAATGAGGCAGGCTTTTGCATTATGAATACAGCATCGTATAACCTGCGCGAAGATAATTTCGATTGCCAGATGGACCGCGAAGGTGAACTGATGTATCATGCCCTGGCGAATTGTGCAACTATTGCTGATTTTGAGGCATGGCTGACTACTTATCCCCAACCATGGGGCGTAGAAGCCAATTTTGGTATTATCGATGCGCAGGGTGGGGCAGCTTACTATGAAATGAATAACTCGCGCTACATTAAGTATGATGTAAATACAATGCCCGAAGGTTATCGTGTGGTAACAAACTTTAGCCAAGCGGGCAGATACGAGGATTATGAGGGTTGGGAACGCTATCAAACCGCTACTGCTATCATGAAGGAGGCCTTTTCTCGTGAGCGCGAGATCTCTGCTATTGATGCGATCAACCTATTCTCTCGTAAGTATCGTCATGAGGTGCTAGGAGTGAACTACTTTCAGGAAAATGCACCTCAATATGTTGTAGATCAAGACTTTATACCTCGTCGTATTACTTCTGCAGTGGTATATTTTGAAGGAGTAAAAGCTGGAGAAAATCCAATACATAGCGTGATGTGGACAGCTTTGGGCTATCCTGCATGTGCAGTAGCAATTCCGTTGCTGATGGATGGTAAGCATCTGCCTAAATATATGGTGGCTCGTGATGCGACAGCCAAAGAAGGAAAAGGGTTACACTGCGAGATGTGTGATGCATCGTTAAAGATTAAAAATGAATGGGCTTTTCCATTGAAGATTAGCAATGGCAAACGTTATGTAGCCCTTCAGAATATTCTTGTGGACAATGAGAACAAGCCTGCACTTATGACATGTGCCAATGATGTAGAGACAGAGATTCTATCAGATTTTCTACCGCTCTATCAGCAATGGAATGCGGGTAAGATTTCTGACAAAGAATTCTGGCAGGCATATGATCAAGTGTCAAGTGAATGGATGAAAAAATTCTACGAGATATTCCAACCTTATTGGACAAACGAGAAATAATTTTGAAAAAATGGCGCTAAGATTTGCGTATTTCAGAAAAATGTAGTACCTTTGCAGGCCAATTGTGGAAAAATGTGGATTAATGAGCGAAAAAACACCTCATATTGTAGAGTTGGATAAGTTGGAGTTTGGAGAGCATCTATTTGATTTTCAACTGGATAGTTCCTTTGTAAGTAATGTTGAAAACTCCGAGTTGTTGGGTGGTGATGTGGATGTGAAAGTTCGTTTGATTGTGCGTGAAGATGATTTTTCGGTGGATGTTGATGCTTGTGGTACAGTTCAAGTAACTTGCGACCGCTGCCTTGATGCGATGGATGTAGAAGTGGATTTTTATGAAGAGGATATCGATTTTGAGGAAGAACCGAAGACATTGGACCTTGCATGGTTGGCATATGAATTGATCATAGTGAATCTCCCACTGGTGCATAGTCACCAAGATGGTGGTTGCAACCCTGAAATGGCTGCACTTCTCCAAGACCACCTCTGCACCGCGTTGGATGAGGAAGAATGATATAGACAGACGGAAATAATAGCGGGAAGTCGATCTGCGTGGCTATACCAATAGAATGGAAGTCTGAGACAAATTAAAAAATAACTACTTAAAACAATAAACGAATTATGGCACATCCAAAAAGAAGACAATCGCACACCAGACAAGCGAAACGTCGTACCCACGACAAAGCAAAAATGCCAGCATTGGCACTTTGCCCAAACTGTGGCGCTCACTACATCTACCACACCATCTGCCCAACTTGCGGATACTATCGTGGTAAATTGGCTGTAGAGCAAGCTGCAGAAGCCTAAGTGTGGCGATTCGGCGTGGTACGTCGAGAGATGCACCCGCCTACGCACCAAAACAACATAGGCTCTGAGCAATACTCGGAGCCTATGTTTTCCAACCAACCAAGACCTTTTCGTGAAATGAATTACTAACCCCAAACCATTAATTGACTACAACAATGTTTGATTCAAACAATCGTACCCCACGTCAGGGAGGCTACTCGCAGGATGCGAATCCGCGTGAGCGCAATGGCGTACATCATTCAGAAGGTGCTTCCTTCCGTCCTCGTTTCAGTGCTTCAGATCGTCCTATGCGTGAAGGCGGACGTCAACGTCAGCGCTTTACTCGTACTAATGGTGCAGTGCGCGCTGAAAAAATAGAACCACGTCGTCCTTCTTTTCGTCCTGAAGGCGTTGAACAAAGCGGAGAACGTACATTCCGACCAAGACCAAAACACAATCCTAGTGTATATTCACAACGGAAACGTCAAGAATATGTGAAAAACTATGAAGACCCAACGAAACCAATTCGTTTGAATAAGTACTTAGCTAATGCCGGTATTTGTTCGCGTCGTGAAGCTGACGATTTTATTTTGGCAGGTGTGATTAGTGTAAATGGAGAAGTGGTGGATAATTTGGGAGCAAAAGTGTTGCCAACGGATAAGGTAATGTTCCATAATCAACCAGTACGCCGTGAACGCAAAGTGTATATATTGCTTAATAAACCAAAGAATACAGTTACAACAACAGATGATCCACAAGAACGCCACACCGTTTTAGATATCGTGTGTAACGCATGCGCAGAGCGTATATATCCTGTAGGTCGTTTGGATCGCAATACTACAGGTGTATTGTTGCTTACCAACGATGGCGACCTAGCATCGAAACTTACCCATCCAAAATATAATAAGAAAAAAATCTATGCTGTTACACTTGATCGTGAGTTGGACGAAACAGATGAAGTTGTATTACGTGATGGTGTGATAATAGATAATGAGAAAGTGACACCAGATGCATTGGAGTTTCCTCAAGAGGGCCGCAAGCATATCGGAATAGAGATTCACTCAGGACAAAATCGAGTGGTGCGCCGAATGTTTGAGAAAGTGGGCTATCGCGTAACGAAACTAGACCGAGTATCATTTGCAGGATTAACCAAAAAGAATGTAGCACGAGGCAAATATCGTTTCTTGACTCCAAAGGAGGTAGCGATGTTGCAAATGGGTGCGTTCGAGTAACAGCGTAGAGGCGTGAAGGCACTAGCCTTGCGCCTCTTGTTTTTTTGATAATAATAAAACAATAAGTAATATCATGAAGAAATTCTTTTTATTTGCAGCTACTATGCTGCTAACAATGAGCGCTTATGCAGAAGTGATTCCTGCAAATGACTCGCGCGTAACTTACGTAGGTCGTACATGGGTAGAAGGAAATGATGTGTCTTTTGACTGGACTGCAACCTATTTCCGTATAGCTTTTACCGGTAAATCGCTGACTATGAAAGCTAGCGAAACCAAGTGGGAGGCAGATGCAGAGAAAGCTGCTACTCGCCATAACTACTACAATGTATGGGTTGATTCGCCTACTAGTGCAGAGCCACATCGTATTATTGAGGTAACTGGTAAAGAAACCATTATTGAATTAGTGGATCCAGATTATTTGAAGAAATCACGCCGCGCTGTCCATGAGGTGATTGTACAAAAACGTACTGAAGGAGAACAAGGCAAGACTACTATTCATGAGTTTGCTACTGATTCAAAAGGACAGTTTATGCAAGCAGAACCATTGAAAGAACGTCAATTAGAGTTTATTGGTGATAGTTATACTTGTGGTTATGGTATTGATGCAAAGAGCCGCAAGGAGCGTTTTACTCCAGAAACAGAGAATGCATCGCGTAGTTACGCAGCTATAGTATCTCGCTATTTTGGCGCCGATTATGTAGCTATCGCCCATTCTGGAATGGGTATTGCACGTAATTACAATAGCAAGTTCAAAGGTTGGTGGATGCCAGATCGTTATTTACAAACATTCGACGAGGATTCTACACAAGTGACTCGTTGGGATGCTACCAAATCGGATTTTCACCCTGCAATGACTATTGTATATTTGGGTGCCAATGACTTCTCCACCTCTTTGGCTCCTAAGTACGAAGACTTCCGCAAGCATTATTATCGCCTCTTTAAGTATATCAAAGCGAACTATGGCGAAGAACACCCTATCTTGTGTGTGGCTACCAAAACGCATGAATATCTTTTCAATTATGTGCGTGATTTGGTGAATAACAGCGATATGCAGAATATTCACTACTTGGGCTACTGCCCTGCTCAACACCTCCACACCGATGAGGACCTCGGTGCCGATGTGCATCCAAACTACAACGGACAACAAAAGAAAGCTTACTCTATCATTCCATACATTGCCACAATTACGGGATGGGGATTGCAGGATATGCCAGTGAAGTAGTGTTTAGTGATATGAAAAAGATTCTATTTTTGGCATTATGCCTCTTTGCGATATCTCCTCTTTGTCTCATGGCGGAGGAGATAGCTGCGACCGATAGCCGTGTAACTTTTCTTGGTCGCGCCGAAGTAGAAAATGGTGCATTGCGTTTTGATTGGTCTTCTACCTATTTCCGTGTGGCTTTTAAGGGCAAAGCCTTGTCTATGCGGGTGTCCGACAATAAACGCAATTTCTATGCAGTGTGGGTGGATATGCCTACCAGTGCAGAACCTACACGTATCGTGGAGGTGAAAGGCAATGACACGATTATTGATTTAGTGCTGCCAAGCGATGTAAAAAAATCCAAAATCAAAGAACATCAAGTGGTTATACAAAAGCGTACCGAGGCAGGTTGCGGCACTACCACCGTGTTTGCATTTATCACAGATGGCAAGTTTGTGCAAGCTGAACCAATGAAAGAGCGACAAATAGAGTTCATTGGCGATAGTTATACATGCGGTTATGGTGTAGATGCAAGCAGCCGTAGAGACCCCTTTACGGATGAAACAGAGAACGCTTCGCGTACCTATGCCAGCATTGTTGCACGCTATTTCAATGCGGATTATATGACAATAGCCCACTCTGGCCGCGGTATATGCCGCAATGCGGGCTCCAATATCCCATGGGAGGTGATGACCGATTTGTATCAATATACCATTGATCGCGACTCCACCACTCGCTGGTCTGTAGAGCAATCGCCATTCCGTCCTGCCATGACGGTTATTTATTTGGGTACCAATGATTTCTCATCTTCTATGGTGCCCGATTACAATAAGTTCCGAAAAGGGTATATGCGCCTATTGGGCTATGTGAAAGCCAACTATGGAGATGACCACCCTGTGCTATGTGTCGCTTCGAAATCCAATGAATATCAGTTCCGTTATGTGCGCGATGTAGCGCGAAACTGCGGACTGAAGAATGTGCACTATTTGGGTTATTGTGAACAACAACACTTGGGCACAGACGAAGATTTAGGCGCAGGATGGCACCCTAATTATAATGGACAACAGAAAATTGCCTACTCTATCATCCCTTATATCGCTACGATTACGGGTTGGGGATTGCAGGATATGCCTGTGAAGTAGTGTTTAGTATATAAAAAGTGATATGAAAAAGATTTTATTTTTGGCAGCAACGCTGCTGATGACACTCACCGTTATGGCAGAGTGTATTCCTGCAAGCGATAGTCGTGTTACCTTCGTGGGACGTACCATGGTAGAAGGCACAGATGTGTCCTTTGACTGGACAGGTGTATATTTCCGTATCGCCTTTACGGGCAAGTCGTTAACCATGCATGCTACTGATACAAAGTGGGATGCAACACCCGAAATGGCGGCTACACGACATAACTACTTCAACGTGTGGATCGATGCTCCAATGAGTGATGAACCACACCGTATCATCGAAGTAGCAAGTACTGATACAATTATCGAACTCATTGACCCTGCGTATTTGAAGAAATCCAAACTGAAAGAACATACCGTAATTGTGCAAAAACGTACCGAAGGTGAGCAAGGCAAGATTACTATTCATGGTTTTGCTACAGACGAGAAAGGTAAGTTCTTGCAGGCAGAGCCTATCCGTGAACGTCAGTTGGAATTCATTGGTGCCAGCTATGATTGTGGATATGGTGTAGATGATTCCAGTCGTTTGGCAAAATTCACACCAGAGACAGAGAATGCATCTCGCTCTTTCTGTGCGATTATCTCTCGCTATTTTGGTGCGGACTACACGGTAGTAGCGCATAGTGGTATGGGTGCATCCCGTAACTACAACTCGAAGTTCGAAGGCTGGTGGATGCCAGACCGCTATTTGCAGACATTCGATATGGATTCCACGCAAGCCAACCGTTGGAACGCGGCAGAGTCGAATATCCGTCCTGCATTGACACTTATCTACTTGGGCGGTAATGACTTCTCTGTATCGCTTCAACCATCATATGAGAAGTTCCGCGATGGTTATTATCGCCTTATTCGTTATATTAAGGACAATTATGGAGAAGATCATCCTGTGTTGTGTGTATCATCTAAAGCGCATAGCACGTTGTTAGATTACATGCGCGATATGGTGAAGTTCTGCCCTATGCCCAATGTGCATTTCATGGCATGTTGCCCAGCTCTGCACCTCTCCACAGACGAGGATTTAGGTGCCAGCATGCACCCGAACTATATTGGTCATCAGAAATTCTCCTATGCTTATATTCCTTATGTAGCCACAATCACGGGTTGGGGTTTGCAGGATATGCCTGTGAAGTAGTATGTAGGGTTTAGTGAACGCTGCGATACGGTTACTGCATAGTAAAAACAAAGAGGATGTGTCAGCATTTTAGACACATCCTCTTTGTTATTCGCAGAACCACATGTCCTGCTTAAAGTAGTGTCGTTTACGGGGTGGAACACAACTCGTACCAGATTTTCGCACGCACATAGCAGTCGAACTTGGCGTAGATTTTGCGTTTGTCCGTGCGTGAATCAATGGGCGCGTCAGGCTCCGCCTTCTTGAGTTGCGCTTGCCAACGCTGCTGCCATAAAGCACGTTGCTCTGGATCATGCAAGATTGCTTTGGTCTTCGCACAAACTTCTGCCCAACGGTCTTGCTTCAGCTTTTCCGCACCTTTGGCGGGTTTCTTCTTCCAGTCGCGTGGATGCTGAATGACATACACTTCTTGTTTCATTTCTGCAATGACCCTTCCTCGATCATCACGTGCCACTTTCTTACGAAAAACGGTCTTGTCTTTTTGATTCAATTTGCCCTTTATTTTTGCTACGGGGGCAATAAATGTTACTTCTGCCATATTTTCAAATCTATTGGTTATACTATGTGATTACTATGTGATTACTATGTGATAACTATGTGATTCGTAGCACTTCCTTATACCTTCCCTCTACCAGAATTACTAGTATGGCTAATGCCACTATCCTTACCTGTGTGATGTGTATCTGCGATTGCGATTTCTGCGAAATGTGCGAAAAGTGCGAATTTCAAAAATCGCACTTTTCGCACATTTCGCAGTTTGCGCATTATCTTTTTATGCCCCTTTTTTTTCATATTTGCCTTGCTCTATCCGTTGAATATCATTGGATTGTGTATATTTTGTCAGCCATCGTTTCATAGTGTCAACCGATATTCCAAGGACTTCCGCTTGCTTCACAGCGTCTTGTTTGGTGAAGTCCGTGGGAAGCATTTGGAAGAATTGTTTTTGGAGCATGTTGCCCCCAATCTCACCCATAGGCGTGGCTTTCAGTTCGGGCATCATCTGGAACACCATCGCTGCGTGCATCAGCAACTTATGACCTATCAAAAGCATGGTCTGAAAATCCTCTTCCGAACAGACCACACGCTCTGGCAGCGGTTGGCTCATGTCCAAACGCAAGCCCGCGAGAATCATACCAATACGCTTCATGATCACAGGCATACGCTTGAGCGTAGCGTCAAATAAGTCGCCAAACTCTGCGCTATAACAGTCATATTCGCTGCGGAACATACGTTTGATAGTCTTGAGTTGGTTGTTTGTTAAATAGAAGTAACATTCGTGTTCGGCTTCCTCCATCCATAGATAGCGGTCGCCCAGTTCGGTAGCAAGACGGTCGTAGAGCATGCTTTCGTGAGGGATATTGCCTTCCTCCTCCACATCCCACACATGGTCATCAAAGTCCATGGGGTTATTGACTACATAGCAGGCAAAGCGGGACATCAGTCCGTTCTCGCGGTTGCGCAGCAATGGTGCCACTTGGTTGGGTGTACCAGAGAGAAGCATGGCAATACGCGGCGAGCGAATCTCAATGAACTCGTTGTTCTGGCGACGGAGTTGGCTAACGGTTTCGTGCTCGAAGATGCAGCGGATAAGGTCGCCAAACTGTCCATACGCAGCGCGGAGTGTTTGCGTGAGGGTATCCATCTCTGTGGCAAAGACGATACCGCGTCCATCATACTCGTCCATGACCTTAATGAGGGATGAGGCAGACGAGTTGGCTGGGATATACACCTGTTTGCCGTTCTTCCCTTCGATAGCTTGCAACAGCAGACGACCGTAGTTCATGATACCTTTGCCAGAGGCTGCAGGTGCGACAATCATAGTCAGCAGCTCGGGGCTGTAGGTGTGATGAGGGCGACCGTGCAGCATACGCATAGCGGGCAAGGCGTAGGCGCAGTTGGTGAGTAAGGAGAGCAAGAGCATGTCGCGTGTCTCGCCAGCGGGAGCAACGGAGAGTGCTTGCTCAAGAAAGGTGGGTAACTGCCCCGCAGCCAAGTGCGGGGTGATGAGAAGGTCGTGCTTCTCTAGAGTTAAGGTTTCTTTAATCATAAAAAACAGTAAGTTAAAATATTAATATATAAGTTGAATATCTAAAAATCAAAATAGGCTTGCCGATTTTGATTTTAGAGGAGCAATGGCGGCAAACCAAACTCGTGTGCGAGTTTCTTTTTGCAAGCCCATTGCGACTGCAAAATTACTACTAACATGCCGTTTTCACCAAATGTTGCATGCATTATAGGATAAAAATCTATGTAAATGTCACTCAAGCAGCTACTTACCTTTCGCTACCCCGTTCAAAAAATCGGATATAATTGCTTAGAAATCGGAGGTGATTTTCGTCATCCCTGCCTCTAAACGCTAAACATTAGGCACTGTTTGCCGTTCTCTAAACTGAAAATAGCGGCTTTTTCCGCTATTTTCTTGCATATCTTCCAATTTTGTTGTACCTTTGCAGCAAAATTATATATTCAATACCACACTATAAATATGAAAAATATGAATAAAATATTTTTTATCGTCATTCTTATTGTCATGACTTCTTGTCAGAAGATTATTCAACAAGATACGGCTGTGTTATCTAAGCATGCACAAGCAATTGTAGATTTCTTTTTGGAAGAAAATGAGAAAGAGTTTTGTGGTGACAAACAACTTGTCATTAAAGGTGGCTATATTGAGAATGATAGCACATATTTTTATCTAAACATATGGGAGCATGATACGACTGTATATAAGCTTTCTGGTAAATACAACGGCATTGTGCACTATAAGGGATATGATATATCATTGTATGGCGATTCCTGGAACGACTTTTTTTGGACATGTGATACAATCTATGAGATTCCCGATATGAATAGTGATTTCTTTTGCTTCTATGATCCAGTAGAGTGGAATATTGCCATCTGGTGTAATGACACTGCTATTTCTAGATCGTTGTCTAAATTCCCATATTATTCATATTCATCTTTGTCGTATGAGGAAAATCAAAGAATAATTTGCAATTCACTTCAAGAAATAATACGCAAATAATCGCATAATCCAATATGGTTCACAAACAATATCAAACAGCAGGTAGTATACAAAGCCCCAGGTGTTAGTGGCAAAGAACTGACATGGGATTTTGGTATGCTGAGTCCAATCAACGAGGAGAATAGTGTAATTTTCGGAATAGACATGAGGTAATTTGAGATTATTGTGACATCAAAAAGAGGATGTGTCAGCATTTTGACACATCCTCTTTTTTTTATCACCTATAGCGTAGCGTCCCATATCCTATAGGCGGAACGCCGTCCCATGGTCAATGGCCTACATCATTCCTCCCATACCGCCTGCGGGCATAGCAGGAGCAGGATGCTCTTCCTTGATGTCAGTAATGACGCACTCGGTAGTGAGGAACATTCCCGCAATGCTGGCTGCATTCTCAAGGGCTACGCGGGTTACCTTAGCAGGGTCCACAACACCAGCCTCCTTGAGGTTCTCATACACATCCTTACGAGCATTGTAACCAAAATCGCCCTCGCCTGAACGCACCTTATCTACTACCACAGCACCTTCTTTGCCTGCATTAGCAACAATCTGGCGCAATGGCTCCTCAACAGCACGACGGATAATCTCAATACCTGTTTGCTCATCATCATTCTCACCTTTGAGACCCTCCAAAGCTACCTGAGCGCGTATATATGCTACACCGCCACCTGCAACAATACCTTCTTCTATTGCTGCACGAGTTGCACTAAGTGCATCATCTACACGGTCTTTCTTCTCCTTCATCTCCACCTCAGAAGCAGCACCTACATTCAGTTGGGCAACACCACCTGCGAGTTTTGCCAAACGCTCTTGCAGTTTCTCCTTATCATAGGTAGATTTTGTGGCAGCAATCTGCGCCTTGATTTGTCCCACACGAGCAGCAATATCCTCTTTCGCACCTGCACCATTGACGATTGTCGTGTTATCCTTATTAACAGTCACGCTCTCAGCTGTACCCAACATGTCGATAGTAGCGGTTTCGAGTTTGATACCTTTCTCCTCGCTAATCACAGTGCCTCCTGTGAGAATAGCAATATCTTCGAGCATCTCTTTGCGACGGTCGCCAAAGCCAGGAGCCTTCACCGCACAAATCTTCAGTTGAGCACGCAAACGGTTGACAACCAAGGTAGTGAGAGCCTCGCTATCTACATCCTCTGCAATAATAAGCAGCGGACGACCACTCTGCACAGCAGGTTCGAGCACAGGCAGCAACTCCTTCAGATTACTGATTTTCTTATCATAGATGAGGATATATGGACGATCCATTTCCACCTCCATCGTCTCTGTGTTCGTTACGAAATATGGGCTGATATAACCACGATCAAACTGCATACCTTGTACCACATCAATAGTTGTATCCATACCTTTGGCTTCACCGATAGTAATCACACCATCTTTGCTAACCATGCGCATCGCATCAGCTATGAGTTTGCCAATAGTAGCATCGTTATTAGCAGAAACAGTAGCCACTTGTTCAATCTTATCGAAGTCGTTGCCCACCTCCTCGCTCTGCTCTTTGATGTTTGCCACAATAGCTGCCACAGCCTTGTCCATACCACGTTTGAGGTCCATGGGGTTAGCCCCTGCTGTCACATTCTTCAGACCGACAGACACAATGGCTTGTGTGAGCACAGTAGCAGTAGTTGTACCATCACCTGCTTGGTCACCTGTTTTGCTTGCAACCTCTTTCACGAGTTGTGCACCCAGGTTCTCTGCAGCATCAGCCAGCTCAATCTCTTTGGCTACAGACACACCATCTTTGGTGATATGTGGAGCACCAAACTTCTTATCAATGATTACATTACGTCCCTTAGGACCAAGGGTAACTTTCACTGCGTTAGCCAATTGATCAACGCCACGTTTGAGGGCATCACGTGCCTCAATATTATAACTGATATTCTTTGCCATAATTCTTCTTTATTTCAAAATTGCTAATACATCACTTTGGCGCATGATGAGGTATTTCTCGCCTTCGTATTCGAGTTCGGTACCTGCATATTTACCATATAATACAATATCACCTTCCGAAAGCAACATTTTTTCATCTTTGGTTCCCTCGCCAGTAGCGATGACCTCGCCACGTAATGGTTTCTCTTTTGCACTATCAGGAATGATAATACCACCGATAGTTTTTTCTTCTGCAGCCACAGGCTTGATGAGCACGCGGTCTGCTAATGGTTGGATTTTACTCATATTTTGTTATCTTTTAAAATTTATCGTGTATGGTTTATGAGTAGAAATACAAAGTTTATGCCAAAGTATGAAATGGCATATTTATACTGCCAAATTGGCAGAACTAGTATTCTACTTTGAAGAAAGAAGCACCTGTGGCACGTGCCATATCTCCATCTGTATCTTCGCGGTCGCCAATGACTAAACACTCTTGTGGAGTGACTTGCATATAATCTGCCACTTTGTGCATGAGTTGAGGAGCTGGCTTAAGTCCACCCAATTCTGGAGCAGAAATTACCCAATCAAAGATATCAGGAGAAAGACCAATGGCTTCTAACTTTTTGTTAGAGCCTTGATAATCCGTAAGGAGAATTATTTTTAGTCCTTTATTACGACATTCGTTAATGAAAGGGGTTACCCATGGTTGAACAGGATAATGCTTGCTAAGTAGGCGAATGATGAGAGGTACATATTTTTCGTTAAACCATCTTTTTGCATATGCCGCAGAATAGCAGTGTCCTTGTGCTAGGTGTGTAAAAAAAGCATCATAGAGAGCTTCTTCGTTCCCTTTCCATAGTCCTTTCAATGCTTTGCGTGTGCGACGCTCAGCAAGCATCATAAATGCTTCGTGCGGACGATGGAATGGCATACGAGTTATAAGCAGATGTTTGTTATATAAAGTACCATCAAGGTCAAAAACTATAACTTTCGTATTGGCTGGAATATCGTTAATTGTTGGAAACATAGTGTAATGTGTAAATATTATATATGGTAAATAGTGTTTGGTATATAGTGTATGAGGGCGGATTATGATTCTTCTTCTTCTCCTAGTATGGGTTGCATACCATCCGGAAGGGACTTAGTGGTTGTAACACCATATTGTAGTAGCGATTCTAGTCGGCTGGATAGATTACCCCGTCCCTCACGTAACTGCCCAACACCTTTTTCGTAGGTGTTGCGAGCCGTATCTATCTGACGGCCTAAGGCAAGATAACTTTCAGCAAAACTTGTGTATTTTTCGTAGATACCTGCTGCTGCTTTTCGTATTGCCTCATAGTTTTTCTCTTGGCGGGTATTTTGCCATGTGAGAAATATTAAACGAAGTACTACCATTAGGTTGGTGGGATTAATAATAATAACTCCTTTTTGATATGCCTTTGAACCCAAACTTGGATCATGATTCATTGCAAGGATATAACTACCTTCGTTAGGAACAAACATTAACACGATAGGTACTGCATTTTCCACTAAGCGATCGTAGTTCTTTTTAGATAACTCATCTACGTGTTTCCAAATAGAATCGTGATTGGCTTTTATTGCAACTTTTCGCTGTTCATCATTTTCAGCACCTACATAGTCAGAGTAGGCAGTGAGTGATACTTTACTATCAATGATAATTCGCGACCCATCGGCACCATGAACTACTACATCTGGGCGAAGGTTTTTTCCTTCATCATCTTTCACATTGTCTTGTACGAAGAATTCTTGTCCTTCTCGCAGGCCGCTATCTCGTAGGATATTGGTCAGCACTTGTTCTCCCCAGTCGCCTTGTACTTTACCTCGATTTTTGAGTGCGTTAGCAAGTGTTTGTGTTGTTTTATCGCGTTGTTGGTCATGCTCAATGATTGTTTTGATGCTTTGTGCTAGTGAAGCAGTATTTTTATCACTGCTCTCTTTGCTTTGTGCCATGAGTTCCCGTAGCAGATCAAGTTCGCGTTTCAACGGGGCTACTACTTGCTGCATGTTCTCCGCATTCGTTTGCTTGAGTTGCTCGGTACGTTGTAACATTTCTTTTTCAAACTGCGAACGCATAGTTTCACGTGCGAGTTGTAATTCGGTTTGGAAAATGCGTTGCTTTGCTTCTACCTCTTTTTGTGACTGCTCTTTTGCATCTTTAAGTGCTTGTTCGGTATGTGATAATTGTGCAGCAGTGATGGCTTCTTGTCGTGTAAGAAGGTCTTTCTCTTGACGCAAGTTATTGATATCGGATTGCAACTGCATGTTATGTAGTTTCTCTTGGCGGATGATGGAGTAAGCTGCCAGTGCAGCAATACCAGCTCCAAGTATTAATCCGATAATGCTATATATGATTATTTCCATAAGTTATTCGATTCTATTTTTTTTGCAATGCATTTACCAGCATACCACACGCAGCGAGGATATCTTCGCCACGGCTGCGACGAATGGTGGTAGTAATACCATGCTCCGTGAGATAGTCGCGAAGCCATTCCATTTGTTGCTCATTGGAGGATTGATTAGTGATAGGTGATTGGTAAATGGCCGTGATGGTAGGTGAGGAGTGAAAACGAATGAGATTGATACGGCAACTTAATCCCTTCAATAGGCGTAGCAGTTCATTGGCATGCTTAGGGGTGTCGTTCACGCCGCCCCAACAGATATATTCAAAACTTATGCGGCGTTGGTGTGACCAATCATATTGCTTGAGCAGAGCAATCACATCACTTAGATGATTTGCTTTCTCGATAGGCATAATCTCTTGACGCTCAATGCTGAAGGGATTATGCAACGATATTGCTAAATGGCAGTCGCTTTCCTCTAAAAAGCGTTTTAGCCCCTTATTGATTCCTACGGAAGAGACAGTGATTCGTTTGGGCGACCATGCGCACCCCCATGCGCTAGTCATTACCTCCAACGAACGAAGCACGTTGTCCAAATTGTCCATTGGCTCGCCTTCTCCCATGTAGACGATATTCGTCAGTTTGTCAGCGTCAGGGATAGAGAAAATTTGATTGAGGATATCAGCAGCGGTGAGATGTCCATGAAAACCCAGTGTACCTGTCATACAAAAACGACATCCCATTTTACAACCAGCCTGTGTGCTAACACATAATGTAGCACGGTCATTATCAGGGATATAAACGGATTCGATATACGTATATACACCACCTGTTCCTTTCACTACAAACAAATATTTCTTCGTGCCATCTTTAGAGATAGTTTCTCCCACATGATCATGGCGACCAATTGTGTATTTGGCTTTCAGTGCCTCGCGACCTTTGAGTGAGATATTGGTCATCTCATCAAAGGAAGTAGCGCGAAGTTGATACAGCCATTCCGCTAATTGTTTTCCAGCAAAACGCGGCAGCCCAACTTCTCGAGCCACCGCTTGCAATTCTGCTAATGTCTTGCCTAATAATGCTTCCATGCCTCTAAACACCAAATAGTAGCGCAGCGTTCACTAAACACTAGAAATTACCATGCAAACAATGGGTATTTCACCATTTCTGCATTCACTTCAGCACGTACCTGTGCAATGTTCTCTTCAGACTCAGGGTTTTGCAATACTCGATCAATGAGTTCTACGATCCATGACATCTTATCCTCTTTCAATCCGCGTGTAGTAATAGCAGGTGTGCCAAAGCGCAAACCGCTGGTCTGGAAAGCGGAGCGAGAGTCAAATGGTACCATATTTTTATTGGTGGTGATATCTGCAGCAACGAGCGCTTTCTCTGCCACTTTACCAGTCAAATCAGGATATTTGGTACGGAGATCGACGAGCATTGAGTGGTTGTCTGTGCCATTGGAGATGATTTTATATCCTTTGTCCATCAGTGCTTTAGCCATTGCTGCAGCATTAAGTTTCACTTGCTTTTGATACTCGCGGAACTCAGGTGTGAGTGCTTCGCCAAACGCCACTGCTTTGGCTGCGATCACGTGCTCCAATGGACCACCTTGTGTGCCAGGGAATACAGCTGAATCCAACAACGCTGACATCATCTTTACCTCCCCTTTAGGGGTAGTTTTCCCCCATGGATTTGGAAAATCTTTGCCCATTAGAATAATACCACCGCGAGGACCACGAAGAGTCTTATGGGTAGTAGATGTGACAATGTGCGCATGCTTTACAGGGTTTTCCAGTAAACCGGCAGCTATTAAACCCGCAGGGTGTGCCATATCTACCATGAAGATTGCTCCTATTTCATCTGCTACGCGGCGGATACGAGCATAATCCCATTCGCGGCTATATGCACTAGCACCTGCAATGATAAGTTTTGGCCGGTTGGCACGTGCTACTTGTTCGAGTTGATCATAATCTACAGTACCCGTATCTTCTTTTACATTGTATTCTAGGGCATTGAACATCAATCCAGAGAAGTTGACTGGCGAACCATGACTAAGGTGTCCTCCATGGCTAAGATTTAGTCCGAGGAAGGTGTCTCCTGCTTTGAGGCATGCCATGAATACTGCCATATTTGCTTGTGCACCTGAGTGAGGTTGTACATTGGCATATTCGGCGTCAAAAAGTTGGCAAAGGCGTTGACGTGCGATATTTTCGCTTTCGTCTACCATTTCACAACCACCATAGTAGCGTTTGCCGGGATAACCTTCGGCATACTTGTTGGTTAGAACGCTACCCATAGCTTCTAGAACTTGGTCACTGACAAAGTTTTCACTAGCAATCAATTCGATGCCTTTAGTTTGACGTTCACGCTCGCGGCGGATGATGTCAAAAATCTCTAAATCTCTGGTCATAATATTTGGTATAATATAAGTTTATACGAATAAAATAGTTAAATTTTCTGCAAAGGTACGAAAAAAAATGAATATGTGCAAATTTTTTATATAAGGTATACGCTATGATTCTATCTTCAGCTTATCTTCGGCTGTTTGGTGATACAAAAATGAAGTAGATATTAGTAATATTTTTGTACAATTTTTTGTGCGATTGCAAAAAATGTAGTACCTTTGCAGCCAATTATAGAACATAAACAATATGAAAAAAATTATACCATATATATCTGTAGTAACAGCCATGTTGATTTGGGCAGGAGCTGGTATTGCTGTAAAAGAAGCATTGCAGGTGTTCACACCATTAACATTGATAGTTTTACGATTCACGTTGGCCGTAGTGCTGATGTTTTTTGTGGGAATAATTTTCCGTAGAAATGAAGTGCTTGGATTGCAGTGTGTGGAGAAGAAAGACTTACCATTATTCATGTTGGGTGGATTGTTTCAGCCATTTTTATATTTTATATTTGAAACATATACTTACCAAAATTTTTCTTCACCCACAGTAGCAGAGGCATTGCTGAGCACACAACCTGTGATGGCTCCACTTTTTGCGTGGGTGCTACTCCGAGAGAAAGTAACAAAAAATAATATTGTAGGCATAGTGATATCCACTTTGGGTGTGTTGATTTTATTGCTGATGGGTAACACTCAGTTGTCAGTAGGAGGGGAACAAGCGTCCATCTGGAAAGGGTTATTGCTAGCTATGCTAACAGTAAGTATGTCAGTGAGTTATTCAGTAGTCCTTCGCAAAATTCCGACACGATATTCAGCATTAAGTATTGTGTTCTACGTACAGTCCTTTTCCTTATTACTTTTTTATCCACTATGGTTTTTGATGGATGGAGGTATGATAAACAATGGGACAGTTGATGGGATGGGAAATGGATTGTTGGCAGTAGGTTATCTGGCGGTATTGGCGTCTGTGGCAGCATTTGTTTTATTTTGCTATACGGTGAGACATATCGGTGTGACACGGGCTAATGTATTCAATAATGTACGCCCTGTATTTACAGCAATATTAATGTGGCTGATTTTTGGAGAAGTGTTGCCTATGTGTAAATGGATTGGGATTTTAATTATAATATTTGGTCTATTTATTAGTCAAAAACACGAAAAAACATAACAATAATTAATATTCATTTGGTGGAATCAAAATTTATTCGTATCTTTGCACGCTTAAATGAATATGTTTTATCGATTATCGGAATATTGTGTACTAATAATTGGTAATTGATAAAGTAAAACATTATAATAAAACACTTTTTTTGCGTATGGAAATATCTACTTTGGATTCGTTTTATAACTTCCTTTTCATTCTTGCCTTGATTGGCTTGGTTGTGTTTATAGCATTGTATTTTGTGGATGCTGGTTATGGTAAGATGCGTACCGAAAAGTGGGGGCCTGCAATCAATAATAAAGTAGGCTGGTGCTTAATGGAGATGCCCGTATTTGTGGTAATGCTATATTTGTGGGGTTTGTCGGATGTGAAGTTTGAGTTGCCATATCTATTGTTCTTCTTGATATTTCAATTCCACTATTTTCAACGCTCGTTCATTTTTCCATTTTTGCTAAAAGGTAATGGTCGTATGCCTTTGGCAATCATGGGATTGTCGGTTATATGGAACTTGTTGAATGGCTATATTCAAGGTTATTGGTTGTTCCATTTGGCTCCAGTATATGCACCATATACAGTAGAGTGGTTGGGTGATCCTCGTTTTATCTTGGGTGTTTTGATTTTTGCTGCAGGATGGATTATCAATATGCATTCAGATAATGTTATTCGTCATTTGCGTAAGCCCGGTGATACGAAGCATTATTTGCCAAAGAAGGGTATGTACAAATATGTTACAAGTGCAAATTACTTGGGTGAGATTACCGAGTGGTTGGGCTTTGCAATATTGACATGGTCATGGGCAGGATTGAGCTTCTTCTGGTTTACATGCTGCAACCTTGTACCTCGCGCGAATTCTATTTATCATAGATATAAACAAGAATTTGCGGATGAGTTTGATGAAAAGAAACTAAAACGCGTCATTCCGTTTATATATTGATTGCTTATCGGATACAACGGTTTAGATAAATCGAATTAATATTTAAAAAATGAGTAATATATTATTTACCGAGGGACAACTTGGTCCTATAACTTTGCGCAATCGTGCAATTCGTAGTGCCGCATTTGAGAATATGGCATATGGCAATAAGCCAAGTGAAGATTTATATAATTATCATACAGCTGTGGCACGTGGCGGTGCTGCAATGACGACAGTAGCATATTGCTCAGTAACTCGTTCTGGTGTATCTTTTGATGGCCAGCTATATATTCATGATGAGATAAAAGATGATTTAAAGCGTCTAACTGATGGTATTCATGCTGAGGGTGCAAAGGCTAGCATCCAGCTAGGACATTGTGGCAATATGACGCACTTCTATACGTGTGATTGTATGCCAGTAGGTGCAAGCTCCGGTTTTAACTTGTATTCTCCAACACTGCATCGAGGTTTGAAGAAAAATGAAATTCACGAGATAGTGAAAGCTTTTGGTCATGCCGTGGATTTCTGCCGCGAGTGTGGCTTTGATTGTGTGGAGATTCATGCTGGTCATGGATATTTGATATCACAATTTCTTTCTCCATATACCAATCGTCGCAAAGATGAATATGGTGGTAGTTTAGAGAATCGTATGCGATTCATGAAAGAAGTACTGGACGAAGTGATGGAACATGCAGGGGATGATATGGCTGTAGTGGTGAAGACCAACATGTATGATGGTTTTAAGTCGGGTTTGCAAGTGGAAGAATGTATTAAAGTGGCTCAAGAAATAGAAAAACACGGAGTACATGCATTGGTTCTGACTGCAGGTTTTGTAAGTAAAGCTCCTTTTACAGTGATGGGTGGCGCTATGCCAATCAAAGCGTTGGCTCACTATATGAATCCTTGGACTTTCTGGTGGTTACGCTTAGCTTTACGTTTTGTAGGCCATCTAATGATTCCTACAGTTCCATTCAAAGAATTGTTCTTCTTGGATACTGCAAAGCAATTCCGTAAAGCACTGAAAATGCCATTAATTTATGTAGGTGGTGTGATGGGGCGTGATAATGCAGAAACTGCTTTGGCGGAAGGATTTGATTTCGTTCAGATAGGACATGCATTGGTGAAAGATACCGATTTTGTGAACAAAATGAAGGAGGAACACTATCATTCAGCATGTAAACGCTCTAACTATTGTGTTGCGCGTATGTACACAATAGATATGAAATGTCACGAATGTGTGGAGAACTTGCCAAAATCACTAGAGAAAGAGGCAAAAAAATACGAGCAAATGTGGTATCCTGATAAATAGAGGGAGAGGATAAAATTATGTTGGCATTAGTTACAGGTGCGTCGTTGGGTATAGGTTTACAATATGCTACCCAATTAGCGCGTGATTATCATACAGATTTACTTCTAGTAAGTAATCAAGAAGAGGAACAGAAGCAAGTGGCAGCAGACTTGGCATCGCAATATGGAGTAAATGCTATTCCTTTGTATGCCGACTTGAGCAAACATGATGCAGCAGAGCAATTATTTGGTTACTGCCAAGAAAATGGGTTACAGGTGGATATACTAGTCAATAATGCAGGTGTGTTCTTTTTCAACCCATATTGTGAAACATCAATGAAACGAATTGAGTTGATTTTGAATCTTCATATGATTACCGTAGCCAAATTATGTCGTTTGTTCGGAGAGGCAATGATTAATCGTGAATTGACAGATGAAGAAAAATCACAAATTATATGTGGCAAGTTACGTAGAAAAGGATACATACTGAATATGTCGTCTATGTCAGCATGGATGGCAATGCCAGGTATACAATCATACAATGCTACTAAGGCTTTTATATATAATTTTTCGAAGTCGTTGTGGTATGAACTGAAACCTAAAGGCGTGAATATCACAGTAATGACACCTGGTGCAGTAGATACAGCATTGTTTGGCTTGGCTCCTAATCTACGTCGTTTGGCAGTAAATCTTACTGTTTCCATTCCACCAGAAAAGTTGGTGAAAAGAGCTTTGAAAAAAATGTTCCGTGGTAAAAAAGCAGATATGCCAGGTGTGATTAACCATCTAGCTACACCATTACTAAAACATACACCAGATTGGTTGGTTTTTGCAGTAATGAAATGGATTGGGAAATATCAGAAGTGATAATCTATTGAGCGGAAGAACCTAAACATTTATTTGCATGACAAGTATTTACAGAAAAACTGTATTTCTGCTATTTATATATACTATGCCTCTTTGTGCAGAATACAGAGAGGAAATGCTGCCCTATGGAGATATGGACCAATGGGGAATACGATATATAAAGGAGTCCAAGATGATTGGCGGAAGAACAAAGACCTTGTATACTTTAGGTGGAAAAGATACAATTAACGACAATGTAGTATATGTTCCCACAGAAGATAATCCATGGAGTTGTAGCAATACGTATGCTAAATGTATAGTGGAGGCTGCAGTAGGTGGGGCGGTGGTGCCAGAAGTGCGTGGGAGAGGTTATTGCTGTCGCTTATCGAACATGGTGACAAAAATTGATTTCTGTAACATCTCTGCTATGGTAACTGGTTCAATCTATTTGGGAGAGAACTTAGAGCCGTTGAGTTTATCTGCAAAAACTCACCCTTATTCTGCAATTGATTTTGGTGTTCCGTTTACGCAACATCCTGTAGCACTGAAATTTGATTATAAAGTAAAAATTGAAGATCTGGATTCAATCACTTCCACAGAAAAAAATAAACCCGTAAAAATACAAGGTCGTGATAGCGCAGGTGTAATTTTATATTTGCAGTATCGCTGGGAAGATCCTTCTACGGGTAATATATATGCTCGTCGTGTTGGTACTGCTTGTGAGTTTTATGACTATACAATTAAGGAGTGGAGCAATAATCACGAACTACAGATAGAGTGGGGAAATGTAGTGAGTGATAGTATATCTCCTTACGAAGCGTTGAATAGCATTCCGATGATGACTCGCAACTCTAAGGGAAAAATGGTGCATGTAGAAGAGGTGGGGTATAGTTTGGATGAACCTACACATATCTTTTTGCAAATCTCGTCAAGTTGGGGGGCGGTGTTCCAAGCACAAGAGAACAATGTGTTATGGATAGATAATATACGGTTGGTATACGAAGAAGATGAAAAATAGCCACACAAAGTGCGGCTATTTTTTCATTATTTATTTTGTATTTCTAATTCTAGCGCATCAAGGCAAGAATAAGTCTTCCAACCAAAGGTTTCTCCCATTAAACGATTTGCTTCTAGATCATCTACAAAGTAGTATGGTTGCTCATATTGATTATCAATTAGATACTTCTGAATATGCTCGTATATGGGTTTGTTGGGTTTATGGCTATGAACTAGATGTGATGCGAAACATTGATCAAAGATAGACATATCGTAATGCGCATGTATGTCCTCCCAATGCAGGGCATTGTTATTGCTAAGTAGCAAGAGATGATGTCCCAACTTTTTCCAACGTTTTATTTGCTCAATGCGTTCTAGTGGTATACCTGCGTGCATGGTGTTCCATGCATCGATGATTTGTTGTTCTGTAGTCCCCTCTTTGGCATTGGCAAGAATAGTGTGAACGAATTCTTCTGTTGTCACCAAACCACATTCGAATTTCTCCATTAAACTATCAGGTAATCCTTCTGCATTCACTTTCATACCTAATGTATTGGCCATTCCTTCTTCGCCTAGCATTTCGCAGAAACGGCGAATACATTCGGGCATATTGTGCTGCATTAGCACGCCACCCATATCTAAAATTATAGTCATATTATTATTGGTTTACAAATAGATAGACGATTTATGATGTAGGATATTCTCGTTCCCCAAAAATAGCAGAACCAATGCGTACCATTGTGCTCCCTTCCTCTATTGCAATTTGATAGTCATCAGACATTCCCATGCTTACTATGTATTCGTTATCTTTTCGGCATCCGTTTGGAGTGGTATTGGAGTGGTAACGAGGTAGACAAGTATCTGCAAGCAATTTGATGTCTTGAAAACAGCGGCGGATCTCTTGTTCATCATTTGTGTTGGTAGCCATTCCCATGATTCCGCATATATCAACCCAAGGATATAAGGTAGATAGCGATTGATTGGTTAGAGATATTAATTCTTCGGATGTAAAGCCCGATTTTGTTTCTTCTTTAGCTACATGTACCTCTAGCAATACCTTGATATGGCGTTGTATTTTCTCAGCTTCGCGATTGATTGTTTCGAGAAGTCGTACACTATCCACCGAATGGATAAGATATACAAAAGGTATAATCATTCGCACCTTGTTGGTCTGTAAATGACCAATAAAGTGCCAACGAATATCCTTGGGTAGTGCTTCGTGTTTAGGTAGGAGTTCTTGTACGCGGCTTTCTGCAAAATCACGTTCACCAGCATTGTATACATCAAGAATAAGGCTCGCAGGATGGAATTTGCTGACACATACCATATTGACGTGATTTGGTATGTGTCCTCGAATATGAGTAATATGTTGTGCGATATTGTTCAGCGTTTTGTAATAAAATAGGATTAGACAGCTCGGAACACTTCCATGATAGGAGATCGTGTAATGCTTACCACTTCGCAATCGAGGTTGGATAGTGCTTGCGTAAGTGTTTTGTTGGCTTCTGTGATATTGCCGGCTTGTACGAAAATGCTTACTGCTTTGCGTGTTTCTTTGCCATTATCTTCTACGGTTATCATCTCTACGCGTGCTTTGTACCAACGGTCACCTTCAGGGTTAGTAATAAGATCATAAAACTGCACTTGTTTGCAACTTTTTACTTCCCATTCACCTGAAATAAAAGGTTTAATTTCTTCTATGAGGCGTGTTTCTACATCTGCGCATGTAAGTCCTTCTACTAGATATGTCTCTTTGACAGCTGCAGGATTATCTTCGCCAGTTTGGCGTGTGTAGCTAATTTTAATTTCGTAAAAAATCATAGTTATATAAAAAAATTAATAGTTATTTAGTATTAGTGATTTGATATCAAGAGCGTTCAGCTTTTCCGTAGGGAATGTTCGCATAGCGCCTGACCACAACATTAACGGAACTTGTGGGGTGGATTGTATAACATGGTCGAATGATTGCTTTTCGCTGCAATCCAATACCCAGTAATTTTGTAGTTGGAAGAAAACATCACCAGCATGTTTGCGATAAATGGACTGACGATACTCGGAATTAATGGCTTCATGAATAGGATAGGCTACTTGTACCCCTTCAAAGTCCATGAGGAAGTTGGCCACTTGACGCTGAATGGTTTCAAGAGATAATCTTTTTTTCTCAATCAATGTCCTATTGAGATATATGAATGGCCCATATCCTCCATCCACCCAACGTTCATGTCCGTAGAGTGCCATTAAATAAGTGCTAGTTAACGCGGCAGCGCGATCCACATTGAAATGCTGAATGGGAATGCCTGCTAATTCTACTTTCTTCCAATCATATCCTTTTACGGGACGTCCTATTACTAATAATTGATATTGATTTTTTTCGATACGATTGTCCAATTGCTCCATCAGATATCCAAGATCTTGATTGATAAAGAGATACATGTCCTCTTGTTCTGCAGACGTAATCATATCGGATGTCGATTTGGGTGATAAAGTATTCAGTTGTAGGAATAGGATATCAGGTGTAGGGTCTTCTCCCAATCTTTCGTATTGTTGCATGCTGAGCGCTAATTCTATAATTAAAGTATTAGCAACAGGAGTATAAAGCAGATGTTCTTTAGGAAGGTAATTGAAAAGCTTTCTTTTTTCTTCCTTGGTAGGTGATGTATACATGGTGATATCCATTCGAGGTGTCCAAACTCGTTCTGCTAATTGGTTGATGCGTCCGCTAACGTTCATAGCGTCTGCTGCAGTAGGTAGTCCTTCTGGATAAAAAGAAGTGGATGCCCATTTAAGTGTCGTGGGGTCTAACCAACAACATGCATTGGCTGCGTGTCCTGCCATAATAATTGCAGATTGAGGGTTGTTGGCTATAGAATAAATTTTAGCGTTTTCCCCATATTGAATACGCCATTCGTCTGAAATAGTAGTAGATAAGATAGCTCGTGGTGATAAGGTGCATGATGTGCCTATGCCAGATGACTGTACATCGTGCAAAATAGAATGAATGCTTCTGTCATTACGTGAGAAAAAATTATCTGCCATTATACCATGATGTGATGGGGTGGTGCCAGTCATAAGTGTAGTCGTAGATTCATGCCCTCCGTAAATGATGTGTGGGAAATCAATTGTGGTTTGAAATGCCTCCTCTGTCATAATACGCAAACCTCCAGCTGACCAAAACGGACGAAGTTTTGTAAGGTTTTCTTGTGTCAGGCCATCAACAACAACAACAACCGTCAATTTAGGTTGTGCATAAATGGATATTGATATTAGGCAAAGTAAAATGCCTATGATTAGCGAATGATGTAAATGAGTCGAGCGCATAAGTGAATCAGTGGTATAATAATAAGTCTCCAACTAAAACCTACAAGTGGATGTATAGAGAAGAAAGTTAAAAAGATTACAATAGCCAATAAAATAACGTATATAATACCCATTATCGCGTCTATCCACCATGATAGTTGCCCTCTTTTCCTGTCGAATAGACTGATTGCAATGATTATGATAGCAAAAAGTCCAATCCCAACCCAGCAATTAGCATACCATGGAACTGGCTCAATAACGAAAGGTTCTATATGTTCTTGCTTTACCAATGGAGTTCCATCAGACAAATGTGCCTGCGAAATATAGAACATAAGTTCTTCAGGGAGGAATAGCCGTTGCTCGTTATTCATTGGCATATCGGCTTTCGGACCAAAAATTAAATTGATGCCAAAGTCTACCCAAGAATGAGGTCGAGTATAATGAGCAATGGTGGAACGGTATGGTTGATCGCAGTAACCTGCATACGTGGAGATAATACTATCTTGCAGTGCTTCTTTGATGAGATAATATGGACGTGTAGCACAATTGTCAAATACAAAATTATATAGATAATATCGATTCTCAGGTTGGTAATTGATGAGTAATGCATCAAAAATTTGTTGTTTCTGTTGCTGTGTGAGATTCAATTCTTGCCAATATGTCGTTCTTCCGATAGAAGAGTAGAACTTGTTGAATTGTCTATATGATTCGATACCTAGTTTATAATATGTTTCACCTTTAATAAATTTAATATAGAACCCATTATCCATTAATGAAAAAATACCATAGTTAAAAACGATATCTAATTTATTGGATATGTCTACCACTCGAATTCCAGTATGGCCATATTTAGACCATACTTCTTGTCCTGGAGTACATGTTAGGATATAGATTTTTGCATTGTTACCAAGTGTTATAGATTTTGTGGTCCCATTTCTGAGTGATGTTATGGGACTTGTTTGCTGAGCTGATAAAGGCAAGAATGAAAGCAGACAATATAATAAGAATAATAATTTACGCATGGATAATCAGAGTGGGAATAAATGTAGAAATAAGACCTAATATATATCCGCATACTACCTGCAAAGGAGTATGAGCATTTACATATAAACGAGCGTACATGAGTAGTAATGATATGACTAATGTGCAAATAATAAGCGTTGTAGGCAGAATGGAATAAGTGAGTGCGATACTACATATACCTCCTAATAGACCTCCCATAGCAGTGAGATGAGCCGAAATCTTCCACCAGTGATTGACGATAGTAATCAATAGAATAGCGATAGTTGCTCCAATGGCAACAACAAATAATACCAGAGGAAGTCGCATACTTACTTTCAAAAAAAAGCACCAAAATCCAAAACAAATAAGTGTGTATATGTAGGGCGTTGTTCGCTCTTTTGCATTAGATAATTGAAATGAAGATATCTGTCCGTGTTTTTTCAATAGCATCATTAGTACTAATGGAATGACGGAAGTTAAAATAAATGTACCTCCCAAACACAAGAGCATATAGGTTGTCGGAAGTGATGTAAAACGAAATTGCATGGTAGCAATATACATTATCATACCATATGTAGGTATGAAAATAGGATGCAACAGAATACTTAATGCATTTGATAATATGTACAATACGCGATCCATTGGTTGCTACATTTGATGACGCAATCGTGCAACAGGAATACCCAACTGTTCGCGGTATTTGGCTACCGTTCTACGAGCGATGGAATAACCTTTCTGACGAAGAAGGTCTACCAGGATGTCATCATTTATTGGATTGGTCTTATCTTCGTTATCTACTAATTCTTTCACAAGTTGCTTAATCTCTCTAGTAGAAATTTCCTGTCCGTCATTTTTAGTGATAGACTCAGAAAAGAAGTGTTTAAGCGGAAATGTACCAAACTGAGTCTGTACATATTTGTTGCTACAAACGCGTGATACTGTAGATACATCATGGCCTATAATAGCTGCTATATCCTTCAAAACCATTGGTTTGAGATAGAAGTTATCACCTTGTAAGAAGAATTCTCGTTGATATGTAACGATAGCGCTCATAGTTTGCATTAGTGTTTCGTTGCGTTGGCGAATAGCATCAATGAACCATTTGGCAGCATCGATTTTATCTTTTACAAATTTAGCAGCTTCGCGTTGACTAAACGAGGATTTTTCATTGTTAGAGTATGTATCAAGCATCTGATTGTATTCAGCAGAAATATGTAACGGGGGAATATCTCCTTGATTTAATGATACGATTAGTTCATCATTTTCTTGCTCTACAATAAAATCGGGAATCACAATGGTTTGGTTTCGATCATACACGGTTCCTACCCAACTATTACCAGGTCTTGGGTTTAATCGGGTAATCTCTGTAATGGCAGCCTTTAATTGTTGTTCTGTGATTTCTAATTTTTGTATAATTTTATTATATTGTTTTCTAGAAAAGGCGTCAAACATACGGCTGATAACTGTTATCGCTAGGGATACAGATGGAGATGGATCTTTCTGCTGAAGTTGTAATAATAAGCATTCTTGTAGATCATATGCTCCCACTCCAGCAGGGTCGAATTGTTGAATTTGCGATATGATATCAGCCATTTTTTCATCGGTTACTTGTATTCCTTCACGGAAACTGAGATCGTCTACAAGTTCTTCTGCAGTGCGACGTAGGTAACCATCACTATCAATGTTTCCGACAACAAATTTGGCAATATGTCGATCTGGTTTATCCATTTTAGTAAGATATATTTGCGATTTTAAATACTCGCCAAAACTAATTCCTACAGAAAATGGAATATCCTCACGCATGCCTTCTGATGCGCGAGGGTTTGATATACTTCTTTCGCTAAGATCGTCATCTTGAACGTAATCATCGTAATTAAAATCCTCATTTTGAAGTGGATTCTGATATTCATCTTCATATGTTTCAGAATCGGAATCAATATCAGTAGTGACGATTTCCTTCCCCTCTTCCAAAGCAGGATTTTCTTGCAATTCCTCGTTTATACGCGCTTGTAACTCACATGCAGGTAATTCCAACATACGCATTACCTGTATTTGAGCAGGCGATAACTTAACTTGAAGTTTTTGTTGTTGAGATAATGTGAGTGATGTAGCCATATTAGTGTATTATTGATTATTGACAAAGTTTAAAACCTCTTGGGTAATATATGTCAATTGTTCTTGATCCAGTTCGGTGTGCATAGGCAGTGAAAGCACGCATTTTGCCAATTTCTCTGCAATAGGGAAGTCGCCTTTTTTGTAGCGTGGGTCATTATATGCTTTTTGCATATGCAGTGGAATAGGGTAGTATATCATAGCTGGAATACCTTTTTCAATAAGTGCAGCTCGTAAAGCATCTCGATCAGTATTCACAAGGCGTAAGGTGTACTGATGGAAAACGTGGGAAGATTGCTTTTCACGTGCAGGAATAAGCAGGTAAGGATTCCCTTCGAATGCTTGATCATAGAATGCTGCTGCTTGTTGACGGGCTACAATATATTCATCTAGATGAGGTAACTTTGCATCTAGTATGGCTGCTTGAATGCTATCTAAGCGTGAATTAACTCCAACAAATTCATGATGATAGCGGACAACCATTCCATGGTTTGCTATGGCACGCATGCGATTTGCCAACTCATCGTCATTGGTAAAGATGGCACCTCCATCACCGTAGCATCCTAAGTTCTTAGATGGGAAGAAACTAGTACATCCAATATGCCCAATGGTAGCTGCTTGACGGATAGTTCCATCGGCGAATGTATATTTTGCACCGATTGCTTGACATGCATCTTCTACTACGTACAGACCATGCTCCTCAGCTATTGACATGATTGCATCCATATTTGCACACTGACCGAATAAGTGAACAGGTACAATCGCTTTCGTCTTAGATGTAATCGCATTACGTATAGCATCTACAGAGATGTTCATTGTGTCCCAATCCACATCTACTACGACTGGTTTCAAACCCAATAATGCAACTACTTCTGCTGTCGCGATGAATGTAAAGGTGGGAGTGATAACCTCATCACCCGGCTTTAAACCTAATGCCATAAGCGCAATCTGTAAAGCATCAGTTCCATTACCTACTGGTATAACATGCTTGGCCCCTGTGTATGCTTCCAAGTGTTTTTGAAATTCTTGAACAATGGGACCTTTGATAAATGCAGCAGAGTCAATGACATCTTGAATATTTCTATCGATTTCTGCTTTGATATGTTGATACTGCGTTTGCAGATCTACCATTTGAATCTTTTTCATTTATCTTTCAATAATATATTCTACATCTCGAATGCTGGTTCGCATTTGCGTAATGTAGGAGTTGTTATGCATAATTTTGATAGGCAATGTGGAGACCGGTTGAGTAGGGTATTGGCACACAGCCTGAAATTGTTCGGACTTGACATTAGCGAAATTGGATATACCTACACGGACAGTAATGGTTACTTCTTGTGGAAACAAATGTATTATCTCATTTTTAGGGGCATTTTCTATTCGAATAGGTATAGTGAATGATTTGTCTGTAAATTGCTCTGCAATGAATGTTACTTCTACATCTTGGATGTTGCTACGAATATTCCTAGGAATACGTAAAGGTATTTTTTTTTGTAGTGTGTCATTTAGTGCAGAAACAACGATGCTATCAGTGAGAATGTAATCAATGGCTTCTATATCATTTTGAGCCCCGTAAATCTCAATCTCTGCTGGTGTAACTGCTGGTGGACAAGATAATTGGTATTGATTCTTTAATGTCCACGAAGCTTGTAATTGAATAGGAACAACTTTGCTGTTTTGATGTTGATATGCAGCTTCTATACTTTCAGGTCGAATTTGTTGTATGATTGTTGATCCTGGCAAAATGTCTTGAATCTTAGGACGAAGCACGTCCGAAGAAAGTATTAATACACCCTCTTCATCATTAAGGCGATCCGCTAGATCTATGACAATACTTGGAGAGGTGTGTTTGATGTATCGCAAAAGTTTACCATTATCTCTCAATATAACGTCTATATGACTAGGTAATGATTGGGTAAAAACAACTTGAGATGGTATATCAGTATAGGTTATAGGTAATGAAATAGTGGTCTCTCGTGGTGAGGACATTGCGCGTCCCCACCAGAAGAGAGTAGCTATAGCCACAAACACGAGAAAGATGAATACATCATTGCGGAGCATCCATATCCATAGATGTTTGAAATAGCGTTTGAATATTTCTACATTCAATTTAGACATATTCTCGGTTGTGAAAGGAATAATTATTTCTTTTCTTCTTGCTTGGTATCTTCAGCAGATACGTATACACTACCTTTATCCACTTTGATGGTTACATCCTTAGAGATTTCAATCAAGAAAGTAGATTCTTGCACTTCTTTGATGTTGCCATAGATGCCACCTGCTGTGATTACTTTGTCGCCTTTCTTCAAAGCATCGCGCTGTTTTTGCAATTCTTTTTGTTTCTTTTGTTGTGGACGAATCATAAAGAAATACATAACCACAAAAATAGCAATCATCATTATCCAAAATGACCAACCTCCACCTTGTTGCGAGGCACCATTAGCAGCAGTAGCTGCTTGTAAAAAGATTAGATTTAACATGATTTCCGTTTAATTAAATTATTAATTTATCGTTTTGTCTTAAAAAGTTTATTTTCTTGTTGCAGTGTTTGAACGATTTTGTTCAGTACACCATTAATGAACCCATAACTCTTATCTCCAGAGTATTCTTTTGCCAATTCAATATATTCGTTCATCGATATTTCCAATGCGATATTATTGAATTGTGTAATCTCTGCCAGAGCAGCGATAAGAATAATAGAATCCATATATGCAATTCGCTCACTTTCCCAATTCTTTACGGCAGATGCAATTAAAGCGCGGAATTCATCAGCGTTCTCAATAGCTGTACTGAGCAAGTCTTTTGCAAAGTTGAGTTCTTGTTCACTATCAAACATCTCAAGCAAGATTTGCTCATCTCCATTTTCTTCCTTGAATCGTTTGATGGTTTTTACTACGTATGTTAGTACTAAATCAATATCCGTAGTCCATCCTTGGTGGTCTAGTGTAACTTCCAACTCCTCTAATGCAGCCAATAGATGCTCATTCTCCATTAGCAAATTGGCGTAAATCTTTCGCCATAACTGTTTGTCATCTTCGTAGGTTGGTGATTCAATTGCCATATATTCTATATAAAATGGCGAATCAATCAACTGCTTATATATAGCTGGTATTGCAGATAATCCGGCATCCCAACATAGTTTTTGGTCTTCAAGATATGTCCTCAGACGACGGTTGTTAAATAGTTGTTGAGATATACGATTGTTTATAAAGCGACGATTAGGAGTATAAGCCTGATGCATGATGGCGGCACGCTCCTTGTTAATTTGCATTTGCTCCTCTGCGAAGGTAGTCAGCTCATCAGCAAATGCTAACATTAACATATATAGACTATATGTGTCTGAAAAACTATTTAACAACTCTTTGCGAGCCGTAAGAGATGTTTTTTCGCCGTCCTTGTAATAAGCAAAAAGTGTTTGAACGACTTTTGTCCTGACTAGTGTTCTGTTAATCATTGATGTATAATTTCAATTAAAGTTAATTTACAACCAAAATACCGCGCAAAGGTACAAAAAATCTAGCAAATAGGCAAGAAAAATAAAAATTATTTTTCAATACTTGTATAATTGAAAAAAAACTATTAACTTTGCAGCCTAAACGAAAAATAAATTTTTATAAGAGATGGAAAATCGTAAACACGAAATGAGGAATGAACCTGAAATTGTATATTCACGTTCAGTAAAAGCGGGAAAACGAATCTACTATTTAGATGTAAAGAAGGCCCGCAACGAGGATTTGTATTTGTGTATTACAGAGAGTAAGCGTAAGCAAGGGTCTGAAGATGAAGCTCCGCAATTCGAGAAGCACAAAGTATTCCTGTACAAAGAAGATTTTGCACATTTTACAGAAGGATTAAATGATGTAATTGCTTTTGTGCAAAGCCAGTTAGGTGATATTGAAGCACGAAAGGAATGGAATCCTGAAACGGAGGAAGTTGACTCCTGTGCTGCAGAGCAAACTCAATCATCTGAAGAAAAAAAATGGGGATTGCCTTTCAATCTCTTTAAAAAGGATTGATAGCATCAATAATAGCATCTGCTACCTCCTCCTTAGATTTAAGGGGGAGTTTTTTTTGTGTCCCGTCGGGATAGAGTAGGGTGACTTTATTGGTGTCTACACCAAAACCTGCTCCTTGATCTTGCAGTGAATTCAGCACAATCATGTCCAAATTCTTTGCTTGCATTTTACGTTCTGCATTAGCCAACTCGTTATGCGTTTCTAGCGCAAATCCAACAAGTGTTTGATTTTTACGTTTCTTTTTGCCCAAAGCAGCAGCTATGTCTGTAGTAGTTTGTAAGTCAAGTGTTAATGATGTCTGCCCCGCTTCTTTCTTTATTTTTTGATTAGCTGTTGTGCTAGGTGTGAAATCTGCTACAGCTGCGCATAAGATGCATATATCTGCAGAGTCGGCTTCTGCAACTGTTGCTTCGCACATTTCACTACTTGATACTACAGGGCGAATCGTCAGTGGAGAAAAAGCCTTCCAACCTTCTACTGATATGTGAGTAGGTCCTGTTACTAGTGTAACCTTAGCACCACGCTTGAGGCATGATTTCACCAACGCATAACCCATCTTGCCAGTGGATGCATTGCTGATATAGCGCACAGGATCTATTGCTTCATGTGTGGGTCCTGCTGTGATAAGAATATGCTTGTCTGTTAGTGTTTTCGGTGTAATAGCATATTCAATTGCGGCCTTAATAACATCGATTTCTTGCATTCTACCTCTGCCGCTTGTGCCGCATGCTAGTGCCCCGTCGGCGCATTCTAGCATAGTGATGTTGCTCCATGTGGATAATATGCGAATAGCTTCTTGAGTGGCTGGTGATTCGTACATCTTATCGTTCATAGCTGGTGCAATTACTACTGGTTTGCGCATGGCTGCGAAAGTAGTAGTTAAGGCATCGTCGGCAATCCCATGTGCCATTTTCCCCAAAATATTTGCGGTAGCGGGAGCAATTACCATCAAGTCTGCCCAGTCGGGCAATGAAATATGTTCTGTGCTATGTTCGTTGATGGCTGCAAATACATCTGAGTACACCTTATGTCCACTCACGGTTTGCAAAGTAAGAGAAGTGACAAACTCCAAGGCGTTCTTGGTGGTTGTCACTTGTACTTCTGCGCCTGCTTTCTTTAAAAGGCGAATCAGTTCTGGAATCTTATAAGCAGCAATGCCGCCACTAATTCCTACTAAAATATGTTTGCCTGCCAAACTCATAGCAGAGATGTAGTCAATTGCTCAATTATTTCAAGACTTCGTCTTTATTACCGCTGCGGTAAATCAGTTCGTCATCTATAAATTCTTGAGTAGCAATCAAGGTTGGCTTAGGTAACATCTCATAACTGCGAGAGATTTCTATCTGCTCCTTATTCTCAAATGTCTCCTCGATAGAGTCTTGTGGAATAGAGAAATCTTGCAATTTTGCATCCAACTCTTTTTTAAGAGCGGAGCTAATTTGGTTGCTGCGTTTACCGATGATAGCTACTGTTTCATACACGTTTCCTACCTTCTCGGTCAACTCATTAATGTCCCTTGTAATAGTGTTGTTTGGGGCTTTGGTTTGTTTGTAATCGATCATATCTTTTTTGTGTTTTTAATTTACTCTTTGTTAAGCAGTTTCTTTACTTCTTTTCCTATGCGCTCCGCTGCACTACGGTGCTTAGAATCAGGGAATTCTGCAATAAAACTATAAAACTCATCTTCTGTCTCACGAACTCGTTCGATTTTCTTTTCTTCAATCGAGTTGAGAGCCTGTTGATATTTTGCTTGTAGTATAATCCAATTTAAATCCTCTTGATATTTGTTTGTAGGATAATTCTTTAGTGCGTTCTTCGCTACAATCTCTGCGCTTAGGTAATTGTTTCCCAAATATGAACCTAAATCGTAATATAGTTTCGCGCTTAGGTATTCTTTTTGTGCCAATTTATCATACAATTCGCCCATCTCTTTATAGGCTTGTTCTGCGTAGGGGCTCTCAGGATAGAGCTCAACAAACTGAGTGAAGAACTCAATGCCTTTTTTTGTGATTGTCTGATCTAATCTCGCATCTGGAGCATCTAAATAATAGCAATGTCCCACTTGAAAACGTGCCTCAATAATGTATCTACCCTTTGGGTAGTTGCGGATATAAGCTTGGTAGTATTCAGAAGCAGATGTGTAGTCTTTTTGCCCCATATAACAACGTGCTAGGTATGCCAATACATCTTGTGAACGCTCTGTACCTCGATAATAAGTAGTCACCTCATCCAGAAGTGTTTGAGCCTTTACATACTGCTCATCATTGAAATAAACCAAAGCTTTTTGGTATTTCAATTCTGGGTCATTCGATTTCAACAACTGCTGGTACTCACTGCAAGCAGCCAGCCCAAGTACCATACATACTATTAAAAGTCCCTTTTTCGTCATAATACAAAAATCAGCCTGCAAAGGTACTACTTTTTTTTGATATATGCAAATAGATTGGGATTTTTACTTTATTTTTCTCATTTTTTCATTTCTCGTTTATTCCCTTTGTGATTGTGGCACACTATTTGTCTATTTGCCAATAGTGTAAAAAAATGTAGAAAATGTTAGTATTTTTTTGTGTAACTGTTGTTTTATTTCTTTTTGCAACTTCATTGCTTATTTGGTTGATTTGTTGGATGATTGCTCATTTGTTCCAGTATCGCTTACGTTATGCCCTGTTCGGATGGAGTGCTGGATTGTTATCGTTTTTATTTGTTGCTTGCGTAGTCTATGGAAATAAGATTGGACGTTTTCAGATAAATGTCCACCCTACGACCTACTATTCGTCTGCTATTCCGCAATCATTCGATGGGTATAAAATTGTGCACATCAGCGATCTACATCTCTCTTCATTCGCAGATTCACCATCACAACTGCAACGTGTGATAGATTCAATAAATGCGCAGCAACCTGACTTGATATGTTTTACTGGAGATTTTGTCTCTTTTGGAATAGAGGAAGCTATGCCTTTTACTACAATGCTCCAACAATTGCATGCAAAAGATGGGGTGGTAAGCGTACTTGGCAATCATGATTTTGCTTTGTATCGATATGAGTTTTCTTCAAATGAACGAGCAAAAATGCTGGATCAATTGGTAGCGTATCAACGTGATACGCTTGAATGGAAACTTCTTCGTAATCAATATACTTTTGTAGTGAGAGGTGTAGATACGATGCGAATCATTGGAGTAGATAATGCTGCATGTGGCGACCAAGGATTTCAAACTATTTATCGTGCAGATTTAGGTAAGGCAGAGCAAACTCCGTTTGAGGAAGAACAATTTGTTCAAGATGCACCATTCTCTTTGCTCCTATCTCATGACCCTACGCATTGGAGCGCAGAGGTGCTTCCAAATACTTCTATTCCACTAACGCTCAGTGGGCATACGCATGCAGGACAAGCGAAGATATTCGGCTTCCCCTTGTCTTCATTGCTCTTTGAACAATCAATGGGGTGGTACGAGTCGGGGGATCAATCGTTATATATTAATACCGGTATTGGCTGTACGCTACCTGTTCGCATTGGCGTTCCAGCTGAAATCACGATTATCACTCTTTCTTGTGAATCATAAACGTTTGGACTATTTCCAACGTTTTGATGTGGCAATACGCAATGTATCGCTTTCTGCTATGATTAGGTAGCAAGCGGCATCTTCAGTGTTTTCTATCATCGCAAGAGCTTCTTCCTCGCCTAATACCATACATGCGGTGGCTAAGGCATCTGCACGCATGCAGTTCTTGGCTACAACAGTGGCACTTAGCAATGAGTGCTCTACTGGATAGCCCGAACGTGGGTCAATCGTATGACTGCGACGTTTTCCATCTACGAAATAGTATTGTAGGTAGTTGCCCGATGTGGCCATGCATAACTGAGTACTCTCTACTATTTCCTGCAACTCTTTTTCCATGCCAGTGGCATCAATCGTTGGACGTGAAATGCCAACACGCCATGGGTTACCTGCGTCGTTTACACCTTCCAAAACCACTTCGCCACCAATATCTACCAAAAGATTTTCGCATCCATTTTGGCGCAGCAAATCGGCTATTACATCGCATGCATATCCTTTGGCTATAGCACTGGCATCTAGTGTAATACGTTCGTCGTCTTTCAAGAAACGGTGATTGTGCAATGCTGTTTTCTGATAGCCGATAAATGATTTGATACTATCTATGTTGAAATCTTTTTTTGTTCGTGGTTCATGAGACTTTGTGCCGAAACCCCATGCGTTCACTAGTGGGGCAACTGTGATATCAAACGCTCCGCCAGACAACTCACTAATGACGCGAGATTCGTTGTACATAACTTCGAAGAGAGAGTCTGTGGTTACATCCTCGTTGCGGTTGATGCAACTGATAGTTGATTGACTATTGAAAATACTCAACGAATGGTCAAACTCCTTCAGTCGTTGCTCAATGCTTTGGTGTAAGTCTTCTGTGGCTTCGTAGCGAATATTATAATACGTGCCAAATACTTTTCCCTGATTGTGGTAGTATTGTGTATTAGCTTCATCAGGCAATAATAGCAGCAAAACTGCTGCTATTATGGTGAAGGTTAAAGCAAACAATGTCTTTTTATTCATATCTGCTCAGTGGCTGATTACCACTCGTTTCCGTAGTATATTCCTACGCCAATACATGCATTCAATTTCTGACTACCAGCATTGCCGAAGGTGTTGATGATATTGTTTTTGTGTACCCCGTAGCAATTGAACATTGCTTCGCCCCAAACGCTGATGTATAAGTCGTTTATCTCGAATTCACGTTCAGCACGCAATTGGATATTGTTGAATCCTACGGTACTACCGTTAGTCCAAACTTCTTTGTAATCGCTGTACATGCCTTCCCAAGGGGTAAAGCCCAGTTTCAATCCCAATACGATATCCAAAGGCAAATAGATGTCATAGCCCAATTCGATATATGTGGAGTATGCTCTTTTGACGTTGCCGTTCTTGTTGATAATCTCGTCCCCATTTGCGTCTCGTACATAGTCTTGACCCAATATGGTGGTGTACCAATCGATGGTGAGTGGCACTTTTTCTGCCCACTCGCTGATGTCAATACCTGCGTGCAACTCCATTGTACTGCTGCTCAGATTGTTGGCATCTTCCAGTCCGATGAAGTAGGTGTTTCCGTAGAAGTAATATAAGTGAGTGAGATCCAATACAAAACCGTGGTTTGCGTAACCAATGGTGATGTCTAATTCAGGATTGAACTCTTGGAACAACCAACTAGTAGGACCAATATTTCCCCATGCAGAAAGATACCATCCTCTCCAGTCTATGGTGAATGAGGGTTGGATAGCTAGACCACCTTGATTTAGTCCGCGCCATAGATACGAAGTCACTACATCGGCTCCCACTTCGATAGACAACCCCAGTTCGTTGTCCGTTTGCTCTTGTTCAACTTGGATGGTGGCTACCTCTTCGGTGGTATGGGCGTATGCCTTAAAAGGATAAGCACTAGCGCCTATGAGCGCCAGTGCTAAAACCAATAAATTTTTTTTCATTGCTTATTTTCTGTCATTATAATGCGTTTTTGCTCGCCCAAGCGATGCGCAACGCAATCTCTAGAACTTGTGTGTCGTCGAGAACCACGATTCCGCCATCAGGACCGGGCTCAATGTGATAACCCACAGTAGCAGTACCGTTGAAAAATGCTCTTACATCATCAGCTGCAATTCCTAACTCTTCAGCAATTACAGCTGAACTACCTTTTGGAAGGCTATCCTTCACTTCTCTCAGTTTGTTGAATGTTGTGCGAATCATAGTAACTAATTAATTAATAGTTAATAATCTGTATTTTTTGGTTTTTATTATCTCTTTTTCCTGCAATCTTGCTTGCATTTCGACCGCAAAGGTACAAAATAAAATGCATATATACAAGTAAAAAAGTAAAAAGTTTTAGATTTTTGTATTTTTCTTCTCTCGTATTTCTGTGGATGAAATATCAAAATAGGGTGCATCGTGCAAAAAATGTAGATCTTTAGCCTGTGGAGGGGTGTAGTTTTGGCAACCGTGGCGAGGATATACAAATACGCGATAGTGGTCTAAAATATATTGCGACTCTTTCCATTGGTGGAAAATACGCAAGTTGTCTTCTCCTATTATTAATGTGAAGTTGTGCTCGGGGTAGGCCTTTGTTAGTTCGCGCAATGTATTAGCGGTGTATGTAGGGCGTGGCAAATGGAATTCAAAGTCCGATACCACAATCCTCTTGCTAATAGCCAATAGCCCATCGCCAATAGCCCTTTTCGCAGCAGCCAATCGCTCATTCTCATCGGCGAGTATGTTTTTATCCTTCAGGGGGTTATTGGGTGATACCATGAGCCAAAGCTCATCCAAATCGGTGTTTTCTACCACCCATTTCGCCAGTCCGATATGTCCAAAATGGATCGGATTGAATGACCCGCCGTAGATACCAATCTTCATCGAACAAGTTTATCTAATTCCTGTTTTGCTTTTGCCAAGTCGTCGTTCACCACAATATGGTCGAATAATGGAGCATCTGCCATTTCTATTTCGGCTTTAGCTAGGCGTTTTTGGATCATGTCTTCGCTGGTGTCGCCGCGTCCGTGCAGACGGCGAGACAGTTCTTCTACGGATGGTGGAGCAATAAAGATGGCCTTGGCATCCTCGCCAAAGATGCGTTTGAGGTTCAGTCCGCCTTTCACATCGATATCGAAGACGATGGTACGTCCTGCATTTTGGATACGTTCGATTTCGGATTTGAGTGTACCATAGTAGAGGCCCTCGTACACTTGTTCGTATTCGATGAAGTCGTTGTTTTGTATGTGTTGTTCAAACTCTTCTCGGCTGATGAAATAGTATTCTTTGCCATGTTGTTCTTGTCCTCGTGGAGCACGTGTAGTGGCAGAGATAGAGAGTTCATATTGCCCTGGGTAGGTCTCGAGTAGGTGTTTCACCATTGTGGATTTGCCCGAACCGCTGGGCGCACAGAGAATAACGATCATAGAGATTTACTATTTGACTATTTACGATTTAGTATTTTCGCTGCAAAGGTACGAAAAAAAATGTATATGTGCAAGAAAAGTTTACTTTTGTTGCCATAGGCTACATTTTTTTGCAGTAGCTTCGAGGATTAAGGTGCCCTCGAAGTTACAACAATTTTTTCATATATGCAAATATCATACAAGAAGTCGCACAAAAAAATCGCCATTTATGCTCTGATACACAAACGGCGAAATATATGAAATGCTGTTCTAAATAAACGAGTGTTTACAACACGTTTAGGACTTGTTCTTTGATTTGTTCGAGGATGTCTTTCATTTTTACGACGATGATTTGCATCTCACTTTGGTTGCTCTTACTGCCTAAGGTGTTGATCTCACGCCCCATCTCCTGAGCAATGAAACCGAGCTTTTTGCCCACGCCGGTTGGTGTAGGGTGTAAAGTCGAGGGTTCGCCCATGGTTTCGCGGAAGTAACGGAGATGGTTGGTAAGGCGCACTTTCTCCTCGGTGATATCCAGTTTCTCGAGGTAGAAAATCATCTCTTGCTCGAGTCGGTTGCGATCGATGGCTTGCTGTGTGGCAGTGGATAATTGCTCGAGATTGGCCTCGAGGCGCGCTTTGATCTTCTCTACACGACTCTGCTCGTATGGCTCCACCTCTGCTAGGAGTGCAGCGATAGCGTCCAGTTTCTCGCAGAACATCTGGTAGAGCGAAGCTCCCTCTTGCATGCGAAAAGCATTGAACTGCAGGATAGCTTCTTCGGTGGTCTGCATAACGATAGAGAAATCCTCGTCGCTAATCTCTCCACAGTCTTGCACCTTTGTTACATCGGGCATACGCATAACCGCCGCAACAATATCTTGGTTGTTAGCCCAACCCAGCTCTTGCTGCAAGCTCAATAACTCCTTATAATAATATGCGAAGGCCTCGCGGTTGATTGGTGCGAAAGTAGCAGCGGTGTCACCCAGCGTAGCGTCTTGATAGTAGATGCTTAGATCAATCTTTCCACGTTCGAGTCGCTGGCCGATGAGTGTGCGCAACTCTAACTCTTTACCACGCAATTGCGCCGCAAGACGCACGTTGAGATCCAAGGACTTGGAGTTCAGACTGCGGATCTCTACAACAAGTTTTTTATTATTGGCAACTTGGCTCTCGGCTTTGCCGTAGCCGGTCATGGAGTATATCATGGGGTTTGTGTTTAGTGATTAGTGAACGCGGCAAAGCCGCTACTGTTTAGTGTTTAGTGATTAGTGTTTTAGGGTGATAGTGGTTTTGATTTCACATTCGCCACTATAGAATCCACGTTCGGCATTCTTTTTCTGGTAGGAAGTCTTATGCTCGGTGGAGTCAGTAGCCTGTGTGTGTTGATCTTCGGCTACTACCCATATCGTGTCGGTAGGGAAATCGGATATAGTAGCGCTGAACTGACCTTTATCATCGGTTCGCAAGGTGTCGCTAATGGCATGATGCTGATATCCCTTTACTACCACTTTGGCATCGGCAATAGGTTTCTTTTTCTGATCCACTACCTTGCCACTGACGTCATAAGTAGCGTATGGCACGCCATACAATGCGACGATTTCTTGTTGTTGAACGGCTTTTTGTGGTGCTTTGCAACCACTTAGGAGAGCAATTAAACTTCCTAATATCAAATTAATTTTTCTTCTCATTTTCCGATACAGAATTTACTAAAAATATTGTTGAGTACTTCTTGCGAAGTGATTTGACCCGTGATTTCTCCGAGTGCAGTGAGGCAGTCTTGGAGATCCATGCTGAGGAACTCCCCACTGATTTGCATGCTTAGTCCGGCTTGCACACGTCGTATGGCGTCTTGTGCACGTACGAGCGCTTCGTAGTGGCGTGTGTTGCTGATAGTTACCGCATTACGCATGTTGCACTGCTGCTCTGCATAGTCCAACAAGAGTTGCTTGAGTGGACTGATGTCGCCATTTTTGGCGGAGATGGCGATGAGGTGATCAGGTGATGAGGTGATGAGGTGATCAGGTGATGAGGTGATGAGGTGATGAGGTGATGAGGGTAATAAGTCTACTTTGTTATAGACGTGTATGATAGTTTTTCCTTCTATATCAGCAAGTTGTGATAAGGCGTCTATTGGCTGCGTAGCATCTTGCATATGGATGATGATGGCAGCTTTTTGTGCAGCTTGCCGGCTACGCTCAATGCCCATGTTCTCTATAGTATCGGCGGTTTCGCGCATGCCTGCCGTATCAATAAATCGGAACAACATCCCCCCTAGTACCATTGTATCTTCCACCGTATCGCGTGTGGTGCCTTGTATGTCGCTAACAATAGCACGCTCTTCGCCCAGCAGCGCATTGAGCAGAGTGGACTTGCCCACATTTGGCGCACCGATAATCGCCACAGGAATACCTTGTTTGATGGCATTGCCGGTTTTGAACGATGCGACTAATGCACCGATAGTGCGATCAATCACTGTGGCCAGTTCGTTGAGCTGGCTGCGGTCAGCAAACTCCAGTTCCTCGTGGTCGGCAAAGTCCAGTTCGAGTTCGATGAGCGACGTGATGGTGAGCAGTTGTTCGCGCAATTGGGCAAGTTCGTTGGATATACCTCCTCGTAATTGGCTGAGTGCCAGGTCTTTCTCTGCTTTCGTTTGTGCAGCGATAAGGTCGGCTACGGCTTCGGCTTCGGTAAGGTCCATCTTGCCATTGAGAAACGCGCGTTGTGTGAATTCGCCCGCTTTCGCTAGTTGGCAACCAGCATCTACTAGCCACTGAAGCAAGGTCTGCTGGATATAAGTGCTACCGTGGCATGCGATCTCCACCACATCTTCGCCCGTAAAAGAATGAGGCGCACGGAAAATGCTGACCAGAACTTGGTCAAGTACTTCATCGTCATGAACCTCTCGCCTTTCACTTTTCACCTCTCGCCTTATCTCCCCATAATGCACGGTATAAGCAGGGGCTTCGGTCAGCGGTTTTTTGCCACGAAACAGACTATCTACAATCTGTATTGCAGATGCTCCACTGACACGTATGACGGCTATTCCACCGCTGCCGTAAGGGGTTGATATGGCACAAATAGTGTTCATTTCTTCAATCTTATCCATTGCCATTCGTTGGTATGGCGTGTTTCGGTGTGTTGCAGTCCTACTGCTTCTGCGGCTTGGGACAAATACGGTATATCTTCGGCATAGAACCCGCTCAGCCACAGCTGGCCACCATCATTCAGTATCTTAGCATATACAGGCATCTGTTCCACTAATATATTACGGTGAATGTTCGCCAGTATCAAGTCGAACGCACCATCGGGTGGGGTGCTGCCTAGACGAATATCGAGGGTAGTGTGGTTGGCCAGGGCATTCTCGTGGGTATTGGCAACACTCTTGTCGTCGATATCTACAGCCACCACATGTTCCGCCCCGCATTTCTTGGCCATGATACCCAATACGCCCGTGCCACAACCCATATCTAGCACCGATTTTGGTTCGTTGAATAGTCCCGTATCTTTTGCTTCTAGCAGCGCATCAATCATCATGCTAGTGGTCTCGTGATGCCCTGCCCCAAAAGCACAGTGGGGAACAATGCGTACACCCAGAGGTAGGTCCTCGATCTCATGTTCCGCTTCCCATTGCGCATTCCAATTCGCATCGGGGCACGCTTCTACACTAACTATGGCTGCACCTTCGGTATTGGCAATCAATTCTTCGATAGCCCTACGGTTATCCTCCCATACATCAGTCTGTATGTAAGCAGAAGTGCCATCAAACACCTCAAACCCAAGATCGCATAGGTCTTGCTCGAACAGCTCCTGCTGCCAATCTTCTGCGAAAGAATAAGTCAAATGTAGTACGGAATATTGCATTGTACTCAATAAATTTCCTGCAAAGGTACAAAAACTTTTGCGTATATGCAAAAGTTTTTGTACTTTTGCGTTGATTTTTGATATGATGAATATGACCTATCCACAAACAATAGACTATCTATATGCTTCACAGCCCGCTTTTCACATAATAGGTGCAGCGGCATACAAGCCAGGACTAGATAATACGTATCGTCTGATGGCGCATTTGGGGAATCCTCATGAGCAACTGCGTGCGGTGCACGTGGCTGGCACTAATGGAAAGGGCTCTACCTCTCATTTGATTGCATCTGCTCTGCAAGCACAAGGATATCGAGTGGGGCTGTTTACTTCGCCTCATTTGGTGGACTTTCGCGAGCGTATTCGTATTTCAGGCGAGATGATTCCAGAGAATAAAGTGGTGGAGTTTGTGGCAGATAATCGTGCGTTTTTAGATGAATTGCGTCCGTCTTTCTTTGAGACTACCATGGCGATGGCTTTTTGGTATTTTGCTGATCAACAGGTAGATATAGCTGTGATAGAAGTGGGGTTGGGTGGTCGTTTGGATAGCACGAATATCTTGACTCCGCTGTTGTCGGTGATAACGAATATTGGCATTGACCATACCGAGTTTTTGGGAGATACACTCCCCAAGATAGCCGCTGAGAAAGCAGGGATAATGAAGCCCCATGTGCCATGTGTGATAGGTGAGACGCATGAAGAAACACAAGAGGTTTTTCTTTCTCGTGCGCGCGAGTGCGGGATATTAGGTGATGGCTTGGAGACAACGGACTGTAGGATTTGGTTTGCTGATCAGTGTGGATATATGCGTAAGCGCCGACAGAAAGAAGTGCCTGAATGTCAATTGAAGGGTAAGTACCAAGATAAGAATCAGCAGACGGCGTATGTGGCCTTACAGGTGCTGCGCAATTATTGTGGCGTAGAACTATCCAAAGAAGCTATTGCCAAGGGTTTTGCTGAGGTGTGTACGTTGACAGGTTTGCGTGGCAGATGGGAGATTCTTTCTCATCATCCACTCATTATTTGCGATACAGGGCATAATGGTCATGGTTTTCGCTATGTAGCAGAGCAACTACGTGCCTTATTACCTCATCGCCTACATATCGTCTTAGGCATGGTATCGGACAAGGATATTGATGTGGTTTTGAGCATGTTACCTGAGAATGCGACGTATTATTTTACGCAGCCAGCTACTTCGCGTGCGTTGCCCGCTGAGGAGCTACAACGCCGTTGGCAAGTTCTTCATCCAGCATGTTCCAATTCACATATCTTTGCAAAGGTAGAAGAGGCTGTAGAGATGGCGCAAAAAAATGCCACCCACGAAGATGTGATCTTCATAGGTGGTAGTAATTATGTGGTAGGCGAAGCCCTTCGCTCCTTTAACCTCTAACCTTTCGCCTTTAGCCTTTTACCTCTCACCTCTAATAATAGTCAATCCATCGCGGAGTGGTAGGATGACCTTTTCTAGCCGTGGGTCTTGTGCCACTTTGTCGTTGAAAGCGCGCAGAGCAAGAGTCTGCTTGTCTTTGTCGTAGGCGGGGTCAATGATATGTCCGTCCCAAAGGGTATTATCTGCTAATATCCATCCTCCTTTGCACATGAGAGGTAGCACCAAATCTAGATAATCGCAGTATTCCTTTTTATCGGCATCGATAAAGACAAGGTCAAATCCTCTCGCTTCATCGGTTGCTTCTTCGCCTAATCGCCTCAGTTCCTCTTTCGCATCACCAATCACTAGTTTTATTTTTTCTCCCAAAGGCGAAAGAGCAAGGTTGCGACGGATAGCGTCTTCTAGTTCATCGTTATGTTCGATGGTGATGAGTTCGCCATCTTCGGTGAGTCCTTCTGCCAGACAAAGCGCAGAATAGGCAGTGAAAGTACCTAATTCCAAGATTCGTTTGGGCTTAATCATCTGGCTGAGCATACTCAGTACACGACCTTGCACATGCCCAGATGACATGCGAGGGTTGATGACTTCTAGGTGTGTGCTACGGGTTATTTTTTGCAATGCATCGCTCTCGGGCGAGGAATGTTGTTCGATATATTCTGCGAGTGTCATGTTGATTTTTGCTATTTGCCTGCAAAAGTACAAAAAAACTTGCATATCTCAAAAAAAAGTTGTACTTTTGTCGCCAAAATAAATTAGAATACCTATAGAATATGGAAAAAGTTATTAGTGGCATACGCCCAACAGGTAATTTACACCTTGGCAACTACTTTGGTGCAGTGAAGAGTTTTGTGAAGATGCAAGAAGAGTATGATTGTATGTTCTTCATTGCTGACTGGCACTCACTCACTACGCACCCTACACCAGAAAATATACGTACATCCGTTCGTACCATCCTTGCTGAATACTTGGCTTGTGGTATCGACCCACAGAAAGCTCCTATCTATGTGCAAAGCGATGTGAAGCAAGTGTTGGAGTTGTACCTCTATCTGAATATGAACGCTTATTTGGGCGAGTTGGAGCGCGTTACGTCATTTAAGGAGAAAGCGCGTAAGCAACCCGATAATGTGAATGCAGGTCTGCTCACTTATCCATCATTGATGGCTGCAGATATCCTTGTACATAAGGCAGATAAAGTGCCAGTGGGTAAGGATCAGGAGCAGAATATGGAGATGGCTCGTTTGTTTGCACGTCGTTTTAATCGCATTTATAATATTGAGTATTTCAAGGAGCCAGAATCGTTCCACTTTAATGCAAAAGCAGTGAAGGTGCCAGGATTGGATGGAAGTGGAAAGATGGGTAAGAGTGAAGGCAATGCTATTTATCTATGCGATGATGAGGCTACCATCAAGAAAAAAGTGATGCGTGCTGTTACCGATGCGGGACCTACAATGCTCAACCAGGTGAAGCCTGAGCCAATTGAGAATCTCTTCACACTCATGCAACTCGTTTCTACGCCTGATACCTACGATTATTTCAATGATCAGTACAATAACATGGCTATCCGATATGGCGATATGAAGAAGCAACTGGCGGCCGATATCAATGCATTCTGTGCACCAATTCGTGAGCGTATCATTGATTTCCAAAGCAACGAAGAATATCTGGCTAAAGTAGCTCGTGAGGGTGCAGAAGCAGCTGCAGCAAGTGCAGAGAAGACGATTCGTGAGGTACGCGAGATCATTGGCTTCCGCAACTAGTATTCAGTTTGGCACGAGTTTTGCATGAATGATTGTAGAACTAGAAAGCCTTAACGAAAATGAAACGCAGCATTATCATATTACTCATAGGGTTGTCAATTCCTAGCCTTATTGCTTTATCGCCTCTCGCCTCATCGCCTGTAGGCGGTATGCCTTCGGTGTATCTTGATGATTCCTACTATTGGCCTTTGGCAGACACTATTGTGCCTGTTGAGCCAATGTATGATCGCAATGCACGTGAGTTTATTTTCCTAGATGATACTACCCAATATCCCGATACGGTGCGTATGCGCATAATAGAAAAATGAAAAAGCTCTTGCTCATATTGTTTCTTGCCTATAGCCTATTGCCTATCGCCTATAGCCAAGACATGCAACGCCTATCTGAGCGTCAGATTATTGGTACGGCTCGATATGTGGGTATGGGTGGCGCTATGACAGCTATTGGTGGCGACCCATCGGCAGTGCTGGATAATCCTGCGGGATTGGGAATCTATCGCAGAAGCGAGATCATGCTGACGCTTGACGAGACGATAGACAATACCAAGCAATCTTCCGACGATAAATATACTCGTGCTCGTTTCGCAGCACCACAGGTATCTGCTATTTGGGCATTGGGTAATCCGCAAAAACAGCGTGGGATGATTTATAGCAACTTCATGTTCTCTATCAATCGCTTGACCAACTTTAATCGCGATGTGGTGGTTAAAGGGCAGGATATGGGTATGCTAGAAACGATATGCCTAAAAACCAATGGTTTGGAAGAGAAGTATTTGCAAAATAAGCCATGGGATGATGTAGAGATTGGTTGGCTGAGTATATTGGGGTATGAGGGCTATCTGATCAACCCGATAGATGATAATCAATGGGTGCCTGCAGTGGACCTTACTAGTGGTACACTATCTATCACCGAGTCAGGCAATATAGACCAATACACCCTCTCGTGGGCAGGAAACATCAGTAATCAGTGGTATGTGGGCCTGAGCTTGAATGTGCCAACGATTAGCTATACCAAGCGTACTTTGTTTCATGAAACCAATCGCATCCATTCTGCAGAACTGAAATCTTTGTATCATACTACGGGAGTGGGTGTTAGTGGTAGTGTTGGTTTGATGTATCGTCCTACGCAGTGGATGCGTCTGGGAGCATCGTTCCAAACGCCTACGATGTTGAGTCTTTCGATGCAGACTGAAGGCGATATGAACACTACTATATCCTCGCAATCATACGAGGTGTTGACTCCTGAGAGTGGAGTGGTGAGCTTGGAGATGGTGGCGCCCATGCGCTCAAGCATTAGTGTAGCCACACAGATTGGCGGGTATGGAATGGTAGCTTTGCAATATGATTATGCTCATGCAAAGGATATGGAGGATGTACATACGATTCGTTTGGGATTGGAAGCACAAGTCTATCGCGGATTGTTCCTCAATGCGGGATATGTGTATGAGTCGTCGTTCCTAGAAGAGGAACCAATTGTGGGCTTGGACTATAATTCCATTCGTACGGACATTGATTATCGCTACACCCCACAATCGCAGTATGCCAGTGTAGGATTTGCCTATCGCAATGATGTGGTTGTAGCAGGGTTGGCCTACCAATATCGTTGGCAAACGCTGCATCAATATGCTAGTGAGGTGCAAGCAAATCCATTGGATGTTCATACCCGCACGCACCGCATTGTGGCATCCTTGGCATGGAGATTTTAGTATTTCCTCCTTAGTGCTTTGGCACGAAAATTGTGGGTAGAATAATATAATCCAACAGCGAGCTCTGCGAGCGGTCTAACAGCATAGCAGTTTGACCTCAAACAACGAGCGTAGCGAGTGATCTTTTAGAATATTGTTGCATTGCTGAGAGACCGGAAAACTCAACACTTATATTTATATGAGCAAGGTGCATTTCCAATGGCGTGCTAATACTCTACGCGGTGACCGACCTTCGGGTCGTAGCGATGAGGTGGTTAGATTACAAAGGGCTTGTACCCCTCAAATCCTGTTTTATGGGAGTTTTCTCGAGTAAAAGCAATGCAGCAATTTTTTTTTATCCCAATCTCTAACCTCATCACCTTTCACCTAAAATTTGCATATATCGCAAATTTTTATTACCTTTGCAGCCAAATCAATCAATAATATCATGGATATTCGTAGTTACATCGCAGAAAATCGTGCCCGATTCATGGAGGAATGGGCTAGTTTGATTCGTATTCCTAGTATCAGTTGCCAGCCAGCGCACAAAGAAGATATGCTTCGTTGTGCAGAACGATGGCGTGAGCTGCTGCTTGAAGCAGGTGCACAGCATGCAGAGGTGATGCCCTCGGCAGGTAATCCTTTTGTGTACGCCGAGTACTCGCCAATGGAGGTTAGAGGTGAGAGCTTAGAGCTCAAAGATGAGGACATACCTACGGTGCTTGTGTATTCGCACTATGATGTGATGCCTGTTGAGCCGCTCGATTTGTGGCAATCTAATCCATGGGAACCCTCCATCCGTGATGGACGACTCTATGCCCGTGGTGCCGATGACGACAAGGGACAAGCTATGATTCAGGTGAAAGCCTTTGAATACTTGGTTAAGAATGGACTGATGAACTGCCATGTGAAGTTTATTTTCGAAGGCGAGGAAGAGATTGGTAGCCCTAGTTTGGAAGCTTTTTTGGAGGAGCATCGCGAGCTGCTGGCATGTGATATCATTTTGGTGAGTGATACATCCATGATTGGCAAAGACACGCCATCTATTACAACGGGTTTGCGTGGACTGGCGTATTGGGAAATGGAGGTGACGGGTCCTAATCGCGATTTACATAGCGGACACTTTGGTGGTGCGGTGAAGAACCCCATCAATGCGCTCACTGAGATGCTGGCTAAGGTGGTGGATGAGAATGGACGCATCACTATTCCACATTTCTATGACGATGTACTGCCTATTCCTCAAGCCGAGCGTGAAATGATAGCACAGATTCCTTTCTCTGAAGAGGCCTATTGCCAAGCCATAGATGTGGATACCACTTTTGGTGAGGAGGGCTATTCTACGTTGGAGCGCAACTCATGTCGTCCATCCTTTGATATCTGTGGTATATGGGGAGGTTATACGGGCGAGGGCAGCAAAACCGTACTACCAAGCAAGGCGTATGCTAAGGTGAGTTGCCGTTTGGTGGCCAATCAAGATCATGCTAAGGTGAGCCAAGCATTTATCGACTATATTGAAAGCACCGCGCCTGCGGGTGTGCGTGTAAAAGTGACACCTATGCATGGCGGACAGGGTTATGTGTGCCCAATAGATATCCCTGCGTACAAGGCTGCGGAACATGGATTTGAAGTGGCTTTCGGTAAACGACCATTGGCAGCACGTCGTGGAGGCAGTATTCCAATCATCAGCAGTTTCGAACAGATACTGGGCGTGAAAACCATCTTGATGGGCTTTGGCTTGGAAAAGAATGCAATTCACTCTCCTAACGAATCGATGGATCTTGAAGTCTGGGAGAATGGTATCGTAGCTGTAACCGAGTTCTATAAAGCACTCAACACTCAATACTAAACAGTAGCGCCATTGGCGCGTTCACTAAACACAATATGAACATCGTAATTATCGGAAAAGGCAATGTAGCCACTAATTTGGACTATGCTTTTCGCAAGAAGGGCGTTGCATGTGAGATGGTAGGTAGTCGTGAAGGACTAGATCAACTACCAGATGCCAATGTATATATCTACGCGGTACGTGATGAGGCTTTGTCCACGGTGGCTGCACAGGTAAAGGGCAAAGAGAAAGCGCTCCACTTGCATACTTCGGGTACTATGCCGATTACTGTTTTTGGAGCGGATAAGCCTCATGCGGGTATATTCTATCCTTTTCAGACTTTCAGCAAGGCGCGTTTGATTGAAGATTTCTCGTCGGTGCCGATTTTCTTTGAGGCGCGTGGGATAGATGATATCAGTGCAGTCTATTCCTTGGCTCTTACCATCACCAGCCATGTTTACGAGGCAACGCAGTACGACCGTGAGCGTCTGCATGTGGCGGGCGTGTTTACCAACAACTTCACCAATCTGATGTACACCATGGCTGCGGAACTGCTCAAGAATACGCATATCCCCTTCTCGGCTTTGTTGCCATTGATTGATGAGACGGCAGCTAAGATCCACACTATGGCTCCTCGCGATGCACAAACAGGACCTGCTCGCCGTGGCGATGAGAATGTGATGAACCATCATATGGAACTGCTCAACGAGGAGCAACGAATGATTTATCAGGCTCTCTCTGCTGCTATTCGCAAGCGATAGTAGATTCCTTCAACTTTTGCTGCCATTGTTAAAGCGATTCAGTTTTTGAATCCTATTTTTATATAACAAACCCTCGCCCAGTCCATACGGAATTGAGCGAGGGTTTTGTATTAAACAGAATAGGTGTATAGCTATATTTTACGTCTTTATCTTTCCTTTATCTTTTTCAATGTTAATGTCTTGTACTTTTTACCATCGTGTGTGAAATTACATAATACTAATGTTGTATCGCCAGTGATAGTGTATTTGGTCTTATATTCAAATGTATTTGTAACCAACGGGGGGAGATCTTTATCTCCCGGAGTAATATTATCTCTATATGAACTATTTGGGAGGTATGATAATGTCAGAGTGGTATTGGTCATTTCATAAGAAAATTCCTTATGTGATAGTCTAAAGACATAAAGTGCTTCATCAGGAAATTCTGACATGTCGTCTACACTCTCATATATCATTCGATTATTCGAAACGAATCGCACAGATTCATCAGCAACCCGATATTCTCCAGGCATGTATGGATTCTCGTATTCGAAACTTGATTCCCACGTTCCTATAAGCGGGTTCTTGTCATCGGGATCGTTAATGGGTTTGCAACTGAAGTATGAAAATACGACAAATGCAATTAAACATAACTTCGTTTTCATAGTAAATCTCTAATATTGCTTATTCAACTTTCACTTTTGATTGGCTAACTTTTCGCTTCGTATGCTGCCGTCTAGTTTTCTACTTTTACTAAAACAGCGTCTCTATAACCTTCAAACATCTCGTTTGCTATAAATTCATGGATATACAATACACCATTATTATACGAATAAGCACATTCCCTTGTGTAATTTTCCACCTTTGTAAGTTCTAGATAGAACTTCTGATCATCCATAGTGTATCGATATGTCGGACGTGATTGAGCATTAAAGAATATATATTCATTTGTAATTCTAACAATAGTTCCTTTTTCATCTTGCCATTTACCTGCAAATGGCGACACTTCTGGGTCAGAAGGATAACATGCAGTAAAACTAATTGCAATTAAGAGCAATAACGAACGAACACAATTTTTCATGAATAGTTTGTTTAAATAGTTAATATATCAATTTTCTTTATAATTTGCGTTTCTCTGCAGAAGATTGTACCATTTACTCACTTCGCCTGCAAAGGTAGAAAAAAAATGGTAAATATGCAAATAAAAGTTAAATAAATCGTTGTGTAAGTATTATTTGTGCGGTTTTTATATGGCAATGACTGCTTAATCACTAACTAATCACTTCGTCGGAATGGGCTTGTCGCATCGACTGCCGCCCTGCGGCATTAGGCGACCACCATTCCTCCTCTTCCTCCAAACCTTGTGGTTTGTCGGAGTTACTAGGATAAAAACTGCTTAATCACTAACTAATCACTAACTAATCACTAACTAATCACTAAGTAATCACTAACTAATCACTAACTATTGATGGCTGTTTTTCTAATATAAGTGCAGATGTTAATGGGTAGTGTCTATACTGAAATAGTATATGTAATGGCGCAGAGAAACTTTCAACTAGTTAATGCACTAGTTGATACGGATAGTTGATGTGGCTCGTTGATGCAGCTAGGTGATGGAGTAAAATGATTCGGCTAGTTGAAGAACAAGGATAAGCCTAGGGACACGGTAATCGGACCAGAGGGGTGAGTAATAGCGCCTTTGTTGATTGCCGCTTGTTCGATAATCGTAGGCATCAAGTGTTGCGTATATGCCGCCTCGGCAAAGACACCAAAATTAGGGAAGATAAACCATTCTACACCAGCAGAAAAGCGTAGGGTAGGGACCGTATGATCGAAATTCTTCATCTCGTAGGTAGGCTCTGTAGCCACCTCTCCAGTAATCGCATCGCTGAGAGTAGGGGAGTATGGCTCAACATTCTTGACCGTAGCAATTGATACGCCAGGTTGGATACTTACAAAGAAATCCCATGGATGGAAATAGGGCTGCGCATAAAAGGCCTTGATATCCTTCACCAAAGGGATACGATAGCCTACACTCATACCAATTTCGTTGTACCATATCTCACCACTGCGGAAGTTGGAACCTGCGATATGCATGTCCTTATAGGTGTTGCTATGGGTATCGTAGGTAATGTACACAAACGTACCATAGTTCTTGTGGTGCCGCCATCCCAGACGCATAGCCGAGTTGAAAGTAGCGCCCTCAATACCATTAGGTGTGAATCCTACACCCAAGACGGTAGGCAAGTCTAAGGCATCAAAAAAATCACCGAAAGTGTATCGCTCTTTAGGCGATTGGTTATCGGCCATAGGCGATGGGCTATTGGACGCTTCGCTATTGGGCGTATCGTGTAGGGCGTAGGGTGTGGAGGCAAAAAGTCCCATGCTCATTGCTGAGCATAGGACCAATATGAATGAGAATTTCTTCATGATTATCGCATTTTCTTTTGTTGTGCCTTGGCTTGTTCGCGTGCAAGACGTTGTTGCTCGCGTTGCATCTGCTCTAGGCGTTCCTGCCAACCCGATTTCTTTTGGGTACTTTTCTTCTTGGCATTGGCTTCCATCTGGGCTAACACTTTTTTATCATCGATAGCCAAACGGAAGATCATGGTTTGGATGATGGTCATGAGAAGACTAACAAGATAATAGTAGCTCAGACCTGCCGCATAATCGTTGAAGAAGAAGAGGAACATGAGTGGCATGAGGTACATCATCCACTTCATCATTTTCATCTCTTGACCACCAGATTGTGATTGCATGGTAATATGAGTGTAAACGATGTTTACGATAGTCATCAATAAGCAGAAAAGACTGAGGTGGGTACCAAAGATTGGAATAGATCGATTCCATGTGATGATCGCATCATAAGTAGAAAGGTCATCAGCCCAGAAAAGGGATTGACCACGCAACTCAATAGCGGTAGGCAAGAACCAGAACATAGCCATCAGCACAGGGAACTGCAGCAACATAGGCAAGCAACCAGACATAGGACTAACACCTGCCTTCTGATACAAGGCCATAGTGGCTTGTTGGCGCTCTTGCATCTTCTCTGGTGGATATTTCTCGTTGATGGCATCCAATTGTGGCTTCAGCACACGCATCTTTGCACTAGATTTGTTGGAAGCAAACACAAATGGCAATAGAATAAGCTTGATTACCAATGTCATAAGCAAGATTACGATACCAATATGCAAACCCCATGAAGTGAACAGGTCGAACATAGGGATTACCAATATCTTGTTGATCCATGCTACAACCTTCCAACCCAATGGCACCAATTCGTTGAGATGTAGTTTATCAGCTTTCTCTACATCTTTGTCGTATGCCTTGAGGGTGTTGTAGTGGTTGGGACCAAGATAGTAGCGCAAGTCTGTGGACTTCTTGCCTGTGATATCCAAAGGCAGACTAGTGGTGGTCTTATACTCCTTGATATAGTGGCTATGTGAATTGAATGGAGTCGATTCCAAAGCTGTGGACTCGAATGCATCTTCTGCAATGATCACCGTAGAAAAGAACTGATCCTTGTATGCAATCCATTTTAGGCGAGCCGATTCCTTGGCTTGGTCAGCTTTTTGCTCCGACAGCTTGTCAATATCACCGCCTACAAACATATATTGCAGTTGTGAATAACGCTCCTCGAAGGTGCGACCTTTCTCTTGTTGTGGAATCTGTTGCTTCCATTGCATCTCAATAGACGACATGTTTTGTGCAAGAGCCAACTGCATATTGTGTGGTTGCATGCTCATACCTACCATATAGTCATCTGCAGGCAAAGTGTATACGAAATCAAGATAGCAGTCTTCAATATTGGTGCTGAGTCGCATTACCAATGTGGTGACACCATTCTTGTCGGTAGATTGAGTTATCTCTTTGAAATAGAGATTTTGTGTGGCCAAGATGCGATTGCTATTGGTGACGAGTGTGAAATTAAGACTACTCTCATCGCCTTGGAAGAGGCACAAATCATTGATGCTATCGCCATATGCCTTGTACTCTTTCAATTCAGCTTTGGCAATACGGCCACCACGGCGATCAATACCAATACGCACTTTGCTATTCTCCATCACCACCAATCCCTCTTCTCCTTGGGCAGAAGGAGCAAATGGGCCATATACAGAAGCTATTTGCTGTGCTAACTCATCTGCAGTTTGCGTAGGAGCACTAGCATCTTGCTCCGCTTGGAGTTGTTGGGTGATTTGTTCTGATAATTGTTTTGCTTCTAATTCGATTGCTTGTACATAAGCAATCGAATCTTGTACGCGTTGACGTTCTGCCAGTTCTTCCTGAGAAGGGCGATTTAAAAATGAAAATCCTACAATGATTCCGGCTATAAGTATAAAGCCAATCCATGTGTTTTTATCCATTATGCTATACCTTATATATTGTTATGAATGTTATTTCTGTTATTGTAAATGTAATTCCACTACTACAATTTGGTGCAATCTCTTCCAAAATACACCGAAAAACGTGCAAAATTACAAAAAAAAACTGGAATATGAAAGAAAATTGAAAAAAAACGCATTTTTTTCGAAAAATATTTGGTCATATCAAAAAAAAGCAGTACCTTTGCACCCGCTTTCGAGAGAGAAAGTGTGCGGGATGTAGTTCAGCCCGGTTAGAATGCCTGCTTTGGGAGCAGGAGGTCGTGAGTTCGAATCTCGCCATCCCGACTAACCAAAAAAGAGACTCAAACGTGAGTCTCTTTTTGTTTTTATCATTTTCTTGATTGGTTGAAATAGTTGAGCAGTAAGTCTTATTGAATAATGCCGCCACCAATTACTAAATCGTCTTTATACATGACCAATGATTGGCCAGGTGTAACGCCCCATACGGGAGAGGCAAAGTGAACAGTAGATTTATCTAAGCTATCTAGCGTTAATTTTGCATCTACAGCAGGTGATTTATATCGAATACGAGCTTGAATAGTAGGCGACTCTTGTAACCAATCCCAGTCCTTGATACGTATATTTGCAATACTAGCTTGCGTGGTGAGTAGGTCTTCTCGGTCGCCAAGCGTAACACGATTAGTGTTAGCATCAATGTGGGTGACGAATTTAGGTGATCCTAAAGCAATCCCCAACCCCTTGCGTTGACCAATAGTGTAATGGCAGAAACCTTGGTGCATTCCTAATACCTTCCCTTGATTATCTACATATTCGCCTTGAGGAACATTTACTCCTTGTTCAGCGAGGAAAGTGCGATAGTCGTTGTTAGGTACAAAGCAAATCTCTTGGCTTTCTGCTTTTTTGCTGAGAGCTTCAAAACCATGTTGCAAGGCAATCTGACGAACTTCGATTTTAGTGAGTCCCCCCAAAGGGAATAAAGTATGACGAAGATTATCTTCGGTGAGCATCCACAAAAAGTAAGTCTGGTCTTTGTGGGTATCTACAGCACTTTTGAGGTAGGTATGTCCGCGATGTTCTGCGATTTGCGCATAGTGTCCAGTAGCAATCATATCGCAGCCATATTGCTCTGCAGCTTGTATAAGTTTTCCCCATTTAATATGCGAGTTACACAATACACAAGGATTAGGCGTGCGCCCGTGTGCGTACTCATCTACAAAATTGGCTATTACGTGTTCGCGGAAAGTATCGCGGAAGTCCAATATATGATGCTCAAATCCCAACGTAGCTGCCATTCGTTGCGCCTCGAAGATACTCTCTACTGAACAGCAACCTTTTTCATTAGCAAGACATGAATCTTTAATCGAATCAAACGTACGGAAAGTAGCTCCCACTAGTTCGTAGCCTTGTTCAAGAAGCAAAATGGCCGCCACCGTGGAATCAATACCTCCTGACATTCCTATGAGTACGCGTTTGGACATATTGTGATGAATTTTGCGCAAAATTAGTGAAAAATTTTGATATGTGCAAAAAAAGTGGTAATTTTGCAGGTTATTATGCGAAAATCACAAATTATAATCAATATGAGAAAAATTACTTTATTATCTTTCTTGTTTCTTACCAGTATGCTTTTTGCACAGGTGACTACGGTTCCAAGTATTGTGCAAAAGGGTTACAAAGGTGAGGTTACAATCGTTTTTAATCCCAATCAGGGAAACAAAGGTATGGTTAACGCTACTAAGTGTTATGCGCATACAGGTATTACCTACAATGGCACTTCATGGCAAAAAGCTAGTAGTTGGCGCGATGGTAAGGATAAATACAAAATGACAAAGAACGCTGAGGGCAATTGGGAATTGAAAATCACTCCTAATATTTATGCTTACTACGGAGTTCCAGAGTCAACTGATGTTACTCAACTTTGTTTTGTGTTTAACGATGGCCCTGGTGGTAACTTGGAGGGTAAAGCCGATGGAAATGCCGATATTTTTGTGGATTTGGCAGAGGCAGGTTTGGCTGCTGTCATTACGAATACATTGCCTGATATCTCATCACAAGGCGATGTATTGAATCTAGAGTGTGTTTCTACTCAGGCTGCTTCGCTTTCTTTAACACTTAATGGCGAGGTACTTGCTACAGGTGAGGGCACAGCGCTTACTCATAGTATAACTCTAGAGCACACAGGAAACTACCATTTTCTTTTCACCGCCAAGACAGCTGATGACGAAGCTATGGCTGAGGCATATACATGTGTAGCGGGTACACCAAAAGTGTCTAAACGTCCCGAGGGAGTGGATATGGGTATCTACTATGACGAAAATGATGATACCAAAGTAACACTTTGTACATATGCAGCTAATAAGTTAAACCAACCAGCCAAGCACGTGTTTGTAGTGGGTGATTTCAATGATTGGGTAATCTCTGATGAGTATCAAATGAATCAAGATGGTAACTATTTCTGGTTGGATATTAATGGTTTGACTCCACAAAAGGAGTATGCTTTCCAATATGTGGTTGTTCGCTCGGATGGCGTTGTGAAACGTATTTCTGACCTGTTTTCTGAGAAAGTTTTGCACCCTAATGATCAATATGAACCTAAAAAGATAGATCCAACTTTGATGGACTATCCTAAACAAGGTAGCGACTATGTAACAGTTATTCAAACTGCTAAACCAGAGTTTGAATGGTCAGAAGCAACTCTCAATTTCAAACGTCCCAATAAAAATAATCTAGTCATTTACGAACTCTGGGTATATGATCATACTCAGCATCGTTCTATAGCAGGACTACTTGAGCGTATGGACTATTTTGAAGATATGGGTGTGAATGCCATAGAGTTGATGCCAGTAACGGAGTTTGACGGTAATGAAAACTGGGGTTATTCACCTAATCACTATTTTGCGTTGGACAAAGCATATGGAACTCCAGAACAAATGAAGACATTTGTTGATGAGTGTCACAAGCGTGGTATTGCTGTTATCTTGGATATGGTATTTAATCACTCTACAGGTCTTAATCCTATGAATAAGCTTTATCCTTATGGCGATGACTTGAAATACAATCCATGGTTTAATACTAATCCACCTCATTCTGATAATGTGTATGAGGATTGGAATCACGATTTTGCACCTGCTAAACAAATGATGATCCGTGCTCTAAATTATTGGTTGACAGAATACAAGGTGGATGGTTTTCGAATGGACTTGAGCCATGGCCTTTGTGGTACAACCTACGATGCGATGGATCATATTACCGAATACTATGAGAAAGGTGTGAAAGCAGTGGCAGAAGATGCATACTTTATTCTTGAGCATTGGGGCAGCCAGATGGGTAGTGAGCGTCCTAAATTGGTGAATCAAGGTATGCTATGCTGGGATAATACAACCAATGCGTACTATCAGACAGCAATGGGTTGGCTAAAAGATGGCGATAGTTTCACCAGTGCAAGTCGCGATGGCTATGTATCTTATTGTGAGAGTCACGATGAGGAACGTGCGTTCTTTAAAGCAAAGCATTTTGGTGCAGGAGATCTCCAAACGGATGACCAAGAGCGAATAGCTCGTGTACCAGTTAATATGGCCTTTTTGACTATGCTGAATGGTCCAAAGATGTTCTACCACTTTGCAGAATTTGGTTTTGATTATTCCAAATACCAGAACCAATATGGTCAATGGGGAACCAACCCATATGGGGAGAAAGATGTATTGGGCTACGAAGCAAAGATGCAAGCAAAGAAGCGTATTGAAACATGGTTGGGCGAAGGTTCGTGGCGTGTGGAGGCATTCCACAAAGTAGCTCAAACAATTCAATTACGTACACGTATTATGCCAGAGGTGTTTGAAGGCAATCCAACTTCATTAAATGTAGCTGGAGGTAAGAAAATTCGTACTATCCAATGGGGTAGTGATGTGTTTGTAGTAGGTAACTTCTCAGTAGACAGTAAGGAGACGGCTACTTTGCCAGAAGGTACATGGTATAACTACTTCTTGCAGAAAGCGCAGACCGAGACTACGCTAACACTTAATCCTGGTGAGTTGATGATCTTTACAGGTAAAGAAGTAGAACTACCAGAGCTGCAGCCATTCTATTGTTTTTTGACCGATGTGGAAGATATAATTGTCAATAAACCAAATGATATCCTTCCTCCATATAATGTATATGTATATAATATCAATGGTCAGATGATCTTATCACAAGAGAATGTGATGAAAACTGATATCAGCGCTTTGAATGCAGGATTGTATATTATACAGTATGAGAAGAATGGTCAACGAGTAGCGAAGAAAGTGATTCGTTAATCATAGTTATATTACCATAAAAAAGCAACGGATGTCCGTTGCTTTTTTTATCTATTATTTCTCTCCGTGATCTCTTATCTTTATCTATTTACTGCTTTCACTCGATAGCCAGCTGCTTTGAGTTGGGCAAGTAGTCCTTCTTCTCCACCTAAGTAAACAGCATTTAATGTGATAAAGGTCTTACCTTCTTTTAAGTATGGGGCTAACCTTTTAACCCACACTTTGTTGCGCTGGCTATATATTTTGTAATCGGAGAAAGAAAGCGATGTGAGGTTGTCTGGCGATTTTACAAGATATGCCATGTCGGTTAAGCGACCGTAAAGATACATTTCACGTAAACTACGCTCTTGGCGCACTTCTTTTTCGGGATATTCAATAACTTTGTATAGTTCTTCACACTGCCATTGGAAAGGTTCGCGGTCAAAGAGCATATATATAGTTTCACCCACATTATCAAGTCCATAAATTGGTATATCCGACTGAGATGCTACTTTTTCGAAAAATGTTTCCATTGAACGCTCTTCATCATAATTCATCCATTTCTTCATTAGTTCATTGCGTAGCATCTCTGTTAGGTATGAGGGTTTCATACGTCCTAATTTATCCAATCCCATACCCAGATTAATACGTAATGCATCATCTATTTCTTGGTATTGTTCTGTAGTGTAGAAATTGCTTAGTCGTACGGAATCGGGAAGTATGGCCGCTTGGCGTAAAGCAGCCAATGCTTCATAATCTTGCATGGCAAATTCGGTAACCACCTTGTTGCAATTACTGAAGCATTTGAAAGCATTGGGTATGGTGTCAATAAAAGTCATGTCTACCATACGATTAGTAGCCAATATATAGGATGGCGCAGTAACTGAGTTGCCTGAGATACGATACAATACTTGAGCTTGACAACCCAATACATAAGTCAGCCATATCGCGCTAAATAGTAGGCGTTTCATTATTATTGAAATCTTGAAATTAAATTATATGCTTGGTAGATACCCAATTCGCCTGCTTTGCTCAAATCGGCAATTCCTTTTTCCACCTCATTAATGTATATAAAGGTGAGTCCACGATTGAAATAAGCTTCCGCAAAATCGTTATCTGCTAGAATTGCTTGAGTATAATAGGATATTGCAGCTTTGAAGTCTTGTTGGATGCAGAGCATGTTGGCTTTATTATAATAAGCAAATGAGAAGTCCGGAAGGTGAAGAATAACGTAGTCATAGTCACGCAACATAATTTCAAAATCTGCACTTTCCATCTTTTCTCCCATTGCCCGTTTATACTCTAACAATTTGTATCGCCAGTTAGCACGACAAAAATAGGCGAAATATAATTGATCGTTCATTATCGTAGCTCGGGTGATATCATCAATAGCAGAGGAGTAATCTTGTACCAATGCAAACTCAAAGGCTCGAGCGATATATGCTGCGCATAGTTGTTGGTTATTGGTAGATTGTGGCATTGCCATCTGTTCCAAGAGATCAATTTGATGTGATAAATGGTTGATTTGCGCAAAGTGCTGATTTACCATATCTGCAGTAAGTGCCATCTCTTGTGTAGTAAATCGAAGCGGAGCAGGCAAACGCATACTACGATTATAGGTATCCACAGTGGCATGGGAATAGTTGGTTTGTCGCAACGATGTAGCATTGGTGTTGGTTGCGTAATAAGAGAGAAAAATATTTGGTTCGTTCACCACATCGGCATAACGTTTTTGTACAGAACCACGTGTATCGCTATCGTATCTATTTTCTTCATCGTTTGCTTCTTGATTCTGTGCAGCAAGGGCAGAGAATTCTTTACGTCGGTCACGTTTTTGTGGTTGAGATTCGGCTATCTGCATGTTTGTAACTAATGCCTGTGCTTGAATGCTATCTTTCTTTTGTTCAAGGTCGTATGCTTGTTGACGCAATTGAAATGCCGTTTTCCCGTTACCAAGTGACGTGTGGGCTTGTGCCGCAAGGTAATACGCTGGTAAGAAATATGGATAACGCTGCATAATGGTTTGAAAGTCGCTGATGGCATCTTCCCACTGTCTTAACTGTAACTGTACTATTCCTCGTTGATAGTAAATTTCAATCTGATCTGGTGAGAGGTTGATAGCTTGTGTTAAATCATCTAATGCACGGTTGTAATCACCTAATTCTTGTCGGAGCACTCCACGGTTGTAGTAGCATTGCGCATCGTTTGGTGATAGCGTCACCGCTTTGTCGTAATCAGCTAATGCACTACGGTAGTTATGTCGACGATAAAAGATAATACCTCGGTTGATATAATCACCAGCCCATTTGCTGCCGTGCTCAATAGACTGACTCAATGAAGTTAATGCATCGTCTTGACGATCAAGCATGAGTTGTACGAGTCCCAGAGCTGACCAGTTAGCAGGATTCTGTGTATCGTATTCGGTAGCTGTATTAAATGCATTTAGTGCACATATCGTATCTCCACTGCGCAGGCATATACTACCTTTTTCGAAATGCAATGCAGCTGATTGTGGCTCGCGATTAAGTAGGTGCTGTATATCGTCCAATGCCAAATCATATTGTTTTAATTCAGCTCGAACGTCTGCTCTCATGGATATATATGTTTTGTTCTCAGGTGCGAATATCAATGCTTCACTAAAATCTTTTTCAGCTTTCTCCAATTGATTAGTGCGACGATAGATATAACCGCGAGTGTAGTATGCTCCAGGTTGGAAAGGATTACGTTCAATAGAGGCGTTGCAGTCCATTTCAGCTCCAGTATAGTCTCCCAACTGAATCTTTGCGATAGCACGCAAGAGGTATGGTTCGCTTAGGTATGGCTTTAGTTTGATTACTTGGTTAAAATATTGGATACTAAGTACATAATCGTCGAAATACAATGCGTTGCGTCCGATTGCAGTAATACGATCGGTATTAAGTTGAGCCATACTCATTATGCTTATGCCGCAACATATTATTATGTACAGTAGTCTCTTCATTTATTTTATTTGTGACTCTAATGTTCTTAACTTATTTGCATCCTGCTTCGGGGTCAAACCATTCGGGAACGTCAAATTGTTCTTGCGGATCGTATCCTAGTTCCTCGTCCGCTAGCACTTTTTGCATGTAGATAGCCCAGACAGGCAATGCCATGTTAGCTCCTTGTCCTGCGGACATATTATCGAAGTGGATACTGCGGTCTTCACCACCAACCCATACACCGCTAACTAGCGATGGAGTAAAGCCTACGAACCATCCATCAGAATGGTTTTGTGATGTTCCTGTCTTACCACCCATTGGACCTCTTAATCCATAGCGGAAGCGTGCACGGACACCAGTTCCATGGTCCATCACGTTGCGTAGCATATAGATCATCTTGTAGGAAGTCGTCTCGCTGATAATTTCGTAAGTTTTAGGGGTAAAAGTAGCCAAGATATTGCCATTGTTATCTTCAATACGGGTCACATAAAGTGGCTCAACACGGATACCTTTGTTAGGGAAGGTTGTATAAGCATCTACCATTTCTTTGACACTTACTTCACATGGACCAAGACACAAACTCACTACGGGGTCTAATTGACCTTCGATACCAAATGAACGCATCATGCGTACTAATTGTTCGGGAGTATAGAGCGACATAAGGTAGGCTGTAATCCAGTTACTAGATTTCTCCAATCCCCAGTTGAGTGTTACCATTTCACCTTGATTTTTTACGTGTTCATCGCGTGGTGTCCAACGTACACCATTGCCATCAATAAGTGTTACTGAATCGTTTACGGTGCTATCGCATGGCCACATACCTTCATCCATTGCAAGGGTAAACAGATAAGGTTTGATAGTAGAACCTACTTGTCTACGACCCATAGTAACCATATCGTATTGGAAATTAGCAAAGTTTGTTCCACCCACATAGGCCTTTACAGCGCCCGTATGTGTTTCCATTGACATGAACCCACAACGCAAGAAATGTTTATTCCAGCGAATAGAATCCATAGGTGTCATTGTTGTATCAATCATTCCGTCGTAGGAGAATACGCGCATAGCTATTGGCGTGTTAAATATGGTACGAATGTTTGTTTCACTCATTCCTTGTTTTTTCAATGCGCGGTAACGGTCGGTCTGACGCATTGAGCGATTCATGATACCATCAATCTCTTCTTTTGATAGGTCAGCAGAGAATGGTGCATAACTTTTTTTACGCTTTTCGCGAAAGAAACTCTTTTGCAAGTCTTGCATGTGTTCGTTTACAGCTTCTTCTGCATATCGTTGCATGCGTGAATCTATAGTAGTATAGATACGCAACCCATCGTTATAAAGGTCGTATGGCGTGCCGTCAGGTTTTGTATTTTTATTGCAGAATCCATACAAGGGGTTCTCTTCCCACTGGCGTTTATCAATCTCATATTGCAATTGATTCCATTCGGAGTAGTGATTCGCTTTTGGTTCCTTAGCGGTTAAAACTTGGCGTAGGTATTCGCGGAAGTAGGGTGCTATACCTTGCTTGTGGTCCACAGATTGATATTTCAACTCTATAGGTAGGGCTTTGAGCGAATCACACACTTCTTCGGTAATGAAGTCATATTTTTCCATTTGGTTCAGCACAGTATTACGGCGATTGAGCGCATTCTCTGGACGACGACGTGGATTGTATAATGATGGATTTTTACACATGCCTACTAGCATCGCAGCTTCCTCAATTTTTAATGTATCTGGAGTAGTGCTGAAGTATACTTGTGCAGCTGACTTTATACCTACAGCATTGTAGAGAAAATCGAATTGATTCAGGTACATTGTCAATATTTCCTCTTTGGAGTAAAGCCTCTCTAATTTAGTGGCTATCACCCATTCAATAGGTTTTTGTAAAGCACGTTCGAAAATATTGTTAGCGCGTGGTGACCATAACTGCTTAGCCAATTGTTGTGTGATAGTACTACCTCCACCAGCTTTACCTAGCATTACTATCGCACGGAAGAGCGATTTTACGTCAACGCCAGTATGGTCGTAGAATCGTATATCTTCGGTAGCGATGAGGGCATTGATCATATTGGGTGAAATATCAGTATAATTTACACCTACACGATTCTCGTTACGATAGTAGCGTCCGAGCAATTGCATATCGGAAGATATTATTTCAGTTGCGAATTTATTTTTTGGGTTTTGCAACTCATCTAGTGGAGGCAAATAACCAAGCCAACCTTTTGTAATCATCCAAAACACGAGTACAATCATTAGCATACCAGCACAGAATATTCCCCAGAACCATGCCAAAAATTTCTTTCTGAACGTAGATTTGTTTGTTTGTTTTGATGTCTTATTATCCATAGTGTTATGTTAGTTTTCTAAATTAGTTTGCAAAGGTACAACAAAATTTGCATAAATACAAAAATAAGTTATTTTTTTGTTCAAAGCAATTCCTCAATAATTCGATTCAGTATGTGATAACCTTTGGTTGTGGCTATCAACTGTTCGTTTTGTTGAACAAGTAGTCCTTGTTGAATGAATTTTTCTGCAGCTTGATTGTTCACCATTGAGAGATTGATTCCTCGGTTGGTCCTTAAACCTAACATCACTTTTTCAGTGCGATGTTGTTCTTCAGTAAGCGTCTCTATCTCCGGTTGCAAATTGTGTGCCAATGCTTGTTTTATGTAGGAATCTAAGTCGCTTATGTTCCATTGACGTTGATATCCGTTGTAACTATGGGCCCCAGCCCCCATACCTAGATAAGGTATGTCATTCCAATAACTGGAATTATGTTTGGACTCGCGCCCTTCTTGTGCAAAGTTACTCACTTCGTAATGAATGAAACCATTCGTAGTAAGTTGTTCTACAAGATAATCATACATTTCTAACTCTAGATCTTCGTCTATGGCTTCTATTACCCCATGTTCGAGTAGTGTGGTAAGAACGGTTCCATCTTCGTAAATCAGTCCGTAAGATGAAATATGTTGTACACCTAATTGTATTGCTTGTTCCACATCGTATTGCCACTGTTGCATAGTTTGACTGGGTAGAGCATACATCAAATCAATGGAGATATTATCGAATCCTGCTGCTTGGGCAGCAGCAACAGCGTTACGAGCTTGTTCGGCATTGTGTCGCCTACCAATGATTGTGAGCAACTGATCATCAAAACTTTGAATGCCTATACTCAAACGATTGATACCCAAGTCGCTCCATGCCTTAGCTTTATCCAAAGTGATATCTCCAGGATTTGCTTCTAGCGTTATTTCAATATCCTTGCTTCTTAGTTGTAGGTGCGAAAGGTCATTGTCTAGGCATGATACTATGTTTTGCAACTGCTCAATAGGCAATGTACTAGGTGTTCCACCGCCAATGTAGATGGTTTTAATAGGGGTCTTGATTTCGTGTTTTCTATCTTTCCATTCTGTGAGCAATGCATCAACATATGATATTTGTTTCTCAAGATGAGTGGTAGAAAAGAAATCGCAGTATTTGCAGCGACTTTTGCAAAATGGTATATGTAAGTATATTCCAGCCATATTCTTGCTTTACAAGCATTCTTTTCCTCTAAAGGATATTTTATTTTCTCATTCGTTTGTAGAACTCTTTGAATGGTTCTACAGCTTGGAGTGGTGTATAACCGTATTGCTGGCAGTAGCGCTGCAGAATAAGTGCTTTAAGCGTGATAGGAGTAGTATCTTCTATTTCGAAGATACCTAGTCCTGCTTGTATGTAGTTTTGCAAATAGTCTTTCAGTAGCTCTACATTGTTGGTTTCTCCTGCATGTGCCCAAAAATGTTCACACTCCCACAACATAGATTCCTCTTTTTGTTTGCCATGAAATGGATTCTGACTTTCGCCTTTGTAGTATTGACAGTACTGTAATAATTCGTTAATCATATTTGCGTTCTACCTTATTGCTTCATCGCCTCATAAATCGCATTCGCCAGCGTTTTGAGGATGTCTTTGTCTGGGTCGTAGATATATCCGTTGGTCATAGCCACGATGCCCCATTGATCTTCTGGACTCCAGATCATGATGCTACGCAGTCCGTATGCGTCGCCCGTGTGTCCTATAGGGTAATGTCCTGGGGCGTTGTACTTCTCGTCGTTCAGGAAGTCCACAAACTCCCAGAGGCACAGGCCGTATTGGTCTTCCCATTCATGGATGTTTTGAATATGCCATACGGGTGTCTGCATCGTTTTAGCACTCTCTTCGGAGATAATGCGTACACCATCCAATTCGCCATAGTTCATGTGCATCATCATGTATTTTGCCAAGTCGTGCGCCGATATTTTTACACCACCAGTAGGCGAGAACATAGGTGCTGAATAGCCCATGATATAGTTATCCAAGCGATGAGCTACGCTACTATATGCAGGGGACTTGACATATTTGCCATTGCGGTAGTTGTATATACTAGCGAATTTGGTGGTGTCTAGCATATCAACGTTATGTCCGCCGCATAGTCCAAGTTTATTGATAATGCTATCTTTTACATAGCAGTCGAATCGTACACCAGATACTTTCTCAAGGATTGTGCCCGCGAGGTTGAGACCCAAGTTGGAGTAGTTGTATCCTTCTCCAGGTTTGTATTCGTAGTATGTTTCAATGCAATCTCCATTCACGGCAGGGTTGAGATGGTCGAGGGTGGAGTAGTTCTCCGGATCACGGAAACTGGCGGTGTGTGAGAGTACCATACGCAGTGTAATAGGCACATCGGGATGATGGGGGTTGCGGATGGTGAAGCCGATGAGGTCGCTAATATCGTCATCCAGCGAGATGATACCCTTTTCCACATGTTGCATAAGTCCAGTTGCGGTGAAAGATTTGGAGATGGATGCAATACGCATCATATGATCATTGGCAAGAGGTGTTTTAGTCTCAAGGTCTCTGTAACCAAAAGATTGGTTGTAGACGATCTCTCCATCTTGTACTATGGCAGCGGAGATACCGACACATTGAAACTGATCCATGACTTGCTCTATGGCTTGGTTGATACGCTCTTCTTGCGTAGTTGCGCAACTTGTCAGCAACATACATGCTGACAAAACCCACATAAAATGATTGATTCGCATACAAATTTGCATTAAATGGTTATTATTTTAAAGTTTTTATTGTCTTAGATTTTATCATTTTTCTCGTTTCCCCAAAGATGTTTCATCCAATCCGCCATTTTTTGCTCTTGGGGACTACCTTGTGCGTGCCAGAACTGCGTACCCTGTAAGGCATCAGGCAGGAACTGCTGCACTACAAAATGATTTGGGAAGTCGTGTGCATATTTATATCCATCACCATATCCTAGCTCATCCATGAGTTTTGTTGGAGCATTTCGCAGATGTAAAGGTACTGGTAAATTTCCTGTTTTCTCCACTATTTCGAGTGCTTGATTGATGGCAAGATATGCTGAATTGGATTTCTGTGAGGTGGCAAGGTACACCGTTGCCATAGCCAATGGGATACGTCCTTCTGGCCAGCCAATTTTCTGAAGAGTATCAAAGCAAGCATTTGCCACTAACATAGCATTTGGATTTGCCAATCCAATATCTTCGCTCGCTGAAATAACCAATCGTCGAGCAATAAACTTAGGGTCTTCGCCAGCAGCTACCATGCGAGCTAACCAATATAGCGCCGCATCAGGGTCGCTACCGCGGATAGATTTGATGAAAGCAGAAATGATATCATAGTGCAATTCGCCATCTTTATCGTATGCCACGGGATTCTGCTGGAGTTGTTTTGTAACAGTTTCATTGTCAATTACTTTAACGCCTGAGTTGGTGACTAGTTCGATGATATTAAGTAGTTTTCGTGCATCGCCACCCGAATAACGGAGAATGCTTTCTGTTTCGCGCAGTTCGATGCCAAGATTGCGAATATATTCATCTTTGATGAGTACACGATTCAAGAGCTCCAATAAATCTTCTTTTTCAAGCGATTTGAGTACATACACTTGGCAGCGACTAAGCAATGGCGTGATAACTTCGAAAGAAGGGTTTTCTGTGGTAGCTCCAATGAGTGTGATTGTTCCATCTTCTACAGCTCCTAATAGGCTGTCCTGCTGCGACTTGGAGAAACGATGAATCTCATCAATAAATAATATCGCTCGCCTATCGCCCATTGTCACTTGCCCATCGCCAAACAATCCGCTATTCATTGCTGCATAGCGCTTGGCTTTGTCAATCACTTCGCGTACCTCTTTCACCCCACTTGTGACGGCAGATAAGGTATAGAAAGGACGTTCTAATTGATGAGCAATGATACGTGCTAGTGTGGTTTTCCCCACGCCAGGAGGTCCCCAAAGGATAAATGACGACAGATTGCCGTTCTCTATCATTTGGCGCAGGATGGCACCTTCTCCTACGAGGTGCTTTTGACCGATGTATTCATTGAGCGTCTTGGGACGCAATCGTTCTGCTAATGGTAGCATTCGTGTTTAATGTTTAGAGTTTAGCGTTTAGTGATTTGTGATTTGTGATTTTTGTTTGCATCGCTTATATACTTCTCATCTTTTCAATCTCCGCCTCATGTTCTTGCATGGTGAGTTCGCGGATATGTGTTTCGGTGCGGATATCTGTATCCTCTTTGTACACGAGATAGTGGTGTTCACCTTTGATGGCAACTTGTGGTAAGTGTGTGATACTAATCACTTGTCGCGAATCAGCAATTTGAAGCATGATTTCGCCCATCTGACTAGCAATAGCTCCGCTAACACCCGTATCAATCTCATCAAAGATGATTGTTGGTAATCCATTAGTAGATGCAATCAAAGCCTTAATGCAGAGCATAAGTCGGCTAATCTCGCCGCCAGAAGCTACTTCTGCTACGCGGCGTAGCGACTGGTTGAGGTTGGCCGCGAAGAGAAACTGTACATCATCTTTACCAGTAGGTGTGAAATCTTCTGTTGGAGTAATTTGGACCTCCACATTAGCATGTTTGACGCCAAGGCGTTGCATGTCCTCTATTAGCCGAGTGGCAATTAGACTACAAGGCGAAAGACGCGACTGGGTAAGTGCTTCAGCAGCTTTAGATAGGGTAGCATGTGCTATGTTTACTTCGTTTTGGAGTCGGGCTATATCTTCATCGTAGTTAGCAAGTTGCTGCATTTGCGCTGCAAATTCATCGCGTAGTGTAATCAGTTCTGCAATGGTCATTACGCGATGTTTTTTCATGAGTGTTTGTAGCATGCTGATACGCTCCTGCACTTGTTCGAGGCGGATAGGGTCGCGTTCAGTGCGATCATATAGACGTTGGATGTCGGAGATAATATCTTTGAGGTCAATCTCCACGCTACTAAGGCGTTCTTCAATCTCCGATGCCCGATTTCCGATACCCGACTTGCTGGCATGTATCAGCGATAGGGCACCATTGTCGCTGTCCAATTGTTGTAGGGCAGAGGCTAGTGATGTTTGGATCTCTTCGGCATGTGCGAGGGTATATTCTTCAGTTTCTAGCTCTTCCATCTCCTCGGTTTGCAAATGAGCATCTTCTAGTTGCTGCCATTGGAATGCCACATAATCAGCATCCGCTTGCGCTTTAGCGGCACGTTGCTGGTATTGGTGGAGTTCTTGAAGTGCTTGTGTATAATGCTGATAAGCAGCGGAGTAGGCGTTTTGTTCAGTTTGGTTGTTGGCAATACTATCCACAATTTGCAATTGGAATAGATCATCGCCTAACATGAGACTTTCATGTTGCGAATGGATGTCGATGAGCTGTCGTGCGAGTGCTTTTAGTTCGTTTTGAGTTACAACTTCATCGTTCACAAACGAGCGCGAACGACCATTTTGGTTGAGTTCGCGACGGACGATAATCTCGGGTGATGAGTTGGTAGATTCGCTAGAGAATGTGGCTTCAATGATGCATCGTTCTTCGCCTTCAGTGATGGTTTTGGTATCCGCTCGTGCTCCCATCACCAAGTTGAGTGCACCAAGAATAATGCTCTTACCTGCCCCCGTTTCGCCAGTCATGACAGAGAAACCCTCGTGGAAATCAATGTCCAAGTGAGAGATAAGTGCGTAGTTGCGTATGTGTAGATGAGTGAGCATAATAATCCAAAATACAATTTTGCTGCAAAGGTACAATAAATTTTGCATTTATGCAAATAAAAGTGACATAAATTGTTGTGCATATATTCCACCTCTCCGCCCAAATTGAAGAATTTGTGCTGTTTTTATAGGATAACAGTAGCTTAATCACTAACTAATCACTTCGTCGGAATGGGCTTGTCGCATTGACTGCCGCCTTGCGGCATTGGGCGCCCGCTATTCCTCCTCTTCCTCCAAACCTTGTAGTTTGTCGGAGTTACTAGGATAAAAACTGCTTAATCACTAACTAATCACTAACTAATCACTAACTAATCACTAAGTAATCACTAACTAATCACTAACTAATAATAGCTGTTTTTTAAGAGAAGTGCGGAGATTAATGAGTGGTATATGTGCTGAAATGTGATTTCTGTCTGGCTTGTGCGAAAAATGGACTTTCTTGGCGATGCTAGAAAGGGCGTATTTAATGCTTGATTTTGTGCTTGTTTTGAGATTTTTTATAAAAATCTTTTATGTTATTTGTGTATGTCGTATTTTTTTTGTACCTTTGTCGCCAAATTGTTAATTTGAGAAATTATGCGTGATTTTCAGAGTTTGTGCCAAGAAAGGCGCTCCTATAGAAAATATACAGCTCAGAAAGTAGAGCAAGAGAAATTGGATTACATCATGCGTTGTGCATTGATGTCGCCCGCTGGGAAAAGAATGAACCCATGGCACTTTGTGGTGATAACCAATGAGGAGATTTTGCGCCAGTTGGCAGGTTGTCGTACGTATGGTAGTGGCATGTTTAACACCGCTATGGCGGGTATTGTTGTTGCTGCAGATACAAGCGTTATTGATACATGGCAATGTGATGCAGCTATTGCGGCTCAAAATATTTGGTTGGCAGCTGCTGACCAAGGATTGGGTGCATGTTGGTGCCATGTGTATCAAAGAGAAGGCGCAGAGGACTTGGTGCGCAAGTTAACGGGGCTGCCAGAGAACTTCACGGTATTATGCGTGATGTCGCTTGGCTACAAGAACGAAGAGCGCAAACCTTTCGACTTCGAGAAATTACAATACGAGAAAGTCAGTCAGATCAATTAAAATTATAAAATATGAAAAACTGTTATTATCTATGTATGTTATTCTTAGTGACATTCGTGTGCACTAATTGTGAACCAAATAATCCTCATGTAGATTACAAAGAGGGAGAGGTAAATCAAATAATATTGTCAGTAGAAGATAAGGAAACTCTAGATATAATATTTCAACATGTAGAATCTACAAAAGCTAATGATTTGTTAAATGATGCAGAGGCTAAATGTGTATCTTTTATAGTTCGCTCCAAGACAGATTTGCAGCAATTAGCACCCAAAGGAGTTAATGTTCCTGATTTAGATTTTGAAAACTATAGCCTTGTGTGGTGTGTTTATGAATCACCATATTTGACGGCAAAAGTAACTAGTTATCGCATGTTTATGCAGAAAGACGGAGTGGCTCAATTAAATGTAGATTATAAATGTACTTCTATTGCGGCTGCATTTGGTGAAAATTGCCATTATGCGTTGTTCGATGTACCTAGTGCCGCAATAAAATACATCAATGTTGATTGTGTGCAAGAATCACGCAATTCGAATAACTAAGAATGATATTATATTTTAGATACAAATGAAACCAACAATAGCAATTACAGCAGGCGATATCAATGGAGTAGGGTATGAGATTATCCTCAAATCGTTGGTGAATCCGCATATCTGCGAGATCTGTCGCCCTATCGTGTATGGTAACGCCAAGGTGGCACGCCAACATATGCAAACCCTCGATGAGGAGTATCGTAATATCCAATGGAATATCATCCAAGACCCCAAACAGGCGAAAGATGGGCGACTGAACCTCATCACTTGTTACCCCGATGACACGCCTGTGCAATTAGGTGTATCCACACCCGAAGCAGGAAAAGCATCGCTCAAGAGCCTGCAACGCGCATGCCAAGACCTGAAAAACGGACTGGTACACGCCATCGTAACCGCGCCTATCAACAAGGATAACATCCAATCGGATGAGTTCCGCTATTCAGGACACACCGAGTACTTGACACAGCTATTCGGCGAAGGAAAAGATAGTCTGATGATGATGATTAGCGACCGTATGCGCGTGGCATTGGTTTGCAACCACACACCTATCGCTAAAGTGGCAGAAACTATTACAGCAGAGCGTATCATTAGCAAGTTGACCGTGTTGAACGAGACTTTGAAGAGTGATTTCCGTTGCAGTAAACCTCGTATTGCGGTGTTGGCACTTAATCCTCATGCAGGTGATAATGGTTTGATTGGCAAAGAGGAGCAAGAGGTGATTATTCCTGCTATAGCTCAGGCACAAGAACAGGGTATTTGGGCTTTTGGTCCATATTCTGCCGATGGCTTTTTTGGAGCAGGTCAGTACAACCATTTTGATGCAGTATTGGCCATGTACCATGACCAGGGGTTGGCGCCATTCAAGGCATTAGATATGAGCGGCGTTAACTTTACGGCTGGATTACCAATCATTCGTACATCGCCCGACCATGGTACAGCATACAATCTTGCAGGTAAAGGTCAGGCGGAACCACAGAGTATGTTGCATGCTATCTATGCAGCAATTGATGTGCTGCGTTTGCGTACAGAGCATGCGAAATTGGAAGGCAACAAATTGATAGTGGAGATAAAAGAGGAAAAACGCGAATATCACGTAGAAAAATTTATTCCCAAAGACTAAACAGAAAAAGATATATGACAAGCAAAGAAATTCGACAATCCTTTTTGGATTTTATGGCAAGCAAGGGGCACAAAGTGGTACCTTCTGCTCCGATGGTTATCAAAGATGACCCTACACTGATGTTTACCAATGCAGGAATGAACCCATGGAAGGGTATCATCCTCGGTAATGACCCTATACAATATCCTCGCGTAGCGGACTCGCAGAAGTGTCTGCGCGTGAGCGGTAAGCACAACGACTTGGAAGAAGTAGGACATGATACTTATCACCATACTATGTTCGAGATGCTCGGCAACTGGTCGTTTGGCGATTACTTCAAAGCGGGCGCAATCGACTTCGCGTGGGAGTACCTCGTGGACGTGCTGAAGCTCGATCCAAAGAACCTATACGTAACCGTGTTCGAGGGTTCGCCTGAAGAAGGCATCGAGCGCGACAACGAGGCAGCAGATATATGGGCAAAGCACTTGCCTGCCGATCATATCCTCAACGGTAACAAGCACGATAACTTCTGGGAAATGGGCGATACAGGTCCTTGTGGTCCATGCTCAGAGATTCACGTGGATAGCCGTAGTGAGGAGGAGAAAGCGGCTCTCTCTGGTCGCGAACTGGTGAACAAAGACCACCCACAAGTGATTGAGATTTGGAACCTTGTGTTCATGCAATATAATCGCAAAGCCGATGGCTCGCTTGACACTTTACCAAACAAAGTAATTGATACTGGTATGGGCTTCGAGCGCTTGGTGCGCACCATGCAAGGCAAACAATCAAATTATGATACTGATGTGTTCCAACCAATGTTGAAGAAGATTGGCGATATTTGTGGTTGCGTATATGGAAAAGAGGAGAAAGTGGATGTGGCTATGCGGGTAATTGCCGACCACATCCGTACTATCGCTTTCGCTATTGCAGATGGTCAGTTGCCAAGCAACGAGAAGGCAGGTTATGTGATTCGCCGAATCTTGCGCCGTGCAGTACGCTATGGCTACACCTTCCTCGGACAACGCGAAGCGTTTATGTACAAACTTGTGCCACAACTCATCGCCGATATGGGCGAAGCATATCCTGAATTGGTGAAGCAAGAGGCACAAATTACACCAGTAATCAAGAGCGAAGAGGATGGTTTCCTCCGCACATTGGACAAGGGTATTTCTTTGCTCGACAAACTGATGAAAGAGGCGAAAGGCAAAGAGATCTCTGGTGTGGATGTGTTTACATTGAAAGATACATATGGTTTCCCTCTCGACCTTACTCAATTGATCTTGAGCGAGAACGGATTTACCACCAATGAGGAAGAGTACAATAAGGCATTGGAGCACCAAAAAGAGATGGGTCGCCAAGCCAACAAACAAGAACTAGGCGACTGGGTAGTGATTAGCGAAGGCGAGACAGAGTTTGATGGATACGACATGTTGCAATGCGAGACACAAGTGTTGCGCTACCGCAAAGTGAACCAAAAGGGCAAAGAACTCTATCAAGTTGTGCTTAGCCAAACACCATTCTATGCTGAGATGGGTGGTGAGGTAGGCGATTCGGGTACATTGGGCAATGTGCGCGTGTTGGATACCAAACGTGAGAACAATCTGGCAGTACACCTCTGTGCGGAATTGCCTGAGAATATCAAGAGCAAGATGATGGCTGAGGTAGATGTGGCTCGTCGTCAAGCTATTGCTTGCAACCACACTGCTACGCATATCATACATTACGCATTGCGCCAAGTGTTGGGCGAGCATGTGGAGCAAAAAGGTAGCTACGTATCGGCAGACAGCTTGCGCTTCGACTTCTCACACTTCCAGAAAGTGACTCCAGAAGAACTCCGCCAAGTGGAGATCCTTGCCAACGAGATGATTCGCCAAGACTTGCCTCTTGAGGAATGTCGTAACACTCCAATAGAGAAAGCCAAAGAAATGGGTGCTATGGCACTCTTTGGCGAGAAATACGGCGATGAGGTACGTGTCATCAAGTACGGTCCATCTGCAGAGTTGTGCGGTGGTTGCCACGTAGCAAGTACGGGTAAGATAGGTGCGGTGCGCATTGTGATGGAGACCAGTGTGGCTGCGGGTATTCGCCGTATTGAGGCAGTGACAGCAGCCAAGGCCGATGAACTCTACTACAAGCAAGTGGATATGATTGGCGGTCTGCGTGCGCTGTTCAACAACGCTCCAGACTTGGCAGGTGCTATCCGCAAAGCCATTGACGAGAACGCGGGCTTGAAGAAGCAGATAGAGACCTTCATGGCAGAGAAAGTAGAACGTTTCCGCGATGAGCTGATTGCAAAGGCAGAGGATTACAATGGCATCAAACTTGTGCGTGTAGAAGGCACCGTAGATGCTAACTTGCTGCGCAATGTGCCTATGTTGCTGAAAGGCAAGTTTACGGATGCGAAGTTCGCTGTAGTAGGTGCTACCGAATGGGAAGGCAAACCAATGATTACTGTGGTACTATCGCAACCATTGGTAGATGCAGGCAAGAACGCAGGTCAAATTATCAAGTCGGCTGCTAAGCATATCCAAGGTGGTGGTGGCGGTCAAACATGGATGGCTACTGCAGGTGGCCGCAATGCAGCAGGATTAGGTGCTGCTATGGAAGAAATGTTGCAGGCAATTGTTTGATGTAGAAGTAGTAGTTGTCAAACAAAGGACTATAAAGCGAAAAAAAGAGATGAAAACGTGGTCAAGACGATTACCCGCTAAATATCGTAGTGCAGTGCGTTTCATATGTGTCGGCATATTTGGAACGCTATTGCAGTATGGTATATATTATCTCTTTTTGGAAATCTTTCGCCGAACCATCCCCGATTCTAATACGATGGCATCGGTGGCGTTTACGATAGGCTTTTATCTAGAAATGATTGTCAACTATTTTTTAACTAGTTACTATACCTTCCATACCCATCCTAGTTGGAAAAATGCCGGAGGATTTGTATTTGGTCGCGTGATGAATTATATCGTACAGGTGTGTATTCTGAACGTTCTATTGTGGTTATCTATGTCTGAAGAATGGGCAGGAATAGCAGCAATCGTATTAGCAGGAATATTGAACTATTTTGTGCTACTGCCATTCTTTCGCGCAAAGAAGAAAGAATAATATTATGACGTATATCCAAGCGCCCCGTAATAAACGACTTGTTTGGTATCTCGCTATGGAGGAATACCTCGCACAACAAGTACAAGAGAATATGTTTGTCACGTGGATAGTAAAACCTACAGTGATTTTTGGCCGTCATCAGGTGATGGAAGCTGAGGTGAACGTTGATTATTGTCGTGCTAATGACATAGCGATGTATCGTCGTAAGAGCGGGGGAGGTTGTGTGTATGCAGACGAAGGCAATTTAATGATGAGTATGATATCACCCAATAAGCATAGCGATGATGTTTTTCAGCAGTTCTTGAATTGTGTGTCGAATGTGTTGCGCGATTGGGGACTATTTGCTGTGAAAACGGAACATAATGATATTTTAGTGGATGGAATGAAAGTATCAGGTAATGCATGCTATGCTTTATCGACAGGTACTATAGTTCATGGTACATTGCTAGTTGATGTGGATTTTGAGATGCTACAGCAGGCTATCACACCATCCGTAGAAAAACTAGCGAAACATGGTGTCAAATCGGTTCGTCAACGTGTAGCAAATATTGCAGAAAAAATAGAGTATACGATGTCGGATGTAGAACAAAAAATAACTAATGCATTGTGCACCCGTACGCGGACACTAAACGAAAAGGAAATAGAGCAAATTAATGCGATTGAGCAAACATATCTCAATCCGATTTTCATACAAGGAAAATAATAATCATGGCGAAAGGGCATTTGTGGGCCCCAAGCCGTAAACATTTGTAGGTTTATATATTAAAAAAAGTTATGATTAAAATTACTTTTCCGGACGGAGGCGTCCGCGAGTACGAGAGCGGTATCACCGCTTATGAAGTAGCTGCTAGCATCAGCAGCCGATTGGCACAAGACATCCTTGTGGCAAGCATCAAAACTGTCAACGATGAAGATTGGCAAATTGTAGAACTCAATGCACCAATCACCGAAGATTGCGAAATTAAACTCCACAAGTGGGAGGACAAAGAAGCCAAACATGCATTCTGGCACACCTCATCGCACTTGATGGCAGAGGCATTGCAGGAGTTGTATCCTGGCATTCAATTCGGTATTGGTCCTGCTATTGAAAACGGTTTCTACTATGATGTATATCCTGCTGAGGGACAAACAATCAAGGATAGCGACTTTGCTGCAATCGAACAAAAAATGGTAGAGCTTCGCGCTAAGAAAGAGCCATTGGTAAAGAAATCTATAGCAAAAGCCGATGCACTCGCTGAGTTTGGCGCAAAAGGTCAGACATACAAGTGCGAGCTCATCAGTGAACTCGAAGACGGACATATATCTACCTATACGCAAGGCGCGTTCACCGACCTCTGTAAAGGTCCTCACCTTGTTTCTACCGAGGCAATCAAGGCCATCAAGGTGCTCAGTTGCGCGGCAGCATACTGGCGTGGCGACGACTCTCGCCCAATGATGACCCGTATCTACGGTATCACTTTCCCAAAGAAAGCGATGTTGGATGAGTACTTGACACTCCTCGAAGAGGCCAAGAAACGTGACCACCGCAAGATAGGTAAAGAACTCGAACTCTTTATGTTCTCCGACATGGTGGGTAAAGGTTTGCCAATCTGGTTGCCAAAGGGTACTGCGCTGCGTCTGCGCCTCGAGGACTTCCTCAAGAAAATCCAAAAACGATATGGCTATCAGCAAGTTATCACTCCACATATCGGAAACAAAAACTTGTACATTACTTCAGGTCACTGGGATCACTATGGTAAGGACTCCTTCCAACCAATCACCACCCCAGAGGAAGGCGAGGTATATTTGCTCAAACCAATGAACTGCCCTCACCACTGTACAATCTTTAAGAACACCCCTCACTCGTACAAAGATCTGCCATTGCGTATTGCAGAGTTTGGTACTGTATATCGTTATGAGCAATCGGGTGAGTTGCACGGTTTGACACGTGTGCGTTCCTTTACTCAAGATGACGCACACATCTTCTGCCGTCCTGACCAAGTAAAGAGCGAGTTTATCCGTGTGATGGAGATTATTGAGATTATCTTCAAGTCACTCGCATTCGAGAACTTCGAGGCACAAATCTCACTCCGTGACCCTAACAACACCACTAAGTACGTAGGTTCAGACGAAGTTTGGGAGAAAGCAGAGCAAGCCATCATTGAGGCATGCCAGGAGAAAGGATTGCCCGCACGCGTGGAGACTGGCGAGGCAGCATTCTATGGTCCAAAACTCGACTTTATGGTAAAAGATGCGCTAGGTCGTCGTTGGCAATTGGGTACTATCCAAGTGGACTACAATTTGCCAGAGCGTTTTGAGCTTGAATATGTAGGCGAAGATAACCAAAAGCACCGCCCAGTGATGATTCACCGTGCGCCATTCGGAAGTATGGAGCGCTTCGTGGCTGTGCTTATCGAGCATACCGCAGGTAAGTTCCCATTATGGTTGACACCAGACCAAGCAGTGGTCCTCCCAATCTCCGAGAAGAGCAACGAGTATGCTCATAAGGTAAAAGAGATGCTAGAGGCACAAGACGTGCGCGCTATCGTGGACGACCGCAACGAGAAACTCGGCCGTAAGATTCGCGACAACGAACTCAAACGCATCCCATACATGCTCATCGTAGGCGAGAAAGAGGCAGAGCAAGGACTTGTTTCTGTTCGCCAACAAGGTGCAGAAGAGAAAGGTCAGATGACTGTGCAAGAGTTTGCAGACATGATTACAACTACTGTGAAAGAGCAAATGAATGCGTATTGATTTGTTATTGAACATTTCGATAGTATAAATATAATACAAAAAAGACGAGGATTTAATCCCCGTCTTTTTTGTATCAATTATAGACTCATCTTACAATAGCTATATAGCTTTACTTAATCTCTAGATAATCCGTGGTAATAAAGGTACATCCGCAATCAACTAATCGGTTGTAAATACTATCATTATTTATTGTCCATGCGGCTACTTGTATGCCTAAAGAATCGCACTTATTCACTAATTCTTTGTTGATATTGGCGTGCTGAATGCTGATATTGGCATTCCAATCATAGCACCATTTTACATCCTCGTCTTTGACTGTTTGGCGGAGGTATTGGCATTGTAATTGTGGATAGTTGGTACGGATATATTCGAGTGATTTGCGCATAGAAGTGAGGATGACGGTCTCTTCTACCAAGTCGTGTTTCTCTATCAGAGCGTATAGCGATGGGAAGAGTGTCATATCGTTGTTGTTGATGCCCGTTGCCCATTTCAGTTCTACAACTGGAAAGACTTTGTATTCCTTGCAAATCTCCAGGTATCTATCTACGGTGCAGATAGTTGCAGTGTAGGTAATATCTTTGCGTGTTTGTGTTAGCGTGATAGTTTGTAGGCTGTCTAATGTAGTCTCTGCGATTAGTACACTATCTATTCCTACGCGTTTGAGGTCGTTGTCGTGCCAGCAGATGCATTGTCCATCTTTGGTGGTTTTTACATCACATTCTAAGCCTTGATAACCAAAGTGTTGGGCACCATTGATAAAGGCTTCTTCCGTATTTTCTACTCCAAGCAGGCTGCCACGATGTCCGATAAAAATAGGTTGTTTACAGCACGATTGAGTAATAAGGCCTATGAGGCACAATATATAAAAACTTTGTTTCATGATATGATATTTTTTATTGTACTGTATGTGTAAATATCTCGTCTATTTCTTGCATTTTTATCCAATGATAGAAATTTTTATCCATTTGGATAGGAGGTGCAATAAGGGTGATTATATTTTGTTTTATTTCATCAAAGACGCGTAGTTGAAGAGGCAGTTGACCTTTATGCGATTCACATAGTTCGGATAATTCATCGATTAATGCTGGCTGTATGTTCTTGATGGGTAAGTGAATTGTAATTCCTTTCACGTGTTTTCGAGCATCACTCATCATATCAACTTGTTGTATAGCTAATTCGTATTCTGCTTCTTGCACAGGCTTAGGGTGGAACCAGCGTTGATTAGTACCATATTGCTGAATTATACCAGTAATGAAAACATATACGTTGGGTTTGAGCAAACTAGCAAACTGTTTATATGCATCGCCAAACAAAGTAAATGGGTAGCTTCCAGAATAATCTTCTATGACATATCTACCATATGGATTGCCTTTTTTCGAGGTAGCATCCACAGCTTCGACGATAATTCCTCCGAAGAATAATGGACGGTTTTCGTGTTGTATGATCCATTGTGTAGGATCAATTTTTTCTTTTTCGTCGCTATCTTCCTCTTCTGTAGCATTGTTGCTAGCAGTAGCGCGAGTCTCTGGTCTTCGCCATGATTCGAATTGCGTGAGTTCTGAGGCTGTGATGGAACATATATCGCGTACTTCAAACTCCCAATCGTCAAGTGGGTGTGCAGAAAGGAAAATACCAATGAGGTTTTTTTCTTTGTTGAGTCGCTCAATAGCAGACCATCGAGGCTCTTGTGGAATCTCTGGATATTGGATGTCTAATCCTATATCTGTCCCAAAATCTCCAAAGAGTGACATGCTATTTTGCTGTTGGTCTTGCTGATATCTATTGCCAAAACGGATGAGTACATCAAGGAAGTTCTCTCCCTTCGAATTAGTACCTAGCAACTGTTCGCGATAAGTACTTTCAAAGCAGTCAAAACCACCTGCAAGAGCCAGACTTTCAATAGTTTTTTTGTTACATGCTTGTAGGTTGACGCGTTGTACAAAGTCGAATATATCTTTGTATTTGCCGTTTTTCTCTCGTTCGTTGATGATGGCCTCTACGGCCCCCTCGCCCACGCCTTTCACTCCTCCAAGGCCAAAACGGACATCACCATTCTTGGTAACGGTGAAGTTCAATCCCGATTCGTTGACATCTGGTGGCAATACGGACATGCGCATGGCGCGACATTCATCCATGAATTTGGTGACATCTCTGATGTCATCTTTGGCCACTGTTAGATTGGCTGCCATGAACTCCGCAGGGTAGTGTGCTTTCAGATAGGCGGTTTGATAGGCTACCCACGAATAGCATGCGGCATGCGATTTATTGAAAGCATAAGAGGCAAATTTTTCCCAATCGGCCCATATCTTTTCCAGAACCTTTTCATTATGTCCGTTGGCTTTACCTCCATTGATGAATTTTGGTTTCAGCTCAGCCAGCATGGACATAATCTTCTTACCCATGGCTTTGCGTAGTTGGTCGCTTTCGCCGCGGGTGAAGTTGGCTAATAGGCGGGAGAGAAGCATGACCTGCTCTTGATACACTGTCACACCATACGTGTCCTTGAGGTATTTCTCCATGATAGGAATATCGTATGTCACGGGCTCCAGACCATGTTTACGGCGGATGAATTGTGGGATATAATCCATAGGCCCGGGTCGATAGAGAGCGTTCATAGCAATCAAGTCGCCCATGACGGTAGGTTTCAGTTCCTTCATGTATTTGCGCATACCTGCCGACTCAAACTGGAATACTCCCACTGTCCTACCTTCTTGGAAGAGACGGTAGGATAGTGGGTCGTCTTTGGAGATGTGATCGATATCCACATCAATGCCGTGGCGTTGCTTGATGTTTTTTAGGCACTCTTTGATGATAGTCAGGGTTTTCAGTCCCAGGAAGTCCATCTTAATGAGTCCTACATTCTCTACTACGTGACCATCATATTGAGTAACTAGAATACGTTGTTTAGAGTCCTTATCTTCTACAGTACTCAGCGGTGCATATTTGGTCAGGTCGTCTGCACCAATGATTACACCACAGGCATGGATACCAACCTGACGAACCGTGTTCTCCAATTGCTGTGCATAGTTGAGCATTGATGTTATTTCTGTTTCTCCGCTGTTGAGCAATTCCTTGAGTTCAGGAACGTATTTGTAGCAGTTCTTTAAGTTGACCTTAGGCGATTTTCCTTTTTCATCTTTGATATTATCGGGGAAACCTCTATCAGGAATATATCCTTTGATCTCATTCACGCGTGCTAAAGGTACGCGCTGTACACGTCCTACATCTGCAATAGCTGATTTTGCTGCCATTGCACCATAGGTAATGATATGGGCAACGCGAGTCTTACCATATTTTTCTGTCACCCAATCAAGTACTTTGCCACGTCCCGCGTCGTCAAAGTCGGTATCAATATCAGGTAGGGATATACGATCGGGATTCAGGAAACGCTCAAATAGCAGGTCATACTCTAGAGGGTCGAGGTCGGTGATTCGCAGGCAATATGCTACCACTGAGCCTGCAGCACTACCACGACCTGGACCTACGCTAACACCTAACTCTTCGCGTGCGGCACGGATGAAGTCCATCACAATTAGGAAGTATCCTGGGAAACCCATGGTCTTCATAATATGCAATTCAAAATTGATGCGCTCCTCTTGTTCCTCTGTCAGAGTCTCGCCATAGCGTTGATGTGCACCTATGTAGGTGAGATGACGTAGATAGTCTGCCTCCAACTTAATACGATATAGTCGGTTATATCCGCCCAAGGTTTTGATTTTCTTCTCGGCTGCTTCTTGACTGAGTACTACATTGCCATGTTCATCTCGAGTAAACTCATCGAATAGGTCTTGTTCGGTGAATTTCTGGTGATAACTTTCTTCTGTGCCAAACTCCTCAGGAATTGGGAACTTTGGCATGATAGGTCCTGAGTCAATGGAATATACTTCCACTTTATCTACAATCTCCTGTGTATTGCTAATCGCCTCTGGTATGTCTTCGAAGATAGCCGCCATTTCTTCGGGCGTTTTCATCCATTCTTGTTTGGTGTAGAACATGCGGTCTTCGTCGTCCACATTATGGTTTGTACTAAGGCATATTAGCCGATCATGAGCTTCAGCATGCTCCTCTTCTACAAAGTGTACATCGTTAGATGCGATTACTTTTACGTTGTGCTTGCGAGCTAGTTCTACAAGAACCTCGTTTACAACTTTCTGTACTTGGTATGTATGTTGGTCGGCACGTGGTTTATCAGTTTGATGACGTTGAATTTCAATGTAGTAGTCGTCTCCGAATACGCGTTTAAACCACTCGATAGTTGCTTCTGCATCTGCAAAACGCTCGCTTTCGTTTTCTAGATGTGCACTGTTATAAATACCCGATAAAATTTTCTGTGGCAACTCCCCTCCTAAACAAGCTGAACTACAAATCAATCCTTCATGACATTCTTCTAGCAATTCCTTATCAATGCGGGCTGTACGATAGAAGCTATCGTCCATGAAACTTAGACTAGTAAGTTTGCATAGATTTTGGTAGCCAGTTTTGTTTTTTGCTAACAAGATAAGGTGCCAACCACTCATATCGACTACTTGTAATTTACCTTCTGCATTGGCTACTTTGTAGTCTTTATCTTGCATTAGTCGTCCACGGCGAGCACAATACGCTTCAATACCTACGATGGGTTTGAAGGGTATATATTCTTCCCCTTTCTCTTCGGCTTGTGCTTTGAGTTTGCTATTTGTTTTTTTACTATAATCTAGCAGTTCTTTGATACCGTACATATTACCATGGTCGGTTAGAGCCATGGCATGCATGCCCGTACGCAAACATTTATCCACAAGGTCTGGAACCTTGCTCATACCATCGAGTACAGAGTAATGCGAGTGAACGTGAAGATGGGTGAAATTCATAGGTCGATATTTTTTGCAAAGATACAATAAATTTTGCATATATACAAATATAAAATGCCAAAAATATATTTTGCATTTGCGTATGTCACAAGAAATCACTACCTTTGCGCCCGAAAAATTATTGAAATATGAAACGAATATATTTTTTATCACTGTTTTTTTGCCTACTATGCACCTCGCAAGCGGCACCATATTCAGGTACGTTACCCGTAATGTATATCCAGACGGAAAACAATGCGCCGGTTGTGAGTAAAGATGATTACTTGAATGCCACCTACTACGTAGACGCCTTAGGTATAACTGGATATGAGAATATCGGTAGTGCTACTGTTCCTCTTACGATGGAAATCAAAGGACGTGGTAATTGGACATGGCGTGGCTTTGATAAGAAACCGTATCGTATAAAATTGGCTGATAAGCAATCACTTTTAGGAATGAAGAAAAGCAAGCATTTTGCACTGCTCGCCCATGCAGATGATAGTAAGGGCTTTATGCGTAATGCTGTAGGATTCGAACTTAGTCGTATGTTGGATATGGCGTGGACTCCAGAAGTGAAACCAGTAGAAGTGGTATTGAATGGTGATTATATTGGACTATATTTTCTTACTGAAACTATTCGCGTAGATGCAGATCGTGTGGACATTGTGGAGCAAGAGGATGGAGAAACTGACCCTGGTAAGATTACTGGAGGTTGGTTGGTTGAGATTGACAACTACGACGATTCACCTAATGTGAAGATTACAGAAGGAGATGGCGCAAGGATTATCTTTACCTACAAAACTCCTGAGGTGTTGTCAGAAGCCCAAGAGAAATTTCTTACAGCGGAGATGACACGTATTAATGAACTAGTATATGGCAATAAAGAATCCGATGAACTCTGGAAATATGTAGATATTGATGCATTAGCACGTTTTTATATTGTGCAAGAAATTGTTGATAACTATGAGTCTTTTCATGGAAGCTGCTACCTATATCGTCAATTAGGTGATAACGAGAAATGGACTTTTGGTCCGGTGTGGGACTTCGGTAGTTCGTTCAACTATACTAAATCGCAATATATATATCAGGGCCGTGAACACCATATGACATGGATTGGCGAGATATGTAAGTTTCCCCGTTTTATCCAGCATGTGAAAAAAGTATGGAATAGCTTCTATGACTCTCACTTTAATAAGATCTATGGCTTTACTAATCAACAGTTAGCGTTGCTTCAAGCCGCAGCTGAAGCCGATGCAAAGCGTTGGCCTAAGTATGGAAACAAAGATCTTGGCAAACGTATTGGTAGTGTGAATAATATGCTACGTGTGAGCGGTCAGTGGCTGGAAGAATTGTGGGGTGGTGATACTGCTGTTGAAGACATTGAAGATACCAATCTCCCTGTGGAGTATTATAATATGCAAGGTATGCGTGTTGAAAACCCGATCTCTGGACAAGTGTATATTGGTAAGCAAGGCACGCAAGCATCATGCGTGATTTTTTGTATGTAGTGTGGTATCCTATACTTGTTAAAAAAGAAATCACCTCAGTTTAGGTGATTTCTTTTTTTTATATTTCTTCAGTACTATTATTGTGCAAGTATTGCTTCTATTTCTGCTTCGTTAAGGTTGCGACCTACAATCACTCCTTCTTTGTTGATAAGAATGGTGGTAGGGATAGCCGAGATTCCATATTTATCACTTGGGGTATATGGCTCTGCGCGTTGGTCACGGATATGCAACCAAGGCAACTCATCTTCTTCGATAGCTTTGAGCCATGCTACCTCATCGCGGTCGCAACTAACACCCAAGATCTCCAATTTGCCAGATGGGTGGTACGATTCGTATAACTCCTTGAGTACAGGCATCAATCGGCGGCAAGGACCGCACCATGAAGCCCAGAAATCTACCAATACATAATCTGTTTTACCTATCAAATCGCTTAGAGCTAACTCAGTGCCATCTGCTTTCAGCGATACGATGTCAATGTATGGGTTTCCTGCAGAAGTAAGTAATTCGATTTGATATTCCTCGTATACTGGTTTAAGAGTAGGGTTTTCCAAGCGTTCAGCAGGGATTGTTGCGAACAATTCTGCTTTTTGCTCGGGGGTAAGCATATAAAAGAGATCAAGTACAATAGAGTCGGAAGTAGGGTTAGCTACTTGTTCGATAAGTAATGTATAACCTTGTTCGATATATGCTTCAATTAGTGAGTCGCGCTGCTCAGCAGTTGCATTGTCCAATTGCGCTACAATGGCTTCACTCTGTTCTTTGTATTGGGTATACGCATCCTTTTTTGATGTACATGCTATTAAACAAACTAATGCTAATAGCGAGATAATAATCTTTTTCATATAATCCTTTCTTTATACTTTAGACCTTAACTCATTCATTCGATAGGGACTGGAGGTAGGCTTTTCACTCTGCATTAGCCAATGGGCTGGCTTGTGTATATACACGTGTTGCGAGCTCTTGGTCTAGTTGGTAAAGACCGTAGCCATTATCGCCAATAAGACGGAGCTTATGTACTAAGTCTGCTGCGTTTTCTTCCTCTTCCACTTGTTCGTCTACAAACCAGTTGAGGCGACTTTGCAGTGCAAAATCTTTTTCTTCCACAGCAAGTGCCATTAGGTTGTTGATGAGGGCAGTTACTTTGCCTTCGTGAGCGAGTGTGTGCTCAAACGCAGCTAAAGGAGAAGCCCATTCGGTATCTACCGCTGCGATAGGGGCGAGTAGTACGCGACCGCCACGACTTTGTAAGTAGTTGAAGAATATCATTGCATGGTCTTGCTCTTCTTTGAATTGAATAGCAAACCAGTTAGCCATACCAGGCAGACCTGCATCTTGGCAGTATGCGGACATACTCAAATATAAATATGCTGACCACATCTCAGCATTGATTTGGGCATTAATAGCCTCTTCTAATTTTTTTGAAATCATAATTGTCAGTTTTTAGAATATATTATTGTTTTGTATAATTCGTACAAAAATTATGCCATTTTACATGCGTAATTTGAATCCTGATAGGATGGTATCTGGGCGGAAATGGAATACGCTGGCCATTTCACCTGCCATGCAGAATCCGCATACGCGGCATTGTTCTGTGCCATAGCCCAAGCACAAGCTGCGGCTACCATCGGTATAGATGAAGTTCGTAACAAAACATTCTTTACCTAACTCTATCTCGCCTAAGGCATTACGCTTCATGAGCTTCAATCCCGAACGTGAGTTCATGATAGGGTAGCCTTTTTTCTTGTATTCGAGTACTTTATCTATGAGTTCGGCTTTCTTCTCGGGTGGCAACATCAAGTATTCCGTACCAGGATAGGGCGTGTGGAAATTGATAGATATTTGCTCAATAGCAGGGTTGCTTTTGGCATACTCCATCGCTTCATCCAAAGACTCATAGTTGAGGGCATTTACCACCATGTTAACGCATATGTGTTTGAATCCCGAGTTGCGAATATTTTCTTCTAACCGAGCAAACGTGCCTTCGCCGCGAATACGGTCGTGGTATTCTCCTACGCCGTCCATACTTACCCAAATGGATTGTGGACGAATCCACGAGAAGTCTTGCTGTGCATTGGTAGTGACGGTGATAGAAAAGAAACCAATCTCCAAGGCTGCATCAATTAGGTCGTTGATGGTTCGATTGCCTTCTTTCCAAAGCGTTGGTTCGCCACCTTCGAGATCGATAAAGCGTGACCCTTGTTCATAGGAGTAGCGCATATCGGCTACAATATCTTCAAAGGTGCGTTGTTTATAGCCTGCGCTACCATACACGGAGCAGTGTTTGCAGCGCAAGTTGCACTTGTCCGTAATGAACAATACTGTTTGCAATGGTGCTCGACGACCAAAGAAGCGTGCACGCACAAACCATTGTGCCAAATACACGTAATGTCCTAATGTCTTGAATAGATTCATAACTTTTCCGTTTTCACTTTTTACCTTTCCGTTTTAACCTATCACCTTTAATACAACATGCACCATCATCAGTATCAAGCAGAAGAATGTGCAGATATTACGTGCGAGTAGCCAGCGGAAAAGAAACCAATCGATACCCGCTTTCTTATATCCTTCCCAATCGCCCACAGGACCCATCCACCAGCGAGGTGTGTCGTTGCGTGGAAGACCGTAAGCAAAGAGTCGGGTGGAGTGGATAAGGAAAATAGACATGGGTAGAGTAGCCATAGTAAGTAGATACCATGGGCTCCACCAACCCAATGCAATACCTAAGCCCAACATCACAAATGGCATGATAGCAAAGAAGCCGATGAAGATAATCATAGCAGTCTTATTCTTAAGCAAGCGTGCAAAAGTCATCTTTCCGAGTTCAGCATCGGCATTCACTTCCATCACGGAGTGCACATATACGATATTGGTGACCATGCAACCGATGCCTATGCTCATGCATAGCATTTGCCATGAGAATGGTGCACCTGTGAGGGCGGCTTGTACGCCCAACATGTTCAGCGGACCGAACATCAAGCCAATGACCAATTCGCCTAATCCGTGATACCCCAATTCGAGCGGTTTGCCAGAGTAGTTGATACCTACAAATAATCCCAACAGTGCATAGATCACAATGCCCATAGCCGCTTGCCAACCATGTAACAGCCATTGTGCTACGAAGGCAATACAGCCCATCAGTGCTGCAAATCCAAGAAAACCAACTATTGCCCAACCTAATTGATGAAGCGTGGCTTTTCCGCTTTCTACTTCTTCGTTTTTGCTTTCAGCAGAGCGGTCTAAATAGTTACATTTCTCCATACGAGCGCGTACACTATTGCTGCTGATGTCGGCACGGATACGTGAGTCGTGTTTGAAATCGAAATAGTCATCTGCAAGGTTCATACCAAGGTGTGCAGCACATATGCCTAATAGTACGGGTAGTGCGAGCCACCATACAAACCCTTCTTGACCGATACACAGCACTATCGCAGTCAGACAGGGAAGGGCTGACTGCGGTAGTGAGATGCTGCGCGCGTTTTGTATCCAAAAACCAAGTTTAGACATATAATTACTTGATTCCTAATTTTTTGCGAATATTTTTTGGAATAGCGTTTTTGTGAACGAGTACGTCGTTGGTCTTGTATTGCATGTATGCCTCAGATACATACCAAATACCCTTATATTCGCTTTTCTTAGTACCCCATGAGTTCTTTACCATATAGTAGCGTTTGCCGTTTTGGTCTTTAGCAGTACCAAAGATTTGCATACCGTGGTCATCGGTGTTCTCCCAACTATCGTATGCTGCTTGGCGCATCTCTTGGGTGATTGTCTTCTCGGGCAATGGCTTTTTGGTCAGTTCATCGCGTTTATCTGTAGCTGAGAGTCCCAACCAACGAGCGGCATCGCTGCCTGTGAGGTCGGCTGCTTTCTCCTCTTCTGGTACTACGCCTAATCCCTTGCGGGTAAAGCACATCTCGCTGACGTCTGCACCCCATGCGAGGGTGTAACCATTAGCGAGTGCATTGTCGATGATAGCCATCATCTCGTCAAGAGGCACGTTGTACATCTGATCCATACGCCAGTTGTCGGGTACTTCGAGTGCGAATGTGGTGTAGAATGGATGGTGGGTATAACTAGTGATGCTTACATAGTCATCAGCATTTAATCCCAATTCCTCAGCGAAGGATTTAGGAGTATATTCCTTGCCATTGTGGGTGAAGGTCTCAGGGCACTCGCCGAGATAGGTGTCATATACTGCGGTGAGGGCTTTTTTCCATACAGGGGTGAGTTTCTTGAGTCCACTATTGGCTACAGCATCCACTACACCACCTGCTACAGCGTCGAGCTCGGTATGAACAGGAAGGGTGTCAGCAGGAGTGCTGCCATATTGAATACCAGGCATAACTTCTTGTGGTACAAGACCATAGTTCTTGAGACAATAGATGACATCGTATGCAGAGCCACCAGGAGCAAATTGTGCAGTACCGTACATGCGTACTACATATTCTGCGCGGTCGAGCATAGTGTGGTGAACCACAAACATCTCGCTCAAATCGTATTCGCCTTTACCCATACGCAGGAGTTCGCTCTCGAGGAAACCGATGGTAGAGTAGCTCCAGCATGTTCCGCTGCGGTTTTGGTCTTTGACTGGAGTGATAGCAATGCTATCTACTGTAGTAAAGCGGAAACCCTCGATGGAATCGCTTGCAACTTGTGCGGTGTCGGCTTGTGCCATACTATTGAGTGCAAATGCACCAAGTAGTACTGATAAAAATACCTTTTTCATATTGAGTTAATTTAGTAGTTCTAGTTATTGTAGTAGTTCTAGTTGGGTTAGTTCTGCTAATCAAATGAGTTAATCTGGGAACTCCATCAAATATGCCTTGATGAACTCATCTATGTCGCCATCCATCACGGCATTCACGTTGCTTGTTTGGTAGTTGGTTCGGTGGTCTTTCACGCGGCGGTCATCGAAGACATACGAGCGGATTTGGCTGCCCCATTCGATTTTCTTCTTGCCCGCTTCTACTTTCGCTGCAGCTTGGCGGCGTTTCTCGAGTTCGAGCTCGTAGAGTTGACTGCGCAAGTGGCGGAGGGCATTCTCGCGGTTCTTTGGCTGGTCGCGTGTCTCGGTGTTCTCAATCACAATCTCATCGGGTTGGTTGGTGAGTGGGTTGATGAACTTATAGTGCAAGCGCACACCCGATTCCACTTTGTTCACGTTCTGTCCACCCGCACCCGATGAGCGGAAAGTATCCCATGATATGCCTGCGGAATCCACGTGAATATCGATGGTGTCGTCAATCAGTGGCACTACGAACACCGATGCGAAAGAGGTCATACGTTTGCCTTGTGCATTGTATGGACTCACGCGAACGAGGCGGTGCACACCGTTTTCGGATTTGAGGTAGCCGTATGCCATATCGCCTTCGATATTGAAGGTAACTGTCTTAATACCAGCTTCATCGCCTTCTTGCAGGTTGGCGATGGTCACTTTGTAATCTTGCTTCTCGCAGTAGCGTTGATAGAGGCGCATGAGTTGTTCTGCCCAATCTTGTGCCTCGGTGCCGCCTGCACCTGAAACGATTTTTAGCACAGCAGGCATCTGGTCTTCTTCGTGAGAAAGCATATTTTTCATTTCGAGGGCTTCTACCTCTCTGAATGCTTGCGTAAATGCAGTATCAACTTCTTCTTCTGTTACAAGTTCCTCTTTGAAGTATTCAAAAGCGAGTTGCAGTTCTTCAGTAGCGGAGCGCACACCTTCGTAGCCCTCAATCCATGCTTTGATGCCTTTCACTTTGCGCATTTGCACTTCAGCAGCTTTGGCATCTTCCCAAAATCCAGGGTCTTGAGTGCGCAGTTCTTCCTCTTCGAGTTGCACACGTTTTTCATCAATCGCGAGGTATTGTTTGAGTTTCTCCGCGCGTTGTTGAATCTCTTTAAGTTGTTCTATGGTTATCATAAGTTTCTAATTTGCCAATTTGAGTGCAAAGGTACTAAAAATATTGCATATATGCAAATATTTTGTGTAGAATGGTGTGGGGAGTGTGGGGCTGTTAGGTTTTCTGTTGTATTTATCTTTTGTAATGCATCTCTATAATAATGCTACAAAAATCTTCGGCGCGGAAGGGATTTTGTGCCGAAGATTGGAGAATTTGGAGGGTAAAATGGTATATACAACACGCGGAAGCATCTGTATTACAAGAGCTTCCGCGTGGGTGTATTTTTTTTGAAAAAAGTTTCTTCGCGCGAAGATTGTGCCGAACTAGCAGTGGGCAATGTATTGCTGTACCTGACGATTTCCCTCTTGGCGAACTGTCAAGAAATCCTTTACAGTTCGATTTTCATCTAATTCGCCATCAATAAGAATATGCTCAATATGTTGACTAATATTTTGTTTAGTTGTACAATAGATTTCGGCTAACTGATTCTGTGTCAGCCACAAGTCCTCATCTGCAAAGCGTACTGAAATGCGAGTAATATCGTTGTCGTCTTAATAGAGGATTATTTGATTTTGGTTGTCCATAGCTTGTAATTTTAAATCCGCTGCAAGTTTTATTCCAATGGCTTGCGGTAGATTTCATCAAGGGTGTTGCCGTCTTTGTCTTTCCAAACGAGCCAGCCGTTGTTGCTACTACCGATGCAGAAGTCTGCGGCTGTGCTTGGACTGGAAAAAGTCTTATTTGAGGTTAATATTAGTTGGTCACCATTGGCTTCGGTATATTCTTTCAACAATTTGGAGCGTTTCTCCTGCCAACCTAATGAAGGTACGGATGTCTTGGCAATAATACTACCTTTGAGCACTGTAAAACCATCGGAGTTGTAAAATCCTTGCGCGTTGGCTCCACGACCTTTGGTGAAGAATAGTTGTTCGCATTTAGGTTGTGCGACCTCAAAGATATTGCAGCCTATGAAAGAAGCGAGGAATTTAATATCCTCAAAGAACTCATCCATAGCATCTCGTTGATACTCTGGCAAGTTAGGTGCTTTGGGCGTTTGCTTGTTATCGCTTAAAAGAAAAGTATTCGCCTTCTTGGCTTCTGCAATGGCTTTATGCTCCAGATATTGCACATCCGCTTTGGTCATATCTGCATCTTTGGAAACAAAGATAAGTGCTTTTTGCCAAAATGACTTTTTGCTATCGTGGTCTTTTACACGCTCTTTGAAATTCTCTGTTTCACCAATATATGCCTGTGGTTTGGTGATGTCATTCTCTCCAATCAATACATAAAAAGCAGGTTTCTGTAGCTTCTCTTGTTCGTTGAGATACGACAAATTAGAGCGTGGCACAACAAACATTTGACAAATCTTGTTGCTGATAAACGCATAACGAGTTCCCTTTGGATCTCCGTCAATGAGGTATGTGGTTACAGTTTTGCCCATGAATTTTAATGCATTTATTTGTTAAACTCTTCTATTAAGTAATTAATTCCAGATAATATCTCGTTTTCAATTGCTCTTAGAGAACGGATATTAACTTCATATTGATCAGGAAATCGTTTGAATTCTCTTGCCATTCTTCTTACTCCTTCAGGGCATAAACATGAAGGGTTGTGTTTTAAACCAATTCCTCCTAATGAAGGATAGTTAATGTTGAATAAAGGCTCCTCTATCTCAACTCCGAATAATTCCTCTACAGCTTTATTGGTTAGTTGAATAAAATATGGTATTCGTATGACCTTATATCCATTTTGTTCATATATTCTTGTATTCTCTTCATCTTTGATAATGTTTTGAGGATTAGTATAATGGGGTAATCCGTCAAATTCTATGATAATCTTTAAACTATCACTTCTATAGTCAGGGCGAATGTTATATTTCTTTCCGTCTTCATGAACTCCAAACGCTTTGTCATGAATCCAATCGTGTGTATTTGGGAATATTACTGATAAATATTCGTTCAAACCTGTCCGATGTAAACCTGTCAATTTATCTTTCCCAGAAGCATTATTTGAGTGTTCTCTCAAAAATCCCCATTTTTCCTTACGAAATTGCTCGTTCATGATATTTAAAACATCCACATTAAAGGAGCAAACATCAAAAATAGTACTATGCTCCAAATGACTATAGTTACACATCTAGTGATTTTATCTTTAGCTTGTCTGTATTGTTTTACACCCGCAATTACCAAACATAACAATATTATAGCATCAAAAATCATAATAACCCACCATAATGCTTTATAAAGGGCATAAGGGAATATATCAACAAATCTTTGATTGGCTATTTTTTCTTTTGGGGAATATTCTGTATATATTATAGTGCCATTTTGAATATCGTACTCATTTATCATAATGTCTGGAGGTAATGGACCATCAGATAATATTTTGATTTCGGCATATTCATGAGGTTTCCACTGACTAAACAGCAATAAAGAGTCATGTAGCAAGGATATATCAGTATTGGTATCCATTAACTCTATTACCAAAATACTGCTAGTATTTGAAAAATGTAATTTTAGAACATCTTCTTTAATATTTCTTGATGGGAACCCCTTTCCATACAATGTTTGTTCTCCAATGTTTGTTATTACGAATGAAGATTGCCACAAATGTTCTACAGGGATAGTGTCATTATATATATATGTAGAGGAGAGCCCTTGAACCTTTAATGGTTTCGTTAATTCTATATCACTAACCCTTTTCACTTCAAGTGAGGTTTCTTTTTCTCTATTAAGATAAAAGGAAATCCCTGCAAATAATAAAGATAAAAAGCCTATTATAGTTCCAGCTATGGTCCAAAATTTATTATTCATACTGCTAATTAGAATTTGTATAACATTAAAAGTTTATCCAGCAATGACTCATACTTGTTATAATAATTATCATTAAAATTGGTATAGTTGTCTTGTATGTGATTCTTTATTCGCTCTGTTATTTTTTGTCTACATCGAAAATACTTATGAGTCGCAGTCATTACAGATGGATTAACAAAAAGCGATGCATACGCTGCCTCATCAAACATATCTTCAACCATTATTGAATCTTGTTGTGCTATAGTATTAGTAGCAGTATTTAGATTAATCTTATAATCTTGTTGATAAAATAAGGGAACTACTTTTGGCTCTCTTTTGGAAATTGAATCAATTTTTTTCCATTCATCAAGCCCGGCTTTATCATAATCAAATAGGAATACTACATGTTCTAAGTTGGCAATGATCCCGCTCAATAGTTCTTCATATATCACATGTCCTTCATTAGCACTTCCAGCATACAACATTCCTATTTCCTTTAGTTTGTTGTATTTAGGATCTCTTTTAGAAAAGACTTCAATAGCCCTCCTTAAATATCGAATATCATAGATGCCTTCTGTTACAAGTATGTTTTTAGAACTCAATACAAATGCCCCTTCAAAATACTCCATCGCATTGCCTGATATTTGTTTTAATTGCTGTAATTTTGAAGTATCTACGAGTATTCCATTTTTTATAAGTTTTATGTTTTGTGTGTCTATAATAAAATTTGTAAAAGTTGGCGAATGCGTTGTTAAGATTGTTTGTCCATTATATTGTGCTATTGTCTCCAATATTTTTTTCTTATTTTCTATATGCACGTGTGCATCGGGTTCATCCAATAAGACAAGAGAATTTTCATCACCGAGGATTTGAGTAATAGTCTCAATAAGTATCAGTTTCTTTTCACCCTCGCTTAAACCATCAAAATCAACGCCATTAATATTAATCCTTATATCATTGATTAGTTTGTCTATAGTTTGTTTTTTTACTTTATCTTTTTTAGGAAGTGATAATAAGTATAAAAATTGAAAAACATAGTTTGGGGCATCTTCATTTGGTGCACCATATGTTCTCATGTCTATAGATGCAATAGCATTGGCGTTTATCAATTGATTTTCATCTTCATCTTGCAACTGCTTGATACGATCATACCATTTGCAAGCGGCATGGCTTGCAAACTTGTCTCTTTTTTTTGCATCTGCTTCTAAATGAATATCAACAGATCTAATATCATCTATTGAAAGAAGCTTTTTTAAGAATTCTCTAACAGTATCTTTCGTAGAACATAAAAGAGATATAAATGCTATTTTCCAACAATATTTATTGATGTAAATTATTTTCGGAGAGAAAGATCTATTCTTTATGGCACCTCTAAAATATTGCATATAATACTCTTCGTATGCTATATGCCACAGCCTCAAATCTTCGCCACTATAACACGCAATAATTGAAGATGGATATTGCATGTCTTCATCTTTCACTCTTAAGCCATCTTTTTTTGCAGATAGTTTTTTGCGCTCATAGATATGACCATCAATATCATACTTTATCTCATATTCAAACGGAATAGCTTTTTTGTTAAATAAGCCATTAAATATTATACTGATTGCCTCTAATAGATTACTTTTGCCTGAACCATTTAAGCCAATAAGGGCTATATAACCCGTATTGGTTGAGAAATCAAAGGTTTGATCTTGGATATTTTTGTAATCCTTGATATATACAGATTTAAGGCGAAACATGATATATTAATTAAATATTATTTGTTCAAATTGTTGGGTGGCTTGTTGGCGGAGAGTGAGGGAATGCTGCTGCAAATCCTTCTGCTTCTTACGCCATGCGGTAATGTGTTCTACAATCTCGTTTTGGACATTGATAGGAGGTAAAGGAAGTGGAATTTTTGCGATTTTTTCTTGATTAACAATTGGAAGTGTTGTCTTGGATTGATTAGCAGTTGTATTTTCCTTAAAATAATGCATGTATATAAAAGCATACTCAGGCAGTATTTTTTGAGTATTAAACGTAATACCTGTTATTTGTTGATTAGACGAAACCATTTCTTTGTTAACAAGACCTACTTTACCAACAGTAGAACCTATGCCTACAAATAACAAATCCCCTTTATAAAAACAACGTGCTTTATTATCTCTTATCGCGATTTGTGAAATGTATCTTTCTGCATCTCCTAAATACATATTCCTACCAATATCTGCAGGTGTATAAAAATCAATATCTCCATTGAAATATTCTTTATTACGTGTCGGCGGGGTTGTACCTGTTGACATTTTAGATACAACATCTGATAAACATACAAATTCATAATTCCCTTTGTGTGAATTTCTAACCTTATTCAAATCCCAACGATTTCTTGTCTCACTAAATTTGTATAAACGGAGGAATGAATTTGATGTTTTTGAGTTCGTTTTCAGTTGGATTCCTAAACCTAGTATCTCTTGCAAATATTTTTCGATTTGCTTATCAATATCTTTTGCTTGGACGGAATATTGCTTTGCTTGAGCAATGGTGGCACGATATGCAGCAATGATTTTGTTTTGTTCACCAAGGGAAGGTAATGGGATTTGTAAATTAGACAATACCGAATAATTTAGATTTTGTCGCACACTACCTGTCGTGTTTTCTCGTATTATCTTATTAAACAAATCTGTTTTCATTAGAAGAAATAAGAACTCTGGTAAAAGTCCTTTTTTGCAACTAAATACTACATAAGCAGGACTAATATATTCAAATAGGTGCTCCTCTGTCCTTATTCCTATTGATCCGACATTCACACGATATGGATTGTATGCAATCCAACCAACTTGCATTTTTTTATATTTCTGCTTTATCTTTGAGCCATTTACATTATAAGCATCAAAAATACCAGTTTGATTATTGACTCCTAAAATACCATATGTTTTAGTCTTGTCACTGATATTATATTTTGTACCTTCTTCTTGTATGTAATCACCCAATTTTACAATAGGGTGTGAAGAAGCCACTTGAGTCATGAAATATCGTTTGATATCCCACAATAAAAAAGTGTTGTAGTTGACAAGATGTAAATATTTATATTTCTGTGTCATGATTATTTTCCCATTAGTTTTTTCGTCACTATACTTTTTCAGTTGTGCATACGGACGATATAGCCGTTTTTATCTAAAGTATAGGTGATTTGTTTTGCTTTCTGCATCCAAAGGCTATGCTCTTTGCGGTATTCGGTATATTCAGTCTCCAATGGAAGTAATTCATTCTCTATTGGTGCACCTGTGGTGCTGATACCTGCTTTCTGAACTTCTGCAATAGGGATCTGGTAATCAAAACGCTCTTTAACAAGTTTCTTGGTTTCAGTTTCGATGATTGTCTCAATGTCTTTGCGTCGTATCTTCAAGCGTTTTTTGTCTTCTTTTGATACGGCATCTTTACCTCGTGTTGCGAGTTTTAGATCAATGTCTTCTAATTCAGACAAGTAAGGTGCCACTGCTTCAGCACGAGCATCATTAGTGATTGTTGCATACAGAGTTGTCTCTTCTTCAGTAAACTTGCGGAAGAAAAGCAATGAAGGTTTGACCGTTGCACCAGAAGCAATAAACACATCTTGCGGAATAGAAACAACAAGCATGATTTTCGCTTTGCTTTCTACAAAATCGCGAATCTTTTGCAGATTGGTATTATTCAATACGCCTTCTGGCAGGACAATACCCATACGACCTCCTGGCTTGAGCAGATTAAGGCAGCGTTCAATGAAAAGCACTTCGGTTAAACCACTCATAGCACCAGTCTCATATAGACTGAGGATTGGTTCTCCAATGTGGTCATTGACTTGTTTGAGGGCTTCTAAATATGCATCACCATAACGCTTGGTGTAAAGTTTGATTTTTGCCTCATCAGTGAACTTGTCTGCTTCTGTAATCTTTAGATCTTTGTCAACATGCGCACCGAAAGGAGGGTTGGTAAGGATGACATCAAAGCGGTTGTCAAAAATACCGTTTACATTCAGCAAACCATCGTGATGGTGCACACCTCCGTGACCATCGCCATGCATGATCATATTCATCTTAGCAGTACGAGCCATACGAGGGTTGGCATCAGTACCATAGATACAATCAAAAGACAACGAACGCAAGCGACCATCGGCATTATTGATATCCAACTCTTGATTGAGTACTTGGAAAGCATTGGCGATTTTGGTGTCGATGGCTTCTTTTTGTTTGTCAGATAATTGGTCGTAACTATCGGTGTAATACTGTTCCTTGATTTTTTCTTTTTCTTGCTCAATGTCTTGTTCAATCTGCGCGCGAACATACTCGAAAGCATTAATCAGGAAGCCACCACTGCCACAGCAAGGGTCGCAGATATATTCGCCCTCTTGAGGGTCTAAGACTTTGACCATAAACTCCACGATGGTACGAGGTGTAAAGAATTGTCCTAATTCACCACGGAAGGTGCGACCAAGGAACTTTTCAAAAGCAATACCCTTGACATCATCAGAGGTGGTTGATAGGTTATATATTTGAAGTTCCTTTACGATTTGCTCGAAACTATTTTCGCGGATTTTGATGATATCGTTTTGCTCAAAGAGGTGGTCGTTAGCAAAATCTTCTTTGGTCTTCTCAAATAAGAACTGATAAAACTCTGGCGCGTCTTTGGATTTGAAACTATTATACGTTTCGCGTGCTTTTTTGAAGTTATCTAAAGAAAAGATTTGTGTACCAGTGTTGTCGCGCTCATATCGAATCTTTATAAAGAGGATTTTGCTAATCTCATCAAATGCCGCTTCTGGAGATAGTTTGTCGTTGTTGCGAATGATGTTGTGGCATTTGAAAAGCAGTTTAGAGAATTCATCTCGTGTAAAAGCTTTGGTTTGTTGTAGGAGTTTGTCGATCTCTTTTTGGTCTTGCGCTTTGTCGGCAGTGGGGATATCCGCAATCTCTTCAAGACGCTTTGGAATTTCACCTTTAACTATCCTAAATACGCGTGTCTCTTTGAGATTGGTGGTAACAAAAAAGTCTGCGCCTGCCCACGTAGCATAGTTGCAGCCTTGGAAATAGTCTTCTTGGCGGATTGTTACAGATTCCGCCTTACATTCTACAACAATAAGTGCACTTTTATTGTTTAATTTGTCTTCTTTGCTGCGCCAAATGACAATGTCGCCACGCGCTGCACCTTGTCCGCGCTGCGAATTAGTAACCTGTAACTCTTGCGCCATTTGGTCAAGACTATAGCCATAGCTATCTACCAAACGGCAGATGTATTGTTGGCGAACTTGCTCCTCTGGCTTGTTGATGAGCCATTTGTCTTTTAATGGCGCAAAGATTTTGTTTTCTTTGATTTGAACTTCCATATTGTTGTATCTAAAATAGAGTGTGTCTAAGAAAAATTTGCGCAAAGGTAGTGAATTTTCATTAGATTTGCAAATATTTAGAAGACTTTCTTCTAAAATAGGGGCTCGTAGAGGCTCTTGGGGCAAGCCCTCTTGTGGTAATGTCGCAAAAGTAGCAAATTCGGGGAAGGGAATGGATAGAGATTGGGCGGTTTGCATAATGATAGTTTTTTAGGGGTTAAACATACAATCTTATCAAAATCGGGTGCAAAGGTAGTGTATCAAACTGCTAAAACTTGTCAGTATGTAGAGAAAAATGCACTTTTTTTGCGGAAAAGTGCATTTTTTTAGGTTAGAGGTGTAAAGTTTAGGGCGTAAAGGCGTGCAGCAATGCCCTAGTTTAGAGAACGCGCCGAAAGGTGCTACTGTTTAGAGATTAGAGGAGAGGGGGAATAATATTAATAAACAGCACTTTTTTCATTTGGGCGGTGTCAGGGAGTTCACAGGGTCGTCTCAGGGTTGTCTCTCGGTGGAATAGGGGAAAGTATCAAAGAAGGTCCAAAGAACGAAATCTTAATAAACGTACTATTTCACTGCTTTCTCGTGATTGATGACGGGGTAGTTGTACATCTCGTAGAGGCGGGCGCGGAGGAAATCCGTATCTTTATTGGAGAGGTGAATGAGTTGCAGTCGGCTATCAATATACTCGTCAAACTCTTTGCCGCGTGGGTAAATCTCATACGCAGCATGGATATGCTGGTCGATGATTTGGCATACAAACTGAATCTGCTCGTTACGGCTCAGTTCGCGCAACTCAGGTTGCGCAGCAAGAGCACGATCAATATCGTGATTGATAGATGGCGTCAAACGATAGACAATACGTCCTTTCTGACCATCAATACCCACTTTCATGGAAACCAAATCATCCTTGCGGGACTTGCGCCACTTGGGATTATCGCGTTTGAGTTGCATCTCGCGAGCTTTGAGGTAGTCGCAAGGGTCATACTCATACGATATGCTGACAGGGCAGATATTGAGTTCCTTTACGCTCTCGAAGAAGTCTTCGGCATCAATCGTGAGCATCTTCAGTACACCCGGTTGGGTGATATCATTGCCATCCTTGGCACGCCCTTCACGTTGCGCCAACCAAATGGATTTGTGGTGTTTGCGTAAGTGGCGGATATACTGCGAGAGAGTAGTGGCATTGCTGACTTGTTCACGGAAACCACTATTGCGGATAACCACAAAACCACGCAGGAAACGCACCACGAACTCAATCCACCACTTGCCGAACAGGTTGTTACCAATACCAAAATAGGGATGAATGAAATAGCGAGTACGCAGTAAGAACGTGAGCCATGCCGCATCCATGACAATGTCGCGGTGGTTGGTCATAAAGAAAGCACCATGGCGGATATCTTGCTCTATCTGCTTTCTGTCGCCGTGGTATTGCAGTTGGATACCATTGGTGGTCTTGCGTTTCATCCATAGTAGGATAGGGTAGAGGATGAAGAAATCAATGAATGGCAGTAGCCAACCAGTATGATAGGCACGGATGGGGCGGAATTGTTTAGCGTGGTGTAGCATTGTGTGGTGTTGTGTGGTTATTGTTTATGTGTCATGATGTCTAGGATGAGGTCGTCGGTGACTTTCATGCCATCGTGACCGATGCGAGTGAGGTTGCGGATAGTGCGGTCGATATCGTCTTCCACGATACCTTCGGTGGAGTCGGCGTAGGAATGTTGCATTGCCAGATACGCGCTGAAGATAGCCGTAGCTACTCCACTGGTAACCTTCAATGCGCAGCCCGGTTTAGCACCATCGCAAATCATACCCGATATATTGGCAATCATATTCTTGATGGCGTAGGTAATCTCCTCGTAGTTGCCGCCCATGAGGTAGGTGATACCTGCTGCCGAACCCGTGGCCGCCACCACGCAACCGCACAAGGCAGACAGACGACCAAGCGACTGTTTGATATAGATAACGGTGAGATTGCTAAGTGCTAGAGCGCGAAGCGTTTGTTCTTCGGAGCATTGGTTTTCCTTCGCGTATAAATACACAGGAATAGAGCAAGATATACCCTGATTACCCGAACCTGAATTGCTCATCACTTGTACCATTGCACCCGACATGCGGGCATCGCACGCACCGCAGGTGTAACTGATAATCTTGGTAAAGAGGGTGTCGCCAAAGAGGGCTTGGGCGGACGGTGTTCCGTCTATAGGCGATTGGCTATTGGCGATAGGGCGAAGGAGGCGACCGAGGCCGTGACCGTATTGCTCGGCGAAAGAGGTTTCGGCGGCGGCAGTGTTCATCTGTGCTCCCTCAAGCAAAAAAGTGAGCTCGTGGGTGTCCACTTCCATGGCGAAGTCATAGACGCGGCGGAGATTTAAGCGCTCTGGGCTCTGGGCTATTGGCGATTGGCTATTGGGTATAGGTGAGGAAACGAAGTTGGTATGCTCATCGATAATAGTGGCTTGGGCAGTGCGGTCGCCGTTAGCTACTTCTACATGGATATAGAGCAGACTGGGGGCGTCGTAATCCACTTTGATAGTGGCTGGCACGCGCAGCATGTACTGCTTGGCATATGTCACCGCTTCAGGTGTAGCATCACGCAAGACCTCCAACATATACTCGGATTTGCCGACCGTAGCACCGAGAGCAATTGCGATAGGAAGGCCCGTCATGCCCGTATTAGGAATACCCACCGCGAGGGCGTTCTTATAAACGTTCTTCGAGAGATAAACGGTAATCTTGTCGGGCTCGGCACCAAGAAGTTCTTTGGCGCGCGCAGTACACAATGCCACGGCAATCGGTTCAGTACAACCAATAGCAGGGATGACCTCACAACGGAGTAATTGAAGGAGTTCTTGATTAGTCATATCGTTTGAAGTGGAATTTTAGTCGGGTGATAGTTAATAATACAACACACCAATGCTTGAATGTGGAGGCATGGCGGAGTCGTTGTCGCAAAATATGGAAAAGCTCTTGCTCCTTCGTGCGATTGCGTTTGGCAGTTGTAGAAAGGGGGTTCGATGTATAGTTGTAGCCCGTATAGGGGATTTGAATGTATGTGGGATTGGACTTCCAAAAATCCAATGAGAAAATCACATCCTCGTAAATCATACCTTCTGGGAAGGTGAGAGCATATTGCGTGAAAATGCTGCGACGATACAATCGCATACATGGTGAAGTGAACTGATAGAAATAGCGAGGAAGTTTCTCCTCCAGAATAATTCCTTGAGGAGTAACACGTCGATAACCAATTTGTATGCAGTCATTTACACCGATGTTATGGAGTAATATTTCATAGAAATCTGCATCTATGTAATCGTCGGAATCTACAAAAGAAATATATTCACCTTTAGCAAATTGCAATCCTAAATTGCGTGCTGCAGATTGTCCCTTGTTGGACTGTTCATAGTACTCTATGCGTGGGTCGGTAGCTGCGAATTCTTGTGCAATCTGCGCACTATGGTCTGTTGATCCATCATTGATGAGTATGATTTGTAAGTTTGGGTATGTCTGATTTATTAATGATTGGAGGCATTTCTCTAAATATTCAGCAGCATTGTAGATTGGTAGTATGACAGAGATGATGGGTTGCACTGTAAGCTGAAAGAGCTGTTCAAATTGCTCGGCTTGTTTCTCTCGTGAGAATTGCTCTTTGTTGATTACTACTTGATGAGTAAAGCCGTTTTTTTGCCATTCGTTATATTTCTCGAGGATAAAAACTTTGATTTCTTGGAGTGCAGAAGATGCGATACCTGCATTGGTCTTGTGGATTGTATCTGCTAAGATTCCATTATCAGAAGGAACACACAAGATAGGCTTTTCACAACCAAGAGCTTCAAAGAATTTAGTGGTCATCATGCCTTTGGCTTTTGGGTTGGTAAGTACAAGTGCAATGCTGCTTCGTCTAATCTCATCGCCCACTTCGGATATATTGATTGGGTTATTGTCTGGAGTATGCAGATTGAGGTGGATGTTTGGCAATTGCAATTCCTGGATAGCTTGCTCTATGAGTTGCATGTTTTGGAATTCATAAATCTTGCCGATATAGGAAACGAGGAATTCGTCCGTAGATTGATAGGCCGGGTAGAATTGTGCAGGATCAAAGCCATTGTAGATTAAATGTACGTTTGGATTGAACTGGCGAATAAAGTCCACATGCCATGGTGAAACGGTGGAGATGATATTCGCTGTACGCAATACGCGATTGCGTCGGCGGATATTTATGTATTTGTACCATAAACTGAATGGACGTGCCCACCATTGACGGTGGCTTTGGTATTGTGCTCCAGGTACCTGTTCGTCTAAATCGCGTATATCTACGAAGAAAGGGATATGCTTTTCAGTTGCAATCTCTTGTGCAGCTCGTAAAGGGAAAGTGGAAAAAGTAGTGCAAAAAACGAGATCGAAATCTTTGTTTTTCACTTGTTTACTCAGCCATTTGGAGAACTGTCGATTGCGCCAGTCGGAGAGTAGTGACCAAAAGGATTGTATAGCCCATTGCCAAGTGGTATGGTGCGTTATAGGTTTCTCGTATATAGGATAGGAGTGTGGAAAATCATAGGATTGAAATTGTTCCGTATATACCTCAATATCATATCCTTTATCTGCTAGATATTGGCATAGATAGCGCAACCTAGGTGCGTAGGAAGGCTTGCCAATAGGATCGGTTAGTATGAGGATACGAAGTGACATTGCTGCTATATAGTTAGTAGTTCTCTACCAATAAGTTCAGTAGTTTGGGGTATAACGTGCGGTGATAAGGGTTGTTGGAAGGACTTGTATTATGCCATAATAGCACTACTTCTCCAGCATTTTGGTGGATCTTTTCGAAGAGTCGTTGACACTCGAAGTATGCTTCATCCTCGTTAAGATTCATATAGTTGGTATTGCTTAGTGTGCAGTCCATTATGGTAAGTGGGTGTAATGTTAAGTTGGTGAGTGTCATCGCTTTAGGGTTAATCCAACGCACAGGTCGTGTAGTTTGCAGGCGAAATCCTACTTGATCAGGGAACATCATCGTGAAGTCGTCGGTGATGCCAGATGCTTCATGATGCTGCATTAGGTCTATCGAACAGCGCAGATAGTGGCTGCGATGGTATAAGTCTTTGAATGTACCAGTCGTTTTGTCAATGGAACTTTCTTTACTAGCCAAGTGTGTAAATATATTTACTTTGGTCATATCTGCTCCATAGTAGCTCGAATGTAACCCAAGTATGGCTCCGCTATTCTCAATTAACTGTTCTACGATGGCAAAATCGTTGCCATCAAGTTTATATTGCGGATAGTCAAACCCCTTCCCAAATGTGTCTTTGATGAAGTAAATACATTTGGCTCTTTCCACTTTTTTGTCCTGCGAAATCAGCCATGAGAAGGTAAAAGCAGGGTCGTTGTGAATATCTTTGAGCGACGCGAGTACTTTACGCCATTGACCGCGCAGAATACCACCGATAGCTCCGCGTATATGACGATATTGTTCGATGGAATCTACGTCGTGAGTGAGGTATATTTGGCTAAATGATGGAGTAGGCAAAGGCAAGTCTAATAGTTTCATCAGCATGCGCGCATACTCATCCACGGTTGGAATCATCATGCGGTTATTTTCGCCTAATATGGAGAATTTGGCTAAGAAACGCCCGTGTTCATCACGCTTTGGATTAATTAGTTCCTCTGCGCGAGAGATAAAGAAGAAGGTGTTATAGATAATATCCGTATGAATCACGAAATGTGGTTTATCACCATTTTCCTTTCTGTTTTCAGTTTTCACCTCTCCTAAATTGGGCATAACGATTTCCTTACCGAGGTATCCGTTAGGTACAATCACTACGCTGTAATTGTGCCATTCTGCTTCATCAGCAGTATAGCCTACTTGTTTGGCCGCATTTGCATTGCCGTATAGCAAGAAAGTGATGATATATTCAATAATCTCGTTCATAATCATTCTTCTTCGCTGAGTATTTCCCATTCGTAGAGGCGTTGTTCCATTTCGCGTTTTATGTGGTCGTAGCGTTGGAAATTTTCGCTTGTCTGGTTCTCCACATTTGTGAGAAGTGTTTCTATCTCCTGTTGTTCTTGCTCCAATTGGGCGATAGCAGTTTCTATATCTGCAATCTGCTTCTCTTTCTTTCGGCGCGCTGCGGCAGCGGCTTTCTGAGCAGCGTAGTCAAGCTTCGCATTACTTATTTCGTATGCATTGGTCTTTGACGTTATTGGGTTCGATTCGCTTACCTTATTCTTTCTTTCGAGTTCCTGCAACGAATCAATCCGTTTGCTGCGTAAGAAATCATAGATTCCGCCCAAGTGTTCTTTTACTTTGCCATCACCGAACTCATACACTTTTTCTACTAATCCATCTAAGAATTCGCGGTCATGGCTCACGCATATTACGGTACCATTAAACTCCTTCAATGCTGCTTTCAATACGTCCTTTGACTGCATGTCAAGGTGGTTGGTGGGCTCATCAAGTATGAGCAAATTGCAGGGTTCTAATAGTAAGCGAATCATTGCTAGACGGCTGCGTTCGCCACCTGAAAGAACTTTCACTTTCTTTTCCGATGCTTCACCACCAAACATAAATGCACCTAATATATTGCGTATTTGAGTGCGGATGTCGCCTACTGCAACGTTATCAATGGTTTGGAATACAGTCAGTTCGCCATCCAATAATGCAGCTTGGTTTTGCGCAAAATAGCCAATCTTAACATTATGCCCAATCTTTAGCGTTCCCATGTAATCAAGTTGCCCCATGATACAGCGTACGAGGGTGGTTTTGCCTTCGCCGTTCTTGCCCACAAACGCCACTTTCTCGCCACGTCGGATGGTGAAAGTAGCATTTTGGAAGACCATATGTTCGCCGAAATCCTTACGCAAGTCTTCTACGATTAGCGGAAAATCACCACTACGAGGAGCAGGTGGAAAGCGCAAACTTAATCGTGAGTTATCCTCAATATCTACTTCCAAACGCTCTAGTTTATCCAATTGTTTGATACGCGATTGTACTTGTACTGCTTTAGTGGCTTTGTAGCGGAAACGTTCGATAAACTCTTCTGTTTCCTGAATCATTTTTTGCTGGTTGAGATAGGCGCGCATTTGTTGTTCGTGGCGTTCTTGGCGAAGCACTTTAAATTGCGAATATGGTACGTTATAGTCGTATATACGTCCTAGTGTGATTTCTATTGTTCGAGTAGTCACATTATCAAGAAACGCGCGGTCGTGGCTAACCAACACCAATGCGCTGCTATTGGTCTTTAAAAATTCTTCCAACCATTGAATAGATTCAATATCGAGGTGATTGGTAGGTTCGTCAAGGAGTAATACATCAGGATGCTGTAACAAGATTTTGGCCAGTTCAATACGCATACGCCATCCTCCTGAGAACTCAGAGCATGGACGATCGAAATCTTTTCTTTCAAAACCTAAACCAATGATGGTTTTATCCATTTCTGCGATAAATCGTGCTTCATTACCATTCGACTCATCGCCTTTCGCCTTATCGCCCAATACCGACATTACATCCTCGCGTAATGTCTTTCCATCTACGTGCATCATCACCTGTGGAAGGTAGCCAATAGTAAGATCGCCCATCTTGGATATGCGTCCTGAGGTAGGCGTCTCCTCACCTGCTAGCAGACGAAGTAGAGTGGTTTTACCTGCACCATTCTTGCCTACCAATGCAATATGGTCACGCGGGTTGATGAGGAACGTGATATCGTCTAGAATAGGGCGAGAGGAAAATTCTATGCTTAGATGTTCAATGGAAATCATAAATCACTCTGTCATATTGTATATAAAACATTCTTGCAACTCGCTTAGTGCTTTCCCTGTATAACTTTCTTTGCACTGCATAATCTCTTCTGGTGTACCTTCTGCTACGATAGTACCCCCTTCATCGCCTCCTTCTTTGCCCAGATCAATAATATGGTCGGCTGCGAGGATAATTGAAGGGTTATGCTCTATAATTAGTACGGTATGTCCACGACTAATTAGTGCATTTAGTGCTTTAAGCAGTATTGTGATGTCATGGTGGTGCAAGCCTGTGGTAGGTTCATCAAAAATAAACAATGTAGGTCCTGCATTTTCTTGTGATAGAAAGGACGCTAGTTTTACGCGTTGGCTTTCTCCACCAGATAAAGTGCTACCAGTTTGTCCTAGTTTAATATAGCCAATACCTACGTCTTGTAGAGGCCTGAGACGACTGACGATTTTTTTACATTCTGAATCTTCAGAGAAGAATTCGATTGCTTGATTTACAGTCATTTCTAGAACGTCATATATACTCTTGCCACGATATTGAACATCTAGAATCTCTTGTTTGAAGCGTTTGCCATGGCAGTGTTCACATTCGAGTGTTACATTAGCCATAAACTGCATCTCGATAGTTACGTATCCTTCTCCTTGGCAAGCTTCGCATCGTCCGCCAGGTGTGTTGAATGAGAAATGGGCTGCAGTGAATCCCATTTGTTTGCTCAATTGTTGATTGGCAAATAATCGACGAATCTCGTCATAGGCCTTGAGATAAGTTACTGGATTCGAACGAGAAGAACGAGTTAATGGGTTCTGGTCAACAAACTCCACATCGTGCAGCAGATGTAAACTACCGCGCATACTTCCAAAATCACCTGTACGCTCAGCAATACCACCATAGTGCTTCTTTAGGGAAGGGTATAGCACTTTGCTAATCAGCGATGATTTGCCGCTACCACTGACACCAGTAACTACAGTCATTACATTTAGGGGGAAACGCACGTTGATATTCTTGAGATTATTTTCTGTTGCTCCTAGTATTTCTATATAGTTATTCCATGGACGGCGGAATGAAGGGATAGAATATGTGAATTTTTCTATTTTAGGAGCTCCAGCATATATAATATCTCCACCATGACGTCCTGCTTTTGGACCAATTTCTATGGTATAATCAGCAGCTTTTTGTATTTCATCATCGTGCTCTACTACGACAATTGTATTTTCTAGATCGCGTAGTTGCTTTAAGACATGAATAAGGCGTTGTGTATCACGTGGATGGAGTCCAATGCTAGGTTCGTCCAATACGTATAATGATCCCACCAAACTACTACCTAATGACTTGGCTAGATTGATGCGTTGTCCTTCTCCTCCTGAAAGGGTAGAAGAAAGACGGCTGAGCGTAAGATAACCTAGCCCCACATCTTGCATGAATTGCAAACGTGAGCGAATCTCTGTGATTAATGAATGGAATGTTTCTGCCAGTTGTACATGGCTGATGGTCAATTGCTCAAACCATTTTGTCAGTTGCGTGATAGGCATTTGGTTGAGTTCTGTGATAGACTTACCACCCACAAGTACGTATTCAACTTCTTTTCGCAGTCGTTTGCCTAGACAATGTGGGCAAATTGCTTTTCCGCGGTAGCGACTTAGGATAACGCGGTACTGAATTTTAGCATATTGTTTACTCTCCAGTTCGTGGAAGAAGTCGTTCAAACCATGAAAATATTCGTTGCCAGTCCAAAGAAGTTGTTTCTGTTCCGCCGTAAGTTCGTAGTATGGAGTGTGAATAGGAAAATTAAATTGGTCAGCAGCATAGATTAAAGCATCATTCCACTGACTCATCTTCTCGCCTCTCCAACAAGCTATAGCTCCTTCGTATATGGTTTTAGATTTATCCGGTACCACTAAATCGGGATCAATGCCAATCACGTTACCAAATCCTCCGCAAGTGGGACATGCACCCAGTGGATTATTAAAATCGAAGAGGTATTCTGTAGGCTCGACAAAAGTGATGCCATCTGCTTCAAATCGTTGTGAAAATATGGTGATTATATTCTCTACTGTATTGGGCTGAGTGATTATCATTCTACATTCGCCTTTCCCCTCGAAAAATGCTGTTTGTACGGAGTCTGCGAAACGATTCAGAGTACTTTCTTCTCCATCGGCCACAAGACGATCCACCATGAGATAAGTATTAGTGAGATTTTTAGGCATAGAAGAGATACGTAGGGTATCTCCAGTACCATCTTCGTTGATGTGGTAGAGACGAGAAAAGCCTTGTTGTTGCCAGATAGCCAATTGTTCTGCCATATTTTCTGCTGCGATAGGAGAAATGAGTAGCACTTTTGTGCCTATCTCTTGATTACGTAGGCACTCTACTACATCGTGCACACTATGTCGCTTCACTTCTTTGCCGCTTACGGGAGAGAACGTACGTCCTGCGCGTGCATACAACAATTTCAGATAGTCATGAATCTCCGTCACAGTGCCTACCGTACTACGCGGGTTGCGATTTGTTACTTTCTGTTCGATGGCAATAGCAGGTGGAATACCTTCGATGAAATCTACATCAGGTTTTTGCATGCGCCCAAGAAATTGGCGAGCATAAGCACTCAGGCTCTCTACATAACGCCGTTGACCTTCGGCAAATAATGTGTCGAAGGCCAATGATGATTTGCCGCTACCACTCACACCAGAGATTACCACCAACTTATTGCGAGGTATATCTACCGTGATGTTTTTTAGATTGTGAGTGCGTGCACCATGAATATGGATAGCATCTTCTTTCAAAAATTTGGTGACTAAAATCTATTTCTTTAAATATTCAATTGCTAAACTATCAACCAATTGGCGTAGTTCTGGATTATAGAGATTGCGGTACTCTTCACTCAATTCAGGAATACGAATATATTGCCCTTCGATGACATGAGCAGGATGTTTGATAATATCTCGATTCGCTTCGTAGATAAATACCCACAAGTCTTTCTGTGCATAATGTTTGTATGCAATCCAAGCTAAACGACTATTTTTGCCTACACGTTCAATTCCTACAAAATTCACATATTCACGTGGTCTATTAGTTAGCGGAATGATTTCAGAATCAATCACTTCTGGAATATCTACAATTTCTTCAATATTTTCTTCTATAGGCTGGCAATCTTGCATGCAGTGCCACCATTGTATCAGTGTATTGCGGAAGTATATACCAGTTCCAATAATACTAAGAAGTGTCACGATCCATATCATCCAGCATACCCATTTCTTGCACTTACATGCATGGGGAGTATTTGAGTTTGTTGGCTCTTCTGCTACAACTACTTTTTGTTTTTCTTTTTCTATGGAATCTTCGATTGCATTCGTACCATTTTGATCTGGAGTAGTCAATTCTGTCGCTTCGTTCTTATTTTCTTCTACTACTGCAGTAGGCTCTACGTTCTCTATCTTTCGGTTTGTGTTGTCACTTGTACTTGGTGCCTGACCTAAATCAGCAAGGATATCCACGATCTCATCAGCTTGTTCTCCTAGTTTACGCATTGGATCAGGATTGATATCAGCGATTATCTCTTCAGTCTTTGGCTGTTCAATACGCTTTTCAACACTCTCTTTTAACATAGATTCTGCATTAAATGTCAGTTTATTGTATCCTTCAATGGTGAATATCTCGCCAGTTGCGATGTTCACACTTTTACGAGGTGCTACGGCTTTTAGTGCAAAAGTACCAATGCCTTTGATTTTGACCTGCTGATCATCTTTTAGTCCTTCTACTATGGCATCCAAAAGGGCATTGAGAAACTGTCCTGCCTCTTGCTCGGATGTATTAGCGGTTTGAGCTACTGCCTTGCGTAGTTCTACCCATGTCAGTTTGTCGTTAGCCATATCTTAGATGTTTTTGAGTTGTTCTTTGATAGTTTGATTGGGTTTGAATGTCAATTGCATTTTTTCGGGGACTATAGTGCGCTCTTTCGTTTGTGGATGTACTACTACACGAGCGCTTTTTCGTTTCATTTCAAGCGTGCCAAAGTTCTGCAATTGTACACTATTTCCATTTAGCAAATTCTTTTGCAATACGGCTACAGTGGCATTCAGCAATTCCTCCGCGTGTGTTTTGGTCATGGAAGTAGATGTAGCAATGTGTTGAATTAATTCTTTTGTTTTCATAGTGCTGCATAGAGGTCAAAATCCTCTGATTTTATGATGTTTACAGTATAAAATTCTCCGATCTTCAATTTTTTCGTTCTCACCTTTTCGCTTCCCGTTTTAGCTATCAGCACCTCGCAGTCCACTTCTGGTGAGTCATACTCTGTACGTCCAACGTAATACTCATCTTCTTCTCGATCAATCACTATTCGCTGCGTCGTTCCTACCATCTTGCTTAGCAATTCCGAAGATATGGATTGTTGTATAGCCATCAATCTCTCTACACGAAGCTCTTTCTCCTCCTGAGGTATGTCATCTGGATAGTGTTGAGCAGCAAACGTACCTTCTTCTTCACTGTATGCAAATGCTCCCATACGTTCGAATTTCATCTCCTTCACCCACTCACATAGTTGATTGAAGTCTTCCTCTGTCTCACCAGGATGTCCTACCAATAGCGTTGTACGAATACATATCCCTGGCACTTCTTTGCGAATACGTGCAATCACGGCATCTTGCTCTTGGCGGGTGATGTGACGGTGCATCTTTTTCAGCATATTGTCTGAACAATGCTGCAGCGCTATATCCATGTATTTACATACATTCTTGTGTTTCGCCATCACAGGTAATAGATCATATGGAAAATCCGTAGGGTAGGTATAATGCAATCGAATCCATTCTACACCCGTAATCTGGGCCATTTCATCCACCAATTGTGCTAACTGATGCTCACCATAAAGATCTAATCCGTAACTGGATAAGTCTTGAGCAATCACATTAAACTCTTTCACTCCTTGACGAACCAACCATCTTACTTCCTCCAAAATATCTTCTTTAGGACGTGAAGTAAATCGCCCAGTAATCAACGGTATAGCACAATATGAGCAGAATCGATTACAACCCTCGGCAATCTTCAAATACGCATAATGTTTCGGTGTCATGAGTGTCCGCTCATAATCCTTGCCTTTCACCTCTAAACTATAGCCCGCTGGGCATTCTTTATACCGTGTGCTTACGCATTCTTCCACTATCTCCATATAATCGAATTTCCCAAACCACTTATCTACTTCGGGAATCTCGATGGGTAATTCTTCTCTGTAACGTTGGGATAGGCAACCCATTACGTATAGTTTGCGTAATTTACCTTTGTTTTTTCGCTCGGCAAATTGCAGAATCATCTCAATGCTTTCTTCTTTCGCATCGCCAATGAAACCACAAGTGTTGATGATAGCAATCTCACCTTCAGGAACTATTGCATCGTGTACACACTTATATCCTGCCAACTCCAACTGACGCATCAGTCGTTCGGCATCCACAAGGTTCTTCGAGCAACCCAATGTGATAATATCTATCTCGTTTTCTCTCATCCCTTATACCTAATTTGCGGCCTCGCCGCGTCTTCTAAACTGGAGTCCAAAAGTGTTCTCTAAATTAATTTCCTAATTCACTATGGAACTTAATTCTTACTAAGCGCACATTGATTTCATCGTAGTCATCCTCTCCCAGTTCTTCCATAGCTTGACGAATATTATCATTTTCTGCGGTGCGGAAATAATCGTAGATATCGGCCTCTTCATCAGGATCTACAACTTCATCGATAAAATATTTAATGTTTAATCGAGTACCAGAATATACAATAGCTTCAATCTCTTCCAATATTTCTTCCATTGACATACCTAGACGCTCGGCCAAATCATCCAAGGCTACGCGGCGGTCAATTGCTTGAATAATAGCAATTTTACGTGCAGAGTTTTTCGCTACAGTTCGAACGCGCAGATCTTCAGGACGAATAATATCATTTTCCTCTACATAACCTTTAATCAACTTGATAAACTCATCGCCATAGCGTTTTGCTTTACCAGCACCTACGCCAGGAATATTCTGCAATTCTTCGATTGTTATAGGATAGGAAGTTGCCATGGCCTCCAAACTACCATCTTGGAAAATAACGAATGGAGGTACATTCATTCGCTTGCTTAATTTCTTGCGAAGATCTTTTAATATGGAGAATAATACATCATCTGCTGCGGCGCAAGCTCCTATACCTGCTTCTATATCTGCCTCATCGTCATCGTTATGTACTTCGATAGGTACCTCAAATTTCGTTGGACGTTTCATGAACTTCTTTCCATCTGGAGTAAGTTTTAAATCGCCATACGATTCAATGTCTTTTTTGATATATCCGGCAATCAAGGCCTGACGGATAATGGCATGCAATACTACCTCATCCTCATCTTCACCCGAGGCAAAGTTCTCTAATTCGTTGTGACGATACGAAATAACGGTAGATGTCTCATTTCCTTTGATAATATCCACAATGTGACGGGAACGGAATTTTTCATTCAGTTGGTGAATTGTTTCTAAAATCAATCCCAATAGTTCTGTTGCATCCATCATGCGATAGGTCTTTCTACAGTTATCGCAGTTGCCGCATTTCTCTTGATTATATTCTTCGCCAAAGTAGTGTAACAACAATTTACGACGACATATCGAAGACTCGGCGTAGGTCTGTGTTTCAAACAACAGTTGATTACTAATTTCTTGCTCAGAAATAGGTTTTCCTTGTTGAAACTTACGCAATCGATCTATATCTTTGGGCGAATAGAAACATATACATTGTCCTTCGCCGCCATCGCGACCGGCACGACCTGTTTCTTGATAATAACCTTCCAATGATTTAGGTATATCATAGTGGATTACAAATCGTACATCGGGTTTATCAATGCCCATACCAAAAGCAATTGTTGCCACAATCACTTGTACTTTTTCCATCAAAAATGCATCTTGATTCTCGCTTCTAGTGGCTGCATCCATACCAGCGTGATAAGGCAATGCTGGAATATTATTCACATTCAGTGTAGCGGCTAAATCTTCTACAGTCTTTCGACTCAAGCAATAGATTATGCCCGACTTGCCATTCATCGTGCGGATATATTTTACGATATCCTTGTCCACATCATCCGTTTTTGTACGTACTTCATAGTACAAGTTTGGACGATTAAACGACGACTTGAACACTTTTGCGTGCAACATATCCAAATTCTTTTGAATATCGTTTTGCACTTTTGGGGTGGCTGTAGCTGTCAATGCAATGATAGGCGCTTTTCCAATACGCTCCACAATAGGGTGGATTCGGCGGTATTCTGGACGGAAATCATGACCCCATTCCGAGATACAATGGGCTTCATCCACTGCGTAGAAAGAAATCTTAACACCCTTCAAGAAATCCACGTTCTCATCTTTGGTCAATGATTCTGGTGCTAGATATAGTAATTTGGTCTTACCTGATAAAATATCCTCCTTCACCGCATGAATCTCTGGACGCGATAATGAAGAGTTGATAAAGTGGGCCACTCCATCTTCCTCAGAGAAATTACGCATTGCATCCACTTGATTCTTCATTAGTGCAATCAATGGTGAAATCACGATAGCCACACCATCCATCAACAATGATGGGAGTTGGTAACATAGACTTTTGCCACCACCTGTTGGCATGAGAACGAATGTATCATTCCCATCCATCAAGTTGTTAATAATCGCTTCTTGATTGCCTTTGAATGAATCAAATCCAAAGTTGTGTTGTAGTGCTTCAATCAGTTGTTCATGTCGTGTCATAGAACAGTGTAATTTCGATTTTTTTTGTTGTGATTATAATCTATATTGGTATTATTCTGCTTCTTCTAAAGTCCTGGTATACTTCCAAATAGGAGCAACATCAGAACTATATACATCGCTTGTGGTGTAGCATGTGGTACTATCCAACCATGCAATAGCTTCGCCTTGTGGCTCGCGTTTATAGGCTGTTACTTTCTTTGGAAGGCGAGCCAACGTCTTGCCTACGCTCTCATATTGACCGTCCACAATTTCGCGTGTCCATATCAGCATAAATCGTTCATTTTTTACCAGAATGTACTTGCCATCGGGGGAAATGTCACCGCCTGTTGGATTTTGAAATAGTGCTGCTATCCCACTCACTTCTATATACATATTACCTCCTCCTAACTGACATTCCTCTGTTAAAACTTGCATGCTATCTGTATTGATGGCTGTGCTAAATGGCATACTATACACCATACCTGTACTATTGAATGTGTTCCACTTATCTACGATATAAATTTTCTCCTCCACATTGTCATACATAATCACCTCTGCGTTGTGGGCCTTGCCATCAGGATAGCCAAAGTGAATAATTGTTTTCTCTACCTTCACTTCTCCATCCACTACTTCAGGCTCTGCAAAATAATATATGTAGTACTTGTCTTTATACCTCAAATCATTATCGCCAAATACGCCAACGAACAAATAATTTGTATCGTTATACACTCCTCCACTCAGGCCTTCCCAATCACGGTAAGAGTCATGCAGTTTAATGGTTGTAGAAAATGTGCCTTCTGGTGTCATGGCGCGCACTTTATAACTATCATCGCCTTGTACCCACAAGTAACCTGGTGTTACACGGCTACATACCATGCCTGAAATCTCTGCCAAGTCTTTTCCATATGCTGTTCCTGCTCTTTTGCGAACAAACGATGAATCCAACGCCAACGCCTTATCTAAATTAGGATCTACTTGCTCTGGTACCGTATCTGTTTGGGTTGGTACTGTATCTGTTTGGGTTGGTACGCTGTCTGTTTGGTTGTTTTCATTGTTTGGATCATTGTTAGGGATGGGCTCGCAACCCAACAAAATACCGAAAAACATAAGTAGTGTAAGAAAAATTTTAGTTTTCATAATGGATGTAATTTTACGATTGTTAATGTTAAAATTTTTATGATTAATTGTGACAAATCAACTGCAAAGATACAACGTTTTTCTGATATATGCAAATCTTTTCAACAAAAAAATATATTTTTTTTTGTGTGTTGTTCTTAAGTTGTTGATAATCAAATTTCCGAGGATTGCTTTCATTTCTCTATGATTTCTATTATTTTGTGTGTTTTCTTTTCTTCTTGGGCTAGATTTTTTTATACATTATCTTTTCACAAAATCCCCGATTTCATCGGTAAAATTCCCTCTCACCTTTCACCTAGATAGCCTCTAAACACTAATCACTAATCACTAAACACTAAACACTAGCGCCATGGGCGCGTTCACTAAACTGCGACGCAGTCGCTCACCTCTCACATTTAGTTAGTGATTAGTTAGTGATTACTTAGTGATTAGTTAGTGATTAGTTAGTGATTACCGAATGAATACTCAATAAAAATCGCACTAATTCCTATGCGTGATGGCGATATTTTCCCATATTTCGAAATCGTTTGCGATGAAAAAAACGCATTTTTTTCGATTGTCGCCTTGCGCGTGTGAAATAAATATTGTACCTTTGTGCCCGATTTTGAAAATACACGCTAATTCGTAGTCATGACAGAAAAACGCAACTTGTCCTTTGGACAGCTATTTAACCTCAGTTTTGGATTCTTTGGAGTCCAAATTGCTTATGCACTTCAGAGTGCTAATATCTCTCGTATTTTTGCCACTTTGGGCGCAGATCCACACCAACTTTCTTTCTTCTGGGTCTTGCCTCCATTGATGGGTATGATTGTACAACCACTTGTGGGTAAATATTCCGACAAAACATGGTGCAAACTTGGTCGTCGTAAACCTTACCTCATCGTGGGTGCACTCATTGCTGTGGCTGTGATGTTGCTTTTGCCTAATGCGGGTAACTTTACTTTTGGTCAATCCCTCTTCTTGGGATTGAATGCTGCAATGTGGTTTGGTCTTTTCTCTTTGATGTTCCTTGACACATCTATCAACATTGCCATGCAACCATTCAAGATGATGGTCGGCGATATGGTGAACGAGGAGCAAAAAGGTTTGGCTTATTCTATCCAATCATTCCTTTGCAACGCAGGTTCGCTTGCGGGCTATATCTTCCCAATCCTCTTTACTTGGGTAGGTATTGCTAACACAGCTCCAGAGGGTGTAATTCCAGATTCTGTGAAGTGGAGCTTCTATATCGGCGCAGCTATTCTCATGCTCTGCGTGCTCTATACTTTCGTGACTGTCAAGGAGTTAAATCCAGAAGAGTATGCTAAGTTCCATGGCTTGGATACAAAAGCAGATGAGAAAAAACAAGAGGCAAGTTTCATTAAATTGCTCATCAATGCTCCATCTACATTCTGGACAGTAGGTCTTGTGCAGTTCTTCTGCTGGGCTGCTTTCCTCTTTATGTGGACCTATTCTAATGGCGCTATCGCTACCCAATGCTTTGGTTGGGATGGCATTTCTACTGCTGCGGAACCATTCCAAAACGCGGGTAACTGGGTAGGCGTTTGCTTTGCTATCCAAGCAGTTGGTTCTATGCTATGGGCATTGATTATGCCTGCTTTGGAGAAAAAATTCCATAACAAGGGAGCATATGCTATCTCATTGGTTGTCGGTGCATTAGGATTTATTTCAACCCTCTTTGTAACCAACCAATACGTATTGCTCGTATCTTATGCATTCATCGGTGCCGCTTGGGCTGCTATGTTGGCTGTGCCATTTACTATCCTTACTAACTCACTCAAGGGTGACAATATGGGCTACTACCTTGGACTATTCAATGGTACAATCTGCTTACCACAAATCGTGGCTGCATTGGTTGGTGGCTTCATTCTCAAGCATATGTGCGCTGGTTCACAAGTGGGTATGCTGGTAGCTGCGGGTATTCTGCTTATCTTTGGTGCTATCAGTGTAGTACTTATCAAAGAAGGTAAAAATAACTAATACTTTCGAATATACCTAGCGCAACTAGCTCTGCTAGTTAGACTAAGACAATAAAGATAACAATAATTAATACAAACACAAATTTTCTAATCAATTAAAAGTGATGAAAAACAAAACATTTATGCTCGCTCTGTTGGCTGCATTATTCATGGTCCCTACCATGATGTTCGCACAATCACAGATTTCGGGTACTGTTCTGGATGCATCAACGGCTGAACCTATTATTGGTGCCAATATTATTGAGAAAGGCACTGTTAATGGTACTATCACCGATTTTGATGGTAATTTTATCCTGTCTGTTCAAGAGGGTGCTACTCTTGAAATTAGCTACATGGGATACAAGACTGTTGAAGTTCAAGCTGTTAATGGCTTGAAAGTAGATCTCCAAGAAGACACCGAGTTGCTTGATGAGGTGGTAGTTGTGGGTTATGGTGTAGTGAAGAAAAACGACGCTACTGGTTCTGTAACTGCAATCAAACCTGACGCAATGAACAAGGGTCTTACCACCAACGCACAAGATATGTTGGCGGGTAAAGTAGCTGGTGTAGTTGTTACTTCTAACGACGGTACTCCTGGTGGTGGTTCTACTATCCGTATTCGTGGTGGATCTTCTCTTTCTGCTTCTAACGATCCTCTTATCGTTATCGACGGACTTGCAATGGATAACGATGGTGTGAAAGGTGTGGCTAACCCTCTTTCTATGGTTAACCCTAATGATATCGAGACTTTCACCGTGCTCAAAGACGCTTCTGCTACTGCTATCTATGGTAGCCGTGCATCTAACGGTGTCATCATCATTACCACAAAGAAAGGTGCTGCTGGTTCAAAAATGAAAGTTTCTTACGATGGTAACGTCAGCGCAGGTATCCTTACCAATACGTTGGATGTAATGACTGGTGACGAGTATCGCAAATTTATGGAAGGCGCTACCGATCTCGGTACTGCTAATACAGATTGGCAAAAAGAAATCTATCGTACCGCTATCTCTACTGACCATACAATCAGTCTTATGGGTGGTACAAAGAATATGCCTTATCGCGCTGCTGTTGGTTACACCAACCAAAATGGTGTCCTCAAGACTTCTAACATGCAACGTGTAACTGCATCACTCAACCTCTCTCCTACATTCTTTGACAAGCATTTGACCTTCAACCTCAATGCAAAAGGTATGTATATCTTCAACCGCTACGCAGATGGTGGTGCGGTAGGTGCAGCGCTTGCTTTCGACCCTACACGTGAAGTACAACCTGCTAATGGATTGAAAGAGTTCGGTGGTTTCTACCAAACTCCTATGGGTGCTACCGATTTGGGTGATCCTAATTGGACTGCACTCTCTAACACCAATACCCCTCAAAACCCTGTTGCGCTTCTTGAGAACAAAAACGACCGCGCAAACTCTGGTGCTTTCGTAGGTAACCTCGAGGTAGATTACAAGATTCATGGTTTCGAGGATTTGCGACTCCATGCTAACTTTGGTGCTGACTACTCGTATGGTAAACAAAATACTGTAATTCTTCCTACTTCTTATTCTAACAACTACTATGGTTGGGATGGATATGAGGAAATGTCAAAATACAATCTCCAATTCAACGCGTACGCGCAATATTATAAGGACTTTACAGATGACCAACACTTCGACATCATGGCTGGTTACGAGTGGCAACACTTCCGCCGCGAGGTATTCTCAGAGGGTAGTGGCTTCGTTGGTCCTGATGCTTTCGCTGCACGCGATATGGAAAAACGTCACAACTATACTACCAATACTTTTGCTACCGAGAGCTACCTCGTATCGTTCTTCGGTCGTGCTAACTGGGTAGGATGGAATCAAGTGATGCTCACTGCTACTGTACGTGCCGATGGTTCTTCACGCTTCGCTAAAGGCAACCGTTGGGGTATCTTCCCTTCTGTAGCTCTTGGTTGGAAGATCAAAGAGACTTTCTTGCAAGATGTTAACTGGCTCAACGATCTCAAACTCCGTGCGGGTTATGGTATCACTGGTCAACAAAACCTCTACAGCGATTATATGGGTCTTATGCTCTACTCGCTCAGCAAAGAGTATGCTGACTATACCTTCGGTGAAATCGATCCTGAGACTGGCGACTATATCTACTATCAATCTGCTCGTCCTCAAGAGTATAACTTCGATCTTACTTGGGAGAAAACCACTACATATAACGTAGGTATCGACTTCGGTTTCCTCAACAACCGTATCACTGGTAACTTGGATTACTACTACCGCTATACTACCGACTTGATTTCTAAAGTCGATGTGCCTATGGGTACTAACTTCAAGAACCAAGTTTATTCTAACATCGGTTCACTCTCTAACCAAGGTGTGGAAGTAATGTTGAATGGTGTAGCTATTGATAATAAGAACCTTAAGTGGGATATGGGTCTCAACTTCACCTACAATATCAATAAGATTGAAGACCTTACTTCTGGTCAAGGTGAAAACTACTTCGTTACTACTGGTGGTGTAAGTTCTGGTACTGGTAACACCATCCAACGTCACCAAGAGGGATATGCTGCAAATACATTCTTTGTATACGAATCATATCGCACCAAAAATGGAACTTTGGAAATTGTTGACCAAAACGAAGACGAGACTATCAACGAGAAGGACTTGATTGCTTATCACAAAGCAGCTCCTGATTTCCAAATTGGTTTCCAATCAAAATGGCAATTCTATAATTTCGACCTTAGCTTCTCACTTCGTGCTAACATTGGTAACTATGTTTACAACGATGTACTCGCTGGAAAGATGCAAAGCATGAAGACTCTCTCTCGTGAGGGTGGTTATACCAACGTTATGTTGGCAGCTCAACAACCATACAATGATATCCTCAAGAGTAAGACTGTTACTACCGATAACGCATGGCGTATGTCAGAGTTTATCGAGAATGCTTCATTCTTGCGTTGCGATAACATCACTTTGGGTTATACTTTCGATGAGGCAAAGATTAATGCACGTATCTTCGCTACTGTTTCCAACCCATTCGTGATTAGTGGCTATCGTGGTCTTGACCCTGAGGTAAATGGTGGTATCGACAATAATATGTATCCACGTTCAATGACTACCGTTTTGGGTGTTAGCTTGCAATTCTAAGTGTTGAAACTGTGAAATTTTGAAACTTTGAAACAATTACTAATATGAAAAAGTATATTAAAATAGGCGTGTTTGCGGTTCTCACCGTTTTTGGAATGACCGCATGCGTTCACAATTTGGACGTTGAATCTATCGATCCAAATAACGTATCTGCCATCAGCCCAGACCAACTCTTGGGTAAGATCTACGCTACACTAGGTACTACTGGTCAGCAAGGTCCTGCTGGTAATGGTGATATCGAGGGATTGGATGAAGGTACATCTTCACTCTATCGTATGACATACGAATTGAACGAATTCCCATCTGACCAAGTATATTGGATTTGGCCTGATGTGGGTGTAGATGACGTTCGTAAAGCTACTTGGACTGCAGATAACGCACTCGTACGTGGTGCTTATTGCCGTTACATCTTCGACATTACTCTCTGCAATACCTATCTTGATAGCTATGCAGATTATGATGCAGCTAAAACGGCTGAAGTACGTTTCATCCGTGCACTCAACTATTGGTATCTCCTTGATATGTTTGGCGCTTGTCCTTTCAATATCACCGATGCGGAAATGGCTGCTTATAAAAAAGCAGGTGAGTTGATGGGTGAATATGATGATTATCCAAAACAAATCACTCGTAAAAATCTCTATGATTGGATCGTTGCTGAATTGCTTGATATTGAAGATAAACTGACCGTAGATCGCAATGCTTTCTACTATCGCGTGGATAAAGTAGCTGCACAAATGCTCCTTGCACGTCTCTATCTCAATGCACAGGTTTATACCGCAGATCCTGCACAAGAGTATGCACTTTCTACTGGTACACCAGAGTGGGAGAAAGCTGCTGAATACGCAAAGAAAGTAATGGATGCTACTACACTTGCATCTCAATACAAATACCTCTTTATGGGTGACAACGACAACCGTTCTGCTGTGAACGATGCATACAAAGAGATTATTCTCCCTGTGGCTCAAGAAGGTAGCCACATCCAAAGTTATGGTGCATCACTCTTCCTCTTGGCTTCTTTCAATACCGATGGTCTGCCTTCATGGGGTATTACCCAATCTTGGAAGTGTATGCGTACACGCAAACAACTTGTATCGCTCTTCTTCCCATTGGCTCAGAACTGGAATATCTCTACTGCATTGGAGAATCCAACAGGTTGGTTCACTACCAACGAAGCATTGATGGCTGAGATCGCAGCTTGCCCAAATCCATTGGGTGATGCTACTGTATTGACAGCAGCGGCTCATGATGATCGTGCGTTGTTCTGCAACTATCGCGAGTACAACGATTCTAATCTTATCATTTGTAACCTTTGGCGAGAGAATGCAACCGATAAGTTCTTTTCTGGTTGGCTTTGCACCAAGTTTACTAACGTAATGGCAGATCCAAATCGTGTACCTACTCGTACCGATCAACCTGATATGGACCTTCCTCTCATGCGTGCTGCTGAGGCATATCTCACCTACGCTGAGGCACAATTCCGTTTGGGCAATAATGTTGCAGCTTTGGCAACTATCAATGCTCTTCGTGACCGTGCAAATGCATTGCCTTTACTCACTATTGATGAGAATACACTCCGCGATGAGTGGGGACGTGAGTTCTTCGCTGAAGGACGTCGTCGTACCGACCTCGTGCGTTTGGATATGTTTGCTGGTAAGAAATATGGTTGGGAGTATAAAGCAGGTCACCAATTTGGTCAAAAGGAAATTGAAAGCCACCGTGTGGTATTCCCATTGCCATTGTCTGATGTCACGGCTAACCCTAACCTCAAGCAATACACCGATAAGTATTAATCTATTGATTTATACAGCTTAGAAATAATAGACAAAAGTCTTAATATAAACAACAAACAAATTTATTAACCAATTAATTCATTAAAAAATTATGAAGAAATTTTTATTTGCAGCTCTTGCTGTTGCAACCTTGGCATTGGTAGGTTGCGAAAAGCCATGTGAAATTTGTGGCGAAGATCCATGCGTATGCGAAGTATGTGATGTATGTGGAGAGAATCCATGTGTTTGCGAAGATCCTGAGAATCCAGAAACTCCAGTAGTTGAGGCTACAGAGGGTGCAGTTACTATCGTATGGAATGCTGTTGGTTTCGTTCCTTGTATGGATGGTAGCCAACTTGTATTTGCTGGTGACTACAATGGTTACAACACTGATCCTGCTGCTATGGCAAAATTCGAAGCTATCGAAGGTTACGAAGGTTGGTGGAAAGCTGTGATCACTCCTGCTGATGCTTCCCTTACTCCAGTATTGGCTGGTAAACCTTGCGCTCTCTACTTGGATGGTACCTTCCCATCAAGCTGGGATCACCAATGGTTGAACGTAGAGGCTGGTGCTTGCGAAGTTCTCGACGGTGACGCTACTCTTGAAGTTGAGTACGAAGTTGAGTCTAAACTCATCGTTAACAGCAACTCTTCTGTAGTTTACGTTCGTTCTTATGGCTTCAAAACCGATCCTTGCATTGAGCCAGAGACAAGCAATATTACTTTCAAAGCAACTGCTCCAGCTCTTCCAGAGGGTGTTATCGTTTATGCAGTAGGTGCTTTCAATAGTTGGACAACTGATGCTACTCCTCTCACTTTGGTGAATGGTGTTTGGACTGCAACTGTAGAAGGTGTTATTGGTGATGAATACAAGTATGTTGTAAATGCATCATGGGATAACGAAGAGTTGCTCAAAACAGCAGCAGGTGACACTTGCGCCCTTGGTCTTCCTGGCAACCGCAAAGTTATTGACGTTGAGATGATTGATGAGATTGGTAACTTCAAAGGTGTTACCATTGAGAAGTGCCCAGATGCTCCAGCTGCTGAGTAATTTTCAAAAATAATATCCTTATTAAAAGGAAATTATACGACGGTTCAACTATGTTGGACCGTCTTTTTTGTGCATAGATTTGTATATTTGAAAAAAAATAATTACCTTTGCAGGGAAATTTTAATAACAATATAAAATATATCAAAATTATCCACCTTAAAGATAATACAAATATGAAGAAACTATTTCTACTATTATCTATTGCATTGATATTCTTCTCTTGCACAGAACCCGTTGATAATTATCCAGATCCTGTGGTCGGCAGTTATGCCTATGGAGCAGATTGCTCATGGATAAGTGAGCAAGAAGCAGATGGAATTCTCTTTTATGATTCCCTGGGGCAAGCCGCAGATGGCATGCGTGTCATGCGCGATGCAGGTATGAATGCTGTTCGTCTTCGTGTATGGGTAAACCATTCTACAGGGTGGTGCAACAAAGAAGATGTAATCGTCAAGGCCAAACGTGCTGCATTGCTCAAGTTGCGAGTAATGATAGATTTCCACTACTCCGATTTCTTCGCAGATCCAGGCCGTCAAAATATTCCTGTAGATTGGGCAAATTATAATGTGGAACAAATGAAACAAGCAGTAGCAACCCATACAACAGACGTTCTAACGGCATTAAAAGAAGAAGGTGTATCACCTGAATGGGTTCAAGTGGGGAATGAAACTCGTAACGGAATGCTTTGGCCAATGGGGCAATTATGGGATAGCAATGGAGATACACCTAATGGCTGGAAAAATTATGCAGTACTTACAACTGTTGGATATGATGCATGCAAAGCTGTCTTCCCAGAGGCATTGGTAATTGTGCATATAGATAATGCCTATGAGAATAACAATTGGTTCTTCCGTAAACTAAAGTATTATGGCGGAAAATTTGATATGATAGGTTTAAGCCACTACCCAATGATGAAGCAGTGGTCTGGCAAAGATTGGGATGAAATGAACGAACTTGCAGCAGCCAATATTAAATTGTTGCATGGCGAGTTTAATTGCCCTGTGATGGTAGTGGAAATAGGTACAATGGCTTCATCGGAAGCAAAAGCGGTGGAAGTGATAGAGGATTTCCGTATGAGAGTAGATACATTGGATTATATGAAAGGAATTTTCTATTGGGAACCACAAGTGTATAACAGCTGGCGACCAAATGAATATATAGAACTAGGGTGGGGTGCATACAATATGGGCGCTTTTACCTCTAAAGGACAACCGAATAATGCTTTAAAAACACTTTGGAAAAGATAGGGAATTCCTATTGATGGGCCTACGACGTATCACTATGAACCCGTAATGAACCCGTCATGAACCCGTAATTGATAGGCAACCAACAAATAACTAATAGCATGAAAATTCTCATTTTAGCAATCACGTCTCTGCTTACCTCATGGCAGTTTACCATGGAGCAGAATGATCACCAGATGCCAAATGCCGAAGCTACTACTTGGCAAGATGTCACTGTACCTCACGATTGGGCAATCTATGGCCCTTTCGATCGCGCTAACGACTTGCAGAACGTTACCGTTTGGCAAAATGGTGAGACCTTCCCATCTATCAAGACGGGCCGTACGGGAGGACTTCCTTATATGGGAAGTGCTTGGTATAAGACAAATCTCTCTTTGAAAGGGGAAATAGAGGAGAATTATTTCCTCCTCTTTGATGGAGCCATGAGTGAGGCCGAAGTGTTTGTGAATGGCGAGAAAGTATGCTTCTGGCCATACGGCTATAATGCCTTCCATTGTGATATTACGCACGCACTCCGTGCAGGAGATAATGAAATTGCTGTACGTCTGCAAAACCGCGAGCAAAGTAGCCGTTGGTATCCAGGTGCTGGACTCTTCCGCAATGTTCACCTTATTCAGAAGCCGAACGTATATGTCCCTATTTGGGGTACTCATATCACAACTCCGTATGTGACAGAAGATTTGGCTTCTATAAATATTAAAACGACAGTAGCTAATGCGCTCGAAAAAAATATAGAGTTGCATACTTCGCTCATTCATAAAGCGACAGGAGAAGTCGTTGATTCGCTTGTCAGTAACTACGATGTAAAACACAATCTTCCTTTAGAGCAAAATATTACAATCAATAATCCTACTCTTTGGTCTCCAGAGACACCTAATTTATATATTGCTCGTACGCGAGTAGTGGCAGATGGTGTTTATCAAGAAACCGTAGAAACAACGTTTGGTGTTCGTAGTGTGCAGATTGTCCCTAATGTAGGATTTCTTTTGAATGGCAAAGTGCGCAAGATACAAGGTGTATGTCTGCACCATGATTTAGGTCCTTTAGGATCAGCAGTTAGCCGCGATGCGTTACGTCGTCAATTGCTTATGCTCAAGGAGATGGGCTGCGATGCTATCCGTACCTCCCACAATATGCCAGCACCAGAACAAATAGAGCTCTGCGATGAATTGGGACTCATGGTTATGTGCGAACCATTTGATGAATGGGATTGGGCGAAATGCAAGAATGGCTACCACCGTTTCTTCAACGAATGGGCAGAGCGCGATATGGTGAATATGTTACACCATTTCCGCAATAATCCTAGTATCGTCATGTGGTCAATTGGTAATGAAGTTCCCACACAATGTGCCCCCGAGGGCTACAAGATTGCCAAAATGTTGCAAGATATATGTCTTCGCGAAGATGGCACTCGTCCTTGTACCGCAGGTATGGATCGAGTAACCTGCGTTTTGGAAAATGGTTTTGCCAGTGTGCTCCAAATCGTAGGACTCAATTATAAGGCATATCGCTATGAAGAATCGTATCAACGTACCCCCCAACATTTGATTCTTGGTTCAGAAACTGCTTCTACAGTTTCTTCTCGCGGTGTATATCTTTTACCTGCTCTGCCAGATGATACAGACCATATCACCAATAGAAATCATCCAGGAGGCAATAGCAAGACCAATCAATGTTCTGGATATGACTTGCAATATTGTCCATGGAGTAATGTGCCAGACGAAGACTTCCGCAATATGGATGACTATCCATGGACAATAGGTCAGTTCGTTTGGACAGGTTTTGACTATTTGGGCGAACCTTCTCCTTGGGATACAGAAGCATGGCCTAGTCATTCATCCTATTTTGGAATTATTGATTTGGCAGGTATTCCAAAAGATAGATATTATCTCTATCGTTCACAATGGCGCAAAGATGTTCATACTGTTCACTTGCTACCGCACTGGAACTGGAATGCAGGTGATACTGTTCCTGTGATGGTATATACCGATGCCAATGAAGGCGAACTATTTGTCAATGGCAAGAGTATGGGTAAGGTACGGAAATTGACAAAAGAGGAAACAGAAGCAGCCATTCAAGCAGGCGATCCATTGGCATTGCAACGTCGCTACCGCCTGATATGGGATAATATTCCTTTTGAAGCAGGCGAAATTAAAGTGGTTACTCCTTATGGTGAAGATACTCGCGTAACAGCAGGAAAACCTCATCATATAGAGATGTATGTAGAAGATATACCAGCGACAGACAATAAGCCGCTACACTTTGTGCGAGTACGTGTATACGATGTGAATGGCAATCTTTGCCCACATGCTGATAACCTCATTCAATTCACTACAAAAGGTGATGGCACATTCCGAGCTGCTGCTAATGGAGATGCTGCAAACTTGGATTTATTCCATATGCCTAAGCATCATGCATTTTCAGGGGAACTGACCGTTATAGTGGAGGGCAATTGCACGTTGACTGCTACAGCAAAAGGACTTAAAAAAGCTATAATAACAATTCAATAATTATTTATGCCATGACAATCGATCAACTTAAATCTGCCTACGAGGCAGCGTATCAAAAGCCAGCGACAGATATTTTCTTTGCTCCTGGACGAGTTAACCTAATTGGCGAACATACTGACTACAATGGTGGTTTTGTTTTTCCTTGTGCGTTAAGTTTTGGTACATATATTTTACTTTCTAAAAATGATGAACAGAAGATAAACTTCCGCTCATTGAATATGGAAGCTATTTATTCATTGGAACTCACGCAATTATCTGAACCATTACCTAACAAAGCGTGGGCAAATTATCCTCTAGGCGTATTTGCTCAATTTATTAAGCGAGGTGTAGCTATCACACAGGGATATGATATTCTTTTCTGGGGAAATGTACCTGCAGGTGCTGGATTGAGTAGTAGTGCTGCTATGGAAGTTGTAACGGCATATGCACTTAATGAGTTACTGGGTACACAATATGGTCTTGCTGACTTGGCTAAGATTGGCCGTGCCGCAGAACATGAGTTTGCAGGTGTGATGTGTGGAATCATGGACCAATTTGCTTCTGCACATGGCAAAGCTGATCATGCAATCTATTTGAATTGTGATACCTTGGAATATGATTTGGTTCCCGTTAAATTAGAGGGTATTAAGGTGGTTGTTACCAATACGCACTCTCCGCACAAACTAGATTCAGGTTCGTTTAACGATCGTGTACGTCAATGTCAGTTGGCAGTAGAGCAAATTAATGCTGTACGTCCAATCCAATATCTTGCAGAATTATCTCAAGTTGAATTCGAACAGATCAAAGATGCCATAACTGATGAGATAGCACATCGTCGTGCGCGTCACGTGGTTGGAGAGGTACAACGTACCAAGGATGCAGTAGAGGCATTAAAGAATGGCGATATTGTCAAGTTTGGTCAATTGATGAATCAAAGTCATGTCTCTTTGCGTGATGATTATGAGGTAACTGGTCCTCAATTGGATGCATTAGCTGAGGCTGCTTGGAAGATAGACGGCGTTTTAGGTAGCCGTATGACAGGTGGTGGCTTTGGTGGCTGCACTGTATCATTGGTGCGTGATGAGGCAATTCCAACGTTTATTGAAAAAGTTGGTGCTGAGTATACCGAAAAGACGGGCTTGAAAGCTGATTTCTATATAGCAGAAATAGGCGATGGAGCACACCGTATAAACTAATAAATTTATTCGCAAAAAAATAATCCGCTACTGATTGCAAGTAGCGGATTATTTTATAAATATGGGTTATACATTTTTTCGTGTGCAATGTTTGTAGGATAGCCATGTCCAGGATAAATTTGTATGTCTTCTGGAAGGACAATGAGTTTTTTTAGCGAGCGAATCAGTGTTCCCATATCACCGCCTGGTAGGTCTGTTCGTCCAATAGATTCTTGAAATAAAGTATCACCTGTAAAGAGGATTTTCTCATTTTTAAGATAATAACAAACAGCATCTTCCTTGTGACCAGGTGTCGTGATAACTTCAATGTCTATATTCATATCTGCTATATTTAGTGTGCCTTCAGGTGGTTGTATTACTGGATCTAAACTATATTGTTGCTTTAGATAATCAATACCACAGGTGTGATCAGCATGAGTATGTGTAATGAGCAATGCAACTGGGTGCAGATTATTTTTCATTATATATTCTACAAAGCGTTGTTGTTCGCGTTCTTCATACATTCCAGCATCAATGATAATAGCTTTTCCTTGTTCGTTTGATAGAACATAGGTGCACTCTCGATATGGGTTAAAATAGAAAGTCTTAAGTGTCATAGTAGAACATAATAATGTCCTTAAAGCACAGCTATAAGGACATATTTTCGATTATAATGGTAAATACACTACGTATTTTTCTTTGTACCAATCTCCAATAAATAATTTAGATATATCTGTGGTTTCTACATATTTTTGGAAAGGTTGTATTTCTCCTTGTAGATTACCTCCCTTTAGAACCATTAAGCCATTGGGCATAGCATTTTTATGATTATGGCCCACATTTTTGCGAATCAATTTTACCAAGTCGGGTAGAGGCATCACAGCTCTACTTATGACGAAATCAAATTTACCTGTTTCTACTTCGACTCGTTCTTGAATGCATTTTACATTTGTTAGTCCAATGGCTTTTGCGATTTCTGATGCAACACGTATTTTCTTTCCAATGCTATCAATTAGTGTGAACTGACATTCTGGAAAAAGAATGGCCAACGGAATGCCGGGGAATCCTCCTCCAGTACCTACATCTAATAGAGTTGTACCAGGTTGAAAACTGAGTACTTTTGCAATTGCTAAAGAGTGAAGTATGTGGTGTGGATATAAGTTCTCAATATCCTTACGAGATATAACATTAATTTTTGCATTCCACTCACGATATAATTCACCTAAGGCAGCGAATTGTTGTATTTGCAAAGAAGTCAAGGAGAAATTCTCCTTGACTATCTCTACTCCTACTAAATCGTGGTTATTGATAGTTTCAGTAACCATAATTTTATTTATCCTAAATTGGTGAATACATTTTGAACGTCCTCATCTTCCTCAATCTTATCGATGAGTTTTTGTACGCTCTCCATTTCTTCGTCGCTAAGGACTTTAGTATCATTAGGAATACGTACAAATTCACACGATTGAATGTCGAATCCATTGTCTTCCAGATACTTTTGCATTTGTGAGTACTGATTAAAATCTCCGTAAATAATGATGTTTCCTTCTTCATCATTACCGAGTTCTTCAACGCCGAAATCAATCAACTCCAACTCCAATTCTTCAAGATCCACGCCTTCTTTTGCTGATACAGTGAAGCAAGCTTTACGCTCAAAAAGGAATTGTAAGCAACCTTGTGTACCAAGAGTTCCACCATGTTTGGTGAAATACGAACGAATATTAGCAACGGTACGCATGTTATTGTCGGTGGCTGTTTCCACAAAAATTGCCACACCATGAGGACCATATCCTTCGTAGTTAATCTCTTTGTAGCCTTCAGATGATTTATCAGTAGCTTTTTTGATAGCACGATCAATATTATCCTTAGGCATATTCTCGCGTTTACATTGTTGAATCAATGTACGCAGACGAGGATTGCTATCTGGGTCTGGACCACCATCGCGTGCAGCGATGGTGATTTCCTTACCCAATTTTGTAAATACTCGAGCCATGTGGCCCCAACGTTTCAATTTGGTCGCTTTGCGATATTCAAAAGCTCTTCCCATTATTAATACAATACTAAATTTTAGAAGTTAATATTATTTTATGGAAGTTTCCACGCGGTCATTAACTGACTCGCGTGTAACTTCTTCATATGTAATATCAAACTCAACACGACGGTTACGCTTTCTGCCTTCCAATGTTGCATTGTCTCCAATAGGATTGTTTGGACCAAATCCCTTGGTTGTCAGCATGGATGCAGGTACACCTCTCTTGATGAGATAGTTACGAACAGCCTCGGCACGTTGATTAGAAAGTTTCATATTGAATGGATATGTACCTTCTGAAGATGTGTGGCCTTGAATCTCAATCTTATAAGATGGATTAGCTAGGAATGTTTGAGCAATTTGGTTCAAGTAACTGTATGATTCTGGACGGATATCTGCTTTTGCAAAGTCAAATTCGATTCCTACCATTTTCTTTTGAATCATATTGCGAACCTCATTGATAACAACAGGGCATCCCTTATTACTCTTCTCACCTGGAGTGTCAGGGCAAATATCTTCGTAGTTAGCTACGCCATCAGCGTCTGTGTCAAGTGGGCAACCAACGCTATCAACTTGACCTTGAGCCTCAGCAGGAGTATCAGGACACTTATCTAGGTAGTCAGCTACGCCATCAGCGTCTGTGTCAAGTGGGCAACCAACGCTATCAACTTGTCCTTGAGCCTCAGCAGGAGTATCAGGACACTTATCAAGATAGTTAACTACGCCATCAGCGTCTGTGTCAAGTGGGCAACCAACGCTATCAACTTGACCTTGAGCCTCAGCAGGAGTATCAGGACACTTATCAAGATAGTTAGCTACGCCATCAGCGTCTGTGTCAAGTGGGCAACCAACGCTATCAACTTGACCTTGAGCCTCAGCAGGAGTATCAGGACACTTATCAAGATAGTTAGCTACGCCATCAGTGTCTGTGTCAAGTGGGCAACCAACACTATCAACTTGACCTTGAGCCTCAGCAGGAGTATCAGGACACTTATCGAATTCATCAGCAATACCATCATTGTCAGAATCAACAAATACAGGAGCAATAGCAACATTATCAATATCTTCAGCCTTAACTTTTTGACGTGGACGATTAGTTCCTGTAACGATAGTTACGCCAACTAAGACATTTAATTTGTTGCTCTTATATGGTAATGAGATTGTTTTATCATCAAATGTGGCTTTTGCATAACTCAGTGGTATATAATCAGCTGCGACGGTGAACATGATGCCATCATATGTAGCTAACGAAATAGCTGCACCGAGATTACTCCAATGACCATTGATAAATGAATAAGATGCAGCTAAATTAAACCAATTACATGGACGCAATGCTGCTCCCAATGTAATCTCTTCAGTGACGTATGAATTGTAGAAGCGTGTGTGAGAATAGACACCAACACCCACTTTGTTATCCCAGAAATTAGCATCTAAACCAATATTTAATTTCGCTGTCATCATATGTGTGAGAGGATTTTGTTTAGGATCACCCAATTCCATACTATTAGCGAGATTATTAAAGTTTCGATCAACGCTATTCAACATACTATCAGTATTGAATACACCTTCTTGTAGGTAGTTTTCATATTTATATTCTCCTACTCCTGCCAATGTTGTGTCTGCTGTTAAAGAAATATAGTTCGCCTTATTCCAACGCATGAAACCTAAATCTGTAACAGCCGCAGAGAGTTGCAATTGTTTGATAGGTTTGTATGTAAAACCGAAATCAAATGCACCACCATATCCAGATGGAACAAGATATTTCCACAATGTATTAAGATGCTCTTTAGTTGAAATTTCTCCATTAATCCATTGTGGATCCATTGCACCTGCAACAATCATTTGACCGTTGCCCTGCAGAGTAGCATTGCCCTGAGCATGTTGAAGGTTAAGTGCGTCGAAATTAGCACTTGCGTGAGCATGTCCGAACAATACTTTTAATTTAGCACCGATAGTCCATTTTTCATTGATGATATGGGAATATCCTAAAGCAAGTTCAGAGTAAACATTTCCAATAGCTGTCAAACGGCTCAAATCCATATTCTCCATACCAGGATTCAACATTTGACCAAACAGGTGATTAGGGAGCCCGCCTTGCACTTCAATACGTTCAGAAGAATTTACATGGAAGTATCCAAAATCTCTAATCCGCCAACCCCAACTCAATAAATTAAATTGAATTTCTGTGCCAGCACGGAAAAAATCAGGCATTTGTCCCCATACTTGACTTTGTGCATTAGGATGTAATGCTCCAATCTTGTTACCACTAGTAGGATCGTTGAAATATAGATCCTTTAGCATAAACGCATCATTACCAGTAGATGCACTAAAAAAGCCAATAACAGGTAATGGCAAATAGAAGTCACTAACAGGCTGAAAAGCCGGGTTGATTGTGTGACGCATTGGCGCATTCTCTAGGAAATAGAGAGTGTTCACATTTTGTGCCTGTACAGAGACTGTGCACATGCAAACCGCCAACAAAATCAAAAAATTACTAATACTTTTTTTCATATTTATTATTGATTAATTGTGTGTCTTATGATGTTTTGGATAAAAATCACGCGCAAAGGTATAAAAAAATTATGGAATAAACAAATGTTTATATACTTTTTTGTAGTTTTATCAATGATTTGTGTAATTATTTTTGTTGTGAATGATTCTTCTTTGGATTTGTACCTATTACGACTGCCAGTCCAAACGATAAATTTACCTGACTCGTTTTATAAGGTAGAGGTATGATTTGATTTTCGTTTATAGGGTAATCTGCATATGTGAGCGGCAAATAATCTGCGGCCACAGTGAGCATAATACCATCGTATGGTGCCAATGAAATAGCTGCGCCAGCATTACCCCAATGACCATTCAAGAAGGAGTATGTTAATGCTAAATTAAACCAATTCGCTGGTCTAAATGCTGCACCTACAGTAACTTCTTCTGTTACGAAGAAATTATTCAGCATATTGAAGAAACGTGTATGGGAATACACACCAATGCCGATACGATTCTTCCAGAAATTGGCATCTATACCTATATTGAGGTTTGCCGTGAGCATTTGGTTAAAAGAGTGATCTATGATATCCTCTATATGGATAGCGCTACCATATTTTTCTAAATTTGTTTGTACATCTGTTTTAAACTGCTCTGATTGAAATTCTCCATTAACCACGTAATCTGAATAGTTGAATTCGCCTACTCCCGTGAAGGTGGTGTCTATTTGTACACAGCCTATACTACCAGTGTGCCAATGGATTAGGCCCAAATCAGTCACGGAAACTGCAAGTTGTAACTGCTCAATTGGCTTATAAGTGAATCCTAGATCAATAGCTCCACCGTATCCTTGTGGCTTTACATACGTAAGTATTTCATTTATTACTTCTTGGTTATTCGTAGATTCACCGTCTATTACACCTTCTTCTATATATTCGTTATCTTCCACAGGTGATTCTATTTCTTCTTCGCCTAAAAACATTCGAACGTCTAACAATCCTGCTTGACGTAGGTTTCCTATACCTTTCAGTGTGGCGATATCTGTATTGGACATAAAAGAAAACTCATCAAATTGTCCTGAAATATGGGTAGAACCCATTAAAAATTTCAGTTTCCCACCTACACTCCATTGTTCATTGATTTTGTGAGAGTAGCCAAAGGAAACGCTGCTGTAGACAGTGGCGGAAAGGTTTAGAGATCGCAAATCTAGATTTTCTATACTCTGTCCTAATAAGGGGCTAAAAAGTGTCTTGGGTAGGCCAATCCCAGCAATGATATGTTCCGATATATTCATAGTCAGATAGCCACTATCCTTAATTCTTCGTCCAAATCCCATTAGGTTGAGATTGATATCGGCATCGATATTCCATAATTTAGGAAGTTTATTCCATAATTGTCCTTCTGCACAGGGATGTAATGCTGTAATCGTCTCTCCTGACTCGTTGGTAAAAATTAAATCTTGCATACAGATCCCCTTATTTCCTATGGCGAAACTAGTATATCCCAAAACGGGTAGTGTGATATATATTTTGCTAACAGGCTGAAAAGCAGGATTTATTGTATGACGTAGAGGTGCGTTCTCCAAAAAATACATAGTGTTGATATGTTGAGCTTGAAGAAGCGATGTGCTTGCTAACACAATGACAAATGATAAAATGTAATATTTGATTTTCATAATTAAAATAATTTTTCCATATCAATAACTGCTTTGATTTCTGTATCTATGCCAGCACTAATATGAAGTGCAGAACTAGGAGTGAGAGCAACAGGATCTTCGTTCTCGCCTAGATTGGCAGTAAATATAATGTATTTTACAGAAGCCAATAAATCAAAATCCTCTTTTACAATGCTTAACGATATTGTTGTTTCCTTTGGAGATTGTACAATACCACTAACTGCGTCAATATCGGTTGGACATGGTATCATTAATGACAAAAATGTATCTTCCATGCTACTCAATTGCACTGCTTCGTTGTTTTCGTTATATAAGGTGAAAGTGCTAGATATATTGAATGGTATCCAATTACATACACCCAACAATAGTTTTAAATCTGCCTTCTCTATATCTTTGACAAATTCTACTTCAGCTAATAAAGAATCTAACTGCAAGGTAGTGAGATCAATATTTTGAATTGTATCGCTGAAAGCAAGATGCACATTCTCATTAAATTCCACTGGAATGTCGATTCCCAATTCCATCTCTAAACTAGTGTTGTTAGTGATGCGGTATTGCTGTTGTGTGGAAGAAGAGTCAATGCCTACATTTAGGTTGTATGTAATATAATCGGGATGAATAGTAAATAACTCGTCAATGTTACCATGCTCCTCTGTGTAGTCTAATAGAATTGTATCTATTGTAGTTGTAGAGTAGGGGGAATTAAGAGCTATATCACTTGGAAAATATATATTTGTGTTGTGTGCTTGATAAAATGAAGCATACCTTCGTGTACCACTCTTGTCAGCTACATTTAATTCATTTAATCTAACTACCAATGGCACAGATAATGCATGCTCAATGCTTAGTGAGATAGTTGGCTTGCGTAATGGAAGCATCATGCCATCCAATAGTCCCCAATCACTCCATAAATCTTCAATAGGTTTATCCGAAACAGAGTCTTGCATCAAAATAGGTTCTTTTATATAACCATATATAGCATTGTACTCAAATGTGTCAATGCCTAATTCATAATATACACGTTGATCTGGTGAAATAGATAGCGGCTGTGAAGTCTCAATGTCCAAATGAACATTCATCAATACTGAGTCTAAATGGTTCTCTAACGATGGAGCACCATTAGGATCTTTCATGAATATGACTTGAAAATCATTTGCCGAAAATGGAACAGCTTCATCAAAATGATAGCCATCTAGTGGAACGTTTAGTATGTTACCAGTTGGATTATAATATGCATTATCTACAGAAATACGCATTTGTTTGATATCTTTCCATTGTAAATCAATATTGAATAGTGTGGTGCGGGCTGTGAAAATGGCATACGCTATCGAAATGCTATCCAATCGATAATGATCAATCTCTTTTTTCATATTTTCAAGAGAAGTGTTAATAGGAAAATCTAAAGTAAATTTCATGCCTGCAGGTATGGTGAATGATGACTCATTAGCATATTCAGGCAAGGCATTACGTATTATTTCGTATATATTCAGTGTATAACGTATTGGTTTAACTTCATGTAACATGTCATACAATGATACAGAATAATCAAAATTCATGTGATGTGAATAGTGATATTTGTTTTCATCGTCCACATATAGTCCCTCAATCGAATTATCACCAATAAAGTCTCCCAATTGTGCATGAATTGAACCTAATGGTAATGCTATTGAAGTACTAAGTGATGCTGTAGCATCAATGTCAGTCAAATTTACATCGGCTTTACAACTGGTAAATGTACTGCTTACCAGAATCAAGGATGCTAGTGATAATGTGATAATTATTAATTTTTTCATATCCGTATTTTGTGGAGTGTGTTTACAAATTTTGTACAAAGGTACAATAAATTTTTGAGATAGGCAAATGTATATTAATATTTTAATAGATATACTTTTTCAGTAGCTCTAGTGACGGCTGTATATAGCCATCTAAAATAATTATTATCTTGTTCTTCAATGGGAATATTGCTAGGGTCTATGAATACATGTTTCCATTGTCCACCTTGAGCTTTGTGACAAGTGACAGCGTATGCAAAACGAATCTGCAGAGCATTATAATAAGGTGATTCATAGATGGTTTCTATTAATTTTTTTCTATTATGTTGCAGTTCTGGATAATCTTTGCTGATGCGGTCAAACAGTGTGCGATGTAATTGGTAATTCGATTCTGGAGAGTCTGTGGTTAGTGTATCTAACCATAATACCACATCGATTTCCCAATCGTAGTCGATTGCTTTTAATGATGCGTCCACAAATTGAAATCCATACATTTCACGCCAATTTCGAATTCGTGTAATCTCCAGCATATCACCATTGGCAATAAATGGAATACCTTCATAATCTTTAGTCCAAAAATAATTATTCTTACTAATCAGCAATCTATCACCTGAAGATAAAGCGTCTTCTCGCCATAACACGCGCGCACGGATTCCTTCGTTATATATATTCGTTCGTTTGTTTGTGCGAGTTAAGACAATTGTTTCTTCTATACCTACTTCGCGGTATGATTGCTCTAATAGTTCAATAAAATCACTTCCGTTAAAAGATTGAAAGTCAGTCGAAAATTTGAAAGAGAAAGAGTGAGGATGAATGTATTGATTGATAGATGATAAAGAAGGTATCTGCTTGCGAATAGCGGTGGCATTACTCAAGATACTGCTATCTAATGCTTGACGGGCAACTTGCGTGAGAGTGTACGATGTAACGTTCAATCCATATCCTTTTAGATAATCAATGTTTAAGGCGGGCGATAGACTAGTACCTACTGGTGGTAATTGCGCATCGTCACCGAGCAATAGTAAACTGCATCGCTCGCCTGATGAAATATATTGAATTAAGTCATTGAGTAAAACTCCTGTTCCAAACGTGTTGTTGTTGCACTCCCCTGAGATCATTGAAGCTTCATCCACAATGAAAATAGTGTTCTTATGTGGGTTAAATGATAGCGAAAATGCATCAGTACCAAGTTTATTTTGTCGATAAATAAATTTATGTATAGTGTATGCAGGTGTTTGTGCGTAACGAGCCAACACTTTAGCTGCTCTACCTGTGGGGGCTAACAAGATAATGGATTGTTGTAATTCTTTCATGGCACGAACTAAAGCTGCCATTAAACTCGTTTTACCCGTTCCTGCATAACCGCGAAGGACGAATGTTTTCTGTTCGTCCTTTGATATAATAAATTGGCTCAATATGTGCAATAATTCATCTTGTCCTTCGTTAGGAGTGAAGGGAAGAGTTTGGATAATTCTATTTTTTATGAATTTTTCTAGCAAAATGCATTAAAAATTTGGTCAGTTCAAAAAAAAGCAGTACCTTTGCAGCGTCTTAGGGTAAGTCCTATACGACCAGCTCCCTCTGAATTCCCCCAGGTCTTGACCGAAGCAAGGGTAGGAGGTTGTAGCGGTGCGATGTAGTTAGCTTACCCTTTTTTTTGTCCCATTACCTCATCGCTTAATCGCCCCATCACATCATACAGCATTCCATTGTACATAATCCACAATACTCCATTAATGAGCATTTTTTGTGGCATTTGTGTTGGGCTTTGTTGTATTACTTTTATATCCGTTGATTGTCCATAGGCTTTCCATGCATCGGGTATGCCGTAGCCATATTGGTCATGTGGAAGCGTGTATCGGTCTGCTGATTGTATGATTCGATTGCGTATTTCTATATTACTTGCATGGGGAAGGGCAGACCATAGGCATGCAGCCATGCCTGCTATGATGGGGCAAGCAAAACTAGTGCCGTTGCTATATACCACGCTGTTGTCTAGTGGGCTGATAAGTGCTGTTTGATAACCTCTTGCGCATACCTCAGGTTTTATTCTTCCATCTGCACTTGGTCCCCATGAAGAGAATGTGGCGATGCTATTATGGATATTTACAGCTCCAATAGTCAATATATTTTTAGCATCAGCAGGTGTGTTAATATAGTGCCACGCTTTGTTGCCTTCGTTGCCTGCTGCTACGACAACCAACATGCCCTTCTCTGCTGCAATATTTGCAGCTTGTGTACAGCGCGTCGTTAAACCATCCATATCGTCATATGAGAGAGTAAATTGACTGTCGTCAAACATTGCATAACCCAACGATGACGAAACTATATCTACTCCTAACGAATCGGCTAATTCTATGGCAGCCACCCAGTTATCCATCTCTTTGGGACTTTCGGTGAGGTTTTCCTCACTGCGTATAAGATAATATTTTGCTGCAGTAGCTGTACCTTTGTAATTTGGGGTCACAGCTGCTATTGTGCTAAAGCATTTAACGCCATGACTACCCGTTGTTCCAGTGATACTGTCAGTATCATCTGTAGTATCGTATATGCCAAGAAGCTGTTCGCGTACTGCATCAAACGCGCTATGGGTATCCACATTTTGAAAACCACCATCTATGACGGCTATTGTAATACCTTGCCCATGAAATCCAGCTTCGTGAAGTAGATGCAAATTGAGCTGTTCTGTTTGAGGGGCTGATAAATATGTATCAATGTCACCTACTTGCTTTGTTTTATCTAATTGTTGCTCTCCAAGTGATACTTCTCTTTTCCGAAGGGATACCGAAGGTTTGCCAAAGAAATCTTCTTCACCTTCGTGCTTGTTATCAATGGTTTCACCCTTCTTCTCTATGCGCCTAGTCAAATACACTGTATCCACAAACTCCCACTGCGCAATAGTCTGTATAGTACTGCTATCGGTTTCAATAGTGGCGCCATTCATCCAACGTGATGTGTGGTAGATTTGGCAACCAATAGCTTGCAAACTATCTAAATATAATGAGGATACAGCATAATCCATCGAATCAATGGCTATGCCACGTTCGGCTCTTTTCTCTATGGCTTGATTGCTGAGGGCTATCTGCTCACTACCCGCCTTGTCCATAAACTGAACAAAATATGCAAATAATATAATCAACAACTGATGCATATATTGTTTGCTCCTGTGTCAAAATCAACTGATATGTTATCGTTTTTCTAATAATACCACGTTTTCTACATGGTGGGTATGGGGGAACATATCTACGGGTTGTACCTTTTTAACAATATATTTGGCATCTAGCATATTCAAATCGCGAGCTTGAGTAGCTGGATTGCAACTTACATATACAATCCGTTTGGGTTCAGCGAAAAGAATCGTGTTGATAACGTCCTCGTGCATTCCCGCGCGGGGAGGGTCAGTGATAATCACATCAGGACGACCATACTGATCGATAAAGTTCTCGTTCAAAATGTCTTTCATATCACCCGCGAAGAAAAGCGTATTGTCCAAGTGGTTGATATTCGCATTTACTTTAGCATCTTCAATCGCCTCTGGTACATACTCTATACCAATCACTTGGCGTGCTTGATGCGCTACGAAATTGGCAATCGTACCTGTGCCAGTATAGAGGTCGAAGACCAATTCGTTGCCTGTCAGTCCTGCAAACTCGCGCGCAACCTTGTATAGTTCGTAAGCTTGTAAGGTATTGGTTTGATAGAAGGATTTAGGACCTACTTTAAACTGCAAGTTCTCCATCTGCTCCATGATATGGTCTTGACCATGGAAGACATGCACCTCTTGGTCGCCAATCGTATCATTAAACTTGCGATTGACGACATACAACAAACTGATAATCTCGGGGAAACTATCACGGATATACTCCATTACGCGCATATCGGGTTCGTCTGCCCAAACCACAATGAGCATAATCTCGCCCTTGTGGTTAGAGCGGAGAATGAGTGTACGTAATTGTCCTTCGTGCACGTGTTCATTATAAAAGGTAATACCCAAAGAGCGCGCGTACTCGCGTATGCCGTTGCGTATGCGGTTGTTGATTTCGGGCATGAGATGGCACTCGGTGATGTCCAACACCTTGTCAAAGCAATTGGGGATATGGAAACCAAGTCCGTGGGTGTTGTCCACGTTCTCCAGTCCGCCTGCAGCGCGGATAGTATCCCAACTCAGCCATTTGCGGTCCGAAAATGTGAACTCTAGTTTGTTGCGATATTCATAAATTTCTTTGCTGCCAAGTATGGGGGAAATCTCTGGCAAATCAATCTTACCAATGCGGGTAAGGTTATCCACAATTTGTTGTTGCTTATGTCGCAGTTGTTCCTCGTAAGGCAGAATCTGCCATTTGCAGCCACCGCACACACCGTAGTGCTTGCAACGAGGCTCGCAACGAGTAGGAGATGGGGTAACGATACGCTCTACGCGACCCTCCATGAAAGAGTGTTTTTTGCGGGTTACTTGTATATCCACAATATCTCCTGGAACGCAATATGGTACAAATAGCACCATATCATCTATGCGCGTGATCGCTTTGCCTTCTGCAGCAATGCCAGTAATCTCAATGTTTTGCAATAATGGTAAATTCTTCTTTTTCATCTTTCTAACTTCTAACAGCGCAGCGGTCTAACAGCCGAAGGCGGTCTAATATCTATTCTATTTCATTAGCCAATTGATACTTTCTTTATACAACGCATTAAAGTCGTACGCACTTTCAAGCATGAAACTCCAGCAGAGGGTTTTTGCTCCACCTGCTTCAGAATCATCATGCGCAATAGCAGCTGCCACATTCACCTCTGGGAAACGTGCTACTACGATGCCGCTGTCCGTAGGGTAGATGCCGTCTGCATTCTCAGTATGCAATTGTTCCTCGTTGGGCTCGGTACGGAACGAATAGTTACCCTTGAGTAATTGGCGTTCGATACGAATCTTACCAGTACGCGAAGCTTGGGTGCAACGGAACTCGTAGTGCAATTGGTTCTTGGTGAAAGCAGCATCCTCTTTGCACTGCATGTCGCTGGCTATGTGTGCACCAGAGAGCAAGAGACGACCACCATGTTGCAAGTAATGAGTGAGTGCATGTTGCAAGTGTGCAGGCATACAATGGAACGAAGTATCGTTGCCCATGATGACGGTCTTTTGCTTGCCGAGAATCACATCCACAGCGTCATAATCAGCAATGCTATCCATAGCATCTACGCTGGTGCTGACATACGAATAGCCCATCTCAGCCAACACGCGACCATGCATGGCAGGATAATCAAATGTGTTGCCTACGGTAGGGTGGTTCATATGGTTGCTATGGCACATACCCCAACCGCAGTTGTCATCGGTCTTCCACTCGTTGCGACTGTCGAAGTCATATACCTCGCCGATATAGTTCACGCCCTTGCCGTATGGCACAGCATGACTGGCAGGACGGATACCGCCATAGATACTATCTTGCCACCATTCTGGACCACTCACGCGAGTGAAACCATTGATAATCAGCACCTGTCCTTTTTCCTGTGGCGCGATATATGCAGAGAGGGTCTCGCCCTTGAAACTGAGGCCACCTGCATTACCTGCCGCTATGCATATATCGTAGCGTGTACCTTTCTTTGGAGTGAAGGTGTATTTTGGAGTAGCTACGCGGGTACCATTGTCCCAATCGCCATCGTTGGTGCGAGTGTACACGATATAGTAGTTTGGCATAGCCGTTGGCTCCAATGGATCTGGAGTTGCAGCCCAAGTGACTTGCATGTTGTCGCCTTGGCGGTGGATAGCCATTTGTTGCACAGGTAACGGTTGTACAATATATTCGGTGCCGTATTGCTCGTGAATAAATTTCAAGAACGATTTGTACATTGCACGTGAGATAGTGAAACGTACACGTGGGTCAAGACCATACTTCATATCTGTAGGGTTCTGGTGAGAAAGCAACTCCAGCAATACAGCAGGCACTTTAGGATGACGTGCCTCAGCGTAGGAGGAGTTGTTGAGTTGACGGCGTGTCCACTCTGGCGCGTAAATGGCGCGCATGTCCTCTACGATTTGGGTTTGCATATAGTCTGCTAGGTCGCGTGCCACGATACGACTCTTGCCTGTAGGGTATTTTTTATTCTTCTCATCATCATGGTCTTTGTAGATAATGAGTGTACCTACAACCTCATCGCGAATACCTGCATCAGTGTGGAAAGCTAGGCTGGCGTGGAGAGGAATACCCAGTCCAGGTTCGTTAGGGTTAGCGGCACTACCACCAGCGAGGTAATTCACCCAGATGCCGCGTGCAGCGTAGTCATCCACATAGTCGTTTTTGCTGTTAGTATAGTTGTAGATACTATCAGGAATACCCGAGTATTGCATCCAATAGCGGGCTGCCTCTATATAGCGTGGCAAGCCACTGGTAACAGCATTAGCTTGATTAGCAATGAGTTCTGCACTGTCAATCATAACAGCATCACCTTCTGGCAGGTCTTTGGATGAAGGTACGTTCTCAAAGCTATCAGGTTGTTTGTAGCGTGCTACACTGCCCATACCGCCACCAAACTTCACGGCATCGGTAGTTACCACCTCTTTGCCATTAGCCATAGCAGCCACGCTTACGTAGTTGTTGGCTTGGTCGTCATCAAAAGCGAAGGTGCCAAGATATACCCATGTGCCACCACCCATCTTCTGATTGACAGCAAAGGTGGTCTTTTGCCCTTTGTGCATCACGGTGTATTGCGCTTTGCTGGTACTATTAGGTAGAGTGTGGTAACTGACATATACAGCGTATTCGCCTTCTGGCAACGATGGGGTGTATTTCATTTCGCCTTTGGCTTTGTTGCCCATTGCCTCTGCGGCATAACTGCCAAAAGTGAAAGGATTCTCTCCTTCTAGTAATGGTCCTTCTGGAGTAGCCCAACCAGCACCTTGTCCTAATGTCCATTGACCATGGCTCATAGCTTGGGTATTATCTACAATCTCCTCGTGTGCTTGGGTGTCGCGTTCACGAGGTTGCACTACCACAGCACCTGCGTTTTCAAGCATTGGTACGAGGAAAGGCATGGTGTAACTGGTTGTATATAAGTCTTCAACGGTGCTCCATACCTTGGCACGCTGCCAACGCCATGACTCGGTAGGTTGGTGGAAATATTGTCCGTGGCTTCCCCACAGAGCAATATGCTTGCCTTCTAATCCCTGTTTGGCAGAGTAAGGACGCGAAGTGTTAGTTACCCATTGTGTAGTGGCGGGTAACGTGTATCGTGCATTCTTAGCGCGATGGCGGTAGAGAGTTGTCACTAGTTCGCCCAACTCATATCCATCTGTATAAATAGTTACTTTCCCTTGGTTGTTACCCAACACAAGTTGACTAATAAGCAAACGTAAATCGCGAACTTCACTCTCTGTAAGCGAAATTGTACTAAGCGCCTTATTTGTGTAAATAGTTACAAATTGATTTTTCACGCGAATGTTGCTTACACGCACAGACTCGGTGTATGCACGTTCCTTCACATAGGCATTCAATGTGTCGGTCAGTTGTTGCTTGTCGATGGCGAAAGTTTGCAAACTAATGCAAAAAGCCATAAATGATAAAAAAAATTTGCTTTTCATATGTGTATTTAAATTTGTTATGGACAACTTTACCCAAATTTGACGCAAAGGTACAAAAATTATTGTAAATTTGCAAAAAAGTTTAAGAACTGCGTCGTATCTTATGCTTTTTTCTATTGCATAAGCAATAAAATGCGAAAACTCTTGCATATTTACAAAAATATTACTATCTTTGCACCCCAAATTGGATAAAAATGCCAAAATTGATTCTGTTATGAAAGAGCTGATATTAAAAACAAAGGTTACCGCATGCAAAATAGAGGAGATGAATCCTTCGATGCGTGATTTGGTAGAGAAAGCAAAAGCGATGACAGAGCATGCCTATTGCCCATACTCTCACTATCATGTGGGGGCAGCGGCTTTATTGGCAGATGGTCAGATCATCACAGGCAATAATCAAGAAAATGCAGCATATCCCAGTGGCTTATGTGCAGAACGTACAACTCTGTTCGCTGCTAATGCTAATAATCCTCATACGTCCGTGCTGGCGTTGGCTGTGGCGTGCTACACCAATGGTAAGTTTACCAAAGATGCTGCTAGCCCATGCGGAGCATGCCGACAAGTGATGGTGGAAACCGAACACCGATACAAACAACCGATGCAAGTGATACTCTATGGTGAAGATATGTGCTATATCTTTGACAGAGCAGCCGACCTGCTACCACTGAATTTTGATGCGGATAGTTTGGAGGGGTGATTAGTGTTTAGTGATTGCGGATGAGAATAGCAAAACGAATAGATGTGTATTTGCTCAAGCATTTCCTTGGGCTTTTGGCGATGACGTTTATGATTTGCGTCTTCATCCTGCTTATGCAGTTTGTTTGGATGCATGTCAAGGATCTTGTAGGCAAAGGTGTAGAAGTGAGTGTGCTTGCAGAGTTCTTTATTTATGCAGTAGCATCTGTAGTGCCATTGGCTTTGCCCCTTGCTATTCTTCTCGCTTCATTGATGACTTTTGGTAATCTGGGCGAGAAATCCGAACTCACCGCCATGAAAGCAGCGGGTGTAAGTTTATTTCGTATAATGCGACCACTTACCATCTCCTTGTTTTTTATTTGTAGCGGTGCTTTTCTTTTCTCCAATTATGTGTTGCCTGTATCACAAGTCAAACTTTGGGCATTAATTTTCTCGCTGCGACAGAAATCACCTGAACTTGAGATTCCACAAGGTGAGTTTTATGATGGAATAGATGGATATAATATCTACGTACGTCATAAAAATCCGCAAAGAGGTATGCTTTATGATATGATGATTTATGATTATACCGAAGGATTCCAAAATGCGACTGTCATGGTTGCTGATTCGGGAAAAATCTATTTCACAGATGATAAGAAGTATTTGCTGCTGCGTTTGTACAATGGTGAGTCATTTGAAAATCTTGATCGCGACCAAAAAAGGGCTACTAAATCCGAGAAAAATATTCCGTACCGAAGGGAATCTTTCGCTCAAAAGCAACTGCTCATTGATTTCGATACTGAATTGAATCGATATGACGAGGATGTGCTAAACGATCAGCATGTCTCTAAAAATGTGGGCGAATTAGTTCATAGTATTGATTCGGTGCAAGTGCTTGCACACGAACGAAGTACAGAACAAAGTGCCGTGATTGTTACAAACCATTATTTTGGTCGCGAACGAAATGCAGGACGGAAATTAGAAGAGGAAGCGTTGAGTGCACCGCCTGATAGAGTCTATGACTTGGATTCGCTATATGCACAACTAAAGCCCGAAGAACGTTATCGTGCTGCTTCTGCTGCTTTAGAAAAAGCCAAGGCACAACGTGATCAGATTGACTACAATGCACTTATGTTAGATGATTATCAGCGATATATCCGTCGTCATGAAATTGAGTTACATCGCAAGTTTACTCTAGCATTTGCCTGCCTTGTATTCTTCTTTATTGGCGCTCCGTTGGGAGCTATCACTCGAAAAGGTGGATTGGGTATGCCAGTGGTGATTTCTGTGGTGATGTTTATCATCTACTACATTATTGATAATACGGGTTATAAAATGGCTCGTGAGGCTTTGTGGCCTTGTTGGGCAGGTATGTGGCTTAGTTCTTTCGTACTATTGCCAATAGGTATATTCCTTACGTATAAGGCGGCTACGGATTCTTCACTCTTTAATCCTGATGCGTGGATGAAGGTGTGGAATAAATTGAAAATAAAAGTACTAAAAGTACTAAAAATGATAAAACGTAAAATTGTAAAAAGTAAATAAATTCATGAATACAATTGAACAAGCAATTCGCGACATCCAAGAAGGTAAATTTGTGATTGTTGTGGATGATGAAGATCGTGAGAATGAAGGTGATTTCATTATTGCTGCCGAGAAAATAACACCTGAAAAAGTAAATTTCATGCTTCAGCATGGACGAGGGGTATTATGTGTACCATTGCCAGAAACACGTTGTGCAGAACTGGATTTGGTACATCAAGTGTCTAATAATACTTCTATGTTAGGAACGCCATTTACAGTAACGGTGGATAAACTTGAGGGATGTACAACGGGGGTAAGTGCTGAAGATCGTGCTGCTACTATTCGTGCATTAGCTGATCCTGCATCTAAACCAGAAACTTTTGGTCGCCCAGGACATATTAATCCGTTGTATGCGCAAGAACGTGGTGTTTTACAACGTGCTGGACATACCGAAGCTGCAGTAGATTTGGCGCGATTGGCTGGGTTGCAACCTGTGGCTGCGCTCATAGAGATTATGAATGAAGATGGTACCATGGCACGCATGCCACAGTTAGAAAAGGTGGCAGAAAAATATCAACTCAGCCTTATTTCCATAAAGGATCTTATCGCTTATCGGATGAGTAACGCTGCACCAACGTTACATAGTACTACTCAGCCGCTGCACAATGCTCTGGTTGAACGTGGTGAAACAGTACAATTGCCAACCGAGTATGGCGATTTTATGCTTACCCCATTCCGCCAACTAACCAATGGATTAGAGCATATTGTGTTAGTAAAAGGAGAGTGGCAAGAAGATGAACCTGTATTATGCCGTGTACACTCCTCATGTATGACGGGTGATATTTTTGGTTCTAAACGTTGCGAGTGTGGTGAACAACTTCACAAAGCTATGCAGATGGTCGAAAAAGAAGGGAAAGGTATCATTGTATATATGAATCAAGAGGGTAGAGGTATCGGATTGATGAATAAAATACGTGCATATAAACTGCAAGAGCAAGGTGAAGATACAGTGGAGGCTAATATTCATCTTGGTTTCCAACCAGATGAACGTAACTACGGAATTGGTGCACAAATTCTGCAAATGATGGGGGCTAAAAAGCTTCGCTTGATGACTAATAATCCTGTAAAAAGAGTTGGGTTGGAGAGTTATGGCATAGAAATTGTAGAGAATATACCAATAGAGATTGCTCCAAATCCCTATAACTTGCGTTATATGCAAACAAAAAAGGAGAAAATGTATCATAATTTAAAATTGGTATGAGTATGAAAAGATTATTTTTGTTTTTGCCAATCATGCTGGTTGCCTTATTGTGGGCTCCTAGTGCATTGATGGCTGATGAGACAGTTACCGTTACCGCTACCAATGCAGACATTTCAGAAAATCTTGACCTCAAAATGGTAGCCACGTTGTTTGGTCAAGCAAAAGATTTAGCCGAATTTGAACAAATGCTAAATAATCCTGATTCTGCATTCTCTAATTTAGATTTGAATGGAGATGGCGATGTGGACTATCTGCGTGTAGTGGAAACAGCCGATCAAAACCGCCACTTGGTAGTTATTCAAGCGGTTTTGGCAAAGGATGTATATCAAGATGTAGCTTCTATTTTTGTGGAGAAAGATCCCGAATCAGAGTCAGTGACTGTGCAGGTTATTGGTGATGAGTATATTTATGGTGATAACTACATTATCGAACCCGTATATATTTATCGTCCAATTATTTATGATTGGTTTTGGGGTCCATCATGGGTATGTTGGCATTCACCATACTATTGGGGCTATTGGCCAGGATGGTGGCATCCATATCATTGCATAGCATATCACCTTTATTGGGATCATATGTATTGGCATCACCACTACCACCCAATCTGCACCTATCGCACTGGTCACCATTACCATGCGCATTATCAACCAATGCGTCGTACTGTAAGTCGTACCGACTATGCTACGCGTCACCCTGAGCGTGCATTTGCTACACGCAATGCTTCTCGCAACTATCAAAACGCACGTGATATAGATCGCAGTCGTACCACTGCTATGCGTACTGCTGCTGGCACACGTTCGGTCGAAGGTGCTACTCGTGTTTCTTCTCGCGGAAATACATCTCGCACTTTTGGTAGCACAAATGTACGTACGAACGATCGTATCACTGCTGCTACTCGCAATAATGCTACCCGCGTTGAAAGTGCTGGTGCCCGCTCTGCCGCTACGCGCAACGCTTCTGTTACCCAAACTACTACTCGTTCGCAATCCGTAACTACTCGTACAAATAGTACACCTTCACGCAGCAGCTCACTAACTACCAGCCCACGTCGTTCGGGTAATACTGTTTCTACACCTACGCGCTCTACCTCTACTGTGAATAGAGTATCTAACGTATCTACGGCTACACGCTCTGCTTCTGCTCCTTCAGTCAATCGCTCTAGCAGTTCTAGCATGCGTACTTCTAGTAGCTCCGCAGTGCGTTCATCTAGTAGTTCATCTATGCGCTCTTCTGGCGGAGCTATGCATTCATCTGGTAGCTCGTCCATGCGTTCCTCTGGTGGAGGTTCTTCACGCGGTGGTGGAAGCACAAGACGATAGAGTTCAGAGGCTGAAGATTATTGCTTATAGGCGTGGTAGCCTATCTATATAAATAAAAAAAACTGCACAATCAGTGCAGTTTTTTTATTCTCTCGCCTCTCACCTTTTATCTCTCGCCTTTCGCTTTCTGACGGCATACATCGCATGTGCCACATGTGGCTGTGGTGTTTTCACCAAAATAGGATAATAACAATTGGGAACGGCAATATAGCTGGTTATCAGCATATTCCACCATTGCTCTTAGCTTCTCAATATATTGTTGGCGATGCTTATCGTATATTTCTGTGGATAGATGTATTTCTGTCTGTCGTTCACGCGTCAGTGTCAATGTATTAGCAATACTGTGCGGTATATAGGTAATGATATGGCGTTGTGCCAAGGATACGAGCATGTCATGTATCACTTGTTTTTCGCCTTTTGCCTCATCGCCTAGATGCACATACTGCAATTCGGTAAAGATACCCGTATATTTGCGCATGAGGGTTTCTAGCAGTTGGAGTTGCGAAGCATTCAATCCATACTCACTTATCTCTCTCCTAGAAATGAGAATCTTTACACGAGTTTGTATCTCTTGCTCTTCTTGAAAATTCACATACCCTGCTTGTGTTAGCAGATGTAGGGCTGCGCATGTCTGTAGGATAGGTAAGTGCATGATTCTACATAAGTCGTTGATAGGCAATATAAAAGTGTGCCCCTGTCCGCTGCCTGCACCTATGCCCAGAAAGTCGCATGTCTTGTGATACACATCTGCTACAAACTCTTTTGGGGGATAGTTATCTGCTACGCGTTTGCGTGCTTTTGCTTTGTCTTGTGTAGGGTCATATAGTAGTACGGCGAAGGCCTTCTGCTCATCGCGTCCTGCTCGTCCTGCCTCTTGAAAATAGGCTTCTATGGTGTCTGGTAAATCGTGATGGATAACCATTCTCACATCGGGCTTGTCAATACCCATGCCAAAGGCATTTGTGGCTACGATGATTCTGGTTCCCTCGCCTTTGCACTTTACATTTTCAACTTTATACTTCTTCCACGCCTCTTGTTTTTCGTTTCGCTCTTTTGAGTTTAATCCTGCATGGTAGAAGTCGGCGGACAGGCCTTTTTCGTTGAGATAAGTTGCTAACTCTTGTGCACGTTGGCGGTTGCGGACATACACGATAGCCGAACCAGGCACTTTGCTCAAGATGTGTACTATCTCGTCAGCTTTTTTGTTGGTTTGACGCACTACATAACTAAGGTTCGCACGCAAGAAACTCTTGCGCAGCACGTTCTTCTCGCGGAACGTCAACTGCTCTTGTATATCATCCACCACATCAGGCGTCGCCGTTGCTGTCAGTGCCAATATTGGCACCTTTCGCCTTATCGCCTCATCGCCTTTTCGCCTTATAACCTCTCTAATCTCCGCTATTTTCAGGTAACTAGGACGGAAGTCATAGCCCCATTGCGAGATGCAGTGGGCTTCATCCACGGCGATAAGGCAGATTGGTAGGCGGGCTAATCGCTCACGAAACTCCTCCGACTCTAATCTCTCGGGGGAAACATATAGGAAGTGGTACGGTCCCCATTGGCAGTTGTCGAGTGCCACTTTCTGCTGCTCATAGGTCATGCCCGTGTAGATGGCTACTGCACGAATATTACGACGGCGCAGGTTCTCCACTTGGTCTTTCATCAGGGCAATGAGGGGGGTGATAACAAGGCACAAACCGCCCATTACCATGGTGGGCACTTGGAAACACAAACTCTTGCCGCCACCCGTAGGCATGAGTGCCAGGGTGTCGCGTCCGTCCAAAATGGATTGGACGATCTCCTCCTGCAATGGTCGGAAATCATCATAACCGAAATATGTCTTTAGTGCCTCTCGTGCGGTCATGGATTATTGTAATATGCTGTTAATCAGTGTGTCTAGTTGTTCCTGATACTCTTCTTTCCATGCGCTGCGGATAGTGAGCATAGGTTCTACAATCTGAATATCCTTCATTGCTTCGAGCATACTGCGCATGGTCTTACCTGCGCTTGGTGCCCATGTCCCATTCTCCACCAGCGCCACTTGGCGCGACTGATAGCCCTTGATGCCCAGTTTATAGAGGAATACATGCATCGGAGGGAACACACCTGCGTCATAACTTGAAGCGCAGAGCACCATCTTCCCGTAGCAGAATGCTTGCGCAACTGCTTCCGACACATCCGTTCGGCATAGGTCTATCTCTTTGACATCTACATTATTAGCGCGCAGAATTTCTGCTATTCGCTTGGCTACTTTGGCGGTGTTGCCATGTATCGAAGCATATGCCACTAATACACCCTCACGCTCTACCTCATACTTACTCCATATGCCATATAATCGGCGTGCTGTAGCTGCTTCTTCACCTTCTAATACGCATCCATGAAGCGGTGCAATGGTTTGAATTTCCAATGCTTCTAATTTTGCCAACGCAGCCGATACTTGTGTACCATACTTGCCGCAGATATTCATGTAATAGCGCCGTGCTTCATCTATCCAATGAGCTTCGTAGTTGCTATATATGCCAAACGAACCGAAAGCATCTGCCGAAAACAGCGTTTTCTCTTCGGGTACATAGGTCATCATCACTTCGGGCCAGTGCACCATCGGGGCAGCTACGAACTGTAAAGTCAATCCACCTAAATCCAATGTGTCGCCGTGCTTAACCATCAATGTATGAGCTGGTTGATAACCAAACTGTTCGATAAACTGCAGTGCTGCTCGGCTGCCGACAATTGTTGTTTCGGGATATTGAGCGAGGAATGCACCAATCGAACCACTATGATCGGGCTCCATATGTTGTACAATGAGGTAAGTAGGGGTGCAGTTCGTCGCTTTGATGTTCTGCAACCATTCGGTTGTCGTGCGTGGGTCCACGCTATCCATCACTGCAGCACGCTCTCCGTGAAGCAGATAACTATTGTAGCACATGCCATTAGGCAGTGGATATTGACTCTCAAAGAGGTCTAATGTTGCATCATTGCAACCTATATATTGTATTTTCTTGCTATTCATTGTGTAGGTTGTTCGATTATCGATTATCGACAAATTTCGTGCAAAAGTACACTTTTTTTCTGACATACACAAAAATAAATCTACATAATTCGTCAAATCACTCGATTATGTGATTTCTCGCTTTTCTTTGTTCATTATCCCGAATGGTATTCGGGTACTTTTTCAAAACATCCCTTTTCTTAAGATTTCGTCCTTTGAACCTTCTTTGATACTCTCCCCAATTTCACCGAGAGACGACCCTGAGACGACCGAGAGAACTCCGACTCAACTCCTCGCCTTAAAAAGTTGACTAAACCTGAAAAAGGTTGACTCGATTACTGATATATAATCTTAAAAAACGTACTTTTTTGACTCGTTTCCTGAAAAGGTTGACTGGAGTCCTAAAAAGGTTGACTCTTTGAAAGAGGATGCAAAGATACT
>JAZSEB010000018.1:0-49444 GCA_045531475.1 Paludibacteraceae bacterium
TGTATCTATGTCCGCAGGTGCGACGACATCGTCGTACGCGGGTGCGCCTGTGCACACTACCTCTTCCGCCATGATGGGTGGAACAGGCAGTAGTATCTCCCCAATCAGCACCAGCACTGCGAGAAGCAGCATGGGTGGTGCTAGCAACGGCGGAGGTGCTATCTACGCAACCAGTAGCAGTACATCATCTCGCAGCAACGCCGGTGGTTCAATCATGAGCACGGGCGGCAGTGTATCAACTGCCCCTACCGCCAGCCGCGCCATGTCGCCATTGATGTCCGCCGCTAGCTCCAGCAGCAACCCAACCACTTCCCTCTACGCTGGCAACATGTCCAGCAACTACGGCTCCGCGTCGTATGGTGGATATAGTGGCTTCGGCAACTCTCGCATGGGAGTCCGCGGAAAGCAAGGACTTGGAGGCATTGGAGATAATATGTATGCTCAATGGTTGAAGAGCTTGTGGAATCAAGAAAATAATCACGATGGTAGCACCCCATGGCTTTATGATTATAATGGCACATATAACTACCATTACGATGAGTTATACGAACTCTTTAAAACATGGTGGCTAGGCCTTGAACCAGGCGCTACGATTCCTGAGGATCAAATGGCAGACGTGGAAAAAGCATGGCAAGATTTCTGCGCTTGGATGGCAGATGGCGAAAAAAACAATAGCCATAATTTCCGCTTCCCTATTCCAGACGGTGTAGGCGTATTGCTCGTACTGTCGCTCTTGTGTGCGTTGTTCACATTCTTGCGTTCTCGCGATAAGAAAGCAGAAACGGTTGAAGAACAACAATCATAACCACTAATAGCCTTATCGCCAAACAGATATGAAATATCGCGTTCAAATATTGCTACTGATGCTTGCTATGATGATAGCAGGCGTGATGCCATTGCAGGCAAAGGAGCAGTATGTGGATCCTGTGTTTGGTGATACTATTGACCGCACTGCGGAGGATTTTGTCACAGTTTCATTGCTCGTCGCAGATCCAGGAAAGGCAGTTTATTCTACGATGGGACACTCCTGTCTTCGTATGCAATGCCCTACTTTTGGTTTGGACTATTGTTTTAGTTACGAAAGTGAGGATGTTACTACACGTTTCTGGAGTTTCATCGCAGGGAATCTCTACATGGGACTTTTTGCGATTCCCACCCAAGAATACTGTGATTTGTATGTAGCCGAAGGGCGGGGAGTATATGAGTACAAACTCAATCTACCTGCCGATGTTGAGCAGAACTTGTGGCGAATCCTGGACGAACAAGTAGCCGAAGGCAGTTTGCTGCAATACGACTATCTCAAACGCGGTTGTACCATTGCATGCGTGAAGTTTGTACATGAGGCATTAGGCGAAACACCTATCAAATATGATGCATCGCTCTATGAACAATCCCCTACAGGACGCGACCTTGTGCGCTGGGCAACAAAAGATGCATTATGGATGCGTTTCTTCGTTTGCTTTATCGCTGGCAGTGCAGTAGATGTACCTTTGCATGGAGAAAAGCAATTGCTCGTTCCTGCAGACTTGGTTGATGCATGGAAGAAAGCCACTATCAATGGTAAACCATTGATGGCAAGCGAGCCAAATGTGCTGGTAGAAGGTACACCACAATCTAAGAATGGATGGTTCACTCCATTGGTAGCAATGTTGCTTATCCTATGCTTATCCATTGCTAATCTCTTTTGGAGCAAACCTTATTTCGACTGGCTGATGCTGGCAGTGCAAACAGCGATAGGAGCATTGATGATGTATCTCATCTTTATCTCCGACCTTTGTCACACCTCTTGGAACTGGCTTATTGTTCCATTCAATATCTTGCCCGCTTTGGCTTGGTATTGGCGCAAATGGTGGTCTCTCGCGTACGCGTGCGCATTATTAATATGGTGTAGTGTGATGGCATATGTGGCTATTTGGGGACATGTGCTGGTGGATTGGCCACATATCGTATTGGTACTCGCTTGGGCATTGGTTCTAGTGAAACAATCTACTAGCCAATTACGCACAATACACGCACTATTCACGCACAATACACGGACAATAAGCGCACAATAAATATAGAATTGCTATAACAACATAGACTCATCGGTGTCCAATAACCGATACACAATATATAAAACTGAATAAAATAACAACAATTATGATACAATTTAACAAAACAATTTTTCAATTCACCAAACGCTTAGCGTTGGTAGTGCTTTTGATTGGTATTAGTAATGCAGTTTGGTCTTCTAATACCTATTACTACTCTCGCGTAAAAGCAGAAGCAACCATAAATGGTGTTGTTGACGGATCTGTAGAAGGTACTGAAGCAAAAAATTTGGTTTATGTAAGTGAAAGTCAGATAACAGGGAATAAGACTATTAATTGGGAAGAGAGCACCACACTTCATAAAGCATCCGCTACGGGCGAGGAAGATGAAAATAACGCAAATGAAGCTGGAACTTGGCAACTCCCTAAAAATGCTAAAGAAAAGTGGCAAGAAGGGCATGTGTCTTATGATCTACGTGGAAATCCTACAGACAACAATATGTCACACACATATTTTTTGTACGCAAAAAAGGACCCCAAATATTTATTTTCTGGTTGGTATAATGGAGATGTTCCTCTCAAGACAGTAACAGAATATGCTAACGATGTAACAGTTTACGAGTATGCTCCATCAGCCATTCGTCCAAGCATGACTTTAACAGCACATCAAACATCAGGAGAATGGTATTGGCCAACAAACACTTACACATTTGATTATCCAGAAGACTATGACCTTGTTGCTACTGCTAGATACTTAGTTCCAACTGTAGTATCAGTAGAATGGCAGTTAACTGCTATAACAGAATACCGAAAAACTATCATGCATAATAACCCTGCGAAGACAACAATAATTGTTCCTGTAGAATTTGGTGTACAAAATGCACTCGCTAAAGATAACTTTATACTCAAGATCGATAATGTAGAAATCCCTGCTACCAATACTACTTGGTCATACGCTAATAGCAAAGTGACTGTAGATGTTACAATCGACTTAACTAATTACAACGGAAATACCACCGTTACATTACAAAGTCATTATAGTGGTAGTGCCGATAAGGCAGCAACATACACATGTATTATTGAGGTCACCGAGGATTATATTCCACGCTTCCATGTTGCCAAAGATTCTAAAGTATTTAGAGCTCAAGACGAAGTAAGTAATGTGGATGAATTTATAGCTACATTACTTAACGATGCGGCAAAACATCCTAACACTATTTGGACGACAGAAATAACAGGAGTAGATGCTAATTGCTTTACATTTGTAACGAATGCAGGTGGAGCCGATTCTAAAAACACACCTAATCCTCGTATTAAATTTCATTATTCAGGAGATGAGCCTGATAATGAGTATTCTGCAGAATTACGTATCTCTTGTAAGTATAGTACAAATGACTCCGAAATTCTCGATGCTACTGGAAATGTTTTAAGAGATGATAATGACAATATAGTAAACGTGAAGGTCATTCCTCTTAGTGCTCGTTTTGACCCAGTCATTCTTTTTGATGATGAAGAAGATAAAGTTTTACCTCTAACGACTCTTATTGCCACTTCAGAAAACGATTTTGTCTCTGTAGATATACCATATCGTCATAACCTCGAAACTCCTCCTACAAAAGGAGACGTAGAGGCTAATCCAGCAGGTTTAAGTTGTATTACATTTGGAGAATTACCTCAAGGTAAAACAGGTAATGTAACAGTATCCGTTAACAAGAACACTAACCCCGGAAATTACACTGCAACACTTTCTGTTAGTGGCATCGCGAGTGGTAATACCATTGATGCTACATTAACGGCACAAGTACGTATCGAATTGGCAACACCTACTTTAAATGCAACAACAGGAGACAATAAAGTGACATTCACATGGGCATCTATCCCACATGCGAATAAGTATGTTCTTGTAGAAGTTCCTGCTACAGGTGGTACTTGGACTGATGCTCAGTTAATTGGCCAAGACTATAATACAAATCTATTCACTAGTGCCATAGGAGCGATTGAGAAAGAAACGAATGCCTCGTTTGATCATACTGTAGTAAACGATAATCAATACTACTACTGCATTGTCGCTCTTTACGTAAATGGAGGCAAAGTCGTAGATAGCAAAACATCTGCGATTGTATCCTTTATGCCTAGCATCACACCTAAAACGATTACACTAGGAACCTCGTTACTGAATATTTATACAGGAACAAAAGACAACCATGCTGATGATGAAAGTCAATTCCCCCTACGCAAGAAACGCCAAGTGAATGTTTCTGCAGCTTTCGATGAAACAGGAAAAACATTATTTAATCGATTGTATATCTTTGGCCACACTACAGATAATAACAATAACGAGCTTTCCTCTATAACTAATCTAACAAATATTAAGACACCATGCTACATATATGAATCTCAGGTCGGTAGCATGCTATATGAATTAGTAAAGACAATACCAAACATGAATGCCACATCGAAAGATGCTGCATTAACCATTAATGCTGGCAATGGTATGAAATATTACTTTACAGGTTATTGTCCGTTTGCTACTACTGGTTCTTCATACAATGAACAAGGTGTTATTCAAATCATTGGTGGTGATCGCGTTGATATTTATCTAGATGATCTGCAAGCATACTCACGTGATAAAAGTGATGCATCGTTTGAATTAAACACAAATTCATTGTCAGTTTTTGGAGAACTCGCTGGAACAAATTACGCATCATATCCATTGGGTAGTGGAGCTGTATTTGCGCTGACAGCTACTTCCGCGAACTTTAAACCTACCATTCACATCCGTGGAAATAATATCCTAGATGCTACAGAGGGTCTAAAGATTACAAAAGCAAGCAATATTACCTTCGAACCATCAGCTCCTTCTGGAGGTTTTGTACAATATTCTTCCCCTATACAAGTCTTACCAACAATTTCTGGCACCACTACCGACGTTGCAATTGGCGCTAGCAATAAGACAGAATTGACGATTGATGATACATGGCCTGCTAGTGAGGGTACAATCCGAACTAATGGTGCATTGTCATTACAAGAAAACAAAGGTGGAAATGGTAGTGATTGGACTGAAACAAACATTGCTCCTTCTATAGACTTAGGACTAGCAAGCACCAAATTAAATCTTTCAGGAGGACAAATTTTTATGAAAAATGCCACACGTAACTCCTCTACTATGGCTATTTCTCGCATTCAATCTAGTAGTTTAAAGATTACTGTTAACGTTAGTAGTAAAACTGAGGATTTCCAAACCACCTTCTATGGATTAGCATGTAATACTGAAACATACCTTAAAGATAACCAAGTTAGTATCATAGACGGAACCATAAACAATGGTACTAATAACCCCGAGGCATTAAAACTTCCAACCAACACTACTGTGGATGGCGGTACTTTCAATTGTAACATTCAAGCAGGTGATGCAAACGAAATAAAAAATAAAGATGGTTTAGCGTTGGCTTACTTTGACGACATTGTAGTATCAGCATGGGATAATACAAATGCTAATGGAACTGCAAATATGACTCGTTTCAACGAGATGATGGACTATCTTTTCCCACACGCTGGCGTAAATGACAATGATGGCTATCACCGCTCGTTGAGTATGTATTATGTGGAAGGCAAAACATATGGTCACGAAAGTTTGACGCCAAACGCAGATGGCAAAGTCCGAATGTTGCTTCCTCCATTACCAGCAGATGGAATCAAATTTGCATGGCAAATATGCTCTCCTGACTTTACTGCAAATATTAATGGTGAACCCCGACCTCTTGGCGGTGCGATAGACAACATTAATTCATGTGGTGTACCAGGACATGCTCCGTATATCATAGATTATCTCCTTTATATGGAAATGGATGAGTATACACGTACAATAGCACAAAACAAGCATCAAATTCCATTCCAATTCGGAGCGCAAGAAGTAAATATTCAAGTTTCTGTTGCAGATAATGATCTACACAAATCTATTGGAAACACTAACAAATACGACATCCAAAAGAAAGTATATATGCTCAAGCCAATTGTAGCAGGAGAATGGACAATGTTTGTGGCCCCATTTAACGTAACCAATGTTTATGTGATTGAAGCATATCCAGATGCACAAATTCAAAAAGACTTTGGTACCCCAATGGGTTATGGCGATTATATCATTGAAAGTCATAACGTAGAGAGCGCTCGTCAAGCACAAGCAAAGCGTATATTAGACCTCTACACATTCTGGTATCTTGCTGAAACTGATATGAGAGATGCTAGTGATTTCTTCGGAACAGAGAAAACCGAAGATACTAATGGAGATGGACAAATTGACAAATATGGCGTGTTTGTAGACTATTGGATGGCATATGAGGCCGGAAGAGGTATGAATGGAGCAGCTCCTGCAGAAGGATCTAACTATACTCCTATTATTGAGCCATTATATCACTACACAGGTAATACAGGTTCTTATCCTGAAGGTATGAGATGGTGGGATGCTCATTATTATTTGTACAAGTCAAATGATAAGAAATGGGAATATGCCAAACCTGCAAATGCAGACGAAAGTTCTACTGAGAAGAAACTTATAACTGATTGGGAAATCGTGGATACTCAAGCAGGTGGAACCGCCCCAATTATGACAAAAGGCGAAATCTATACAATGCAGTTCCCATCTGCGATTAATAGCACTCCTCAAGATTGGAACTATTGGACAGGTAAATACATCCTCCTCGAAGGTAACGGACAAGAGTTGAATGGTAGCGACTTGGCTGCTACCGTAGTAACCCCAGATGAAAATGAGGCATGTGTGATTGGTAATGCGTCATTTGCAAATATAGAGGTTAGTAGAACTGATCAATTGTTCCAACTGAACAAGAATGCAAATAATGTATACAACTTTGACTTAGTTGGAGAAGCTATCGCTCAAATCAGTGTCAAACCTACAAGTGGATACATGCTCGCTAATATTCCAATAACAACCACACAAGAAACCAACGAGGAAGGACAAATTGTAGAGACTCAAAAGATTGCTAAATCAATTAGCATGGAAACGGGTGAGGTAATTTACGACATCAAGACTACTATCATTGATAACGGTCCTGGTCTCGGTTCCGGTCTGCCAACTATCATGGGTGATGTGACATTGATCGTAGAACCTACTTCAGAGGGCTTGACGATTACGCCGCTGAAGGAGCAACATGTGATGTTGTTTGATGCGGAGGGTAAGATGATCTTCAGCAAGTATATGAGCGAGGAAGAGAACGTAAGCTTGCCAACAGGCGTGTACGTAGTACGCGGCGAGTACGAGCAAGTGAAAGCGATTAAAAAATAATCGTTCGAGCCAATAGGCGAGATAAGAAGTAAGATTGAGACAATCGAAATAAGAAAACCGTCTGACGAAATAACGTCAGGCGGTTTTTGTCAACATGATGTCAATTAATGTCAATTTTTTATTTTATTTCTTGCAAATATCAAGATTTTATTGTAACTTTGCAGCAAATTTCAATGATTAGCATTATGAGTGCTACTGATTATTTGAATAATGCACAAGCTTGGTTAGCTCAGCAATCTCAAAGAACTATCGATTACCAATGGGAGATTCAGCATCACAACCAAATGCACAAAACTTACGAGACATCCTTGTAGGACTTTCTCGTTTTGACCAGCAACGAGTTGCAATCCAATGGGCAATAGAGCACCATTGCGTTATTGATTTGTTTGGGGCTTTTGCGAAAGAGCACCATTTGCTATTGTTCCAAAGTGGTAATGAGAGCGAAAATTGGATAGATCCCACAACCAATCTTGTATACAAGATGAATACCCTTATGCATGTTGGAGGGGATCTGCTAAAACTTTTTAATCGTGTAGAATTATATAATCACTTATTTCCACACATCGCGTTGCAGTTTGTTGGTTTTCATATAATGAGCAAAGATAATGCTTATCCAGTATTTACACAACCTTTTGTTGATAATGTACGTTTCGCTACGCCAACAGAGATATTGGCATATATGAGATCTCGTGGATTTGAACCACAAGATAAAGATGGAGTATTTTGTGATGGCACGTATCTATTAAGTGATGTCAAGCCAAAAAATGTTTTGGCTTCCGAGGATGGTTTAGCTATATTTGTTATAGATGCCGATGTGGTATTAGCATAACGGATGTAGTGAGGGACTAACGACAAGGGCACTTAACTTCAACAACCATTTCATCTTCTATCTCAATAGATAGAATATGGATGTGACAGTATTGTGGTGAGAATCACATAGTAATCTCATAGTAATCACATAGTAATCACATAGTGCGTGCGAGTGATTGGAAAGTAAAAATAGGACATCGATAAGATTTCGATGTCCTATAAATGTCCTTGTTTTGTTCTATGCTAACGATTATTTGGCAGCTTCTTCGGCAGCGAGGGCTTTCTCGTAGCAAGCACGGCAGAGCGGTTCGTAGCTATCGGTTTCACCCAAAAGGACACGCTTGTCGCTGCTAACGGTACGGTGGCTGACATAAGCCAAATCACCACAATGGACACAGATTGCATGCGTCTTATACACATCATCCGCAATTGCCATCAAGGCAGGCATAGGTCCAAAAGGTACACCCTTGAAGTCCATATCCAAACCTGCACAGATAACACGGATACCGCGACGAGCTAGTTCGTTGCACACATCCACGATACCCATATCAAAGAACTGCGCCTCATCAATACCTACGACATCTACGTCGTTGGCCATGAGAAGGATATTCTGACTACTATCCACCGGCGTGGAAGGAATAGCATTATGGTCGTGACTTACTACCTCCTGTTCGCTATAACGCACGTCAATAGCGGGTTTGAAGATTTCAACCTTTAACTTGGCAAACTGCGCACGCTTCATGCGACGGATTAACTCCTCGGTCTTGCCGGAAAACATACTTCCGCATACTACTTCGATGCTGCCCCTGCGGAATTGTGGGCCACGTGTATTTAATTCATTGTACATATTCTTTTTTTAGGCGATAGGCAATAGGCAATAGGCGATGAGGTGATGAGGTTAGACGCTGGAGGGGACAATGTCTTGGACCATCATCTGGATGGTGGTGACGTTGCGGAAAGTATTCTCCTCGAGCTCGTAGCACACATCTACCGCATTGCCATTGCGGATATGCATCTCCATATCGGCACGGCCAAAAGCAATACCAGTGATAGCCGCTGTGCGGTCGGTGAGATCCAGACGCAAGTGTTCGCGCGTCTTACCCACTACCTTCGTATCGCGATGGTTGATGAGATTGCGCGTGATGAACACAGGACGCGGATTACCCGGACCAAAAGGTTCGAGATGACGCAAGATATTATAGAAACGCTGGTCAATATCCGACAATTGGATTTGCGCCTCAATATGCAAAGTAGGTTGTTTCTGATCCTCGCGGATATGCGATGCTACATAGGCCTCGAAACGCTGCTTAAACTCCGGGAGATTATCCTTGTACATACTCAATCCCGCTGCATAGACATGTCCACCAAAATTGGTAAGCAAATCGCGACAGGAATCAATAGCCGAATAGATATCAAAGCCCTCGACTGAACGCGCCGAACCAGAGATGATTCCATCTTCACCTGCCGTGAGTACAATAGTAGGACGATAGCAACGCTCGATAAGACGCGAAGCCACAATACCCACCACGCCCTTGTGCCAGTTGGGCGAATAAACGACAGTGGAGAAACATTGCTCTTTTTCCGCAGCTTGGAGAAGGGCCAGTGCCTCCTCGGTGGTCTTGGTATCGCAGTCACGACGGTCGAGGTTGTGCTGATTGACCTCCTCCGCCTGCTGCTGTGCTAGGTCGGGATCATCGGTAATGAGCAGTTGCACCGCTTCGCGGCCAGACTTCATTCGTCCGCTGGCATTGATACGTGGACCTATGCGGAAAACAAGATCCGTATTATCTAGCTTGCCCTTCTCGATACTCGCCACCTCCATGATTGCAGCAATACCTGCGTAAGGTTGCTTGTTGAGCTGCTGAATACCATAGTATGCCAATATTCGGTTCTCGCCCGTGAGCGGCACGACATCCGAAGCGATGGACATGGCTAGGAGTTGGGTGAGAGGCAATAAGGTGATAGGGCTATTGGGCGATGAGGCGAGATAGCGTTGCGTATATGCTTGGGCTAGTTTGAAGCCCACGCCGCAGCCAGAAAGGTCCTTATAAGGATAAGGACAATCGTTACGTTTCATATTGAGTACCGCCACAGCCTGAGGCAGTTCGTTGCCCGGCGTATGGTGGTCGCAAACAATCACATCAATGCCTTTGCTAGCAGCATAGGCAACACGTTCTACCGCCTTGATACCACAATCGAGGGTGATAATCAGCGTACAGCCTTGGCTGTGCGCATAGTCGATACCCTGCTGGGAAACACCATAGCCCTCGGTGTAACGATCGGGGATGTAGTAGTCTAGGTGATGAGGTGATGAGGTGATGAGGTGATGAGGCGATGAGGTGAGAGGCAGGAGGAAGCGATACATGAGGGTGACGGCAGTGGTACCATCCACATCGTAGTCGCCATAGATGAGAATACGTTCGCCTTGGGTGAGTGCTTGATGCAAACGTTCAACTGCCTTATCCATGTCCTTCATGAGGAAAGGATCGTGGAGTTGGTCCCACGAAGGGCAAACGAACTGACGAGCCTCCTCAGCCGTCTGTATGCCACGCACCACCAACATACGAGCAGAAGCAGAACTGATCTTCAGCTCTTGCTCCAATTGCTGCTGGATAGCTTGCTCAGCAGCAGTCAGGGTTCGTATGTTCCAATTATAGGTCATTGTTGGAGGTGAAAAGTGAAAGGTGAAAAGTGAAAAATGAAAGGTGAAAAGTGAAAAGTGAAAAGTGAAAAGTGAAAAATGAAAGGTGAAAAGTGAAAAGTGAAAAGTGAAAGGTGATTAGGTGATGAGGTGAAATTGATCTACATCTTTCCAGAGAGGGAGGGCCTCGCGGAAGTGATGGAGAACAGGGATATCAAAGTGGGCTATCTTAGTACCTTCCTCATTGTTGGCAAAACTGACAATCGGCTGCAGACGTGTATCATACGCCACGGAATGGCCATTATAATGCAAGCCCATACCATCGTCACCCACACAGTTCACTGCTGCGATATAGCACTGGTTCTCTGTGGCACGTGCCGCCACCAAAGCATCCCAATACTGGATGCGCACCTCTGGCCAATTGGCTACTACGAGGATAATATCGTAGTCACTACCCGTGGTATTGCGTGCCCAAGCAGGGAAACGCAAATCGTAGCACACGAGTAGGAGGAACCTTACACCTTTGTAGGTGAAGATATGTCGTTCATCCGCAGCTTGGAAGAATTGATCCTCGCCACCATGCGCATAGAGATGGCGTTTGTCTTGTATTTCCATCTCTGCATGCGGTTTAATCATAAAACCGCGATTGGTTAGGCGATGAGGCGATGAGGCGATAAGGCGATAAGGCGAGCATATAAAGGAACTGACAATGGCGACACCGCTTTGGTCAGCTGCAGCTTGCAGGCGACGGATAATCTCTCCGTCCATCGTTTCTGCCAGTTCGGGATGATCCGTACAGAAACCTGTGGCAAACATCTCAGGAAGCACCGCCACATCGGCTTTACCAGCCAATGCAGCGATACGTTCTTCTGCTAGACGGAGATTGGTTTCCTTATCCGCCCAAGCAATGGGATATTGCAGGAGGGCAATTTTCATTAGGCGATGGGCTATAGGCTATAGGGATAGGCTATAGGCGATGGGCTATAGGTTATTTTTTCTTTTCTGCTGAGGTAGCAGGTTTGCCGATGGCCTCACGCATGGAAGTATCTGCTTGGATATTTTGCATGCGATAGTAGTCCATGATTCCGAGGTTGCCACTGCGGAAAGCTTCCGCCATGGCTTGTGGTACGAGGGCTTCTGCCTCGATCACTTTAGCACGTGCTTCTTGCGCCTTAGCCTTCATCTCTTGCTCGTTAGCGATAGCCATTGCACGGCGCTCCTCTGCTTTCGCCTGAGCGATATTCTTGTCGGCTTGCGCTTGATCCATCTGGAGTTGCGCACCGATATTCTTACCTACATCGATATCCGCGATATCAATACTGAGGATCTCGAAAGCAGTACCAGCGTCTAGTCCCTTAGAAAGCACCAGTTTGGAGATGCTATCAGGGTTCTCCAATACCATCTTGTGGCTATCTGATGAACCGATAGAGCTGACAATACCTTCGCCTACACGCGCGAGGACAGTGTCTTCGCCAGCACCACCGACAAGCTGCTTGATATTAGCACGTACAGTGACACGCGCTTTAGCGATGAGCTGGATACCGTCCTTAGCCACAGCCGTTACAGGAGGGGTATCGATGACGCGAGGGTTAACCGACATCTGCACCGCTTCGAAAACGTCGCGGCCAGCAAGGTCGATAGCTGTAGCCATCTGGAAAGAGAGTTGCATATTTGCTTTGCTAGCACTGACGAGTGCGTGTACCACACGTTCGATATGTCCACCTGCAAGGAAGTGCGCCTCGAGTCCATCACGTTTTACGTCGGTGAGACCGGCTTTGTGCGCCTCGATAAGGCAGTTGACAATGCGTGTAGGTGGTACCTTACGAATACGCATTAGGAAAAGCTGGATGAGGGATACATGTACACCACTAACGACTGCGTTAATCCACAGCATGAATGGTACATAATAGAAGAAAATAATCACAAGGATGGCTAGTATTGCCAATCCCACAATCTGAAGAATACCAAATGTTTCCATATTTATTGAGTTGAAAGTTGATAGTTTAAAGTTGATAGTTTAAAGTTTAAAGGCAGGGTTACTTGCGTAACTCTTCCATGTGTTTGCCCGCGGATGGCATATCTACTCCACCCTCGATTTTGGTATCGAGCGCCATCTTATCGATTGCCTTGCTTTTGAGAAAGACGTAGATAGCAATAGCCGAGAGCAGCACGCAAGCAGCCAGAGTGACATGTCCAGCCCACGCCCAGAGGGCAGCCAACTTGACATAAGCCACCACCACAGCGCCAGCAAGACTGCATAAACCAATGATACCAGCGATACCAAAACCAGGCAAGAGGAACATCTCCGCCAACAAAAGTCCTACCCCAAAGAGGACGAGAACGATGGTTAGAATAATATACATTTTTGCGTAATTTTAGTTTCAGACCGCAAATTTACAACAATTATTGCACATATGCAAGAAAATAATATTTTTTTCGTTTTTTTACTTTAAATAAGTAAGCTTTTTTTCTGCAAAAAAAATTTGGTCTTTTCGAAAAAATGTACTACCTTTGCCGCCGTTTTCGAAAAATTGGGGTGATTTTATACCTTAATTATTAAGTGTTTGAAAAGATGAGTAAAAATTTAGTTATCGTGGAGTCGCCTGAGAAGGCAAAAACCATTGGTAGGTATCTAGGTTCAGATTATGTGGTAATGCCCTCGAAGGGGCACATTCGTGATATCGAGGGTATTGGTAAGAATAGCATCGGTATTGATTTCAATAATAATTATGCTCCCAATTACGTGATTGATAGTCAGAAGACGCAATTGGTAGAATCGCTGATTCAAGCTGCCAAGAAAGCCGATAAGGTATGGCTAGCAAGTGATGAGGACCGCGAGGGAGAGGCCATTGCATGGCACTTGCAGGAGGTATTGGGCTTGTCTAAGGAGAAGACGCACCGTATTGTATTTCATGAGATTACAGAGAGTGCTATACGCGAAGCTATAAAAAATCCACGTCAGATAGACTATAACTTGGTGCATGCGCAGCAAGCTCGCCGCGTATTGGACCGTATTGTAGGTTTTGAGTTGTCGCCTGTGCTATGGAAAAAAGTGACCACGGGATTGAGCGCAGGTCGCGTACAATCGGTGGCCGTACGCCTGATTGTGGAAAGAGAGCAAGAGATTGAATCATTTAATAGTTCGGCTCAGTACCGCGTGACCGCGGAGTTTATAGGCGAGACGGAGAACGGGCAGAAAGTGCCTTTCACCACGGAGTTGAACCACCGCTTTGATGACAAAGAGGAGGCGTTGGCATTCTTGGAGAGTTGCAAGAAGCAAGTATTCACCATCACATCGGTAACCCATAAACCCGGTTTCCGCAGTCCAGCAGCTCCGTTTACCACATCAACGATGCAGCAAGAGGCCGCAAGGAAATTGCACTTTACGGTATCAAAGACCATGCGTTTGGCCCAATCGCTATATGAGGCAGGTCATATCACCTATATGCGTACAGACTCGGTGAACTTGAGTTCGCTAGCCATCCACACCGCAAAGCAAGAGATTTTGAAAGAGTTTGGCGAACAGTACCACAAAGCGCGTCAGTTTCAAACCAAAGCCAAAGGTGCACAAGAGGCACACGAGGCTATTCGTCCTACCTATATCAATAAAGAGGTGGCAGGTGCCAATCAAGATGAGCGTCGCTTGTATGACCTGATTCGCAAGCGCGCTATTGCTACGCAAATGGCAGATGCTCAGACTGATACCACACGTATTGAGGTGGAAATGAGCGACTCGCCATACCAATGGGTAGCAACGCACGAAGTGATTACGTTTGATGGATTTATGCGTGTTTATACGCAGAGTAGCGATGAGGAGAACGGAAATAGCCAGATGTTGGTTCCAATGGCAGAGATTGTGGCACCAATGACCTGTTCGTTGTCATCGGCTGTGGCGCAAGAATCATTCTCCAAGGCACCTATCCGCTATAATGATGCAACCTTGGTGAAGAAAATGGAGGAGTTGGGTATTGGTCGCCCTTCTACGTATGCAACCGTGATTGAGACGATTCAATCTCGCCAATACGTGGTACGAGGTAATGTAGAAGGTAGCAAAAGGACATACAATGTGCTGACACTGCACGGCAATAAGATAACAGATAAGACAAAAACTGAGACTGTAGGTGCAGATACGGGTAAGTTTTTACCTACGGACTTGGGAAGAATCACCAATGATTTTCTAGTGGAGCAATTCCCTCAGATCTTGAGTTATGACTTTACTGCTCGTGAGGAGGAGAATTTTGATGCTATTGCAGAAGGAAATGCAAATTGGGTGGAGACAGTGGATAATTTCTATCAGACATTTCATCCTCTGATCAAACAGGTGCCATCGGGCAAGATGGCGGCTCGCTACATTGGCAAGGAGCCAGAGACTGGCGAACCCGTATTGGCTCGTATCAGCAAGAATGGTCCATGCATACAGATTGGCGATAGCGATGACCAGAAACCTAGGTTTGCATCGTTGCAGAAAGGACAAAGTATTTTCACCATCACTTTGGAAGAGGCATTGGAATTGTTTAAAAACGCCTTGCCATACAGTTTGGGAATGCATAATGAGAAGGAAGTGGTCGTAGGTGAAGGCAAGTATGGTCCGTATTTGCACTATAATGATGCTTATATCAGTTTGCCAAAGAATATCGATCCACATACCATCACATTGGAGCAGGCTGCAGGTATTATTGACAATCACCAGCAACAACAATTGCCTATCCATGACTGGGGGGATGTGCAAGTGATGAACGGACGATATGGGGCATACATCAAGACTGCTTCGGGCAACTATAAGATTCCTCGCACGGTAGATGTAGCGGCGATGAGCGAAGAAGAGTGCAGAACAATCATCGCCACCACCGAGCCTACGGGCAGCGGCAAAAAGACCTATACGAAAAAAAGCAAACGCTAAGCAATAGCTATGATAGCACGTGATAGACTGGTAGATATTATTTTGCCATTGGCTATCGCAGACGTTTATACGTATCGTGTGCCTGAAGCCATACCATACCCGCAGACAGGAATGCGGGTATTGGTTCCGCTAGGCAAGAAACACATTACGGGTATTGTATATCGCCACCACGAAGGCGAGTTGCCTGAACAGGTGAAGGTGCGCGATGTGATCCAGGTACTAGAGTCGAATCCTATTGTTACTCCACAACAATTGCAGTTGTGGGAGTGGTTGGCGTCGTACTATATGTGCACATTAGGCGAGGTGCTGACCGCAGCATTGCCAGCAGGTATTATTGATGATGATTATACCGCTTTGACGACGCACTATATTCACCTTCATCCTTCCTTGCAAAACGAAGCGGCGCTACAGCAGACCCTGCAGCAACTAGGTCGTGCTAAGGCACAAGAACGGCTTTTGCGCTATTTCACTCAAGTAGCCCAACCCCTAGATAAAGCCATAGAACGCCGCTGCCTATTAGAGGAGAGTGGAGAGAGTGGCGCCATACTGCGACAACTGATTGACAAGCAGATTCTCTGTGAAGAAGAGCGAGAGAAATCGCGACTGAATCGGTATGCAGGACCGATAAGAGCGCCTCATGCATTGGATGAGCAGCAGGTAAAAGCGGTGGAAGAGATTCGCCAATCGTGGAAAAGCAAAGTTGTTACACTGCTGCATGGTGTGACCTCGAGTGGTAAGACAGAAGTATATATTCACCTCATTGAAGAAGCCATCCGCAAGGGACAACAGGTGCTATACTTGGTGCCCGAGATTGCTTTGACTACCCAACTAACTGACCGCTTGCGCAGTGTATTTGGCGATGCAGTATTGGTGTACCACTCGCGGTTCAGTAGTGCGGAACGAGTGGAGGTGTATAGAGAGGTGAGAGGTGATGAGGTGAGAGGTGATGAGGTGAGAGGGAAGGTGATACTGGGTGCTAGATCAGCGATATTCTTGCCATTCAGTAATCTAGGACTGATTATTGTGGATGAAGAGCACGAACCAAGCTACAAACAGCAGGACCCTGCACCGAGGTATCATGCTCGTTCAGCAGCGATTATGATGGCTCAGTGGTATAACGCGAAAGTGCTATTAGGGACAGCCACACCAGCGATAGAAACTTACTACAATGCCATGACGGGCAAGTATGGTTATGCTGCCATGTCCAACCGCTATAAGGGACTGGAGATGCCACGCATTACGATGATTGATCTACAACGACAATACCATCGAAAAGAGATGTATGGGCATTTCTCTGATCCTCTGGTATTTCGTATACGTGAAGAAATTGCCAAAGGCAAACAAGTAATACTCTTTCAAAATCGTAGAGGTTATGCGCCATACTTGCAATGCCCAAACTGCGGCGAAGTGCCCAAATGCGGGAATTGCGATGTGAGCATGACCTATCACAAAGCCACAAAAATGTTGGTATGCCACTGCTGCGGAAGTGCGGTAAAAATGCCAAGTACTTGTAAAAACTGCGGTAACGCCTATCACACCCATGGTTTTGGTACAGAGCGTTTGGAGGAAGAGATACAAGAGTTGTTCCCCATGGCCCGAACTGCACGTTTGGACTTGGATTCCACACGAAGAAAAGATAGTTATCAAACTATTATTGACCGCTTTGCAGCTCACGAAGTAGATATCTTGATTGGTACACAGATGGTGACTAAAGGGTTGCATTTTGATGATGTGAGTTTGGTGGCAGTATTGCAAGCAGACTCACTATTAAACCAACCCGATTTTAGGAGTTACGAGCATGCTTTTCACATGCTAGAACAAGTGAGCGGACGCGCCGGCAGAACGGGTAGACAGGGAGAGGTGATTATTCAGACCTTCGCCCCAGAAAACACGCTATTCAAGCATCTGCAATCACATGATTATCAGTCGTTTTACGCACAGCAAATAGAAGAGCGCAAGTTATTTGCATACCCGCCTTATCATCGTATTATTCTGCTCACTTTACGTCATCGCGATTTGAAGCGATTGGAAACAGCTAGCGAATTACTGCAGCAAAGATTGAAACAAAGTTTTGGTCAGCGCGTTTCGGGAATCATCCTGCCATTGGTAACTCGTACGCATAACCAACATATCCGTCAGATTCGCTTGCGCATTGAGTTGACGGCCAATATATCGCGCGCCAAATCGCTCTTGGAGCAGCATATTAGGTATGTGCAACAAGAGGCATCGTGCAAAGGCACGAGCATCGTTCCGGATGTGGATGTGTAGGTGAGAGCTTAGGGGATGTTGAAATAGTCGCGATAATTATCGAGGAAACGTTGTACGGCTTCGGGCAATGGACCATAGTATTCTCCACCAGAAGCATTGGCATGTCCGCCACCACCAAAAATATCACGAGCAAAAATATTTACAGGTCGATCTCCCTGGCTACGAAGTGAAATTTTGATTTTCGTTTTGCTTTCGCCAGCTAGCGCTTTCTCGGTAGGATTAACTTTATCTTCACGCATAAAACATGAATAGTGAATATCTTTGATTTGCAGAGGTAGATTCACAATACCTTCTGCATCGCCTGACTGGAAATTGAATCTATATAATTCCTTTTTACTCAGATAGATAAGTGCGGTATGATGCTCAGGGAAAATCTGCATTTTCTTATATAGGCAATAGCCCATGAGTCGCATACGATCGGCCGAATAAGCATTGAAAACACGATTGTAGATAGCATCTTTATTTACTCCAAGCGCCACAAGTTGTCCCACTATCTCGTACATCTCGGGATAGTTGGAATTAAACGAAAAATTGCCTGTATCAGTCATCATACCCGTATAGATGCAAGTGGCTATGTCTTGTATATTGGACGATGTACCGCCTATTGGATATTGGGCGCCCTTTGGGCTATGGGCTATAGGAGATGGGCTATTGGCAATAGGCGACAACTGATGGATCAGGCGATAGACTAATTCACAAGTAGAAGGGGTGGAAGGATAGGAGATGATGAGATCGGCAAAATCAGAAGGATGGAGATGGTGGTCAATCATCATCTTTTTGCAGGATAGTGAAAGAAGTTTATCTCCCAATGAACCAATACGTTTAGGTTCGTTGAAATCGGTACAGATAACTAAATCAGCTTGTTCGAGAAGCGAATCTGCTAGTTCGCGTTGCGTTTCGTATATAATATCTTCGTTGGCTTTGGGCATCCATGCCAAGAAATCGGGGAAAGTATTTGGCACAATCACCGATACTTGTTTGCCCAATGACTCTAGGAAATGACGCATAGCAAGACTGCTACCCATAGCATCACCATCGGGGGACATATGGGTAAGGATAACCACGCGATTAGATTGCTGAATAAGCAAATTGGCAGTATTTATTTGCTGAATTGTGATGATAGGAGTGAGGTTCGCCATAGTAGTCTAAAAAATATCAACGTGCAAAGTTACATTTTTTTTTGCATATATACATTCAAACATCGTTTATGGACAACAAAAATCGTCAGAAAAAAAACTTTCAGTCAGTTTTCTTGCATATTTGCATTTTTTTTTGTACTTTTGCACGCTATTTATGCAAGTACTTAAAAAGTAACTAAAAACATTAAAACATATTTTAAGGAACAACAATGAAAAAAGCACTTCTATCCATCGTTTTGTTGGCGAGTAGCATGATTAGCTTCTCGCAAGAAGACCCTGTTCTTTTGACCATCAATGGTAAGCCAGTGATGGCATCGGAGTTCATGTACATTTATGAAAAGAACAACCAAGAATCCAGCATCGAGAAGAAATCGATGGAGGAATATTTGGATTTATTTATCAATTTTAAGTTGAAAGTGACAGAAGCTATTGCACAAGGCGTTGATACCACTGAGGCCTTTAAGAAAGAGTTGGCTGGTTATCGTGCACAAGCAATACCAAAATACATGCAAGATAACGAGGCCATTGATAGTCTTGTACAACTGAGTTACGATCGTATGGCCAATATTCGTCGCGCTGCGCATATTGCTATTCAATGTCCTATGAACTCCGACTCGCTGAAAGAGGCTGAAGCCTTAGCCAAGATTGAATTGGCGCGCGAGCGCGTGACAACGGGCGTAGAGAAAAAAGTGAAGAAAGGTCGCCGCTGGATGACTGTTCGCGAGCCAGAAGTTTTTGCCGATGTAGCTCGTGAGATGACGGAAGATCCTGCAGGCAAAGAGAATGGCGGTGAACTCGGTTGGATACAAGTATTCCGTTTTGTATATCCATTTGAGGAAGCTGTATATAACACCCCCGTGGGTGAAGTGACGGAGATTTTCCGTTCGCCATATGGTTTTCATATCGCGTTGGTAGAAGAGGAGCGCCAGTTTGAGGAAGTGCACGCTGCGCACATCATGAAGATGATGCCTCGTGGTAGTGAAGGAACAGCTATTGAGGTAAAGGAAGTCATTGATAGTCTGTATCAAGTAGTACTAGATGGTGCTGATTTTGCAGCGGTAGCTACCGCCCATTCTGACGACAAAGGTTCGGCTAGAAACGGCGGTGACTTGGGATGGTTTGGCAGAGGAATGATGGTACAACCATTCGAAAACATCACTTTTGGCATGGAGCCAGGCGAGATGAGTCAGCCCTTCCCTACTCGTTTTGGATGGCACTTTGTGAAGTTATATGACAAGCGTGGTATTCAACCATTAGATAGCATGCGTTCGCAACTGCTGGGTCAGGTAAAACGCGATGTACGCTTCAAGGAAGCAGAAAAAAGCTTTGTTAATAAGACTCGTGCGGAGTATAATTTGCCTGCAAGCATGACCGATGAAGAGGTGCGCGCATATGCCGATGCACACTTGGAAGAGAAATATGCAGACTTGCGTCATTTGGTGCGCGAGTATCACGATGGCATCTTGCTATTTGATGTATCGCTGCGTGAAGTATGGGACAAAGCCAATAAAGACACCGAAGGTTTGGCTGCATACTTCAAAGCAAACAAAAAGAACTACACATGGGAAGCCCCACGATTCAAAGGATATATTATCCAAGCCAAAGACATGACTTCAGCAAAGGCAGCAAGACAAATCATCAAGAGTGCTCATCCAGACTCGGTAATGAACTATCTAAACCAACGCGTGAATGTCGACAGTGTGACCTACGTGAAAGTGCAACATGGTCTATGGGAAGAAGGTAAAAATGCCGCAGTGGATAAATACGGATTTAAGAACAAAGCCGCAGAATATACCCCTACAGAGGAATTCCCAGTGGTAATGGCTGTGGGTAAGAAAATTAGTGCGCCACAAGAGTATACTGACGTACGTAGCAAAGTGACCACAGATTATCAAGACTATTTGGAGCAATTATGGATAGCTACCTTGCGTGAGAAATATCCTGTGGTAGTAAATGAGGAAGTATTGAAGGGGTTGTAGAGGTTAGAGACATGAAGATTTGGAAAGGTATAGTAATACTGATTGTACTGATACTAGCAAACGTATTGGTGCATCAATGGGTGGTACGTTGGGATATGACCGACGACCATCGCTATAGTATTGCTGCACCGACCAAAGAACTGATGCAAGAGTTGGATGAGCCACTACACATCACCATCCTATTAGACGGAGAACTGAATGCTGGTTTTGAGCGTTTGCAGCGTGCCACGAAAGAGATAACCGAAGAATTGGGGATATACATGCATGAGAAATTGTACACGACAATCTCATCTGAAAATATTCCACAAGGCATTGAACCGATTGTTATTCATGAGCGCACGCACAAAGGTCAAACAGCCCAAACAACCGTATATCCATATGCATTACTGAGTTACAAAAACCGCATGGCTATTGTTCCGCTCCTACGCAATAATCGCGGTTTGAGTGGCGAAGAAAACCTGAATCAGAGTATCGAGAACCTAGAGTTTGCTTTTGTAGAGTCCATCCATTCGCTAACACGCGAGAGCGTAGAGAAAATAGCTTTTTTGGAAGGCCATGGCGAATTGCCAGAGCAAGATGTATATGATGCGAGTCAAGCGCTATCACGATACTATCAGATAGATCGAGGCGTATTGGGCAACGAAGTGGGTATATTAGATGATTATCGTGCGGTGATTATCGCTGATCCGCAGTTGCCATTCCCCGAAAAAGATAAGTTTATCTTAGACCAATATTTGATGCAAGGTGGCCGTATATTGTGGGTAGTGAATGGTGTGCGTTTTTCCAACGAGACTCTATCGCAAAGCGGCATGACACCAGTTATTCCATTGGATTTGGATATTACAGATATGCTGTTTCGCTACGGTGTACGCGTGAATCCGACATTGGTACAAGACATGCAATGTCTGCCAGTACCCGTGGATGTATCCACCGATGCCCAGCAACCTAACTGGCAACCTATGCCATGGACCTATGCACCATTGCTACTCACCTCGCAAGCATCGCCCATCACACGCAACGTGATGCAGGTGAGCGCGACAATGAGTTCGAGTGTTGAGTTTGTAGGTGGGGAAGATGGCATAAAAAAAGACATCTTACTAGCCACTTCGTCGGCCAGTAGGGTGACTGGTACTCCAGCAGAAGTGAATCTGGATATTATGGAAGAAGATATATCGGCATATCCATATTCCTACATCCCTGTAGCAGCCAGTCTGGAAGGAGAATTCCCATCACTGTATGCACATTTACTACCTCCAGAGGATGTAGTGATACACCAAGAGGTAGTGAAAAAAAGCACAAAGACCAAGCAAGTTGTTGTAGCAGCAGGCAGTGTTATTCGCAACGAATGGCAACAAGGGCAGCCCTTGCCTTTAGGATATGACCGATATACGCATACACAATTTGGTAATCGTGATTTCATCGTGAATGCCGTACTATATTTGACCGATGATACCGGTTGGATGTCGCTACGTCAGAAAGAACTGACACTGCGCTTACTGAATGACCAGCGCGCAAAAGAAAAACGCATTACAGCTCAAGTGGTGAGTATTATAATGCCATTATTGATCCTTGCCTTAGTAGGATGCGGAGTATTGATTATACGTAAACGCCGATATACAAAATAAACATGAAACAATTGTCGATATACATTGCGATCTTCGGTCTGCTATTGATAGCACCCCCTCTATGGGGACAGGAGACGAAGACCTACCCAGTAGATACTATTGATGGTAAAACTTATTATCGCTATGCGGTAGAACGCAGTATTGGTCTGTATCGTATTAGTGTGAACTTTGACGTGAAGCAAGAAGAGATACTGGAGGCGAATCCACAATTGCAAAAACGTGGATTACGCTTTGGCGAAGAAATCTTGATTCCCGTAAAGGAAGCAGTACAAGAAGTTATTGAAACTAAAGCAGAGCAACTGAAAGACACTGCTGCAGCAGTTATTAAACAAACGATTGAGCAAAAAACGGAAGAAATTAGAAGACGTAATCGCTCAACACGTCCAAGCTTCCAATGGGACAACATCATGGAGAAAGTGGCAGGTACACTGCAAGAGATAATAGCACCAAACGATTCATTGGCGACTGACTCGCTGGTAGGCGACACTATTGTGCGTGATAGTATTACCACTCGCTTGGGTATTATGTTGCCTTTCCAAACTCACGCTATCAAACGCGACAAGAACATGGACCGTTTCTATGATTTCTATGCAGGCGCATTGATTGCCATCTATCAAGCCCAAGAGCAAGGACAGTTGATGGAAATATTCACTTACGACATAGGACGTACCACGCGGGAATTGGAAGCTGTATTAGCACGAGATGAGATTCATAGACTGGATGCTATTATTGGTCCTGCATACTCCCAACAAGTGGCTATGGTGATTGATTCCACACGTCAAGATAGTACATGGATTGTAGTGCCATTCATATCCAAATTGAAAGGGATTGAGAAATATCCTTACATATTGAAGTTTAATCCATCCGAAGAAATAGAAGCCGATACGTTGGCTCGCTATTTGGCGGAGCGTAAAGATAGCATTAATTGTGTATTGGTTGAAGCAAGGGAAGGCGATATCATCCCATCCGGCATCGCATCTTTGCATAAAGCACTTAAACGTTATCAAGTGCCACAGACAACGGTATCCATTCATTCAATACTGGTGGATTCGATTGATGAAGCTTTCGTTCCAGATGTTGAAAATATTATTATTTTTAATACCGAAAAATATGCTAATCTGCAAGCAGTGATGCCTCACTTGTTGAAAGCATATGGCAGATACCGTATCACTCTCTTCTCGCACTATTCATGGCAAGATGAGAAGATTGTACTACCTCATATTTACACTTCTGTGTTCTCCCCAACACCCGTGGTTGATGAAAGATATGAAGAACTATATCGCCATTATTTCGGGCATGAGCTAGTAGCATCACAGCCACGCTATGACCTTTTGGGATATGATTTAACGAGCCATTTCCTGCATCTTATGGAAGCGAAACAGCAAGCGGACAGTCTAAGTAACGATTCTGTCTTCCAAGAGACATGGGAAGGGGCTCAAGCCAACATCCGTTATCAACCCGTAGCTACAGGAGGTGGATTAGAGAACCAAGTGATACATATCATCCATCAATGACGAGTAGTAGAAACATAGTATTGATAGGCATGCTTATGGTAGGCATTGCATGTATGGCACAGCCAAGGTTGCGCCGTCCAGAGATTTATCTGGGAGCACATGCTGGTGTGATGGCATCAACCATGCTATTTAAGCCCAACGTAGCTGATATGAATGTACTACAATCCCCCTTGACCATCAATGGCGGATTGGTATTCCGCTATGCTGGGCACAAAGTATGCGCCATACAAACAGAAATTAACTATATGTCGCGTGGATGGCATGAGGTGGTTTCCCTGAATGAGGGACAGCAAATGGATTATAACCGCATGTTGGACTATATAGAGATACCATTGCTGATGCACCTATATTTTGGCAAACAGCGTTTTCGCGGATTCTTTAACCTCGGTCCACAGATAGGATATTGCTTCCGCGATGTAGCAACAGAATTACCTGATGGTATTACATCTCCACAATACCAACCCATTGAAAAACCATTTGACTGGGGATTAGCAGGTGGACTGGGATGCTATTATAGAACAAAAAAAATCGGTTTGTTCCAATTAGAAGCGCGATTTAATTTCAGTTTAGGAACCACATACAACAATCGAAAAGTGGATTATTTCAGCCAATCTAATGCCATGAATTTAAGTTTAAATCTGGCATATATGTGGGAGATAAAAGTAAAGTGATACTGCTTATAGCGAAGTACCGCACGAACTATGAAATTGTAAACGACAAACAAAAGTATATATGGGAAAAATCATTTCTTTAGCCAATCAAAAAGGCGGTGTCGGCAAGACTACCACCTCTATTAATTTGGCTGCAGCATTGGCAGCAGAAGGCAAGAAGGTACTACTTATTGATGCAGATCCACAGGCAAACACCTCATCGGGTTTGGGCATAGAAGTGCGCAATTTGGATAAAACAATTTATGAATGCCTTGTTTCTGACATCGATCCAAAAACTGCAATCATGCATACATCACTGCCTCGTTTGGATTTGGTGCCATCGCATATTGACCTGGTAGGTGCAGAAATAGAAATGCTGAATATTGATGATCGTGAAAATATCCTAAAAGGTGTTCTATCAAAATTGCGATCAATGTATGACTATATCCTCATTGATTGTTCACCATCCCTAGGACTCATTACAATCAATGCATTGACAGCTAGTGACAGCGTAATCATTCCCGTACAATGTGAGTTTTTCGCATTGGAGGGTATTGCAAAACTGCTAAACACTATAAAAATCATCAAATCAAACTTGAATCCAACATTGCGCATTGAGGGGTTCTTGCTCACGATGTACGATGGCCGTTTGCGTCTGTCGATGCAAGTGCATGACGAAGTGCGTCGTCATTTTGGAGACCTAGTTTTTGACACGGTAATTGCACGTAATGTTCGTTTGAGCGAAGCTCCTAGTCATGGCATGTCGGTGTTGCAATATGATCGCAGTAGTCGAGGAGCAAAAAACTATATTAACCTTGCTAAAGAACTTATAAGGAGGAGCAACGTATGAAAAAATCACTAGGACTTGGACGTGGGCTGGATGCTCTGATTGACACTACCCACATCTCAACAGCAGGATCGTCTTCTATTAACGAGATTGCATTAGAGAAAATTTACCCTAATCCGGATCAGCCTCGTCGTACATTTGACGAAGAAGCTCTTGAAGAATTAGCTCTATCTATAAAAGAACATGGCGTGATTTCTCCAATCACTTTGAGAAAAGAATCCAATAGTCATTATATGATTATTGCAGGTGAACGACGTTTCCGCGCTGCCAAAATTGCAGGATTAGCTGCTATCCCAGCTTATATTCGCACTGCCAAAGATGAACAAGTGATGGAGTGGGCTCTGATTGAGAACATTCAACGTGAAGACTTGGATGCTATTGAAATTGCACTAGCATATCAACGTCTTATGGATGAATATAATCTTACGCAAGAGCGTATGTCGGAGCGAGTAGGAAAAAAACGTGCTACTGTAGCCAACTATTTGCGTTTGTTGAAACTACCAGCAGAAATACAATTAGGCATTAAAGAAAAGAAAATTGATATGGGGCATGCGCGTGCTATTTTAGGTTCGCCATCTCCTGAGAGACAACTATCTATTTACAAGCGCATCGTACAAGATGGATTATCAGTGCGCAAAGTAGAAGAGATCGTGAGTGCTAGTAAATTAGATAGCTCCAAAAAAGAGAAAAAAACAACGCTTGAATATACGAAACAGCAAGAACTATTGAGTAACAGACTGAATAGAATAGTAAAAATATCTAGCAATAAACTAGTAATTAGTTTCCGCAACGCAGAGGATTTAAATTCTATCATCAATCGTATCCATTGAAACAACTGATAATTTACATATTGCTTCTATTTGTTGCACCTATTTTGTACGCACAATCGGGAAATGATGCTATTTTAGAGACGGAGGTGAAAACTTTCGCTGAGATTGAACCCGTTGAGTTAGCACCTACCACCTCACATCCCGATTCAATGCCCTTGACCGAAAAAGAGATTAATCGCCTTTTCTGGAAGCCAGATCCGATGCGAGCTGTATGGCTAGGTGCGATTGTACCGGGTATGGGACAAATATACAATCGTAGCTATTGGAAGTTACCAATCGTATATGGTGGGTTCATGGGTTGTATTTATGCTATATCTTGGACAAACGGGCAATATGAAGGTTATAAACAAGCTTACCGCGATATATATTATGATATTGAAAATGGAACCGTAAGCGATAGTCCTGACAAATCATATAATGCCATCTTACCAGAAGGTTATACAATTAATAGTATGGGAGGAGCTAGTACCTACCAAAGTCGATTAAAAGACTGGCAGAATGCATCATTGCGTCAGCGCGATTTATCTATATTGGTTACCATTGCAGTATATGCATTATCCTTGATTGATGCATATGTAGATGCTCAATTATTTGATTTTGACATCACAAATGATTTATCACTAAACGTATCGCCACAAATATATTATGACATGCAAAGTCAGCGAACTGCAGAAGTGAAACTTGCTATATCATTCTAATGCACTAATGAAACAGATATTTATTATATTCTTCGCCACATGTAGTTTATTGGCTATTGCACAAGACTCCCTATCCAACCCTATTTTGGATTCCATTGTAGTAGCTACCATAGATTCAACATCCCATATAGATAGCCATGACATTTGTAGTAAAGCAGATACCCTGATTGATCTACCAATCTTTTTTGATGAAGCGTTGGCATGGCTTGATACCACTGAATGTAATTCAGATACACTGATTACAGAATTACCCGATTCAGTATATAAGACTCGTCTGCAAGCCTTACCTTTTGTGGTTGAAGTGCCCTACAATGAAGTGGTTCGCCGATATATCTTGCGATATGTGAAACATAGTCCACGACAGTTGGCTAGTTTGCAGCGCAAAGCGGAATATTATTTTCCTATTTTTGAAGATATCTTAGGCAAGCACGAGTTGCCATTTGAATTGTGTTACCTGCCTGTTATTGAATCTGCACTAAATCCCCAGGCACGTTCTCACATGGGAGCGGTCGGCTTGTGGCAATTCATGCCTGCTACAGGTAAGAAATATGGATTAGAAATCAACTCACTTATTGATGAGCGTATGGATCCTATCCGTTCCACTGAAGCAGCCTGCAGATTCTTAAAAGCATTGTATGGTATTTTTGGTGATTGGAACTTGGTAATTGCTGCCTATAACTGCGGCCCTGGTAATGTGAACAAAGCGATCCACCGTGCAGGGGGTAAACGCGATTTCTGGAGTATCTATCCTTTTTTACCAAAAGAGACACGTGGTTATCTACCTATTTTTATTGCTGCTTCATATGCAATGAATTATGCAGATGTACATGGTATCTGTCCTGCTACCGATCTTCTCTACCCTGTCACTGATACTATTGTGACTGCAGAGCGTCAGCATCTCAAACAAATTGCTGCGAACTTGGATATTACCATCGAAGAATTACGTCGTTTGAATCCACAATATGCTCGCGATATCATTCCTGGCGGAAAGGAGTATGCACTATGCTTACCTATTGCTATTTCAGGAGCATATATCGACCAACAAGACTCTATTTTGGCATATCAAGCCAAAGAACTGATTCATAATCGTCGTGCAGAGATAGACCTTATGCAACGCACTGGACTGAATGGTGGCTATTCTGTGAATGGAGTAACCTATTATAAGATAAAGGAAGGTGATACATTGGGAGGTATTGCCGCCAAGTTCCACGTGAGTGTCAAACGTCTGAAATCATTCAATGGGCTCACCTCTGATATGATACGTGCAGGTAAAACGCTAAAGATTCCAAATGTATAATTTCAGCTAGGATAAGCATAAGATATATACACATGCTAAATACTGAAAAGATATATTACTCAATGAATGAAGCCCAAGAGATGACGGGGCTTCCTGCTAGTACATTACGTTATTGGGAAAAACACTTTGACCAACTCAACCCTCGCAAAGATGGTCATGGTAATCGCTACTATACGATGGTGGACATAGCTCTTATCAAACAAATTAAATATCTACGTGATGAGATGCATATTACCCGTATCGAAGCTATTCGTAAAGAACTCCAACAGGGCAAACGTCAAATCGATTTTCGACAACGCGCAGCAGACATTTTACAGCGTGTACGAGCAGAATTGGTAGATATTAGAAGTAAGATATAGGTGAGAACTTGTTCGTCAAAGATAAGGATTATTGACGGACGGTTATATGAAAGCAAGCTTGTTTATATTCATATTTGACATAGATACGACCAGCACGCTGTTCATTAAGCAGGACTTGCCCTAGAACCAATTTGAGATTATCTTGATGCATATACTCGCGCGTGCGCGTTACCTTATTAAATCTGAAGTATGCAAGATCAAAAGTAGTGCCATAGCAATGGCAAGATTGAGAGGTGGCATTGATATTGCCACTTTTTTGTAGACGTTTAACATCATCTTGCGTACGAAGTACACTGGTGACATAAAAGCGATAATGCGGCAGATTATTGCGTTGGAGGATATCAGCAAACGCTTCGCCAATGCGATCTAATTCTGCAGCTGCAGCAGGTACCAGGTATGGAATAGAATGCGTGAGTGAATCCACCACATAGTTATCGTTGGTCTTAATTTCACGTAGGGCACTACGCATGCGTGCTGCCTCATGCCGATTTTGCGGAGGGTTAGATAAACCTATCGCCTTGGCTGCTTTTTCTTGTTTGGCTTGTGTATCACGAAATTTATCCTTGTAACTAAACGTACGTCCTGGATAGGACACCATAGTATCCTCAATTAGTGGAGTTTTCAAAGTTGAGCTTTTAGATGAATGGTTACCACAGGCAGATGACACAAAGAGTAGTCCCGCCAACACTAAAATTAGTCCTGCTTTTTGCAGGACTAATTTGAATTTAAAAGTTTCAATGTTGAAGATTTTCATGTGTTGCAAAGGTTCACCATTTTATAAACTCCACTCAAAACCATCTTTGGTATCTTTAATATTGAAACCTAGTTCTGTAAGTGCATTGCGGATTTTGTCGCTAGTGCCCCAATCTTTATTACGTTTAGCTTCCAAACGCATATTAAGTAGCATATCTACTGCTCCTTTATAGGCATCCATGCCAGCATTTGCATCTTGCGCTCCATCCAATTGCAAACCAAGAATATCCATTGCATAGGTCTTCCACACTTCGCGCAGTTCCTTGAGGTTTGCATCGCTGATAGTACCTTTGCCATCAAATACGGTATTGATAACACGAGCCGAATCAAAGAGATGGGAAATCACAATTGGCGAGTTGAGGTCATCATCCATAGCATCTTGACAACATTCGCGCAGATTACCGATTTCCACAGTAGAATTAGCTGATGCTTGCAATTTCATCAATCGTTGATATGCTTCAGTCAAGCGTGCTAATCCCTTCTCCGCAGCTACGAGTGCTTCGCTAGAGAAATCTACTGTAGAGCGATAGTGTGCCATAAGAATGAAGAAGCGAATGGTCATCGGCGAGAAAGGTTGCGAAAGCAAAGGATGATTACCACTAAAGAATTGCTCAAGAGTGATAAAGTTGTTGTAACTCTTACCCATCTTTTTGCCTGCGATAGTAATCATGTTATTGTGCATCCAATAATGAACGCTATCATGTCCAAGCGCGGCACAACTCTGTGCTATCTCTGCCTCGTGGTGAGGGAACATAAGGTCCATACCGCCACCATGAATATCAAACTGCTCTCCTAAATACTTTGTACCCATAGCCGAGCACTCCATATGCCAACCAGGGAAACCTTCGCTCCAAGGACTTGGCCAATGCATGATATGCTCAGGCGATGCTTTTTTCCAAAGTGCAAAATCGAAGCTGTGCTTCTTTTCTTGCTGCCCGTCCAGCTCACGTGTCTCAGTAACGATATCCTCAAGGTTACGACCAGATAGCTTGCCATAAGGATAGTCTTTAGCATATTTCTCTACATCCATATACACGCTGCCGTTGCTGACATAAGCATAACCCTTATCCATAATCTTCTGAACAAAAGCAATCTGCTCAATGATATGTCCACTGGCATGTGGCTCAATAGAAGGTGGTAGTACATTCAACAACTCCATATCACGATGGTAGCGATTGGTAAAATATTGCACCACTTCCATTGGTTCGAGTTGCTCTAGACGAGCTTTCTTTGCTATCTTATCCTCGCCTTCATCTGCATCATGTTCCAAGTGTCCCACATCAGTGATATTACGCACATACCGCACTTTGTAACCAAGATGCTGGAGATAGCGATAGAGAAGATCGAATGTAATAGCAGGACGTGCATGCCCGAGGTGTGCATCACCATACACAGTAGGACCGCAGACATACATGCCTACGTGTCCTTCGTGCAATGGTCGAAAGTATTCTTTTTGACGCGATAATGTATTATATATCTGTAACATCAAATTGTAATTTGTAGATCGTCTAATTATAAATTAGAGAAGGCTTTTAGGATCGAGGTTATTTTTCTCGATATCTTTAAAGTAGTTGTAGGTTCCTACTTTAAGTTCAGCGCAAGCTGCTTCATCCGCCACGATGATACCATGTTGGTGCATTTGGAGAGCAGAGATGGTCCACATGTGCGAGATTGGCTCCTCTACAGCATGTTGGAGAGCACGTGCTTTATTATGACCATTTACCATGATAAGTACCTCCTTAGCATCCATGATAGTACCCACACCTACGGTGAGAGCAGTTTTTGGAACGAGGTTCACATCGTTATTGAAGAAACGAGAGTTAGCAATAATTGTATCTGTTGTGAGTTCTTTCATGCGTGTGCGAGAAGAAAGTGAACTACCTGGCTCATTGAAAGCGATATGGCCATCAGGACCGATACCACCGAGGAAGAGCATAATACCACCATAATTTTTGATTTTCTCCTCATAGCGAGCGCACTCAGCTACCAAATCCTCGGCATTGCCGTTAAGAATATTCACATTCTCTTTGCGGATATCAATGTGAGAGAAGAAATTCTTCCACATGAAAGTATGGTAACTCTCAGAGTGATCCTCTGGAATACCCACATATTCATCCATGTTGAAAGTAACTACATTGCGGAAACTAACCTTGCCCTCTTGATAGAGCTTGATTAAGTTGCGATACATGCCAAGTGGCGAAGAGCCCGTTGGCAAACCTAATACGAAAGGAGTACCCTCTTTTGGAGCGAACTCATTGATGCGTTTTGCTACATAATTAGCAGCCCACTCTGAAAGTAGGTCATAGTTTGGTTGAACGATTAATCTCATGGTTTCTAATGTTTATGTTGTTAATAATTATTCTAATTTATCTAGCTATCTTCATTTTGCTAGTATATTTAATCTATTTTTTGCAATACGACTGCACTACGCGCAGGCAAATAGAGTTGTAACCACCCCTTATTTACAGGTAGATAACCCGTGTCGGGTTGTGTAAAATGCTCAACACTATCATCTGATAGTCCAAATCCTGCAAAATCTTTAGAATCGGTATTGAGTATTACTTTGTATTTACCTGCAGGTACTGGTATTCCATAATCTGAGAATGATTTGATACCATTCCAATTGAAAACAAATACCAAGTCACCACGTTGATAAGCTACAACTTGATCTCCCTCGTTATCACAGAGTTTGTCCACCCAAGGCAGATGCACTCCATTTTTATCTTTCACTGGCAAGAGATGCTCACGAAGCAAATGCACCATCTTCTCATCAAAAAGATTGAGGTTGCTGTAGTAGTAACGAGGACTATCAACTAAACTCCACTGGCGGCGTGCATACTTATGGCTCCAGCCGTTGCCTTGGCGAGGGAAGTCGATCCACTCTGGATGCCCAAACTCATTACCCATAAAGTTGAGATATCCTCCATTGATAGTAGATGCAGTGATGAGTCGAATCATCTTGTGCAATGCTAAGCCGCGGTCCACCATATAGTTGGCATGACCATGCTCAAAGTGCCAATACATATCCGCATCACAGAGACGGAAGATAATAGTCTTATCCCCTACGAGGGCCTGGTCGTGACTCTCAGCATAGGAGATAGTTTTCTCATCTTGACGACGGTTGGTCATCTCGTAGAATATATGTCCTGCTTTCCAGTCCTCGTCACGCACTTCTTTGATATACTTAATCCAAAAATCTGGCACTCCCATTGCTAAACGATAGTCGAATCCCATACCGCCATCTTTGACTGGACAAGCAAGACCAGGCATACCAGACATATCTTCAGCGATGGTAATGGCATTCTTTTTCACTTCGTGGATAAGCTTATTTGCAAGAGTAAGGTAACAAATAGCATCTCCATCTTCGTTGCCATTATAGTAGCAAGAATAATCCACGAAATCCTCACCTAAGCCATGACTTTTATACATCATCGAAGTAACACCATCGAAACGGAATCCATCAAAATCAAAGACATCTAGCCAATATTTGCAGTTTGATAACAAGAAATGCAAGACTTCAGCTTTGCCATAATTGAAACAAAGGCTATCCCATGCAGGGTGCTCACGTCGTGCACCATCGTGAAAATATTGGTAAGGTGTACCATCAAAATTCCCTAATCCTTCTAACTCGTTTTTCACCGCATGCGAATGAACAATATCCATGATAACATCCATACCATAGGCATGCGCATCAGCGATAAGGTGTTTGAGTTCTTCAGGCGTACCGCAGCGAGAAGAAACAGCAAAGAAGTTCGACACGTGGTATCCAAAACTACCATAATATGGATGTTCTTGAATTGCCATGATTTGGAGACAATTATAACCCAATTTGGCAATTCGTGGTAATATGTCACGGCGGAACTCATCATACGAATTCACTTTCTCTTCTTCGCTAGACATACCCACATGGCATTCATATATAAACAAGGGATCTGATGCTTTACGGCGTTTTGCTCCTTTTATCTTTAGCTTCTCCACCTTCTCCTCTTTTGGAGCCCATACCTGTGCAGAAAAAAGTTTTGTATTCTCATCTTGCACCACGCGTGTAGCATAACTAGGAATACGTTCTCCCCATCCTCCTTGCCATTCTACGAGCAACTTATATAATTGCTCGTGTTGCATAGCTTGGTCAGGAAGAATAGCTTCCCACACGCCATTGCCAACTGGCCGAAGACGATAGTTCTCGGATTTCTTCCAGTTATTGAAATCACCTATGATATAAATTGCAGTAGCATTAGGCGCCCATTCGCGGAATATCCATTGTCCGTCAGTGTGATGCAAGCCAAAGTACATAAATCCATTCGCCCAATCGCTGAGTTTCTGACCACCAGTCAGTTTCTTCTCTTGATATACGGCGTAATTGTATCGACCTTCGATGGCACTTGCATACGGGCGAAGGTAGGAATCCGATTGTATAAGTTTCAATGTTTTCATCGCTGATTCTTATCAGTTATACACTATTATCTAATTTAGCCGACAAAGGTACGATTTTTTTTGCATATATGCAAATAAAATCAAAGATTTTAAGAAAGGGCATGGATTTTCGCGATATTCGGATTCGTCGAAAGCAGGATATTTTCTCAAATAAACATTCTACTGGACGTATAGCAAAGGTATAGCAAAGGTATAGAGATGATAGGACAAGAACAGGGCGAAGTTCCGATGAGGTCACGATGAGGTCACGATGAAGTCACGATGAGGTCACGATGAAACCTAGTGGCAAATGAATGGCAAAGGGATGGCTTTTGGCAAGAAAATTATAACTACTTGTGTAACTAGTGAAAGGAAGAAAAGGAAAAAATACATTGGATTCTTGCACATTTCAGAAAATTGTAGTAATTTTGCAGTCTCAAAGATGAGAATTTTTATACAATACGCATATTAATTTTACAAAACAATGAATAAACCACTTGTATTTTTTCTTTCGTTTATGGCACTAACTGCATGTACCAAAACTCAAACCACCGGTATTCATCTGGATAATCTTGACACTACCGCAGTGGCTCAAAATGACTTTTACCAATACGCATGCGGAGGTTGGATGAAAAACAATCCAATCCCTGATGAATATAGCCGTTTTGGTTCGTTTGACAAACTTGGATTAAGCAACTTGGAGCAAGTTAACGGATTGATTGCTGAGATTGCAGCCAAAGAGCATAAGCAAGGCAGTATCCCACAAAAAATTGGTGATATCTATAAGCTTTCGATGGATACAGCACGCCGTAACGCAGAAGGTATATCACCTGTTTTGCCTGTGTTACAAGAGATTGAAAATGTGAACGAAAAAGCACAATGGTCGGAGGTACTCGGCAAAGCTATGGATTTTGGTCTGTGGGCCATGTATGTGGATGCAGATGCGATGAACTCTTCGATGAATATATTGAATGAGTATCAAGCCGGTTTTGCTCTTAGTCAAAAAGACTATTACGTTGATAATGATGAACATACAAAACATATCCGTGCAGAATACGTGAAGCACGTAGAAAAAATGTTCACACTTTTTGGCATTGACAACGCAGCAGAAAAAGCACAAACAGTACTTCGTTTGGAAACACGTTTGGCTAATGCTGCATTGAGCAATGTAGAATTGCGCGACCCTGTGGCAAACTACAACAAAATGTCGGTAGAAGAACTTCAAAAACTAGTTCCTGAAGTAAATTGGGAAGTTTATTTTGCAGGTATGAATATTGCTCCAGATAGTTTGTCGGTAGGTCAGGTACGTCACTTACAAGAAGCAGGGAAGATGCTAGTTGAAGAGTCGTTGGAGGACATGAAGACGCTATTTACATGGCAAGTGATTGACGGCAGTTCAGACTTCTTGACAGAGGAGATTTTCATGCAAAACTTTGAGTTCTATGGCCGCATATTAAGTGGTCGTCAAGAACCCACCCCACTATGGAAACGTGCTGTAGCCATGGTGAATGGTACACTGGGCGAAGCAGTAGGACAAATGTATGTAGAAAAATACTTCCCTGAAGAAAATAAAGAGCGTATGATTGCGCTAGTGAAGAATTTGCAAATAGCTTTAGGCGAACGCATCCAAGCACTCGAGTGGATGTCAGATGAAACAAAAGAGAAAGCTATGGAGAAGCTGAATACTTTTACCGTAAAAATTGGTTATCCTGATAAATGGCGCGATTATACTTCATTGGAGATAGACCCATCACTAACCTATTATGCTAATATTCAACGCGCTGCGAAGTTCGAGCAAGATTATTCGCTTTCGTTTTTAGGCAAACCTGTGGATAAAGACAAATGGTTTATGACTCCACAGACAGTGAATGCATACTACAATCCTGCGACTAATGAGATTTGTTTCCCTGCTGGTATTTTGCAATACCCATTCTTTGATATGAATGCGGATGATGCCTTTAATTATGGTGCTATCGGTGTGGTGATTGGTCATGAGATGACACATGGTTTTGATGATCAAGGTAGTCAATTCGATAAAGATGGTAATCTTATCAACTGGTGGACAGAGGAAGATCGTGCTCGTTTCGAGGAGCGTACAAAAGTGATGGAAGAATATTTTAATGGCATTGAAGTAGCTCCTGGCGTATATGCAAATGGTGCCTTCACCTTGGGTGAGAATATTGCTGACCATGGTGGTTTGCAAGTGGCTTATCAAGCGTTCCAAAATGCGCAAAAAGCAAAAGGCGAAAATGCTTTAGGCAAAAAGGACGGTTTCACACCAGAACAAAGATTCTTCTTGGCATATGCAAATGTATGGGCAGGCAATATACGCGCAGAAGAAGTATTACAACGAACGAAAAGCGATCCCCACTCATTGGGTATGTGGCGCGTAAATGGTGCTCTACCACACATTAGCGCATGGTATGATGCATGGAACGTAACCGAAGAGTCCCCTCTTTATTTAGCACCAGAAAAACGAGTAAGTATTTGGTAATTAGCAATAAAATATGATTAAACACGTAGTTTTCTTTCGCCTTCATGATGAGGCAGAAGGGCATACTAAACTAGAGAATGCCCTGATTATTCGTGATGGACTTTTGGCATTGAAAGATAAGATTGACATCTTGGTGGATGAGACAGTAGGTATCAATATTCCTAATGCTAAAAACACAGACCATGACATCTGTTTGACCTGCACGTTTAATTCGTGGGAAGATTTGGATAGTTATGCTACACACCCCGAACATGTGAAAGTAGCACAATATATTGGCAAATGCAAATCTGCTCGCAGTGCAGTGGATTACGAAGAATAAATAAAAAACGATTGTTGGTTCACAACAATCGTTTTTTATATCTATTCAGCAATATATTACCAACCTCCGCCTACACAATCGGCTGGAGTAAAATACAAATCGGTGGAATCACCCATCCACGTGAAGCGATAAATATCGTAAGCGTTCGTGTCTAAGGGGAAAGAGAGTGGAGCATCTAATGAAGCTAATCCGGTGTAGTATGTTTTACCAAACTCGAAGTTGGTGGTAGAAGTGCCATCGCCTACTCCGTTATTCTCATGCGCATAGATACCATATAGTATTCGGCTATATGTACCTTCGTACACATCTTCAAAACGCGAGAGGAAATAGTCACCCGGAGATTCCCACCCCTGTTGACGCAAAGTAAGACTATCGATAGTTTCACCCACCCAAGGAGTGTAGGAATTAATTTCACCTAAAGTATCCTTTGGATATACATAATCCCACTTCCCTTCAACTCGATACTCAAAAAACATTGGCATTAGACTTTCTGACTGCGTAGTGATAGTTTGAACGAATAATGTACCAGCAGGTTTATTGGTAGTGGGATCCACCACAAAGGCATAAATCCAGTAATCTGTAGCAGGATGCAGCAAGGTAAAATAGTGATTAGTATTACCATACTGCAAAGCATATGATGCGAAATCAGCAACAAAAGGAGTGAGTTGTTGAAGTTGCAGATTTCTCCAATATAGATAATCCACATATGCGCTATCCAGCGCTAGCAACATAAATTGCTTAGCTACCTTTTGCACATCAATCTCTTCGCGAACAGGATGAATACCCATGAGATAGAAGGCATTTTTGTTCGTAGAAAATGCCACATTGATATAGCCAGCTGATACTTGTTGCACATCAATAGTGATAGTAACGTCCTTGGTATGTGCCTCTACCTCAGGGTCACACGAAGCAAAGGCGAAAAGCATTAACGCTAAGAAACTTAATGTAGTATTTTTAATTATTTTTTTCATAGTTGACAGGGTTTAGAAATCATAGTTACCATCCTCCTCGGCTTCATCATTGATTAATAGAGTTTGCACAGTATATATAAACCGCATACACGTAGCCACATGTCCACCAAAGTGGCCTAAACTATATTGTATATTTGCCCCTTTCCATTTGTTTTTTGCACGAGTTGCATTCTCATAAGGAACTATGTCATCATCTATTGAGTGCATAATAAACACTGGTGCTTGGGGAGTCCAAGAATAGGTGAGAATTGAGTTGTTGGTCATTGCCTTATAGAGTTCCGAAACTTCTTTGCTCGTTCGGTCCATTCCTTTAGGCGACAACAAGTCACTCGTAACATTCGTACCCAATAGTTCATTGATTTGCCCTGTAGTATATCGCTTGCTATTAACCCATTCATTCAAATTTTCATAGACATACGGAGCCACCATCTCTTGCATATTTAAATCCAGTTTATTCCCGACAACCATACCTTGCATCATAATAGGTACGGCACAAGGATAACTAGCCACATTCGTCTCAACAAATCGATCATACGTGGCCTTAACATCATATGGTCCGCCACCTGCAAAAACGCGACGAATCTTGATATCGCCTATCTCGTGATGTTCGATTAGGTGTTGGACCGCCATAGTAGTAGCTCCCCCCTGAGAGTATCCCATAAGATAGATATCATCATGTTCTGGAGCACAGCCCGCAGCCTCAAGGAAAGGCACCACTGCATAATACATATCTAGTACATTACGAGCAGTGATATCCATCACCAAATAGGGATGAATATGATTTGCAGTACAGCCATAGCCTAGGTAATCAGGAATAATCAACGCGTAACCTAATTTAACTAGCAATCCTTCAAGAGGAAAAATATTACTAGGAGCTTCAGCATTGCTAGCGATAGTATAATGCGATACTAAAATATAGCGTTTAATAGGCCCTTTAGCGGGCAGAACCACCTTACCTGATAGCATTATTGGATTGCCTTCTAAATCAATGGACTCATACACGCCACTGAGTTCAATGACAGAAGTCATCTTGGAAAAGTCCATTAGTTGCTGTGCCACGTGGTTCACTGTAACGGAAGACGCACGCTGCGGAGCACGAACGACATCATTGATAGAATCAGCAGGTGTAGTTATCCCCCACAAAGCAAGTTGTTGAGGGTCTTGTACTAGTTTCTGCATATCGGTAGTCTGCTGTTTAGTAACGCGAAACATACCTGGTTTCACTGCATCAATATCCGTAAAATCTACATAATGCCATTCTCCGAATTGACAACTTGTCAACAGGATAATAATATTCAATATGATTAATCCACGTTTCATAGTACAATTTTATAATTTAACACCAACGGATGCAGTAAAGAATCTTGAGCCTAACATATACACTTCGTTAGTATTCGCAAGCGATATCATACCTCCCAACTCAAAAGCGCCAAAGCACCTTCCCTTCCCAATAGTAACGCCTAATAAGGATATGTTTATAGCAGGCGCTACGGCTGTATAGCGTCCTTTATAATCACGTTCTGTACCTGTATTGATATTTAAGCCCAACCCCAACGAGGAATAAAGTGCAACATATTCGGTACGGACATAAGAAAAACGTATTACTGGCATGATAACAATATTGTTAAACATCTGATTCTTATTGCGTTTTAGTTCTTTCCCTTGGCCATTTCTTGTAACCTCGTCCCAAAGTACTCCAGAATAATCTATCATTCCACCGATGGAATACCAATAGTTCATATTGTATTGATATTCGACATAATAATGCTGTATATAACGGAAATTCTCGTTGTTGACAATTGTATAATCTTCAGGTAAAACTGTTGGATATAGTCCACTACGCCATACAATGGATTCGAATATTTGGTCGCCCCAACCAATCCGCAATTCATGGGGTAGTGAATCTACTGTTGCATATATCTCTTTGCGCAACTCATCGCGCATATTGCTGATTTCATCACGTAGTTCATCACGTGTATCACGCATCTCAGAACGCATTGAATCACGCACATTGCGTAGATCACGCCACATGAGTGATGACTCTTCTACCAATGGCGTGGTAGAAATAGATGTAGTATCACTATTTAACTCCTGGGCAGCAACAAACTGATTGTTCAAAAAGAAGAACAATACAACTAGGAATTTAAAATTAATATAATCAATGACTCGTCTCACGTTAAATATGATATACTATTTATACAGCAATTCTTGTGCCAAAATGAGTATATAAAATAGGCGAGAGCAGAGTTTTCTCTCCTCTCACCTATTTATAATTAGCATTTTCTACAAAGCCTTCAGTGTAGCTAGTAAGAAATGATAGAACTTTTCTACAGAAGGTATGTTTACACGCTCATCTGGCGAATGAGGATATTTAATTGTAGGACCGAATGAAATCATATCCATACCAGGATAATTGCGTCCAATGATACCACACTCTAACCCCGCATGAATAATAATAATGCGAGGTGTTGCGTCAAATTCCTGCTTATACACATCTTGCATCACCCCAAGAATACGGCTATTCAAATTAGGCTTCCAACCTGGATAAGAGCCCGAAAACTCCACCTCAGCTCCTGCCAATGCAAATACAGATTGGATTATTTCTTGCAATTCTTCTTTGCGTGACTCCACAGATGAACGAGTGAGGCACATGACAGTAATACAATTATCTGCAGTAGTAAGCATTGCGAGGTTATTGCTCGTTTCTACTACATCTGGCATCTCGGGAATCACACGATATACTCCATGAGGACATGCAGTAATGGCATGAATCAAAAAGTCTTGAACATCTTCAGGTAATTCAGTAGTGGGGCACGTAACTTCTTCGGCTGTAAAACGGATATTATCTTCTACTCCATCATATTCAGTAACAAATAAGTCCTCGTACTCAGCGACCAGATCCATAACCTCGTCCACTCCTTCAGCAGGTACAGTAATCACTGCAGAAGCTTCACGCGGAATAGCATTACGAAGACTTCCACCTTCCACAGTTGCCAAGCGTGCTTCAAAATTTGCTACAGCATCTTTCAAGAAGCGGAACAACAATTTATTGGCATTCGCACGTTGCAAATGAATATCGCAACCCGAGTGGCCACCCTTGCAGCCTGATACACTTACCTTGATAGCCACATCACCTTCTTCTACATCAACAGGTGTATAATGGAATTTGGCAGTCGTATCCACACCACCTGCACAACCAACGTACAATTCGCCCTCAGATTCTGAATCAAGGTTCAGTAAAATCTTACCTTGGAGCAAGCCTCCTTCTAGGGCAAATGCACCATACATACCGGTCTCTTCATCTACGGTAACAAGCAGTTCTAGCGGAGGGTGAACGACTGATTTATCTGCTAAAATAGCCATGGCTGCTGCTACACCGATTCCATTATCGGCCCCCAAAGTGGTACCTTTAGCTGTCACCCATTCACCATCAATATATGCCTCAATAGGATCTGTTTCAAAGTTAAATATTGTATCATTATTTTTCTGTGGCACCATATCCATATGCCCTTGCAGAATTACTCCAGGATGATTCTCATATCCAGGACTAGCAGGTTTGCGAATGATAACATTACCAATACTATCTACAATTGTTTCCAATCCTAGAGATCGACCATACTGTGCTAAAAATGCAGATACTTCTTCTTTTTTGCCCGATGGGCGAGGGATTTGCGTAAGGCTATGGAAGTTGCACCATACACCTTGAGGAACTAGATTTTTCATATATGTATTATTCTATTGTTAATTCACCACACAACGACAAAGATAATAGTTTCTTTACTTTCTCTGTATCATTTGGCATCTCGCCAAGCAGATGCATCATTTTAGTAAGCAAGGCTTCGGTGGTAATATCATAGCCCGATATTACACCAGCTTTTAAGAGATTAAGACTCACTGCATATTGCCCCATAGCTACAGAGCCCGTATTACATTGGGTTTTATTTACAATAACTATACCTCTATCAACAGCATTACGTAAATGACGATACAACCATTCATGAGAGGGAGCATTACCAGAGCCAAACGTCTCTAATACTACCCCACGCAAATCTGGTATATTTAACACCGATTCTACAACCGATTCTGTAATACCTGGGAATAATTTCAATATGGCAACCCGGGTATCAAACTGCTTGCACAAACGTAGTGGACGTACATTTTCTCCTACGGGTTCAATAAACTGACGATTATAAATTATATGAACGCCTGCGCGCGCGAGCGCGGGATAATTGTATGAACTAAAAGCTGAGAAGTGCTCCGCATTACGCTTGGTGGTTCGATTTCCACGATACAATTCGCCATCCATATACACCGTTACTTCCGGCACAATGGCACGCCCATCAGAATCGTATGCTGCTGCAATTTCTATCGCTGTTAGAAGATTTTCTTTTGCATCAGATCGTAGCACACCAACAGGTAATTGGCTACCTGTAAAAACCACTGGTTTGCGTAGGTTCTCAAACATGAAACTCAGGGCTGAAGCCGAATAAGACATCGTATCTGTGCCATGTAATATCACAAAGCCATCATAGGCATCATAGTGGTCATACACTATTTGTGCCATTTGCAACCAATTATCTGGATTCAAATCCGAAGAGTCCAATAGTGGGTCAAATGGAATCATATCCACATATATGTCTCCTGCAAACAATTCCGGAACATAATTCTTGAAAGTTTGCATATCAGCAGGATGCAATGCTCCATTCTTGGCATCATGGACCATAGAGATAGTACCACCTGTAAATACGAGCAGAACGTTCATAGGCAAAAAAATTTGAGACAAAAGTACTACTTTTTTTTGAGATATACAAATAGAATGTCATTTTTTTTGTTATAAACCATAAACTTAATGCATATTACTGACAAGAGCTATTAAATAATTGTTAATTTTTCACATTTCATACATTCATTCATGTTTTGGCACAGATTTTGTAAATTATTTTAAAAAAAACAAAATCCTTATGATTACAAACATATTGCTTATAGAAGACGATATCAATCTAAACACCGTACTTGCAGATTATTTACGCAGTAAGGAGTATGTAGTAGAAACGGCTGTAGACGGACAAGAAGGTTGGGAATTAATATCAAAGAAACACTTTGATATTATCTTATCTGATATTATGATGCCTAATATGAATGGATGGCAATTCCTAAAGTCCTTACGCGATGCAAATAACTCTACTCCACTTATCTTCATAAGTGCCAAAAGTGATCGTGAGGATATTATAAAGGGCTACCAACTTGGATGTGATGACTATGTGACCAAACCATACTCGATGGACATCCTAATACATAAAATAGAAGCTATCGTACGCAGATGCCGCATAACTAATAAAACCAATGATACAGAATTTGATCTTGATGGACAACATTTTGATGCCATCCGTCAAACATTGGGGGATCAACACTTGAGTTCACGAGAAAATGATTTGCTGCTTATGCTATGTCAAAACATGGGCAAAATAGTGGAGCGCAACCGTATTCTAATGACCCTATGGGGTAGTGATACTTATTTTAACTCTCGTTCGTTAAGCGTATACATCAACCATTTACGCAATTATATTGGTAAAGATGGCAATGTAAAAATACTTAGCGTACATGGAAAAGGGTATAAACTAGTGCTCATGAACGAATAAAATCATCGTTTGGCACGATATTTGTATTCCACAATATAGAAATAGTTTTTCATCAAAATATACGCAAAGCGCAAGTAATTGTGTTATTTAATAAATAGTGTTTTTCATAATAAGAGAAGAGCTCGATGTGATATCGCGCTCTTTTTTTTGTCATTGCTTGAACTTTCTATAAGAAACAAAAAAGATTCGAGGAAATTATTTGCGTATATGCGTTTTTTTTTGTACCTTTGCAGCAGTAAAAATACATTACATATCTTATATGCTATGCGACACATCTCTCCCTCACTTTTATCTGCCGACTTTGGCAATTTACAGCGCGAATGCGAAATGATTAATCGCAGCAGTGCTGAATACCTACACATTGATGTTATGGATGGTGTTTTTGTACCCAATATCTCATTCGGATTTCCCGTAATGAAAGCCGTAAAAAAGCATTGTCAAAAGCCATTAGATGTACATCTTATGATCACTCAACCTGAAAAATACGTTGAGCGATTCTGTCAAGCGGGTGCATGGAGTGTTGGATTCCACATAGAAGCGACAGATGACCCTATGAAGGCCATTCATATTATCCGCGAGCAGGGGGTACGAACATGTATCACCATTAATCCTAAAACCAATATCCATGTCCTTGACAACTACCTCGGTGAAGTAGATATGGTGCTCTTAATGTCTGTTGAAGCTGGATATGGCGGGCAAGCATTTATTCCCGAATCCATAGAACGTTTGCGTTACCTCAGACAAGCCATCGATGAGCGTCATCTCAATACACTTATCGAAGTAGATGGCGGTGTCAACACGAATAATGCCCATGCGCTGTGGGAGGCAGGAGCAGATATTCTAGTGGCAGGTAGTGCCGTATTCCAAGCCAAAGATCCAATAGCAACCATTGATATGCTCAAACAATGAGATGGATAGCAGCACATACTTGGCTGCTATTTCTTATTCCGCTGCTAGCGGGCATATTGTTGTGTTATTATACGGGCTTCCCCACCTACCTCCTCAAAGACACAGAAATCAACTATCTTAACCGCGATACGGTTTTGGCACTGCATATTACCAGCGAAGGGCAGGAACGCGCCAAGACTATTCGATATGCTGCCAGAACAGCTGACAATCATCGCATTTTACTATACCTTCAGAAAGATAGTCTTGACTTTCCTGCAATAGGAGATATCCTATTGGTGCAAACCAGTATTCAACGGGGCGATACGCTAGGAACATTCGATTATGGGCATTACCTGCGTATGCAAGGCATAGTAGGTAGTGCATGGGCTTATCGACGCAACTGGCAGATTGTGGGACATCAACCCATAAAAGGATTGCGTGCCACTGCCGAGAGATGCCAGCGATGGCTGCATCAGCAGTATCAGAAGATGGGCATCCACGAACCAGAACTGGGTATATTATCTGCACTCACATTAGGCTACCGAGAAGAGTTGAATAAAACAGTACAACAGAGTTTTTCTGCTGCGGGAGCCATGCATATTTTAGCAGTCAGCGGACTGCATACTGGCATCGTATGGGGTATGATCTCATGGCTACTAACCTTAGGAGGACTACTGAAGCCACTTAATGAGCAACGCTTATGGCAAGGCATTTTATGCTGCATCACGTTGGTCGCATTATGGGCGTATGCTTTCATCACGGGCTTGAGTCCATCTGTAATGCGTAGTGCACTGATGCTAACCATTGTAGAAATTGCTTGGCTCTTTCGTCGGCGGTCGAATGGCATCAATTCGTTAGCCGCAGCAGCTGTGATTATCCTGCTAATTAATCCTCTAGCACTATGGAGCGTAAGTTTTCAGCTCAGTTTTGCTGCTATGATGGCGATTATTTTGGTGGCACAGCGTATGCAGCAACACATATGGTTACGCGGTAAGGTGGCGCAATATATAGGAGGACTGCTAATCATGTCGCTAGCGGCTCAAATTGGAACGCTACCACTTACATTATATTATTTTGGGCAGACGAGTAACTATTTTGCAATCACCAACTTAGTTGTCATACCCGCAGCATTCATATTGTTGGCACTAGGCATTGCTGCATTAGCATTTTCCTGGTGCATTGTAGGACATTGGATTGCCATAGGAGCACAACACGTAACACATGTATTGCGACTTTTCGTAGAATGGATCGAACAACTACCCTATGCTACCACACATATCCATCTATCTGCGCCATCGGTAGGATTATGCTACATGGCTATATTTTCTGCCATGATGATGATGCGAGGCGAGAAGGTACATTGGTGGTGGCTCAGTGGTGTTATCGCCAGTTTTTCCGGCATACTTTTTATAGAATTACATCGTACTTTTAACATTTTACCCTCGTGAAGCAATATAATTTATCAGAGTTATGCATAAGCATCGAAGATGCATTAATCGCAACATTTGACACCACCTATTGGGTGCGTGCTGAAATTGCGTCGCTTAGTGTGCGCGGGCATTGCTACATGGAACTTATTGAGAAAGCCCCCAATAATACAATTGCCGCTAAGGTGCGTGCTACTTGTTGGAACCATGTTTATGGCATTCTTGCTCCTTACTTCACCAACGCAACAGGCAAAATATTATCTGTCGGCATGCAGGTGTTACTAGAGGTGGAGGTTACTTTCCATGCCATCTATGGGCTAAGTCTAAATATCGTGGGAATAGACCCGAACTTTACTCTCGGTGACATGGCTCGTCAGCGACAAGCTACCATACAACGCCTGCGCGATGATGGCATTTTTGATATGCAACGCGACTTGCCCCTTCCTTCCACGCCCAAGCGTATTGCTATCATATCATCGGCTGATGCTGCTGGATACGGCGATTTTTGTCATCAACTCACATCCAATGCATATGGTTTTCTTTTCCATACGCAACTGTTCCCTGCCATCATGCAAGGCGAGCAATCGCCCACCTCTATTATTCGTGCATTGGAGCAGATTGCGTTGCAGGCGGACTCCTATGACATTGTAGTTATTGTGCGTGGTGGAGGAGCCACTACCGATCTGCACCATTTTGATGACTACGACTTGGCTTCTCATTGTGCGCAGTTCCCTCTGCCTATTGTGGCGGGTATTGGTCATACACGAGATGTTAGCATCGTAGATATGGTAGTACACACATCCGTTAAGACGCCTACAGCCGTAGCAGAATGGCTCATCAACCTTATGCTCCTTCAAAGCCAAAGACTGCAAGAACTGCAACAACGCCTATCACGCGTCATCCAGCAAGTTATATCCAATGAACAACAACGCTTGGTACAGTTCAAACAACGCATTCACTGGGTAGCCCACTCCCACCTGCAACGACAACGTACACAGCTCTCACTCTGGGAGAAGACTATTGCGCTGCACTCGCCTGAGCATATTTACCGTATGGGATATAGCCTGACTACCGCAAGTGGCAAAGTGGTAAGAAGCATCGCTGACGTACATGCAGGAGAACAGATCCACACACATGTGGCTGATGGTACTATCGTCAGTGAGGTATTATAATGTAGCGATATGAGTAAGAAGAGGTCACCCATATTTTTTCTTTTCACACGCGAGCAATGGCTTGGTGTGGCTATTCTGGTGGTGGTAACAGGCATCACGATTCTGCTTTTACACTTTTTTCAACCCATTGAAGAAGAGCCCATTATCGCAGTCGATGACTCCACACATACCAGTTTCGAGACCTATCAACTGCAGCAAGACTCTTTGCGCAAAAAACAATGGAAGAAAACCTACCCCAGAGATACCATCGCCATTCATCTCCAGCCTTTCGACCCCAACACAGCAGATAGTTCTACACTCATTCACTTGGGACTAAAGAAGTGGCAAGCTAGCAACTTGCTGAAGTACCGTGCTAAAGGAGGCAGGTATCGCCAGCCTGAAGATATGAAGAAACTATACGGCATGAGCGATAGCATGTATCTCGCACTATATCCATATATCAAGATTGACACCGCAGCGGTGGACCATTTCAGGGATAGCATCAGGGCCAAACGGCGAGATAGTATTGCCGCTTTATCTCCTGACACCATGCCCCAGTATATCAGCCATAAACGCGATACTACACTCAATCTACGAACTACCGACACCATCGAACTACAACTCATTCGGGGCATCGGTAGCTACCGTGCAAAGCAGATTATCCGCTATCGTGAACGATTGGGAGGGTTCGTATCGGTAGAGCAATTGCGAGAGATCAAAGCACTGCAACCTCTGCTGAATGATTCTGCAGCCGATTCAATCTTCCTACACTTCTACATTGACACGCCCATAGTAGCCCAGTTGAGGGTCAACGTACTACGTCCCGAACAACTCAATCGCCATCCATACATTAGTTTCGAGCAAGCACAAGCTATCTACGAACTTCGTCGCAAGAAGATTCAATTGCACAACCTGCAACAGCTCAACGGCTTGCCATGTTTTACGCCTGACGAACTACAACGATTGGCACCTTATTTGAGTTTTCAATCTCGCGACAGTCGCTAGCGAATCTTCAGCATCTCTATTGGTTGACGTTTATCCGCATCCAATGGCGCGAACTGGAAGTCCACACGCTTAAAATTGATATCCTTCAGGTCTATACAGCGGATAGACATGTCGTACATCGTGCGGTAGTATAATCGCTGATTCACCAGGTCAGATGCTATCGTTACTTGCGTAGCACTAGGCATGTTGGGTACATCGCGAGGGTCGGAGAATTGTACGCCAACTGGAATATCAAAGTTATTCAGCAGGTGGAACGCTTGCACTACGGTGGCATCTTCATCCCCAAGACGAGGAGCTGTACTTTGGAAAAACGCTGCACGAATGAAGCGTGAAGGAGGTGTCATGTCTCCTGGCAGACCATGCAAACCACTTCCTCCCCCAAAGGCATTCAGCGACAGACTGCCTACTTGACGATGATTGATCGACCCAGCAGATAGGTTGACATAGTTGTTCAGGTTGGTCAAGTGCCAAGTAAATTCAGGTGAATTGGTAAACACGCCTAGTGGATTTTCATAGAAGCAGAGCTGCTCATTCACTATCTCTAGCACCACCTGACGCCCATTGGGCTCTGTAATGCGCCAATGCACGGTGGAAGCACGAGGATCAGTACCTATCACGCGTACTTGAGAAAGGCCAGCTTTCAGCTCGTTGATACTGGAGAAACTACTCAGTATCCACGCTACAAGCTGCATGTCGCTGATGCTTTCTGCTTTTTTTGCGGGGTCATAGGGTGGATAGGCGCCATACTGCGGGAAATAAAACAGGCCAGCACCTAAGCCAGCTTCGTTTATTCCCTCCATGACAAAAAGACTTTCTTCCACTGCTACTCCCACATATCCGTACTTTGCCACAAACTCCTTGCCACCTTTGGTGCCATCGGGCAAGACGGACTGTTGCATTTCTCCACGAGGAACCACCACATACATCGTTGTGAGTGGCGTAGCCGCCCATTCGATGGTGCGTGCTGTCACGGGATGGTTGTCTACTGTACGTAAGGTAATGCCAGTGCAAGCCTCTGCTTGCTCAATCAGCAATGCGCCTGATAATAGACACATAAGAAAAAGAAAACGTTTCATAATTTTGGTTTAGTTTTTATGCAAACCAACTTAGTTTGCATAAACCTTATTGCAAATTACATGCCAAACTTCTCCACCACTACAGCCAACTTCTCTGCATACGTCCCACATATATGTTGCTGGGGATATTTGCAAACTACTTATCAAATAAAAAGTGTTGTTTATTAAGATTTCGGTATTTGAACCTTCCTTGATATCTTTCCCGATTTTACCGAGAGACAACCCTGAGACAACCGAGAGAACTCCGACTAAACTCCCAAACTCAAAAAGTGCTGTTTGTTATGACTAAACCTGAAAAAGGTTGACTCGATTACTGATATATAATCTTAAAAAACGTACTTTTTTGACTCGTTTCCTGAAAAGGTTGACTGGAGTCCTAAAAAGGTTGACTCTTTGAAAGAGGATGCAAAGATACTACATTC
>JAZSEB010000025.1:0-82198 GCA_045531475.1 Paludibacteraceae bacterium
AGGAAACTTTATGTGAAGTCCTGAAATTGAATCTCGAGAATGAGGGGTATGATGTAGATACAGCTTTTAGTGCAGAGCAGGCACTTGGTTATAATCTAAAAGAGTATTCGCTTATTCTGCTTGATATTATGATGGGCGAAATCAGCGGTATAAAGATGGCTAAAATGCTGAAAGCCGATGTTGCGACAGCCGATATTCCCATCATATTCTGCACAGCACGCGATACAGAGGACGATATGATTATGGGATTGAACCTCGGTGCCGATGACTATATTATGAAACCATATACAGTTCGTAATGTCATAGCACGAGTAAAGAGTGTTCTACGCCGTACAGTCAACCATAAAAGCATTAACACCACACCTGCTGAAAAGATAAACCGGTTAGTAGTTGATGGACTATGCCTCGATTTAGAGTTTAAGCGTTGTACAGTCGATGGCGAGGAGGTTAAGTTGGCACGAAAAGAGTTCGAGTTGCTTGCCTATTTGATTCAACATCGTGGAAAGATATGTTCGCGAGAACAGATACTGAGTCGTGTTTGGAGCGATGAGGTAGTCGTGTTAGACCGTACCATTGATGTAAATATCACAAGAGTACGCTCTAAGATTGGAGCATACGGTTCTTATATTGTAACCCGTTCAGGCTTTGGTTATGGCTTCCGAGATTAAAATATCGTTTCACAAACGGCTTTTTCTGCAGTTAATCATATTTTCGTGGACAATTGTACTCTGTTTCATCGGGTTCCAATATCAGCGTGAGAAAGAGTATAAATCGGAGTTCCTGAATGCGCAACTTCAACAATACAACCACCATCTGCTCAATACCGTTGAGGAGGGGTTACCATATGAAGATTACATTGCTACCCATGAGAAGCCTTTTGATGAGTTGCGAATATCTATTATCACTCTTTCAGGTGCTGTGGTTTACGACAATACAATATCTCTTGACTCGCTCGACAACCACCGAGGTCGCCCTGAAGTCGCAGATGCACTGATTTATGGTTCTGGATATAATATTAGCAGACAATCGGCAAGCGACGGACGCGAGTATTTCTACTCCGCGACACGAGGTGAGAGAGTAATCGTGCGCACAGCAATTCCATATTCAAACACACTGCGCGACCTGCTTGAAGCAGATTGGTCATTTCTCATGGTCATGATTTCCATTAGTTTTGCTATGAGTATATTGGCATACTTTACCACTCGCAAACTTGGAAAGAACATAGAACGTGTCAACAGGTATGAAGCCGAGCAGGAGAGGAACCGTCTCAAACGACAACTCACAAATAATATAAACCACGAACTGAAGACTCCGGTTGCCTCTATCCAAGTATGCCTTGAGACCCTGCTTTCAGGTATAAGCCTCAGCGAAGAGAAACGTCAGGAACTTATTGAGCGATGCTATACCCATAATGAGCGTCTCCGGCGGTTACTCAACGACGTGTCGCTTATTACCAGAATGGAGGATGGAAGCACGCTAATTAACCGAGAAGAGGTGACAATCAATGAAATAATAGATGAGGTTGCCGAGGAATTGAACGTAATGCCTGAAGAAGAACGATTGACACTCCATACAGATTTCTGCAATAAGGTTATTGTTAATGGCAATCCCTCGTTGATTGGTTCAATATTCCGCAACCTGACCGAAAATGCCATTGCCTACTCTGAAGGTAAAAACATCTATATATCATTGCTTGAGAATAACGCCAAGATGTGCAGAATAAGATTTGAGGATGACGGCAATGGTGTTAAAGAAGAGCAACTGCCCCACTTGTTCGAACGATTCTACCGCGTAGATAAAGGCCGTTCACGCCAAAGGGGCGGTACAGGTCTCGGTCTTGCCATCGTAAAACACGCCGTTCAGTTCCATGGCGGTACAATTAATGTTACCAATCGCCCAAATGGTGGATTAAGATTTGATTTCACACTGAGCAAACAGAATATACAGTATGTTAGAATATGATGCTGGCGGCCGCAATAAGTGGTCGCCAGCGTCTTTTATATTCTAATCCTTCTGCTTTTCTTTGGCTGTTTCGTTGTTCTTTATATTCAAAAATGTATGTTTTTTCTTTTTATCGGTTACGTAACCTGCTACACGCATTCCCTTATTCGTACAGGAAGAACTGCGGACGGCCATAGAGACGGAAATCCTTGATACAGCCAGGAAGTTTGACATCGCGCATGCAGATGCGGAATCCCTTAACGGTGCGTATGTTGCCAAGGTCAACAATAATCTGATGAGGCAACGGTTTCACATCCTTCTTCCATGCGCAGTGCCAGTAGGTAGACTCGTTGCCGTCAATCATATCCTCAGCAACACCCTCACCCAGCGCCTCGGTATTAGTGTGCACAATCTCCCACTTCTTCTTGTTGATTGGGTTGCCGTTCTCGTCAAGCAACTCAATCTCACAGATACATGAATTCTTACCGTCGTATGTACTTTGGATGTCAATACACAAGTGACGCAAGGTCTTCATGCCGTCAAAGGTGAATTCCTGCCAACCACTCTTCTTCTCTACAGTACCTTTGAAGATTCCGTCAAACTCATCGAGCACAGGGACACGGTTGTACTTGCGCGATGTCTTAAAGGCATTCTTGTCGGGACCAAGCACATTGAGCACCGGTTTGTCAAGACCGCGAAGCGAACGTTTGCCGGTAGCCTCCATCTCAAAGACAACAATTTCATTCTCTCCCTCCTTCATCCATGGAGCCGGCAAATAGATTGTCTGCTGAGGACCAATGCCCCAGAACTTTCCAAGCGAACGGCCGTTTACCCAAACGGCACCCTTGCCCCAGCCTGTCATGTCAATGAATGTATCGCCTACTTTGTCTATGGTGAATGTTCCGCGATAAAAACCGGGGAGATTACCTTCGTAACGCAGTTTAGGGAAGACGAACTTGTCGACCTCTGCACGGTAGAGCGGAAGAGAAGTTATAGTCCACCCCTTAAGTTCCTCACCTGCAAGAGTAACACCTTTGGTTATACCCTTTAGGTTGTTTACAAGGTCCTTGCCGTAGTTCACGCGTCCGCCGTTCTCAACAAGTATCTCGAGTACAGAATTCGGCTCAGTAACCTCAATTTCAATTGAATTCTGGTGGAAGCGGCGGTCAATGCTACCCACAACCTTACCGTTAAGGACAACGACTGCATAGTCACGCAACTCATCAATTACAAGTTTACCCTTGACGGGGTTTGCAACAGTTGTTTCATAATGGATGTAGCCGTAATCCTGATTCATATCTTCCATTGTGAGAGTATTTTCAGACTCCACACGCTCGCCATAAGCAACAGAGAGCGGTGCCCATTCGGTGAGTTCAACCTCGGCAAATGTTGTTGTCGGGTTGTCGGCCGGAACCGGGGGCAATGTAACACCTTCGGGAAGGTTTTTTTGAATAACCTCGCGGAAAGCATGGTATTTGGGATAAGCATTGCCATACTCGCCAAGCGGAGCATCATAATCATAGCTTGTAGGCTGTGGCTCATATGAACCGTTGTTTGTGTTCGCGCCGTTGGTATATGCAAAGTTTGTACCGCCATGGAACATGTATATGCTTACCGACACATCGTGACTGAGCATCCAGTCGAGCTGCTCGGCCGGACGCTGGTAGTTCACAGCAGAGTGAGGCAGCCCCCATACATCGAACCATGCAGGATAGAACTCGGCAACAAAGTACGGGCCACCGGGATAGAAACGGTCTATTGATGTCATGATATCCTCACCTACGGCACCGTTCACTGTAGGGAGAATGCCCGGAATATAACCGTTGGGCATCTGTCCTGAACCGTCACAAGTCATCAGAGGAACATTGAAGCCGGCATTCTTTATCATCTCGGCCAATTTCCCAAGGTAAACCTTGTCATCGCTGTATGAACCGTATTCATTTTCAACCTGCACCATTATAATGTTTCCGCCATTAGTGACAGTGTGCGGAGCAAGTTCCTTGCCAAGCGCATTGAGATAACGCTCGCATGCTGCAAGGAAAGCCGGGTTATCGCTGCGCCATTTCATTGTACTGTCTTTCTGCAGCCAATAGGGGTAACCGCCAAAATCAAACTCGGCACATACATACGGCCCCGGACGAAGAAGCACAAAAAGACCCTCTTCGGCAGCAATCTCTACAAAGCGGGCAATATCGGCCTGGCCTTCAAAATTGAACTGGCCGGGTTGCGGTTCGTGAACAGCCCAAAAAACATAGGCCGACACTGTATTCAATCCCATTGCCTTGGCACGCTGCATGCGGTCACGCCAATACTCTACCGGAATACGCGGATAATGCATCTCACCGCAGATGAGTTGCACTTTCTCTCCGTCATAAAGGAACTTGCCGTCCTTTATCTCAAAAGTGTGCTTTTCCTTGCAGCCGGAGCAGAGCCCTGCCACAAGGGCAAGCGTCAGAAACATTAAAACCTTTCTCATAATGTACATTTATGGTTAGTTATATTATACAAGGTATATTTTTTATAAAGGTAATGAATTTTTCATAAAAGCCAACAATGAAGCGACAAAAAAAGAGGACCCCTTGAAAAGGAGCCCTCAAAATGTCAATCAGTGACTGATTAAGCGTTAACTGTTGCCATGTGAGCAATGAGGTCGAGAACCTTGTTAGAGTAACCGATCTCGTTGTCGTACCAGCTAACAACCTTAACGAAGGTGTCGGTCAAAGCGATACCAGCCTTAGCATCGAAGATAGATGTGCGGGTGTCACCCAAGAAGTCGCTTGATACAACTGCATCCTCAGTGTAACCAAGTACACCCTTCAACTCGTTCTCAGAAGCCTCTTTCATAGCTGCGCAGATCTCAGCATAAGTAGCTGGCTTAGCCAAGTTAACAGTCAAGTCAACTACAGAAACGTCCAAAGTAGGAACGCGCATAGCCATACCAGTGAGTTTGCCGTTGAGCTCAGGAATAACTTTACCTACAGCCTTAGCAGCACCTGTAGAAGAAGGAATGATGTTGCCAGAAGCAGCACGGCCACCACGCCAGTCCTTCAAAGATGGACCGTCAACAGTCTTTTGAGTAGCGGTGGTAGAGTGAACAGTAGTCATCAAACCATCGGTAATACCCCATTTGTCGTTCAATACCTTAGCGATAGGAGCCAAGCAGTTGGTGGTGCAAGAAGCGTTAGATACGAATTGTGTACCCTTAACGTAGGTCTTCTCGTTTACACCGCAAACGAACATTGGAGTGTCGTCCTTAGAAGGAGCAGACATAACTACATATTTAGCACCAGCTTCCAAGTGAGCTTGAGCTTTGTCTTTAGAAAGGAACAAACCAGTAGACTCAACTACGTACTCTGCACCTACCTCATCCCATTTCAAATCAGCTGGGTTGCGCTCTGCAGTTACGCGGATAACTTTACCGTTAACGATGAGTTTGCTGTTCTCAACATCAGCCTCGATAGTTCCTTCGAACTGACCGTGCATGGTGTCGTACTTGAGCATGTATGCCAAATAATCTACTGGGCAGAGGTCGTTGATACCTACGATCTCGATGTCATTGCGTTTCATAGCAGCACGGAAAACGAAACGTCCGATACGGCCAAAACCATTAATACCTACTTTTGTCATTGTTGTAAAAGTTTTAAAAAATTAATATTAATTTTGTTCTATATGTTCTATTAAGGTGCTCTGGGTTGGTTGTTTTAAACCCTATTTTTCAAATTCGCTGCAAAATTACAGAAAATTTGTGAAATGTGCAAATTTTTTATGCATTTGCTATTTTTGTTTTACAAAAAAGGGTATTCTAACGCTATTTTCGTCCAAAATCGGCAGGGATTTCACCCCAATGTTCAGTATCCCACTTATAGATTGGAGTGGTCCAAGTATTTTCATTTAGCCATTTTTCGGCAGCTCGAACAGCCAAAAGCAAGTCTTGATTCTGGGCATTCCATTCAATTTTAGTCTTGCACTGCTTTTGCCGTACCCATACGATGGCCGTCTTACTATCAGAATATAAAGACCAGTCTAATTTCTCTTTTTTAAGATATGCGAGTCCTAATACTATGGCAAGAAATTCGCCTATATTGTTTGTGCCCCCCACATACGGACCTCGGTGAAATACCTGCGTTCTCGTATCAGCTATCACGCCACGAAACTCCATTAATCCAGGATTTCCCGAGCATGCAGCATCTACAGCTAGGGCGGGGAGAATAGGAGACGTTAGACCGCTTTGCTGTTGGATCGCTTCGCTACTAGACCGCTTCGCTGTTAGATTTCGCGAGATATAATCTTCCGGATTAGCAGCAAAAGCTTGCTCAGCTTCAGCAAGCGTGGCAAAACCTTTGTATTTAGCTGCCACACCTTTCACTTGAGTTTCGCACGCAGCCCACGAGTCGTAGATTCCCGCCTCGCGACCTTGCCAAACTACATAAAAATTCGCCTTTTGTTTTGCCATATACTTTTTTTTTTGTACCTTTGCAGCCACAAATCGGTAGTGCCCAACGCAAGGCCCTATAGTTCAATGGATAGAATAAGGTCCTCCTAAGACTTAGATTCGGGTTCGATTCCCGATGGGGCTACAAAGCAACGCGATTGCAAAGGTACTACTTTTTTTTGGAATATGAAAGAAATACTTACATTTTTGACGGAATTATCGTGCAACAATAACCGTGAATGGTTTAATGAGCATAAGGATTGGTATCGCGATTGCCAACAGCGTTTTGAACTATTTACGGCTCAATGGCTAGAACGTTTGGCAGAAATGGACCCCGATTTAGCAGCACTGCAACCTAAAGATTGTATTTGGCGCATCTATCGCGATGTACGTTTCTCACCCGACAAACGTCCCTTCAAAGAGTGGTTTGGAGTGTTCCCCGCAGTGAAAGGTGGTAAGAAAAGCGATAGAGGTGGGTATTACATCCACATTCAACCCGATCGCTGCATGTTTGGTGGAGGTATGTGGTGTCCAAATAAGGACTTGCTGCATGCCGTCCGTCGAGAGATATTGGCGAACTATGACGAGGTAGAGTCTATCTTTTCTAATCCCGTAACCAACAAGTATTTCCAAGACTTTGATACGGAGTATATGCTCAAGAAAGTACCACAAGGATTCCCTGCTGACTTTGAGCATGCCGATTGGCTAAAACGCAAGTGTTATACATTCTCTACTCCATTAACGAATGAACAAGTCTGTGCACCCGATTTTATAGATTTGGCGACAGAGATGGCCTGTGCAGCCAAACCCATCAATGATTTCTTGAACTACACCTTCGAAGAATACGGAGAATTCCCTGATAGAAGATAAAAAATCCCCACCGCTGAGTGGGGATTTTGTTTAGTAAACGCCCTTCGGACTTCTGTTCAATGTTTAGAGGAGTTCTACCGAGCGACTAACAAACTTCGCCAATGCTTCGCCTTTCAATTGACCGGCTGCCAACATAGCGATATCAATCAACTGATGAAGTTTATCGCTGCTAGCAGCGTAGTTGCTGTATTGCTCCTTGAGCTGTTGCTTGAGCGCAGCCAACTCCTTGGTTACGTTGGTCACAGCATCCTTCTCCTCTTGGGTGAGGTCGGCATCTTTCTTACCCTTCTGTGCCTCTTGCAATGTCTTCTCTTCTGCTTGTTTAGCAGCAATCTGCTCTACGATTGGAGCTGTACCTTCGGCGCAAGCATCGGTAATCTCTGCGAGCAGAACTTTCACCTTGTCATTAGCAGTATTGATGACCAAGTTGTATTGGTCAAGCATATTGCCGTAGAACGACATACCCTGTTGATGAGCCGACATCTCTTTCATACGGCGCATAAACTCATTTTGGGTGAGGAAAACAGGAAGTGCATCAGCCGATACGGCTTCCAATGTAACTGCATAGTTGGTTTTATCGGTTTTAGGCAACTGAGATTCGAAACTGTAGCGCAATGCATCTTCCTCATTGGCTGTCAGTTCCACTTTGGCTTTGTCTTCTTTCTGGATTAAGTTCTCAATCACATCTGAATCTACGCGCACGAAGCGAATCATCTGCTTCTTGTCGTCGCTGCCATCGCCATAGCTCTTTTGCTCGAATTGCGACATAGCGTGCACATCCAGTTCGCCGTCCATGAGGAGCACGTCATAACCCTTCTCTTTTGCGCGTTGGATGTAGGCGTAAGAAGCATCAGCGTCTTGTGCATACAGCATGATGAGGTCGCCATTCTTGTCGGTTTGAGCGTCTTTGACTTGTGCTTTGTACTCCTCGAAAGTGAAGTACTTGCCGTCAATATTCTTGAGCAACGCAAAGCCCACAGCACGGTCGTAGAACTTCTCATCGCTGAGCATACCGTATTGGATAAAGAGTTTGATGTCGTCCCATTTCTTCTCAAAGTCCTCGCGGTCGTTCTTGAATATCTCTGCCAATTTGTCAGCAACCTTCTTGGTGATGTGCGAAGAGATCTTCTTCACATTGTTGTCGCTTTGCAAGTACGAACGGCTCACATTCAGCGGAATATCTGGCGAGTCTATCACACCATGCAATAATGTCAAGTATTGTGGTACGATATTCTCCACCTCATCGGTCACGAACACTTGGTTGCAATAGAGCTGAATCTTATTACGCTGAATATCAATATTATTCTTGATACGTGGGAAGTATAAGATACCCGTCAAGTTAAATGGATAGTCCACATTCAGATGGATATGGAAGAGTGGCTCATCCATTTGATGAGGATAAAGCTGATGATAGAACTTCTGGTAATCCTCATCGGTCAGATCTGCTGGTTTACGTGTCCAAGCAGGATTAACATCGTTGATGATATTATCCTCGTCGGTCTCTACTTGCTTGCCGTCCTTCCACTCTTTCTTCTTGCCAAATGCAATCTCTACAGGCAAGAACTTGCAGTACTTTGTAAGCAGTCCCTCTACGGTTGCATCTTCCAGATACTGAGCGTATTCGTCGTTGATATGCAATACAATATCTGTTCCGCGCTCCGCCTTGATGGTCTCTTCCATCGTGTACTCAGGCGAACCGTCGCATGACCAATGAACGGCCTTTGCATCCTCTTGATAGCTGAGGGAGAAGATCTCCACTTTGTCCGCTACCATGAAAGCAGAATAGAATCCCAAACCAAAGTGACCGATAATAGCTTCAGCTTTGTCCTTGTATTTATTCACAAACTCCTCAGCACCAGAGAAAGCGATTTGGTTGATATATTTATCCACCTCCTCAGCGGTCATACCAATACCATGGTCTTGTACGGTAAGGGTCTTTTTCTTTTTATCAATTAGCACGCGCACGCGTGTATCACCCAACTCGCCTTTGGCTTCGCCTACAGAGGCGAGAGTTTTCAGTTTTTGGGTAGCATCTACCGCATTACTAATCAACTCACGGAGAAAAATCTCGTGATCGGAATACAAAAATTTCTTAATGACGGGGAATATATTATCTGATGTTACCCCGATATTTCCTTTTTTGCTCATAATATAGATAGTTTGTAGTTAACAATTACGTGTAAATATCCCTACGGACACTATCCATTATACAAAAACTTTGCCAACAACAAAAAGACTGACAAAATGGCAGAAATAAAAAGCGATGGCTTATTCCATCGCTTGTAGTTTGTCTTCCATCTTTAGCAATTCATCTCTCAATCGAGCTGCAACATCAAAATTCAACTCCTTTGCCGCAGCCAACATCGCTTTGCGCTGCTTATCTATAGCTTTGCGTAAGTCCTTGGCATTATATTGTTGCCAAGCGGCAGTTTTCCATCCTTCTTGTATCTTCTTTTCTAGCACTTGCTGTTCTTCTTGCTGTTTTCGCATAAGTGCTATCAAGGGGCTCCCTTCAATCTTTTTGTTGAGTGCTGTTGGAGTAATATTATTTGCTTCGTTATATGCCATCTGTTTAGCACGACGACGGTTGGTCTCATCTATCGTTCGTTTCATCGATGGCGTGATATGGTCGGCGTACATAATCACGTGTCCATTCACGTGGCGCGCAGCACGACCTGCCGTCTGAGTAAGAGAACGATGGTCTCGCAAGAACCCTTCTTTGTCAGCATCCAGAATAGCCACCAGACTCACTTCGGGCAAATCCAAGCCCTCACGCAGAAGGTTTACACCTACCAACACATCATATATACCGCGTCGCAAGTCCTCCATAATCTGCACACGCTCCAAGGTATCAACATCCGAATGAATATATGCCGAACGTACACCATATCGACGCAAATATTCATCCATCTCTTCTGCCATGCGTTTAGTGAGTGTAGTCACCAATACGCGTTCTTCTCTTTCTACACGCAATCGAACTTCCTCCATCAAATCATCCACTTGATGCTCCAATGGACGCACCTCTATCTCTGGATCCAGCAAACCTGTAGGGCGGATAAGCTGATCTATGCACACACCCTCCGAACGCTTAAGCTCATAATCCGCAGGAGTAGCGGATACATAGATCGTTTGACCCGTTTTTTCCTCAAACTCCTCAAAAGTCAAAGGACGGTTATCGCGAGCTGCTGGCAAACGAAAACCATACTGAACTAGGTTATCTTTACGTGCCTTATCACCACCAAACATAGCACGAATCTGCGGAACAGTAACGTGGCTCTCGTCTATCACCAATAGCATATCCTTAGGGAAATAATCCAACAAACAATATGGGGGCGTTCCCGCTTCACGTCCATCGAAATAACGACTATAATTCTCAATGCCAGAACAGTATCCCAACTCTTGAATCATCTCCAAGTCATATTTCACACGTTCTTCGATTCGCTTGGCATATAGTGGCTCGCCAATATCCTGGAAATGTAGTACTTGCGTAGCCAAATCCAACTTGATCTGTGCGATAGCAGATGCCATTTTATCGGCATTCGTACAGAAAATGGTAGCAGGATAAATATTATATGCCTCAAACTCATCTATCACTTCCAGAGTTACGAGGTCAAGTGTAGAAATAGCATCTATCTCATTGCCAAAAAACTCTATGCGAAGAATATAATCCGCATATGCCAAGGCGATATCCACTGTATCTCCCTTCACTCGAAATCGTCCACGTGTCAGTTCTGCATCGTTACGAATATACTGAGCATCCACCAGATCCTTCAGTAATCCGCTCATTACCATTGGTTTGTCTTTCGAAACGGTAATACACGACTGACTAAAATCCTGCGGGTTACCTATGCCATATAAGCAACTAACCGACGACACCACAATCACATCTTTGCGTCCACTCAGCAATGCTGAAATGGCACTCAATCGCAAGCGATCAATCTCTTCATTAATGGCTAGATCCTTTTCAATATATACATCAGTATCAGGAAGATAGGCCTCAGGCTGGTAGTATTCATAATACGACACAAAATACTCTACCGCGTTATGTGGAAAAAACTGCCGCATCTCGCTATATAGTTGTGCAGCAAGTGTTTTATTATGACTGAGGATCAAGGTGGGACGATTCACCTCAGCAATCACGTTCGCTATGGTAAAAGTCTTTCCCGAACCCGTAACGCCCAACAGGGTCTGTGCTGTAGCTCCAACACGCAAACCATCCACTAGTTGGCGAATGGCTTCGGGTTGATCACCCATCGGTTGGTATGGAGATGTAAGGCGGTACATTCAGAAGGGAGGAGCGGGTTATTTTACCTTTCGTTTATTCAGTTCGTGTTGGTATTGCCTTGCCACGGTACTATGTTTGGCATAGCTAGAGGAGAAAACGTGGGTACCCGAAAAATCAGGGTTGGCACACATATACAAATAGTCTGTCTTGGGGGCATTCAACACCGCATCAATCACATCGGGACGAACCAAACGAATGGGTCCTGGAGGCAATCCTTGATGCGTGTAAGTATTATAAGGAGAATCTATACGCAAATGACGTTTCAATACACGGCGAAGCGAGAAATCGCCTACCGCATAAATCACCGTTGGACAAGCTTGCAGCGCTATACCCTTGCGCAGACGATTCAAATACAACGAGGCGATAATGGGATATTCATCTTTCTTGTTGGTCTCCGACGCCACAATCGAGGCCAATGTAGCCACCTCAACAGGGGTCAAACCCAACTTCTTTGCTTTCGCTTGACGATCCTCATTCCAAAATCGTTGATATTCCTTATACATACGCGCGAAAAGCTGATCGGCTGTCATAGTCCAATACACCTCATAGGTATTAGGAATAAACAAACAAGTAGCCGTTTCGGGGGTTAATCCAAAATGAGCCATATACTCTTTATCTGTCAGTCGCTGAATCACTTCCGCAGAATCTAACAAGAGTTTCTTGCCCATCAGTCCTGCCAACTGAGCTGGCGTACGTACCGACTGAGTGAACGACAAACGGATAGGAGTCTCCTCGCCCAATTGCAAACGACGAATCAGTTCACGGTTCCCAATTTCAGCAGCAAAACGATAGTATCCTGGTTTGGGTTGCTCATACTTCAGATACTGACAATGCAAGCACCATGCCAAGTCCGAAGTCATATCATAATCGCCCAACATCTCCGACATCAACGAATCACTGGTCATATCAGGGTACACATGATAACTATGCACTTCACCATCGTGACTCACAAAGTTAGATACTGAATAGTGATAATATTGCTTTGCTAAAAATCCACCAATAGCTAAAAAGATCACCGCTATGACGGAAAGAAGAATGATATTTTTTCTTTTCATAATCAAGTCTTTACAGTTTTTCGATAAAAAAAGGATGCCTCACTCATCACTTTGTGGCATCCTTACTTCTTGGCGGAAGGAGGGGGATTCGAACCCCCGGTACAGTTACCCGTACGACAGTTTAGCAAACTGTTGGTTTCAGCCACTCACCCATCCTTCCAGATATTAGCTGAAATATCTTTTTGGTCGTGCAAAAGCGGTACATTTCCACCCGCACTTCCCAAAAGCGGCTGCAAAGGTACTACCTTTTTTTGAATTGTGCAAATTTTTTAGGAAAAAAATACATTTTACGCACAAGAATGACCTAATTCTCCCAATAAATCACCTACAAAACACTCAATTTAGTTAGTGATTAGTTAGTGATTAGTTAGTGATTACTTAGTGATTAGTTAGTGATTAAGCAGATTTTATGCTATCATCTCACAATAATTATCTATAGATTTAGCACTTTTTACAAGAAACAGCACACCACAAATATCGCCCTTTTACAAACCACTTATCGCGTTTTTTAACGATTTGCTTGCATATGTACAAAAAAAGTAGTACCTTTGCAGCGTAATTTGTATAAGTATGCGCAAATGCCACGTATGGCAAATACAATTGTAAACTAATATCATAAAAATAATATGAAACGTATCTCAACTATTATCGTAGCTTTGCTACTGCTCCTCATCACTAACGTAAACGGAGCTAACGTAAAAACTGGTATCGAAGTTCTTCGCGACCAAAACTTCAAAATCTTAGAAGGAAAACGTGTAGGTTTGACTACCAACCCTACGGGTGTAGATAGCCAACTCAAATCTACTATTGACATCCTATGGGAAGCTGAAAATGTCAATCTTGTCGCACTCTATGGACCTGAACACGGTGTGCGTGGCAACGTGCACGCTGGCGATGTGGTCGCAAACGACGTAGATGCAAAAACGGGCTTGCCTATGTATTCTCTCTACGGAAAAACAAAAAAACCTAACAAAGAGATGATGGACGAGATCGATGTGATGGTATATGATATCCAAGACAACGGTTGCCGCTCCTACACCTATATATCCACGCTCGGTATGCTTATGGAAGCATGTATCGAACACGGAAAAGAACTAGTCGTGCTCGACCGTCCTAACCCACTTGGTGGCAATAAAATCGAAGGAAACGTAGTTGAGGATGGATACTACTCGTTTGTCAGCCAATTCCGCATTCCTTATGTATATGGTCAAACACCAGGTGAGTTGGCATTGTATCTCAATGCTACCGACTACGAGAATAAATGTAATCTTCACGTAGTCAAGATGAAAGGATGGAAACGCGACATGACTTGGGATGAAACAGGACTCGAATGGATCGTTGCTTCACCTCACTGCCCACAAGGCAAATCTGCTATCTTCTACTGCGTAACGGGTATCTTCGGCGAATTTGGCTATGTGAATATCGGTGTTGGATACACACTGCCTTTCGAGATCATGGGTGCACCATGGATCGATGCCGATAGTCTTGCTACGGCTCTCAACGCCCTGAACCTGCCTGGCATAGAGTTTCGCCCTATCTATTTCAAACCATACTATAGCGTATTCAAAGGCGAATTATGCGAAGGTGTACAAATACATATCCTTGATTACGAAGTAGCTAGACTAAGCGAAATACAGTTCCTCGTAGTACAAGAAATGATGCGCTTATGGCCAGAGAAAGATTGGTTCGAACTCTGCAACCAAAAACGATTCAACATGTTCGACAAGGTGTGCGGTACAGGACACATCCGCGAAGAGTTTGGCAAACGCTATTCCTGGGAAGATATCCGCGAATACTGGTACAAAGATGTAGAATGGTATCGCAAAGCATCTAGCAAATATTACTTATATAAGTAATAAAATCTAAAACCTTAACTACCTAAGAAGAATACAACACAACAAAAATGAACAAATATATCGAACGATTGGCGTGGGGAACCGATGCGGGTTTCTATCGCCTTATCCCACAAGAAGTGCTGCACCCTGCCACAGAAGCAGACGTACAAGCCATTCTAAAACGTGCACACAAGGAGGGTAAACATATCACCTTCCGCGCTGCAGGTACTAGTCTTAGCGGACAAGCTATCAGCGATAGTCTGCTCGTTGTATGTGGAAAGAAATGGGAACAATACACCATTGGAAAAGATGCCGAAACAATCACCCTGCAACCAGGTATCATCGGTCAGCGAGTAAACGATATTTTGCGTCCGTATGGCAAATATTTCACGCCAGACCCTGCTAGTATCAAATCTGCAATGGTAGGCGGTATTGTCATGAACAATGCCTCGGGTATGTGCTGTGGTACACATGCCAATAGCTATCGTGCTCTGAAATCTGTACGTATCATCCTGCCAGATGGCACATTGCTTGATACTGGAGATGAGAAGAGTCGTGCTGCTTTTGCAATGAGCCACCCACAGTTCCTACGCAAAATCGAAGAATTACGCGACAAGACACGCAAGAATGCCCTACTCACAGAGCGAATAAAACGCAAATATAGTATCAAGAATGTTACCGGTCTAACCATTCTGCCTTTTGTAGAATACTCCGATCCATTCGATATCATCGCTCACCTTATGGTAGGTAGCGAAGGCACGCTTGCTTTCCTTTCTTCCATCACGATGACTACTGCAGATATTTGTCCTTTCTCAGCATCCGCATTGCTGCTTTTCCCTACTACAAAATCTGCATGCGAAGCCATCATCGAGATGAAAGCAACCAACATGCTATCTGCTGCTGAATTCTTCGACCGAAAAGCCATGCAAACAGAGGAAAAATCTTTCCCTGAACTGCAAGGCTTGCCTGCTGATGCTGGTGCCGTACTTATTCGCACCGATGCTACTACGTTGGAGGAACTCAACAGAAAGAACGCCGTACTTCAACAGGTTCTACAAACTTATACACTCTGCCAAGAGGCACGTTTCACTTCCGACCCTGCACTTACAAGCAAGTATTGGGCTATGCGCTCGGGCATCTTCCCTGCTGTAGGTGCTACACGAGAAGTAGGAACCACCTGTCTCATCGAAGATATCGCTTTCCCTATCGAACACCTAGCAGAGGCAACACTCGATTTGCAACAACTCTTCCGCGAGCACAACTATCCTGATGCTGTCATCTATGGTCATGCTCTAGAGGGCAACTACCACTTCATCCTTAATCAGCATTTTGATACTCCTGCTGCCATCGAACAATACGACCATATGATGCGTGCAGTCGTGGACCTTGTGGTAGATCATTATCAAGGAAGTCTCAAAGCAGAGCATGGTACAGGACGCAACATGGCGCCATTTGTACGCCGTGAATGGGGAGATGATGCATACGAACTCATGTGCGAAGTAAAAAAACTCTTCGACCCAGAGAACATCATGAACCCCGGCGTTATCTTCAACGAAGACCCACAATCGTATCTGCAACATATCAAACCATTGCCTGAAGTACATCCAATGATTGACCGTTGTATCGAATGTGGATTCTGCGAAGTCAACTGCGTAAGCTGCGGATTTGCACTATCTAGCCGTCAGCGTATCGTAGTCCAACGCGAACTAAAACGCCTATCATTATCCGCAGCAGCAGGCAACAAAGCCGATGCAGCATTGGCCAAACAACTTAAAAAAGAGTTTGCACATATTGGTCGCAACCTCTGCGCAGGAGATGGACTATGCTCCACCTCATGCCCTATTAAAATCAATGTAGGAGAATACATCCACTTGGTACGCGAGCACGACATGAGCCAAGCTGGAAAAGCTATCGGCTACTGGGCTGGAAAGAATCTTGCAAGCATCGGTACTGCACTTACTGGCATACTAGGCGTAGCCAATGTGGCAAAAACAGTCATTGGCGACAAGTTAACCACAGTAGCTGGCAAAGTAATGCATAACGCATCTGGAGGATTAATCCCATTATGGACACCATCATTGCCAGCCCCTGTACGTTCCAAAGACATCAAAATGGCAAAAGATTATGGAGCTATCAACGGACTAAAAGGATTAACTGACAAGCGCGTTGTATACTTCCCATCATGTCTCAACCAACGATTAAGTACACCAGGTAAACCACTAATCAACGAAATGACCGAACTGCTCAACAAAGCAGGATTCGAAGTCATCTTCCCTGCCAACATGGAGAACCTGTGCTGTGGTACAATCTGGGAAAGCAAAGGTATGCCAGATGAAGCACAACGCAAAGCTGCTGAATTGGAATTAGCACTGCTAAAGGCAAGCGACAATGGTCGTTGGCCTGTGCTTTGTGACCAAAGTCCATGCCTGCATCGCATGCGCCATACTATGCAACATCTTCACCTATACGAGCCAGCTGAGTTTATTGATAAATACGTACTAAGCGACTTGGAAATAACCCCACTAGATGCCTGCGTAGCAGTCCACGTAACTTGCTCTACCAAGCAGATGGGACTAGCCGAAACGATTGTGCGTGTAGCAAAAGCTTGCGCCAACAATGTGCTAGTGCCAGAGGAAATTGGATGTTGCGCTTTCGCAGGCGACAAAGGATTTACGGATCCCGAACTCAATGAATGGGCACTGCGCAAACTCAAACCACAAATCCAGAAAGCAGGTGCCACTATGGGTGTTAGCAATTCACGAACTTGCGAGATTGGACTCACCACCCACTCGGGTATTGAGTACCATAGCATCGCACATCTGGTAAATATGACCAGCAAACGTAAAGGGGATAAGTAATACGAGAAAGGTAAAAAGAATGAAGAATATTGAAATCGAACGCAAGTTCTTAGTCAATAACGATTCGTATAAGCAACTGGCTAACAACCACTTTACAATTACGCAAGGATATATCAGCAAAGATCCTGACAGTACTGTTAGAGTGCGCATTAAAACATCCCCAGATGGCGCAGGAAAAGCATTCCTCACCATAAAATCCAAACCCAATGAACTAGGATTCTCACGCTTCGAATGGGAAAAAGAAATTGATGTCAATGATGCCCAAATGCTGATTAATCTATGCTTACCAGGCGTAATAGAAAAGACCCGTTGGCTCATCCCGGCTACATCGAATAATAACCATATAACATCATCTCCTCTCATATGGGAAGTGGATGAATTCCATGGACGATTAGAGGGATTAGTAATCGCTGAACTAGAGCTAGAAAACGAACAACAAACATTCGACAAACCCTCCTTCGTAGGCGAAGAAGTAACGGGTAATCCTCAATACTACAACGCAAATATGTAACCTACTTATTCATAGTATACTTACGTAAATAAAAGAAACTACTTGCTTCTAGCGGGTAGTTTCTCTTTGTATTTAAAACATATCATTTCTTTGGAAAAAAGTACCACACTTTAATAAAACACACGCGCACACGCGACAAAATTTGCACATTTAGAATATATATATTAATTTTGCAGCGTATTTTGGATTTATAGGCGCATTTTTCATCGCACAAATCTTAAAATATGAATATTTAACACGAAAATATTAACAAACAACATAATTATGAAAAAAATCTACTCTGTGCTATTCACTATGATGATTATGCTCATCACATGTGGCACAACTATGCAAGCTCAACAAGTCCCTAATCCTAGTTTTGAAGACTGGAGTGGAGAAAAGTACAACGGAGAAATTCAGCCTAAAGATTGGTATACTAGTAATATCACACAGGTTGGTTTTCATTTCAATCTAGCCCATCAAGAAGCTGGACACACTGGTAATTATTCACTAATGGTCAAAGCTACAGAAGTAGGAGCTTTGGGCATCACAGAACTCTCACCTGGATATTTCTCTCTAGGAAAACCTTGGAGTTATCTCGAAGGACTAAGCACTAATACTGCAACAGCAGGCACATCAGGTGGTATAACATTCACTTATCGTCCCGATAGTATGTCTGTTTGGATTAAACGTACAGGTAATGGAGATAATACATCCAAAGAAGACTTCTATCTTCTCTACTATTCATGGTCTGGCACAGCAAAAAGTAGTTCGTATAAAAGCAAATCTGGCGGATGTACCTCTATTAGCCAAACCAACGAAGAAAGCGATATACGCTTGGCACTTGATGCTAACGAATGTGGTACCGACCAAAAGGCAAATCAAATTGCTGAGGGTATGTGGCGTGAGAAAAAACAATATGGAGAATGGACCAACATCCGTGTACCTATCTACTATCTAAACAATGATGTTCCTACGATGATGAACATCATTTTCTCTGCATCTAACTACCCTAATTTCCGTGCAAATTCTGGTTTATACAAAGATAATGCGCTCTATGTAGATGATGTAGAACTAATCTACTCATCTAAAATCGATAAACTCTATATTGGTGGAAAAGAATGGAAAGGATTCGACCCTAATAGTTCAGAAGAACAAACCTATTCACTCGGTCGTTCTGCCACTACTATTCCTAATATCGAAGCTCTACGTGGTGCCGGTAGTATCACCAATGCACGTGGTACTACAGTCAACTTCCCAGGTCGTAAATTAGACGGTAACGAAATCAGCATCACAAATGGCGAGATTGATGGCGCACCTACTACTATCACTGTTAAATCAGAGGATGATAAAAGTACCACCACCTACAAAATTAAATTTGTACGCGAAGCTAGTACCAATGCTAAATTGGCCAACATCTTTGTCAATGGCAAGGCTATCAGCAATTTCCAACCTGCATTGTATAACTATATCGTAGAACTCCCTTATGGAACTATAGAAGCACCACAAATCAGCGCAGAGGCACAAGAGGATGAGCAAAACATCTCTATCACTCAACCTACTAGCACTACTGGTACAGCCACAATCACTGTTACTGCTGCAGATAAGAAAACTACTGCTACATATACCATCCTATTCAAAGTGGCATTATTAGCAGATAATACATTACAAGATATCAAGGTTAACGGCCAATCCGTATCTGGCTTTACTCCTAATCAAACCAGCTATCGTGTTTCATTGCCTACATCTACCACTTCTCTTCCAGAAGTAGAAGCTATTTCAGCATACCCTGATGGCGAGCAAACCATTAAACATACTGCACCTTCAGTATTGAATGGTGGTGTCTACCAAATCAGTGTATCTACACCAGGCAACCCTACTCCAAAAATCTATAAGTTGACCTTCAAACTCGAAGCATCCGATTACTCACTCCTCAAGAGTCTGCAAATGGGTGATAATCTAATTCCTAATTTTGATCCTAATCAAACAACCTACTATGTCAACTTGCCTGTCGGTACTACCGAATTGCCTAAGATTACCTACGAAAAAGGTGAAAGTTCACAAACTGTTACTGTTCAAGAAGGCGGAATTGATGGAGTAAGCAAAATTATTGTCGTAGCTGGCAACGGTATAAACCAAACTGAGTATAAAATTGTTGTAACTACAGCAAAATCAGAAATCTCTGCACTCAATATGATTTATGTAGGAGGAGAACCTTTGGCAGACTTCTCTGCAGAAAAAACATCCTATACCTATACATTGCCTATCGGTACTACACAATTGCCAGAGATTTCCGTTGACAAAGGAGATGAATACCAAACGGTCAATATTCTCACTGGTGGTATCAATGGAACTACCCGCATTACTGTTACCGCACAAAATGGCAATAGCACCATCTATCAGATTACTTTCTCGGTACATAAAGCTACCGATGCAACCCTAAAGATGATCTATTTGGATGGTCAGCCACTCGAAGGATTTAGTCCAGATATCCTAGAATATAACTGTCCATTGCCTAAAGGCACAACTCAATTGCCAGTTATCACATACGACCAAGCAGATGAATATCAGACAGTCACTGTACGCTCTGGCGGCATCAATGGCGATTATAAAATCACCGTTCGTCCACAAACGGGTGCTAGCCAAACCTATATCCTTCACTTCTCTGTAGCCACATCCGACAATGCTTCGCTCGGCATGATCTACCTAGATGGTCAACCATTAGAGAACTTCAATCCCGATACGTTTGATTATACTGTCACCCTGCCAATGGGTGTAACAACAATCCCTACCGTAACATTCGACAAAGGTGAAGAGTCACAAAAAGTACTCAACATCCTCTCTAGCAATGTACAAACCATCAAGGTGACTGCTGAAAATGGCAAAACAAACACCTATACCATTACTTTCATCATCCAACGTTCGGAGAGCGCATTCCTGAAAATGATATACCTCGATGGTGATAGCCTTGAAGGATTTGACAAGAACATCTTTGATTATACTGCTACACTCAGTGCACCAACATGCCCTGTTATTAGCGTAGACAAAGAGGAAGGACAACAAATCACAATTACCACCCCATACTCTGTTGGACAAGCAAAGATTGTTGTTAAACCTGAATCAGCTGCAGCCAACACCTATACCATCAACTTTATCAATCCGCAAAATGATTTTGCATTGCTAAAGAATATCTATATTGATGGTCAACCACTTGATGGCTTCACACCGGATCAGTTTGTCTATTCTGTCGTTTCCAATAACGCTACTCCTGAAATCACATACGAAGCACTACCAGAACAAGAAGTCAGCATTTTCCGCCAAGGTAATGTAACTACTATCTATGTGATCACAGGTGACTTCAAAGCAAAATATGAGATCACATTCTCAATGGTTGCTAACGCAGATTGCACATTGCGCAACATCTCTCTAGATAGTACTACTATCGCAGGTTTCCAACCATCCGTATTCTCATATACGCTCGACCTACCTGCAGAAACCACTACTCCAAACATCACTTTCGAAAAGCAATATGCAGAGCAAGTAGTCTATGCGGGTATGCAAAATGCCAATACCTATTCTCTGCTAGTATTAGCACAAAACGGTGATACTGCACGATACACCTTGCATCTCAATCGCCAGTTAAGCGGTGATGCTGACCTTATCAATATGCAATTAGATGGTCTGACCATTGATTTCCAACCTACCACATATGAGTACACTGTATCACTACCAGAGGGATACGACCTACCATATATTCTTGTTGAAACCAAACCAGGGCAAGACGTGGCATTGCACAATATCAGTGATACTGAACAACAAGTCATTGTTACTGCAGAAAATGGTAACACAAACACCTATCGTATCATCTACGATCGCCAGAAATCTGCGAATGCATGGCTCGCTGATATTCTCATCAACGGAGAAAGTCTATCTGGTTTTGATGCTACCATCTACAACTATACCGATACACTCGCATGGCGAACCAAGGTTGTTCCATGTGTACAACCTATCGGTTCGCACCCTGACCAAACGATCGCCACCTACCATAGTGCTATCAATGGTACTACCATCATCGAAGTCACTGCGCCAAACGACACCACCAAACAACAATACACAATCCACTTCCCTGTGGTGAAGTCCAGCAATACTGCCCTCGACTATATCATGCTTGACCACGACGTAGTGTCTATTGATTATCAACCAAACACTACCGACTACTATATCTCTATGCCATATGGTGAAACTGCAGCTCCTATCGTGCTCTATCAAGCCCTAGAGCCAGAACAAGAGATTGTATTCATCTCTCGTCCACTGGGTCAAACCACACAAATTATCGTTACGGCTGAGAATGGCGACCAACGCACATACAACCTGCATTTCCAACCTACATGGTCCAGCGCTGCCAACTTATTGGCTAACCTCACCATTGCAGAAACAGGTGCTACACTCGATGTCAATACTCTTAATCAAACTATTGCTCTTCCATACGGAACACGCACAATGACAGTTGGTTATACCAAGCAGTTTGCCGAGCAAACCGTTTGGGTACAACCTGGTGGTATTCACGAGCCTACAATCATCACAGTCAAGTCCAACCGTCCAGAAGAGGCTGATGTAGTATATACACTCACACCTGAGGTTGCTACACAGGACCCTGCTGTATTGACCGAAATAACCATCAATGGTACACCACTCGAAGGGTTTGATCCTAACCGATTCACCTATATTGCTAATATAGAAAGTAACCCTATTATTCGCTACCAAGTTAATCCAGGTGCTACCATCAATATCACCCAACAAAACAACAAACATTGGCAAGCGGAAGTTTCATATCAAGGTCGCACCAATACCTACAATGTTTGGTACTACTATATCAACGACCAAGTACCAAATACTGAGTTTACTGAGTGGACCAACTGCCTCACCTATAGTGATGCTGTCAAACCTACCCATTGGAACACTATTGCTGACGTTCTCGACAAGCACTCTGGCTTTGGATCATTCACTCCTGATGGAATGGTACAACGATCAGGCGACGACGCAGTCTACCTCAAGACACTATATAGTACTCCTGGTGGAGGTAATATCCCTGGTTTCATCACATTGGGCTCTGTATCTGGTAAATGGGGTGTAGCAGGTACGTCTTCATTTAGCATATCTGGAGGTATCACTTTCCATAATACACCAGACCAACTGACCATCAGATACTACAATGCCAAAATATCAAGCAATAGCCTCATTACCTATACTCTCACTGGTAATAATGGCATGAAGACCCTTGAATGGAAGGATTCAAGTACGGCTTCTGACTACAAGGAAGAAGTATTCGACCTCAGCGAGGCTAACAATGCAGTAGGTGCTCCTTCGCTGCTCAATATCATTTTGTGTTCGTACAACACAACAGATGGTACCACCGGTTCACTCAGCACTGCAGCTGAAATGTATGTGGACTATCTCCGCTTTGCATACAACAGCACACTCACTGGTATGACAGTCAACGGAGAGGCTGCCACAATGGATGGCAACACATTCACCTATACAATCGCAGACACAGAGAACACGCTCTTGCCTACCCTTGCTTTCACTGGAGAAGTGGCAGACCAAGCACAAAAAGTGGTATGGAGCGAAGAAACGAAAGCAGATGGCTTTGGTATACGTACTGCCAATATCACCAACTTCGCAGAGGATGGTAGCAGCACCGAATATACCCTTGAACTCAAGCGTCCATTGGATACAACCAATACACTAGCAGACCTATTGGTGGGCGGTAATACCATTTCTGCTTTTGATGCCAATAAAACGGAATATACCTACCACTTAGCTTCTACCACCAAGCAACTCCCTGACGTACAACCTATCGCAGGTAGTAGTTTGCAACATGTTGCTACTTCCTTCGCCGACTCTACTATGACCATCGTAGTCACACCAGAGAGTGGCGAAACAACCACCTATACAGTACGTTTTATCACCGATCTGTCGGATGATGTAACGCTTGCAAATATCAATGTACAAGGTGCAAGTATCAACTTCAGCTCTGAACAAACAGAATATACCATCACAGCCAACACCATGCCTGCCATCACCTTTGTTAAAAAGATGGATGGTCAAACGGTTGAGCTCAATAATGGTGTGCTTACGGTTACTGCGGAGAACGGTGCACAAGGTATCTATACTATCCATATGGAGAAACCTGTACTTACTACCACAGGCCAGTTGGCAGACATCGAAATCAATGGAGTATCTCTTCAAGGATTCAGTCCTTCAACCTATGAGTATACATTTGAGCAGCCTACTACCGCAGCATTCAAGCGCATCAATGAGTCCGACTCTGTTATCTTCATCCAAACACCATCCTACATGGAATGGCAAGTTCTTGGTAGCGAACAACATACCTATCGTATCACCTATCCTAATCAACTATCATCCAACACCAACCTCAAAGCGATTTACATCAACCAAGCTGTCTACGAGGCCTTCAACCCACAAGTCCATGAATATGTCTACCTCACCGACGAACCTGTACATATCCATGCGGTAGCTAATGATGACGCACGTTCTATGAATGTGGAATATATGGCGCAAGGCGATACTACCATCTATACATACACCGTTACGGCCGAAGATGGCACCGTGGGACAACCATACACTCTCGCTATCCAGCCTAACCTTGATAACTCGCCATACCTCCAAAACATCCTCTTGGATGGAGTGGCACTATCAGGTTTCCAAGCCAACCAACTCGAATACACCATCACACTGCCTACTGGTGCATACAAAGTAGCTGAACCTATCATGCCTACTATCACATACACACTGGGCAAACCTCGTCAGAAAGTGGAAATCGAGTATGGTAAACTAGGCGAGACAACCAATATCGTTGTTACGGCTGAAGATGGTTCAGCACAAGCTGTATATCAGCTTCTCATAGAAGCCGAACCTAGCCACTGCACTTCGCTCACGGGCATTGCTGTCAACGGAGTTCCTATCGAGCACTTCACTAGCCAACGCCATTACTACTCGGTTGAGTCGAACGAAGAAGATGTAGTACTGACATGGTCATCCAACGATAACTTCCAAACGGTAACCCAAACCACTGACGGCTATGCATATACATTAAACGTACTCGCGCAAGATGGTATCAGTTCATCCACCTACACCGTCGAAGTTTATACACAAGGCGCATCTTCTGATGTTACTCTCGCTCAGATACTTCTCGACGGCAAAACCTTCGACCTCTTCGAGCCAGAGATCAACCCTGGTTTGGCGTTCTCACCAATGCAACAACGCTATACCATCAACCTCCCTGCTGGCACCAAATACCTACCAGAGGTCACCGCGCGTCTCAATGCTGAGGGACAAACAGTTGTTATTACCAACACTGCTTCATCCACTTCTATCCAAGTCACTGCAGCAGATGGTGTTTCTACCAATACCTATACCCTCTATTTCACTATCCCTCTATCCAGCAACGCACACCTCAAGATGGTATATCTCGATGGAGAACCACTGGCTAACTTCGTTCCAGAGCACTACAACTACTTCATCGACCTGCCTGTTGGACAAACCACAATGCCAGACGTATATGCTGAACCTCAAGAGGCTACTCAAACTGTACTCGACTCTATCACAGGCGCTCTCCAGCACACCATCTACGTCACAGCAGAAGATGGCACGGAGCATCAATACCTCTTGGCTTTCAACTACCACCCATCTCAGGCAGATACGCTGCTTGCCATCTATGGTGATGGTATGCTCATCGAAGGTTTCCGCCCTGACTCCTTCTACTATGCATACACCCTCCCTGTGGGTAGCAACCATATTCCTGAGCTCAGTTGGGATGAGGCAGATAGATGGCAAACCATCAATGCTACAAATGCCTACGAGAGCGAACTGGGTCGCATTACGCAAATCCAAGTCATCGCTATGTCGGGCAGAAAGAACACCTATACTGTTTCCTACACCATCGAGCAATCAAGTGTGGATACACTACAGATGATCTACTTGCAATCCGATTCACTCCAGGGATTCGATGCACATACCAACGACTATTACATCAATCTCGCTCCTGGCGACTCGATAGCACCTGCTATTGCTTGGCAAGAGGGTGATGAGTATCAAACGGTGACTGCTGAACTCCTGCCATACATGGTAGCAGATACTCAAATCGGTTGGAAGCAAGTACTTAACGTACAAGCGCAAAACGGCCAAACACGCGTATATACCATCTACTTCCTATATACACGCGTACTATCTACCAATACCGACCTGCTCAACATCTACATCAATGGCCAACCACTCGAGGGCTTCAACCCTCAACGCTATAGCTACACCTATACTGTTCCAGAGGGTGGCACATTGCCTAGTGTATTGGTGGAAAAAGCTGATCCTGCACAAACGGTTGCTATCGACCATGCGGACATCACTCGTATCACCGTTACGGCTGAGGACCCACAATATCAAGACACCTACACCATCACCTTCAACTACCAACAATCGCCTTACTCTTTCCTCGAAGGCATTTATCAAGATGGTGTTTTGCTCGAGGGCTTCCGTCCTGACTCTTTCCTCTATGATGTCACGCTCCCATATGGCACTACCATCATGCCTCAGTTCACCTACGAGCTCGGCAAAGAGGGACAAACGGTTAGTGTAGATACCTTCACCGTTACCCTCGGCGAACAAATGCAAACCACTTTCCGTTTTGCAGTCACAGCTCCTGACCCAATGTATTCATCCGAATACGACGTGCGAGTGATTGTAGCTTTCAACGACAACTGCCGTCTGCAAGCGCTCAACGTACGTGGCAACCTCATCGAGGGCTTCAACGCCGACACTACTCACTATACGCTCATCTATCCTATCGGTACCGATACTACTGAACTCGCTACCATCGAGGATATTCAGGCTATCGCAGAGGACGTAAATGCTAATGTCACTATCACGGCCAATGGCGTCAACTTCTTCATTCAAGTCGATGCACAAGATGGCGAGCACTCACGTGTTTATACCATCGAGCAAGTCATCTTGCTCAGCGATAACGCACGCCTCGCTGCTATCTACCTTGATAGTACACTCATCCGTCATTTCGACCCTGAGCAATTGGAATACACCTACTACGTTGTGGATGCACAACCTTCAATCGAAGCAATAACTGAAGATCCAAACGCTACGGTTGAATATTCCATGTACACCCTCAACGAGCCATTCTACATCTACGTCACTGCACACGATGGAACGGAGCGCATTTACACTATTAACTTCTTGCCTTCTACCATCGATCCTGCACAAACGCCTACCGAAAGCGACGTGGTTATCAAGCACATCGCTGGAACCATGGACTTTGTAGCAGCCACGATCCGCAAGAATGTTTCGATTGGTGTATATAGCGAAGCTGGTCAATTGATCTACTACAACAAACTCACCGAGACAACGCAGAACGATGCTACTATCGGCACCAATGCCGATGGCTCAGATCGCCTCATGGATGTCTACGAATCCACGTTGTACTTCTCGTTACCAGAAACCAACCGCACGTTCTTCTACGTCTTCTTCGAGAACGAGAAACGTAAGATTGCATCTGGTAAGATCATGATCCGCAAGTAATACTATCCTATAGCCAATCGCCTATCGCCCATAGCCTATTGCCTATCGCCGATATACCATAACTTCAAAGAAGCACTCCGTGGGGAGTGCTTCTTTGTTCCCTCACCTCTAACTTAAGGTCACTTCTATAAATTGATTTATAATGATTTTGAGGTTTTTATTGATAAGATTGCTTGGCGGAAGGAAGGCGCATAGCGAGCTATGCAACTGACTGACAACGAGCAAGATTACAATAAAAAGCCAAAAGCATATAAAAATGTTAAACTATTAATCGTAAATGGTCTCCTTCTGAAATGTTGAATTTATAGAAGTGACCTTAAATAATCTCTAAACACTAAACAGTAGCGCCACTAAACTGCGACGCAGTCGCTCGCCTCATCACCTTATCGCCTCAAAAAAAATACCATTTCTTATGTTTTTTATACCACACCTTACTATTTGCGCGCATACGCGCGCGAAAAATTTGCAAATTCGATAGCTTTTTATTAATTTTGCTCGGTTTTTCGGCTCTTTATAAAGTTCTTCAGACGAAGAATCTTAACAAACAGCACTTTTTGCTTAAAAACCGAAAAGCCAACAAAACAACAACTTGGTATGGTCTTCCTTTGATTTTCCACTGGTCTGCCACCAGTCTGCCAGCCATCTCCATCGGAACCTCATTGGAACCTGATTGGAACCTCATTGGAACCTCATCGGAACCTCATCGAGAGATTAGCGAAAGAAGACCGAGAGATCGTGAAGACGAGCCAAGTAAAATCAACAAGGTACAAAAATAACAAACACAATGAAAATAATGCCATTAGGCAAACAACAACGATGAAACAACTTTACAAATACATCCTTACCCTCGCCACCATCTTCATGGCGACCACCCTCAACGCACAAACATACAACAACGGCACATGGTATTCGTTGTATGATGCTAATGAGGAGGATATTTACACGATTAATTCTTTTACACGCAATGTGTTTGCACCTACAACTACTCAATTGCAATTTGAAGCAAAAAAATCGACTGCTGGTGCTGGAAATTTGAAAGTTGCTCCAATCATAGACGGTTCTCAACAAAGCAATATCTATGACCAAAACCCAACGGCAAGTTATGAAACGTATTACGCAACTACACCTGTTAATTTCAACGAACTTAAATTTTACACTACTACAGGTGCAACTCTTAGAAAATATGTTAACAACATTAAACTCCCCCTCGCTAAACACATTCTCCTTGATGACGGCACAACCTACGGTACTACCCATACAAGCAAAACATTCCCATTAACCACTTTTGGAAGTTATAGCAAAATAACTATTAACCTCCGCTCCTTCTTAACTAAAAATGCAAACGGAATTAGTGGTATCAAAATAACAAGTTCCAATAACGAGTTCCACTTTGATGAACTTGCTTTAAGTGATACTAAAACATTTAACATTCCGGATAATAGCTGCGCTAGTGTTAATGGTGCTGACAATACACCATGTTCTAATGGAGTATTAGGTGATATCGATTTATATAGTTTTGACATCTATTTCACACCATACAAAGGTACTACTACATGTACTTCTACTATCACTATTACAGATGGAACAAGTACAGCCACTATTGATCTATCTGGGGTTGCTACACTATACCAAACTATCATCTGGAATCAGTCTTTCATGGCTATAAATGCAGATGAAAATGGATACATTGACCAAAAAATTCCTTTGACAGCATATGCGGTTGATATCAAACAACAACCTACAAACAATCCCATCATATATTCCAGCAACAACACCAATGTCGCTGAGATAATCACAAACACTGATGGTACATACTCACTGCATATTAAAGCTATTGGCTCTGCTCTAATTACTGCCACGACTCAAACGCACTCCGACTATCTCACAGCCACAGCAATGCGTGAAGTTCGCGTACGAGAATTGGGAGCATCATGCGGCTCGTACTCCCTACATATCGTTAATGAAGTGGCATTTAGCGGTTGGGGGGGAATCAGTAGTGATAAATTGGTCTATACATTAGAAGGACTCCCTGATTCCAACATGGAATTTTATGCGCACACAGCTTCAGCATCTGTCAATGATAAGTTCCATGTTGATTTTAGTACAGACAACGCCACTTGGACTAACCGCCAATCATTCAATCTAACAGATACCTACGACTGGCAGAATCCATATAGATGTACTGTTCCTGCTAACGCAAGATATGTTCGTTTTGAAACAGAGTCTTCGTTGAACACATATTTCAACATGGTATCTATTCGCCAAAAAGAATACCTCACCCCAAGCGTAGAGAAAATCACCATCAGTGATGCCGTTGTCAATCAACCATTCTCCGCAACCTTCACTGTGGACTATTCCGACGTGCCATTCATTCAATATGAAGTCACCAACTCCAACAATCTCAATCTCCAACTTACACCAAGCCCTGAGATCAACAACAATTGTGGCGAGTATGGCACCTACGCCTTCACTCTCACGGGTATGAGTCCTTACCCACAAGAGAATGTACAAGAGACCATCACAATCTTCACATCCGCAGGACACCGTGTAGAGATACCAGTCATCATCACTTCCCGCCTCTCCGACACATACTATTTCAACCAGATAGATGGCGATTGGAACAATTTGGAGAACTGGCGAGTAAACAATGCCGTACCTACCCACCTACCTACTCCATCTAATCCTGTCATCATCACCAAAGCTGCTTCTATTGGCACCAACGACACCCCATTCGAAGGCATCGCATACAGCATCGACATCCAACAAGGCGGCAGCATAACAGTCCATCCAAAAGGTGGACTAACCGTGCATGCCGGTGGATTCACGGGAGCCAGCGAACAGAATCTAACCATCCACAATACGCAATCGGGTGCAGGCTTTATCCGCATATCGCCTTACTTCACAAAAGAAGTAACTGGTACAATGCCAAAAGCAAAAGTGCTATACCAAACTAAATCCACCCTCGACACGGGTGCCAACAAAGATGCTACATGGCAATACATCGGTGCCCCTGGAACCGATTGCTCCATCTATGTAGATTACAATACTTGGCTCTACAAACTAGATGAACCTAACGCAGATTGGGTACTCCAGCCACGTACTGCCGATGTCGCATTAGAGCCTTTCGAAGGATACGCCATCACGCAATATGGTCAACCTACCTACCAATGGACGGCTCAGCTTACCAACCAAAGCCAAACACTTCCACTCACTTATTCCAAAGCGGGACGTAGCGGACGCCATATCTTCGCGAATAGCTTCGCAGCACCTATTGACGTTAAGCAACTCAGCGGCTTGATCACCTATGCCGATGGACAAGACAGCCGTTTCCGCATCGAGCAAACAGTATATATCTTCAATTCGGGGTCATGGAATGCATGGAACACCAAACCACAAATGGGAGACGACACTCCTGGTCAATACTACGCAATCCCTATCCTTGCAGCTGCTGCTGATTATCTAGCTGACGAACAAACCGTCATTCCTCCTATGCAAGGATTCTATATGCGCGTGCGTTCTAGAATACCAACATCCGAATTATCCGCCACCGAAAATGTGGGGCAAATCCTATTAGACTACAACAAACTTGTGATGGGCAACCAGCACGAATTAAATACCCCTCTGCGTTTGCCACAACGAGTAGAAGCCACACCTGACTTCCAACGCGTACGCATGTACGCCACTAGTGCAAATAGTGGTGCAGACCGATTATACGTCATACAAGATACAATCAATACCCGCAAGTATAACAACGGATACGATGCCCCTAACCAAGAAACCAAAGGCCTTGTCAATATCTACACCAACGAATCCTTTGGAAAGATGGAAGTATCTTGCTCCGACAATATCGATAGCCTCTATATCGGCTTCATGGCTGGAGAAGATAGCAACTACACACTTCATTTCGGAGCATTGTGCGGAGAAATCTATCTAAAAGACCTCGAGAACGATAGTATCTTCCTTATGCAAGACGGAGGACAATACAGTTTCACCGCAACCCCTAACTCAACCAACGATCTTCGCTTCCAGATATTGCTGCATCCAGATATTGATCCTTTCCCAGGAAATGGAGATATAAATTCCAGTATCAACAACATTCCTTCTATGCAAGTCTGGATGGATGATAATACCATCTATATTGCCAATGCGCCAATCAATAGTGTAGCTACATTGTTCAACATCAGCGGACATGCTGTACTCACTACGCCAATCCGCTATACTCCATATAGCCTTAACTTATCACATATGCCTCAAGGAGTATATGTACTAAAAATCAATAACGAAGCATATAAATTCGTTTGTAAATAATCACCCTATCAACATTCTACGCTTTGAAACAGTTCTACTACATATTAATCATCTGCCTAATGGCAATTGCGCCTTCTGCAAAGGCACAACTATTCAGCACAGCCAACCATCCTATCTCCTACGGGATAGAGCAACAAGACCCCTATTCCATCAATAACGATTTCCAACCCAACAATGGTAGATATAAAATACCTTATGGGCATCTCGAGGCTGAACGCAAATTCGTTGATGGACACTTCCACACCGCAGCAGCCACTCTTGGCAAAGGTACGCTGGCCGACGATGCAGGATACCTCCCTACCAATCCTGACAAACAAACATCTAATGACGACACTGTTTATGATGATGACGAAACACAAGCTCCACCTATGTGGGCCCCACTCGACTTCGGCTGGGATGTCATACTGCTTATGCTATTATTGGCATTCCTATATGCATACAAAATACACCGCAAAACCACACCAGTCAACTAAACCATCAACACCATACAAACAAAAAAGAGAACCACTTTGGTTCTCTTTTTTCTATTGCTCTCAACGATTAATTACTTATCATCGTGCGCATGCAAAGATTGAACATATACAGCGTGCATCATTTTCTCACGCTTAATCTCTGATGGCTTTGAGAATTGTTGACGACGACGAAGTTCTTTTACAACACCTGTCTTGTCGAATTTACGTTTGAATTTCTTAATCGCGCGCTCGATGTTCTCACCTTCTTTTACTGGAACTATGATCATTGCATACACCTCCTTCTCTTTTACTCTCCAGGCATTTAGCCCGCTCCGAGTGATAGCGGTTGTTTAAGTCTTCCGCATGACCTCTATATGGGTTAATAAAATTACTTATTTTCTAATAACTTTAACCTAACTCCCTTCCCTTCACGGGGTCACCAAAAAAGTTCACTTTTTGGGGAGCCTTCAGGAAGAGGCGATGGTTAACTTATTAAAAAATCCCACCTAACATCTGTTAGGCGGGATTCTAGTACCCAGAGCCGGGGTCGAACCGGCACAGGGGTGAACCTACTGGTGTTTGAGACCAGCGCGTCTACCGATTCCGCCATCTGGGCAAAAGCGAGTGCAAAAGTACTGCTTTTTTTTGACATGACCAAATATTTTCGCAAAAAAGTGAAAAAATACCACACTTTTTTGCATTTTCACACCAAAATACTACCCATTACCTTTTGCCAATAGCCCATTGCCTATAGCCTATTGCCCATAGTCCATTAAAGGGTATAGCCGTCCTGTAACAATCACTGCGCTAGCAATTGACGCACAATCATATTGATTGTCTTGCCTTCTGCTTTACCTGCTAATTGCTTGGTTGCCTTACCCATCACTTTGCCCATATCTTGGGGACCTGTAGCACCCACTTCGGCAATGATACCTTGCAAGACCTCACGCAATTCATCCTCACTCATCATAGCGGGCAAATAACGCTCAATAATGGCACATTGCGCCATCTCATCTTCTGCTAACTCAGGACGATTAGCAGCATTGAACATCTCCGCTGCTTCTTTGCGTTGCTTCACCATCTTCTGCAATATCTGTAATGCACGATCATCATGCAACTCACCATCACCACCCTTAGCGGTCTTGGCTTCCAAAAACTCTTTCTTTATTCCACGCAAAGCGTCCAATGCCACTTTATCCTTCGCGAGCATAGCCTTCTTGATATCCTCGCTAATCTGATCAAAAAGATTCATCTTGTTTTAGTTTATAGATTATAGTTTATACTTTACAATCCTGGTATGCAGCATGCCACCACCTCTCACCTCATCACCTCGTCGCCTTATAGCCTCATCGCCTAATTACAAAAATATCAATTGCACCAACATATACACTGGCAACAATACTCCCAATGAGAATATCATATACCCAAAGAATGATGGCATCTTTATCCCTCGACGCTCTGCAATAGCTTTCACCATAAAGTTCGGACCATTACCAATATACGTCATCGCACCAAACATTACGGATCCCAACGAAATAGCTCTCAACAACATCGATGGTACACCAGCTACTATTTCTCCGCCATATGAAGCCAATTGCTCAGCAGGTAAACCCAATGCTACACTATGAAATGCTACTGCGGTAGGAGTATTGTCCAAGAAACTAGACAATGTACCTGTTGTATAATAGAATTGCCATATCTCATTCAATCCTAAAGATGCTGCATGAGCACGTAAATACTCCAGCACTGGAGTCATCGTCACAAAGATACCCAAAAACAATATTGCAACTTCTGTAATGGGCATCCAAGAGAACTTATTCTTCTCATAACGAATCTCCTTACTAGTAGTCAGCAAACTTAATCCCGTAAGCACCAACAATACTATATCACGCAGATGAACCATCCATATCGAAGCACCTTCCTTTGCCATCGCAGGAATGTAACTTTCGTTCACTAAAGCTACAGCCACTACTACTCCCACTAAGTACAAGAAATTAATCTTTCCTGATAATTCTAATGCACGATGCTCCGATTTATCCAATTCTTTAGTCTGTAGATGCTCACGCTTGTAGTAGAAGGTATCCACTAAAAAATATAGCGCCAGCAACACTACTCCAACAAACAACCATTCTGGAAACAACTGCAAGAACCATGTAAATGGCGCCCCACGCAAATATAGCATAAACAATGGAGGATCACCTAGTGGCGTTAACAATCCACCACAATTGGCTACCAAAGCTATGAAAAACAAAATAGTATGAACCTTATGCTTTCTTTGTTTGTTAGTAGCTATCAACGGACGTATCAGCAACATGGCCGCACCCGTCGTTCCCATCACACTTGCCAGAATCCATCCTATGCCCAAAAATAAGGTGTTAATCCAAGGCTTAGCTTGAATATCTCCTTCCAAATGTATACCACCCGTAATAATAAACAATGCACCTAGTAATATTATAAAAGGTACATAATCATTCATCATCTGATGATACAACTCATGCCCTAAACCACCTAAAACCAATGCAACAGCCGTTGGCACAGCCAACATTAATGCTACTATCAACTTATTGAGATTACTATCCCAAAACTTTTCCGCCTTAATAGGTCCCACTGCGATAGCTAGCAGCATCAACCCAAACGGAATCATACTCCATGCGCTATGTACAAAAGTCTCCATTGTTGAATCGTTTATATTCTTACTGCATACAAAAAACGTGCAAAGGTACATCGTTTTTACCTTTCCCACAATAGTAATACGTAAGATAAATTGAGTAATTCGTACTCTATTTACAAGCTATTAATCTAATTTCAATACTGCCAAGAAGGCTTTTTGTGGTACTTCCACATTGCCAATCTGCTTCATGCGCTTCTTTCCCTTCTTCTGCTTCTCCAGCAGTTTACGCTTACGACTCACGTCACCACCATAACATTTGGCCAATACGTCCTTGCGCACCTGTTTCACCGTCTCGCGAGCAATAATCTTTGCTCCAATAGCGGCCTGGATGGCAATATCAAACTGCTGACGAGGTAGCAACTCTTTCAGTTTCTCGCACATACGACGACCAAAACTCTCCGCATTATCTCTGTGCGTCAATGTAGAAAGTGCATCCACTTGCTCGCCGTTTAGCAATATATCCAACTTTACCAAGTTACTTGGGCGGAAACCATTTTGGTGCCAATCAAATGAAGCATAACCTTTCGATATTGATTTCAGTTTATCGTAAAAATCAATCACAATCTCTCCTAATGGCATATCGAATAGTAATTCCATTCGGTTACCAGAAATATATTCTTGCTTCACCAACTCTCCTCGTTTACCCAGACAAAGGGTCATAATCGGACCTATAAAATTGCTAGTAGTGATGATACTCGCGCGTATATAAGGTTCTTCTATATGATCAATCATAGTCAGATCTGGCATACCCGCAGGATTGTGCACCTCTACCATTTCACCATCCTTCGTATACACCTTATAACTTACGTTGGGCACTGTAGTAATCACATCCATATCAAACTCTCGGTCCAATCGTTCCTGTACAATCTCCATGTGCAAGAGTCCCAAGAATCCGCAACGGAAACCAAAACCAAGTGCTACCGAAGACTCAGGAGAAAAAGTCAATGCAGCATCATTCAATTGTAATTTCTCTAGCGATGCACGCAAATCCTCATAGTCCTCTGCTTCAATAGGATATACTCCCGCAAAAACCATTGGTTTAGCCTCTTCAAAACCTGCAATCGCTTTCGAACATGGACGGGCCACATGCGTGATAGTATCACCTACTTTTACTTCAGTCGAAGTCTTAATACCTGAGATGATATATCCCACATTTCCTGCCGAAATGCTCTTAGTGGATTGCATTCCTAATTTCAGCACACCTATCTCATCTGCATCATATTCTTTGCCTGTATTGAAAAAACGCACACGGTCACCTGCATGCATTGTCCCATTCACCACCTTAAAATAAGCAATAATGCCACGGAAAGAGTTGAAAACCGAGTCAAATACCAAACATTGCAACGGAGCTTCTGGATCACCTTCTGGAGAAGCTATACGCTCTATAATTGCTTCCAGAATTTCAGGAACTCCCTCTCCAGTCTTGGCTGAACAACGCAAAATTTCTTCTCGTTTACATCCAAGCAAGTCAATAATTTCATCCTCTACCATCTCTGGCATAGCTGAATCCATATCGCATTTATTCATCACGGGAATAATCTCCAAATCATGCTCCAGTGCCATATATAGGTTGGATATAGTCTGCGCCTGCACACCCTGTGATGCATCCACTACCAACAACGCTCCCTCGCATGCTGCAATCGATCGACTCACCTCGTACGAGAAATCCACGTGACCCGGAGTGTCAATCAAATTTAGCGTATAGCCCTTATACTGCATCTGAATAGCGTGCGACTTAATAGTGATGCCACGCTCCTTCTCTAAATCCATATCGTCCAGCACCTGATTCTCCATCAAGCGTTTATCTACCGTAGCTGTATATTCAATCAATCGATCTGCCAAAGTAGATTTACCATGGTCAATATGCGCAATAATGCAAAAGTTTCGTATATTCTTCATAAATCTTAATTTTCTATCCTATTTTACAGCACCTTGTACTCCTAATTTATAATCGGCTGCAAAATTAGTAAAAAATTTGCATATATGCAAAAAATATAGTAATTTTGTCACCGTTTTTAAAAATTACCAACAATGCAAAAACAACATGTAGTAGTTCGCTTCTGTGGCGACTCTGGCGATGGCATGCAACTAACTGGAACAATGTTTTCCTCACTCAGTGCCATCTTGGGCAATGAAATCAGTACTTTGCCCGATTTTCCTGCCGAAATTCGTGCCCCACAAGGTACACTCGGCGGTGTAAGTGGTTTCCAAGTTCAACTAGGTAAAGGAGTCTACACTCCTGGCGACCAAGCTGACGTTATCGTAGCAATGAATGCGGCTGCGCTCAAAGTGTGCGCACTCGGTTCACGATTCAATCAACAAGGCGCGCAATGGGAAGAAAGTTCTTCAATGTTCAAGCGCGATGCCGTCATCATCGTTGATACCGATTCCTTGGCTACAAAAGACCTTGAAAAAGCACTCTATTCTACCGATAATCCATTTACTGAACTTGGATTACCCGAATCAGTGCAAATCGTGCCCGTAGCTCTCACACAACTAACCAAGCAGAGCTTAGCCGATTCAGGACTAGATAATAAGGCCATACTCAAATCGCGCAATATGTTTGCCCTTGGATTAGTGTGCTGGCTATTCAATCGTCCTATTGATAAAGCGATTGATTTCCTAGAAAATAAGTTCCAAAAGAAACCACAACTTATCGCACCAAACGTAAAAGTGCTTACTGATGGTTTCCACTATGGCAACAACCTTGCGCTCAATATACAAACCGTAACTATTGAGCAATCCAAGGAGCTACCCCATGGCCATTATACATCTATTGCCGGCAATAAGGCCACTGCATGGGGACTCATCGCAGCTGCCGAAAAAGCAGGTAAACGTCTTTTCCTAGGTTCCTATCCTATCACTCCAGCTACCGACATCATGCACGAACTTGCAGCTCGCAAAGACATGAACGTGATGGTTGTGCAAGCTGAGGACGAGATTGCTGGCGTTTGCACAGCTATCGGGGCTTCTTTTGCAGGCGATCTTGCGGCTACCAGCACCTCTGGTCCCGGACTTAGTCTTAAAGGAGAAGCAATCGGACTTGCTGTAATGGCCGAACTACCATTAGTGGTAATTGACGTACAACGTGGTGGACCAAGTACAGGTTTGCCCACAAAAACCGAACAAACCGACCTCATGCAAGCCATATATGGACGTAATGGCGAATGTCCTGCAGTGGTAATAGCCGCATCCACATCTGCCAATTGTTTCCACTATGCTTATCAAGCCTGCAAACTAGCATTGGAGAATATGACCCCTGTCATTTTGCTCACAGATACCTACCTCGCTAATGGTACAGGATTATGGAAAATCCCTACACTCAACGACCTCCCTGCTATTCATCCACAAGGTGTACCAGAATCTTTAAAAGGCAACTATAACCCTGCCTTGCGCGACGAACGCCACGTACGTTATTGGGCATATCCTGGCATGGAGGGATACGAACATCGCAATATTGGCCTGGAACGTGATGCACAAAAAGGCATCATATCCACCAATCCTGAAAACCATCAACGAATGGTCATGGAGCGACAAGCAAAAGTCAACCAAATAGCCAACCAAATCCCGCTATTGCAAGTACAAGGTAATATCTCTAGCGATACCCTACTAATCGGTTGGGGATCTACAGAAGGACACCTGCTAGCTGCCGCTGAGCAACTCAATTGTGCACTTGCTCACTTCAACTATATCTTCCCACTGCCCGTTAATACCAAAGAGATACTTCATCAATACAAACGCATCATCGTATGCGAACTCAATAGCGGACAATTTGCAGCGTTTCTCCGCTCACAAGTTCCAGGTATTGTATTGGAGCAGTATAACGAACTCACGGCACAGCCTTTCTCTGTGGACCGCATAATAAATTTTGTCCAACAACATTCAACCAAATAATAGTATGGAAGCAAGTCAATTCAAAAGTAATCAATATGTAAAGTTCTGCCCTGGATGTGGCGACCATGCTATAAACATGGCACTACAGAAAGCAATGGCTCAGATAGGTATTCCACCACACCAAACCGTGGTAATCTCTGGTATTGGTTGTTCTAGCCGTATGCCTCATTATATCAATACATATGGTTTTAACACCATCCACGGACGTGGAGGTGCTATCGCTACTGGCGTTAAAACTAGTCATCCAGAACTCTCCGTATGGCAAATGACTGGTGATGGTGACTGTCTTGCCATTGGAGGAAACCACTTTATCCATGAGATACGCCGAAATGTAGATTTAAACATCTGCCTTTTCAATAATCGCATCTATGGCCTTACCAAAGGACAATACTCCCCAACATCACCAAAAGGTTTTGTCAGTAAATCGAGTCCCTTTGGTACCGTAGAACGTCCATTCATTCCTGCCGAACTAGTTCTTGGTGCACGTGGTACATTCTTCGCACGTACATTGGATGTAGATATGCCCACTACCGTAGAATGTATGGTAGCCGGCCATCAACATAAGGGAGCAAGTGTAATCGAATGCTTAGTCAATTGTGTAATTTTCAACAATGGTACCCATTCATGGATTTCTGACCGTGAACTACGAGCTGAACACTCCATTATCCTTCGTCATGGAGAAAAAATGATCTTTGGAAAGCAGAAAGATAAAGGCCTAGCATTGGATTATTCTCAAGGAGTTATACCACAAATCATCATCGTGCCTGCAGATGATCCTCGCGTACTTGTCCACGATGCTACGCTGCAAGATCCAACACTCCATCGCATGCTTGCACTGATGGGACAAGATACCACTTCATCGTCTCAACTTCCAATCGCTCTCGGTGTTATTCGCAATGTGGATACTGAGACCTACGACATCGCAGTTAACGAGCAGATCCACCAGGTGCGTCAAAAAAGCGCAGTACAAACATTCGACCAACTCACCACTACCCTCGAGCAATGGGAATTATAACAGATACTCTATATATGAAACGATTTCTTGTTTTAGTTGCCTTGCTTGCTGCTATCCTATCTGGTGTTAGCGCACAAAACAACAATGATACCCTCACTACAATACCACAAGAACAGAGTATGCTCATGAAAGTAGAGAATTGGTATGCTAATAATATGAATTATTTGAGTATCACCCTTCTCATGACCATCGAGTCTTCTTTCATTCCTTTCCCTAGCGAAATAGTTATTCCACCTGCAGCCTATGTGGCAGGTAAAGAAGATAGCAATTTACACGTAACCGACAACTATTTCATCAATGTACTTCTTATTGTTCTTTTCGGAACAATAGGCGCATTACTCGGGGCAATAATAAACTATGTCTTGGCCCTTTGGCTAGGTCGGCCAATTATTTACGCTTTTGCAGATAGCAAAATAGGTCATCTTTGCCTTTTGTCTTCTGAGAAAGTAAAAAAAGCAGAAGACTATTTCAATGAACATGGCAAAATATCTACCTTTGTAGGACGTCTCATTCCTGGTATTCGCCAACTCATCAGCATTCCTGCAGGACTAAGTAAAATGCATTTGGGTCAGTTCCTCCTCTACACTTTCCTCGGAGCAACTTTATGGAATATTATCCTAGCATTATTGGGATATATTGCCCATGGCCAAATGGATCTCATTCATGCATATAGCCATGAATTGAGTATAGCAATTTTGATTTTATTGGGTATTATCGCGGTGTACGTATTGGTAAAAGCAATTGTGAAGAAAATAAAAATCAAATAGAATTTCTGTAGCGCAAATCAATATTTATTTACTACTTATGCGCCCACCCCAATGCAAAGACGCCTATTCGACATCCTCGGATAGGCGCCATTTTTCTCATGCAAGCCATCATAGTTGCCCCCGAAGTAATCACGTCATCTACCAGAATAATGTGTTTATTTTTCCACTCCTCAGGATATCGTATTTCAAATAGATCTTTCACATTATCTTTTCGCCGCTGAAACTCCGAACGTGATTGATGAGGATTATTTCTCACGCGTACCAAATGCTGTGTATCTACAGGAATGTGTAGTACATCACTCATACCCTTGCAAATCTCTTCCGCTTGGTTAAAACCTCTCGCGCGCATACGACGTGGATGTAGCGGAACTGGTACTAGATAATCTACATCATCAAAAATATCAGCATCAATATATTCCTGAGCCGCTAGACGACCTAAACGATAAAACACTTCGCTATAAGGATGAGCACCAAACTTGCCTTGCTCAATCATCTTACGCAAAAACCTACCTCGCTCACGATTATAATATGCAAAAGCTGCACCACCTTCGTAGCGCAGCCTATGTTTATCTTGCTGTATTAGCTCTGCAAAAAGTATATCCACACCATTTTGCTCAAGCATAGCATGCTCTGTTCGCGCAATCGAAGCTATACAACCGGCGCAAATCACCTCCTCTTCGCCCAAAAGTTTCCCTTCACATGATACGCAACAATTGGGGAATAGCAACTCCAACAATGCATTGCTAATTATACTCACTTTCTCCTGTTTTTATTCACGAAGCCATGCTTGTATTCTTTTGCGCTTATCTACCAATACGGCAATAATCAATCCCACTAACCAACCTACCACAATACCCAATGCACTCATGCGCAACGGACCATTCACGGCTTTTGGTTCTAAAATAAAATGCGACTGCAATACCACTGGTGCTGCGCATACTGCTCTTCTCGCCCCCGCATACTCACGCACACGCATCTCCTTATATACATCCTCAAGAAATAATTCAACTCCGCGCATACCCAATACCATTCCACTTTCCCAAGCATCCATTTGCATTTGCGCCTGACTATTATGCGAGAAATAGAATGCAGAGGTCAAACTATCTAGTTTTTCTACTTGATGAATATGGAATTCCGCCTCACGTTCTGCTTGTGCCCGATAGTCAGCAAATAGCATCTGAAAATATGGACGACTATTCAAATATCCTAGTATCGCATTTTCAACCTCCTTCAAGCGATTTGGCTCTTTTGTTCTAAAACGCAGTGCTACCATGTTGGGCATATGTACACATAAAGTGTCTATACGCGATACTTTATGACGATAATCCACCATATCCACCGTACTATCAGCTAGCAAATCTATCACATCAAAGGCTTCGAAGTGCGATACACGCCATGCTAATTCCGCATCTAGTTCCAACAAACTTTCTACATTTTGCTCCGTAAAATGCATATTCACTTTACCTAGTGCTTCAAATTCGTTAGCCACCATTTTGTTGGTTACTCCATTCAGTATGGCTACGGCATTGGCTTCATACATTCTATTCGATGGACGAGCATAATACAATGCTAAAGCTACTACCACTAGTACAACAACCATTACCACCCACCACTGACGATAGGTCAGACGAATCATTTCGCCAAAACCTCGCAATAGCCATTTCACAATATTACCAATACCTACTATAATGGCTTTACAAAAATCAAAAAGATTCATTTCACGATGTTCCATACTCATCTATTTATCTACGGCCACGCATCCAGCCAGCAATACCTGATAATCCTGTTCCTTTATTTTCTATGGTCGATGGCTGAGGTTTTACCTTGGGTTCATCTTTATACGACTCTATTACAGGCTCATCATCATCTAGCGATATCACTACGTCTCCAGACTGAATTTCCACTTTTGGGGTGATTACAGGTGGCTCAGTTGCTTCAGAAACGTCTATTTCTTCCTTCTTTTCGCCATAATGTATCTCTATCGCTTCATCCACAGTCTTTTTGCCCACAGCATCATCCAATCCTGGAATATCTGACACTTCATACCCCGTAGCAATTACGGTCACACGCACTTTATCTCCTAAGGTATCATCAATTGATATACCCCACTGAACTTCCACATCATCACCCATCTCACGCACAAAAGCATGTACTTGATCCATCTCAGAAGTAATAATAGGATTCTCTTGCGAGCAATATAACTGGAGCAACATGCGTTCTGCACCATGTACATCATTATTAACCAATGGTGAGTGCAAAGCTTCATGAATAGCTTGTGTAATACGTCCTTCACCACTTGCACTACCCACACTCATAATAGCTACATTACCATTCTTCAGCGTGTTATATACGTCAGCAAAGTCCGTATTGATATAACCTGGAATTGTAATAATCTCTGCTATCGAACGAGCTGCATTAGCCACCACATCATCCGACTTTGAGAATGCATTCAACAACGTAAAATCAGGATAAATATGTAGCAATTTCTGGTTATTGATTACCAATATAGCATCCACTTGTTCTGCTAGTTTAGCCACACCTGTCATCGCCTTCTTTATCTTTTTAGGACCTTCGAAAGCAAATGGGATAGTCACGATTCCTACAGTTAGTATATTCATCTCTCTAGCCACTTCCGCCACAATCGCAGATGCTCCTGTACCAGTGCCACCGCCCATACCTGCAGTGATAAACAACATCTGTGTACCATCATTCAAGGATTCGCGAATGCGTTCTCTATTTTGCTCTGCATACTCCTCTGCTACTTCGGGTTTACCTCCAGCACCCCAACCTGGACCTAATTGCAACTTAGCAGGAATGCTACTACGATTCAAACTTTGTTTATCTGTATTACATACCAAAAACGACACGTCCGTTATTCCTTGTGCGTATAGATAGTTCACCGCATTACAGCCACCACCACCTACGCCCATCACTTTAATAATCGTATCCTGGGCCATCTCAAGACCCAAATCATTAATCACATCGTACATAGTATTTTGGATTTATAGTTTTCAATTATTCATTTTCTGTATCACTAAAGATGATGAGTGTTTGCTCTTCCACCTTCTTTTTCAACTTATGCAATCGACTTATCAACGCATCTTCGTACACTTTTGTTGGGTGCAAATCGCGATAATATCCACCTAGCAACAATGTACCTACTAGCGAACTATAATTCGGTGCACAATATTCATCTGGCGTATCTGCCGTCAGCCAAGGTGCATGCGAGCCATACATCACTGGTATTGTCGTTTTGCTTTGCACATACGCCTCTACGCCAAATAGCATTGAAGCACCACCTGTGATATACAACACACTTATAGATTGACTTAAGTTGCTCAATTCAGCCATCAATGGATTCAATATCTGATCCAAACGATTAGCAATCACATCAGCTAAATCTGTCGCTTTTATCAATGTCACACCGTTCTCTGCGTTTGGACTAGGCACACGATATACATTATTTTTCTCTACCATTTGTGCACATGCACAACCATAATCACATTTCAGGCGCTCTGCATATGCAAAGGGAACACCCAGCTGCTCTATATCACGCGATATATCATACCCACCCTGCGATAGTACACGGTTATAAATATATCTATCATTTTTATACACCGTCAACGTGGTAGTCTGAGCACCCATATCTAGAATAGCACAACCATTTTGCATATCTTCTTCCGATGCTAATGCACACATCAGTGCATCTGGACGCGCATATGCATGCTCAATGTGCTTAGGTATACGTACAAAACTATCCTTTACTTTTTGTTCCAATTCTTTCTTACCCACAAAAACTGAATAGTTCACCTCCACCCATTGCGCTTCTTGTTCTGCAGATGGCACATCTTTCTGTGGCACACCATCCAAGATATACTGCGATGGTACTAAATCTAGTACCGCTACCAAAGGATTATGTGTTTCTATCTTTTTCTTGCACTCCATCTCCATGTCATCTAACATGGCACTTGAGATAGGTTGCACCTTCAGTTGATTACGTTTCGAACTCACCTCCACTATCTGCATAGACCTACCACCCAGCGGAACAAATGCTTTTACTAAATTATCATGGTGAATACGATTAGCCAGCAATTTCAGCATTTCATTCACACAAAAACTCATACCACTCGTATTCGTCACCACACCTCGTTCTACATATTGTGTTTTACCCGATGATTCCACACCTAGCACGCGCAATAATCCTGCTTCATTGCGTTCCGCAGCCATTGTACGCACCGTATGCCCCATGTCTATTGCCACCAAGGGATGTGGCATAGAAGATTCTATCCTTTTTCGTGACATATATATCAGTCTTTAATCTCTAAACTTAAACTTTATACCTCAATATCTTCCCACCACTTGCCCGTCAAAACGCAAATCATACTCTCTATAGGGTTTATAACCAATCTGGTCAAACCCATCCGTATATAGTTTCTGCAATTTCTGCAATTTCTGCTCATAGTCCATCAAATTACCCAAGATAATATCTCCTTTACCATCTTTTTGTGCCAACACGAGATGTTTGGGATGATGTACCTTCACATGGGCAATACGCTCATTCCAATATCTATTATCTACTAACCATTGTGCAAAATCATAATACTCTTCAGTAGCAGCTCGCTTTCCTACTACACCTTTGAATTTCGGTACAACAACGTCTATGGACTTACGTACAGGCATAATCTTGCGATCTGTATCCACATAATAATTACCCTCGCCGCCAATCACATATAGTGCTGGTACTCGTTGGGTTACACGTACGCACACACTCCCACATTGCGATTTATAGCACTCCGCTGTACGCACCATCTCATGATTTTTCAAGCACTCTTCTATCGCATGACACGATACTTCATTCATTTGCTTACCAACGGGCAATAATCCCTCACGATACAACAACTGACGTAGTTCTTTGCTCTCTACAAACCTACGATCCAAACTGTCAATGATCTCCACCTCTAGCCTTGCACATGGAGCGTTCTTGGGTTGATGCGATGCCCACAGAGCGATAGACACTATCGCTATAACCACAGCTGCGGCACTCACCCTAATTAAAATTCGTTTGATTTTCATAATTAAAGTATGTTTTTAGTTATTTCGTTTACACATCTATCAATATCACCCGCTCCCATCGTTGCTACCACACAAGGGCTATTTATTTCATTACACCGTTTACGCAAGTATGCCACTAGTTCACTCTTCTCCACCACTTTCGCTACCATAGGTTTTATACTCTCCACTTTCAAACGTATATTTTCACTTGTTACTCCCTCTATGGGTTTCTCGCGCGCAGGATAAATGGGCAGTAACACTAGTTCATCCATCATACTCAACGCATTCGCAAACTCAGTTGCAAAATCTCTCGTTCGACTATATAAATGCGGTTGGAATACTCCTATCATATATCGATTAGGATACAAATTCCTTATCGATGCTATTGTAGCTTCAAGTTCTTTTGGATGATGCGCATAATCATCAACATACGCTATATGCGGTGTATTCAAATGAATATTAAACCTGCGATATACACCCAAGAAACTACGCAACCCCTCTCGCATTAAATTTTCACTCACTCCTATCAACCATGCTACCGCCATTGCTGCCACACTATTCTCCACATTCACCAGCGCTGGCACTCCTAACTCCATATCATATATTACCCCACCGGGAGTATGAAAGTCAAACCATAATTTACCATCTTCCACTCTTACATGGGTGGCATAAAAATCCGCTTTCTCACCTTCACTCACAGCATATGTGTACACTTTTGCCTTCAACCGCTCACCCCACAAATCTAATTTCTCTTTCAAGCCACTCTTCACCACCAACACTTGTCGCACCAGAGATGCATAATGAGCAAAACTTTCACAATAGGCTTCCTCTGTATTATATATATCCAGGTGGTCAGGATCCATGCTCGTTATTATGGATATATACGGGCTCAGTTGATGAAACGAACGATCAAATTCATCTGCCTCAACCACCACATACTCACTTCTTTTGTCCATCAATAAATTTGTTCCATAGTTATTTGCTATTCCACCTAGAAAAGCATTTATACCCAACTGTGAGCCATGCAGTATATGTGCCAACATTGTACTTGTAGTGGTTTTGCCATGTGTTCCTGCTATGCAAAGTGCTTTTTTCTGCTTAGTCAACCATCCCAACACCTCAGCTCTCTTATATATCGAAAATCCATGCGTACGAAAATAACAATATATTGCTTCATCTTCTGGCACAGCTGGCGTACGCACTACCAAAGTTTGTGTACTATCTAACGATTCCACCCATACCGTTCTATCATCGTATTGGATAGCTATTCCTTCTTTTTCCAATGCTTCAGTTATAGAAGAATGCGTTCGATCATATCCCATCACACGATACCCCTCTGAAGCAAAATAGCGCGCCAGTGCACTCATCCCTATCCCCCCTATTCCTAGGAAATAAATCGTACGTATCGTTTTCAATTGCATACAATACCGCTAAAATACATTCTGCCCACAAAGGTACAACAAAAAATGCATATTTGCAAGAATTTCTAACGAAAGTTTATTTTCAGGTCATTTTTTTTGCGTATTTGCTTTTTTTGTTGTACCTTTGTCGGCGGAATGCCGTGTGCGTTGCATACGCAACGCCAATAATAGAATAATTTATAGAACGCGCCACAGGCGCACTGAACTACAAAATATATGGCAACACAAGAAGAAACCTTCAAAAAACTAGTCGCACACTGCAAAGAGTACGGCTTTGTTTTCCCTAGCAGCGAGATCTATGATGGACTGGGTGCTGTGTATGACTACGGTCAAAATGGTGTTGAACTCAAAAACAACATCAAGAAATATTGGTGGGATGCAATGACTATGCTCCACGAGAATATCGTCGGTATTGATGCAAGTATATTCATGCACCCTACTACATGGAAAGCTTCTGGTCACGTGGACGCATTCAATGATCCACTTATTGACAACAAAGATAGCAAAAAACGCTACCGCGCTGACGTACTTATTGAGGACCAACTCGCCAAGTACGATGAGAAGATAGAAAAAGAAGTAGCCAAAGCCCGCAAACGCTTTGGCGAGAGTTTCGACGAGGAGATGTTCAAGCAAACCAACGAGCGTGTTAAATCCAATGTAGAAAAACGCAATGCGCTCCACGAGCGTTTTGCCACTGCGCTAAACGATGGCAATTTAGAAGAGCTCAAACAAATTATCCTCGACGAAGAAATTGTTTGTCCTATCTCTGGAACCCGCAATTGGACCGATGTGCGTCAATTCAACCTTATGTTCTCCACCGAGATGGGGTCTACCGCTGATGGAGCCATGAAGATTTATCTTCGTCCAGAGACCGCACAAGGTATTTTTGTCAACTATCTCAACGTACAAAAGACAGGACGTATGAAGATTCCTTTCGGCATCGCACAGATTGGTAAGGCCTTCCGCAACGAGATTGTTGCTCGTCAATTCATCTTCCGCATGCGTGAGTTCGAGCAAATGGAGATGCAATTCTTCGTTCGCCCAGGCGATGAGATGAAGTGGTTTGACTATTGGAAAGAGTTCCGACTCAAATGGCATAAAGCACTTGGTATGGGTGATGAGAAATATCGTTACCACGATCACGACAAACTAGCACACTATGCCAATGCGGCTACCGACATTGAATTCCAAATGCCATTCGGATTCAAGGAGGTAGAGGGTATCCATAGCCGCACCGACTTTGACCTAAGTCAACATGCACAATATAGTGGAAAGAAAATCGAATATTTTGATCCTGAACTCAACAAGAGTTATACCCCATACGTCATCGAAACATCCATCGGCGTAGACCGTATGTTCCTCAGCGTAATGTGTGGTGCATACAAAGAAGAAGTACTTGAAGGTGGTGATACACGTGTTGTGCTTAACCTTCCTGCTGTTTTAGCCCCTATTAAGGTGTGTGTCATGCCGCTCGTGAAGAAAGATGGTCTGCCAGAGAAGGCACGCGAGATTATGGATATGCTCAAGTATGATGTCCACACTGCCTATGACGAGAAAGACTCTATCGGCAAACGCTATCGTCGCCAAGATGCAGTAGGTACACCATTCTGTATTACCGTTGACCATGATACACTTCAGGATAATTGCGTTACGATTCGTCATCGCGATACCATGGCTCAAGAACGCGTGAATATTAACGATTTACATGCTATTATCACCACAGCTTGTAGCATGCGAGAGACATTCAAAAAACTCAAATAATCGCTGATTATCGCTAGTATTATACTCAAAAAAACAGCACCTACATAGGTGCTGTTTTTTTATCTGTATTTATTTTCCGTTATATCATCCAACATCGATAGATAACTCTCGTAACGTGACAAAGCTATTCGTCCGTCTATCACAGCATTATTTACTGCACAACCAGGTTCATTCATATGGATACAATCTGAATAGCGACAGTCACGACCGATCTCAAAAATCTCACGGAAATAATGTCCCACCTCACTCCGTTGCATATCTAGCACGCCAAATCCTTTAATACCAGGCGTATCAATAATCCACGAGTGATACAGTCCATTACTCTCTAATCCTTGGTTCATTTCTTCAAGCGGATACATTTCCGAAAAAGTAGTAGTGTGCATTCCCTTATGGTGAACCGACGATATAGCACCAGTGCGAGCCACATTCTCTCCTAAAATAGCATTCAGCAAAGTCGATTTACCCACACCTGAATTACCTGAAAGCAACGTGATACGACCATCAAAAATACTTGCCAACTGACCACGAACTACTTCAGCATCTTTCAGTGCCGAAATTGCATATGTAGGATATCCCAACGATTCATATAGCCCACGCAATGAAGCTAAATCGTTTTGCTCTGCATCTGATAGCAAATCCACCTTGTTGAAAATCAGGCACGCTGGTACGCGATAGGCCTCACAGGTTGCCAGAAATCGATCTATAAAAGTAGTTGATGTCTCTGGATGACGCAAGGTTACAATCAAGGCGGCCATGTCCAAATTCGCAGCCAAAATATGTGACGCATAACTCAAATTCGTACTTCTACGAACAATATAGTTTTTTCGGTCATGCACCTCTGTAATCCAATTCGTACCGTCATCACCTTGAATCACCTCCACGTTATCACCTATCGCTACTGGATTAGTAGAACGAATACCACGTATGCGGAAATTGCCCTTTACATGGCATTCCGCAGTCTTCCCGTCAGCGAAATATACTCCATAACTAGTACCTGTAGACTTGATTACTAATCCTCTCATTTTGTTAAAATGCTTCCGTTGCTGTTAAATAAAAACTATATGCATGAATATTGTCCCAACGTGGATCCACATTACTACGAGCTACATCAAAACGCAAATTTACTTTTGCCTTATTAATCGTAGCACGCAAACCTATTCCATATCCCACTTTAGGAATAGCCCAATGCCAGTTATGATAATCATATACATCTCCTATGCCTGCAAATATAGTAGCACGAAAAATGCTCCAAATAGGAATTCGCAATTCAGCCTGCAAAGCCATCATAATATCATCACGAAACATATCGCTATTAATTCCTCTCAATCCATCTTGACCACCCAAACGAGGAAGCATTGGGTATAATGTAAGATGTGAAATAGAATAATTCGACAACATCATTTGTGCTTTTAACTGCCATGCTATCACAATATTATAGGGCAAAGGGATATAATGTCTCAAATCTGCCGAAAATATACCATTAATTGTTGCTAGCTGCCCCTCTGGAATTTCTATTCTATTCGTCCACGCTGCCGCAACTGATACTTTGGCGAATATTCCCTTGCTGGGATAAAAGACATTGTCGCGTGAGTCATAATGAGCGGTAGCGCCTAAAGCTATTTGCACCAGTGGGTTAATAGTAGTGTAGGTATCTTGAATATCAAATCGTGCTACAAGCAAATCTGCCATAGGCCCCACTGCTACATGTTTCCCTACATAGATAGGAGTCTGGATATTCAAATATCCTCGTTGCAATTGATAGGGCGTTCCCTTACGTAACATGCCAATACCCGTATTACCTTCATTGGCAAAATATGGTTCTTTATACGTTCCGTAATAGGTGGATGGACGGTCGCTATATCCTGCTCGAAATTGCAATTGCCATGGTTGTTTACTGCCTAAATACAAACTTCCTTGTGCATTCACATACCATTGTTGCTTGAGCGAATACGTACCATCCAACTGCACTATAGATGTACGCTCTTGATGAGGCAAACGAAAATATCCCTGTGCAGCCGCACCAAACTCCCACGTCGATTCTGGAGAGTAGTTCACCACCGGTATGCCCATTGCAGGCAAATTTAGCAAACTATCTAAACAAAAAGCATGGGACATTGAAACAAACAATGTCCATGCTATGGTTAGTATGAAAAGCCGTAAACGCAATATATTGAGGTTAAAGCTTAAAGGTCAAAGGTCTCAGGCAAAACTTGCCTATCGCCTATAACCTATCGCCTATAACCTGTATTACACGGTCATTATCTCTTTTTCTTTCTTTGCGTAGATCTCGTCTATTTGCTTCACGTATTTGTCATGAAGTTTCTGCGCATCATTCTCTGCATCTTTCTCCGCATCCTCTGGCAGACCATCTTTCACTTGCTTTTTCAGCAAATCAATAGCATCACGACGAGCATTACGCACACTCACTTTGGCATTTTCGGCCTCACCTTTACATTGTTTTGCCAACTCCTTGCGACGCTCTTCTGTCAAAGGTGGAATCATCAGGCGAATGCATTCACCATTGTTGTTTGGGGCCAAACCTACACTCGAATTAATCAATGCACGTTCAATCTCAGAAAGCATTTTTTTCTCCCATGGTTGAATCTGGATTGTACGAGCATCAGGTGTAGTAATCGTAGCCACATTTGCTAGCGGACTCATTTGTCCGTAGTATTCTACTTTCACTACATCCAAGATTCGTGCACTAGCCTTACCTGCGCGAATACGCGCCAAAGCATCATCAAGATACATCACTGCAGATTCCATCAACTCCTCTGCTTCGTTCAGAATTACTTTAGGTTCAATCATATATGTAGTTGTTTTGAGGTTCTGTATATACCTATCATTAAACTTAAATTTCCAATTTTTCCTAAGGCTTTACTAGCGTCCCAATCTGCTCTCCATTCATCACCTTTTCGAGATTACCCACTGTATCCATATCAAATACATAAATCGGCATTTTGTTCTCTCTACACATCGTAATAGCTGTTAAATCCATCACACGCAGATTACGAGAAAGCACTTCATCATAAGTAATCTCATCAAATTTTGTAGCTGTTGGATCTTTCTCTGGATCTGCTGTATAAATGCCATCCACACGTGTACCTTTCATCATCACATCAGCTTTAATCTCTATTGCACGCAACACCGATGCCGTATCAGTGGTGAAATATGGATTACCCGTACCACCAGCAATAATCACCACATTTCCCTCAGCCATCAATCGCAATGCCAAAGCCGTAGAATAAAGTTCACCAATTGGTTCCATGCGCACACTGGTCGTCACACGCACTTTTTGACCAATAGCCTCCAAGGCCGATGCCAAAGCCAGCGAATTAATCACTGTAGCCAACATACCCATTTGATCTCCTTTCACACGATCGAAGCCCTTTTGCGAGCCACTCAGACCACGAAAAATATTGCCACCGCCTATCACGATGCCTATCTCAACACCCATCTGAGCTATCTGCTTAATCTGCTGAGCATAATCGGCCAAACGATTTTCATCTATGCCATAACCTTTACTACCCATCAGGCTCTCACCCGATAATTTTAAAAGTATTCGTTTATACATATTACACCGAGTTTAGTATTTTGCTGCAAAGGTAATGATTTTTTTGCAAGTATGCAAATTTTAGATAAAAAAGCAATAAAAAATCACTACCCCTGCACTAGTTAGCGCAAGGGTAGCAGTTTTTTCTATAATAATCAATACTTATTCTTGGTCCTCTTTATACCAACTCGCATACATAGCATAGTTATGCGCAATCTTGCGATTGATCTCGTTGGTTTGTTCAGGATCTGCTTTCTTGATAAACTTAGCGGGCACGCCTCCCCATACCTCGTACGGACCGATCTGGGTGTTTTTCAGCACCAATGAGCCTGCTGCTACAATAGCACCTTCACCTACCACTACGCCATCTAGTAGAGTTGATCCCATGCCAATCAGTGCATAATCATGCACATCTGCACCATGAATAGTCACATTGTGCCCCACCGATACGTAGTCACCAATTGTGATGGTACTCTTCTCATATAAGGTGTGCAACACCGAACCATCCTGAATATTCACATGATTGCCAATCTTAATCCAATTCACATCGCCACGCAATACCGCATTAAACCAGATTGAACAACCATCGCCAATCACAGTATCACCTACGATTGTCGCATTCTCGGCCAAAAAGCAATCCTTACCTATCTGAGGAGTAAAACCCCTCACAGGAACAATCAATGCCATGAGTTATCGAGCAGCAATGATAGCGCAGAAATCAGCAGCTTTCAAACTTGCGCCACCAATCAATCCACCATCTACATCTGGATTTGCAAACAATTCAGCAGCGTTCTTTGCATTGCAACTTCCACCATACAAAATGGTGCAATCCTCTGCTACTTGCTCACCATATTTCTCTGCTACCAAGCTACGGATATATGCGTGAATCTCTTGTGCTTGGTCTGGGGTTGCTGTAAGACCTGTACCAATAGCCCACACTGGCTCATATGCCAATACAATCTTGCCAAAATCCTCGGCACTCAGGTTGAATACAGAACCTTCCAATTGTGCTTTTACCACTTCGTTTTGTTTGCCTGCTTCGCGTTCTTCTTTTACCTCGCCAATGCAGAAGATTGGTTTCAAGCCATTAGCCAAAGCCAATTGTACTTTCTCTTTCAAAATCTCGTATGTTTCACCATAATAAGCACGACGCTCAGAGTGACCCAAAATGCAATACTCAGCACCTGTAGATGCCACCATTGCTGCACTCACCTCACCTGTATAAGCACCTTTCTCCTTGTCTGCACAGTTCTCTGCTGCTACTGCGATAGGACTATCTTTCAACAATTCAGCTACAGTAGCCAAGTGGATGAATGGAGTACTGATCACCACAGCGCATGCTGGTTCTTTTACTTGCTCTTTCAACTCGGTAGCCAATGCTACACCTTCTTGCAGGGTCATGTTCATTTTCCAGTTACCTGCTACCATTTTTGTTCTCATAAGTTTCTTAAATTTATTTATTATTTATATTATACTTTTCAGTTATTACTCCATTCTGCACCACTATCACACCTGGATTCGCACGTACAATCGTCTTCAAAGTCACTGGATCACACGTACATATGCATTCTGCCAAGTTTGGATACTCCATGCTAAAACCTATAATCTCATCTGTCCCCGAACCTGTTAGAATATAGCATGTTTCCATATTCAACATACAGTTATCCACCAATCTCTCCACTTTTGGCATCTGCTTCTTATCGGCTTTGACCAAATCATACATCACCACCAACGTTACAGGTGCTTCACTTTCCAAGATATCCCATGTGATATCCTCGTAGTCGGCATTCAGGATCTCCAAATCATGGATTGGAGGTTCATAACCTTTCTTTATGAGTTTCGATTCTTGGCGCACAAAAGTCCATGTACTATCTCCTTTAGGATAGTTTTCTAATGTGAAAGTCTGCTCTACACCATCTTTCTCATATACAAATGATATCTCATATTCATCCACTGCTGCTCCCTCGGGATATTCCATCAGTGTTGGGATATGATTACCCACTTTATACGGACGAAAATCCATCACAGGCAAATGCTTATGCGTATAGCCCATAAATGCTAATGCTGCAACGATTGTCACACCCGCGATCACCATTTCCATCCAGTTGCGCCATAATGAATGCGTGTGTTTGCGCAGTACCACTAGTATTGTTGCCATCACAATTAGTACCACATTCTTCTCAAAAGTCTGCCAATTGGTCAATACAATCGCATCACCAAAGCAGCCGCAGTCGCTCACAGGGTCAGCTATGGCTATATACAAGGTCAATGGGGTCATCACTGCGTAGAACACCAATGCCAGCCATGCCGTCCATCGAGTACGCACATTCATTACCATGCACACACCCAATAGCAATTCCAATACAATCAGTCCCACCGCAGCCACACTAGCCAAAGGCAACATATCCACAAAGAACCCGCCAAAGGCTTTCAGGTAATCTTCAATCTTGTACACCGTGCCAAGTGGATCAATGGCTTTCACCACACCCGAGAACACGAACACTAGTCCCAACAATGTGCGACATATAATTGCTACTATACTTTTAATTTTATCCATCTAGCCTCTCACCTAAATAATCACTAAACACTAAACACTAGCCCCCAAGGGGGCGTTCTCTAAACATTAAACTGCGACGCAGGCGCTCACCTCTCACCTTTAACCTACGCTTCCATCAACTTTATTAGATAGAAAACTGCATAGTTCAACATATCAAAATAATTACCATCTGCCCCCTCTGAAATCAGAGTCTGGTTGTCATTCGCTGCTATTGATTTATTTCGATTAATCTTGGTCAGAATAATATCTGTCAAACTCGATGCAAACATATCACGCCATGCCTCACCATAGTCATGATTCTTCTTCAGCATCAACGCCTTGGCCTCTGCCATAAAATGGTCATACAATTCAATGGCACGTGCTGCAGGCATATCCACCGAGTCGGCATAACCCTCGTGCAACTGAATCAAACCGATAATGCTATAATTCACAATAGCCATCATCTCGCCTTCGATACTCTCGCCCACCATGTTCACACCCGTTTGTTCAATCTCGCGCACGCGCTTCGCCTTGATAAATAGTTGATCGTTCACTGTCTGCGGACGCATGATGCGCCAACTTGGACCATAATCTTTCATCTTCAGATCATAGATCCTGCGGCAACGAGCCGCCACTTGATCAAATTGTTCTGCAGTCTTCATATATCTTATTCTATCATTATCTTCTCTATCAATCCATCTCCATTCACTATATAGCAGCCCGATGCAGGCAACATTAGCGTCAATCGCTCTGCAGCTTTCGCACTAGCCACCACTCTGCCCATCACATCATATACTACCACCGCGCGCGCGGGCGTAGCGTATATGGTAAGGACTCTACCTTCGGCATACATAGTCATATTACCTTCCTTCACATCATCCACCGATGAGTTAGTTGACACATATTGGCTATGGGCATATACATAGCCATGTAGCACGGCATTCGTCTGCTCCACACACTGTCCATAGCCAGCTATCACCACCGTATCACCTACTGCCAACTCATTTCCTGCCACAAAAGCACTCTTATCTAGCCATAGGTTCTCGCGACAGAGAATCGTCTCTTCATCGTCCGCGATTTGGAAGGTAGCATAGCCATTCTCCGTATCAATCACATCCACTTGCGATACGATGCCCTTCACCATCAATGGGAACGAACTCACCTCTTCATCAGGCAGCAATTTGATCCATTTTGCCACTGGGCCCATTGGCGCTGCCGTTTGTTTCTCATTGCTCAATGTGTATGTGCTTACCTGCGTACCTATCTGACGATATACCTTCAAGTTTTCACTTGCTATCTTGCATTTGCCTTCATAACTATTCTTATCACTTTTGAAACTATAGTCAATCACATAATATCCACCTTTAGCTAGAGATATGGTCGCTATACCTTCTTGCATATTCTCCACCACCGATTTTCCATCCACATATGCCATAGTTACAGTATATGTTGTGCCCAATGTACCTACCGTCTGACTATTCGTAGCATCCACTGCGAAACTACCTAATAGCGATTCCACCGAACTTGGGAATAAGTCCATCACCAGTGCACTACCGCTAGTCACTTGTCCCTTCTTATTGCGTACAAAATCTGCCGTCTGAATCATCAATCGCAAGTTGTTCGTACCTGTCTTGGCCGACATATCGGTCACCTGCCCCATCTCATAGTTTGTGCCAAAGTACCCACCTTTCACGTCTTCTTTCAGGAAGACCGAGTCCTCAGTCACGGTTACGTTATAGCGTTTCTCGCCCACATAACGCACATATATTGGGTATGGACTAGGTTTCTCATCCACTCTCACACCCACTACCATTTTATATGTACCAGCCGCTACGCTTGCTAAACTGGCCTCAGCATTTCGTTCGGTAGGATAATAGCTCATTGGACTCATTCGCCACTCGCAACCTGCATCCACTCTATAGCACAACGAATCTTCTTGATACAGCATGTAGGCCACATTACCCTGTTCTTGCCCCACACCACCATTCTGAAGATTCAAAATGCCGAATTTCACGTTCTCATTCTTGGCTATAGCCACCTTACTTTTCAGTGTAATTTTCTCTGCCAATAGAACTGGAATAGTCGTTCCGCCTTCATTGGGTTTTACTCCCAAATAAGCGGTCACTGATTCCGTGAATGCTCCATCATCGCTTGCACCACCAATACCTTGGTTAACAGGATTCATTGCCGACAACGCAAAATAACCATCAGCATAGCCACCCCAACCCCAATTAATGTGGATATAGCCATTCGATTGCATACCATCACACACAAACGCGTGGCCCTCATAGCGTTTGGTCAGCGCTTCTATTTGTATTGGGCGAGATGCCTGCAAGTCAAGTGCCATCTTGGATAGCATCACTTCCTCGTCCATATGATCCTTACTCAATACCTCAATGCCCGCATCGTAATCAAAATATGTCATCAGCGCAACCATCGAACTACCCATACCTGCACCACTAGCTGAGGAGGAATATCCCATATCGCATGCCACACCCAAATGATACATCAGTTGAGCCACAGCATCTGCCTCCTCTTGAGTATAATTGCCATTCTTATACACGGGCAACATATGCTCCCAATCATAGGTCGCTTGCGAGAAATCCACAGTCAAGGTTTTGCCACGCCAGTTATATGAGTGGCTGCCCGTACCCGACTTTGGATATTTATGATGGTACATCACTTGCGCTGTAGCTGTAGCCATACAACCTGTCACCGAACGCTCCATCGTATTCTGGTCTATCGGACAATGGTTATTATATGGAGCACTCTGATTCCATGCCGTCTTGCCCAACAAAGGTTCCACTGTTGGATAATAATCTACATCACTACCCATCATCACTTCGCTGTCGCCCATACGAGCAATCTCATCTGCATACATCTGCAGCCATACTTGCATATTCGCTGGCAGTTTACCCTCCACCAATGGTTCGGTAGAATAGCCCAACACTCCGCGTGCTCGGTCATCCGCTGCCACTACCACGTATCCATCCTCTGTGTGATTAAATACATATAGGCTTGGTATTGCTTCCGCATAGTGCATCTGCGTGAATACCAATTCCATAGGTTCAGCATCCAGCGATGCGATCATCGCACGTCTAGTGCATTCAGCAGGTGAAACATCTTTTTTGCTTTCTGCCATAAATCGACCTGCGATGGCCATTGCCTCCTCCGCAGAGCGAATACCTGCTTGTATCTCACTTGCAAACACAAGCAGCAGCAGTAGGATGATGTTTAAGAATCCTAATCGTTTCATACTTTTTTCTGTTTTATTTTATTACTTCTAGCAGCGCTTCCAAATTCATCTTCTTCTGTTCGCCTGTTAGCATATTCTTTAGCATCACTTCGCCTGATGCCATTTCATCGCTGCCTACAATTGCCACATATGGTATCTTCTTGCTATCTGCATAGCCCATTTGTTTCTTCATCTTCGTGGGTTCAGGATATACCTCCACACTCACGCCCTGCTCGCGCAACACCTTGGCCCAACGCAACGCATACAAGAGTTCTTGCTCGCCAAAAGTAGCAAATAGCAACTGCGTCGTCGACTGCAAATCCTCTGGATAAAGATTCAGTTCCGCCAGCACATCATAGATGCGGTCCGCGCCAAACGATATACCCACGCCCGATACACCTGGCATACCAAAGATACCCGTCAAGTTGTCGTATCGGCCGCCGCCAGTGATACTACCCATCTGCACATCCAAGGCCTTCACCTCAAAGATTGCACCCGTATAATAGTTCAGTCCACGAGCCAAACACAAATCCAGCTCAATAGGCAATGTTGGCTCATATGTACCTAGATTACCATCTTGTGTGCACTCTCCATAGAGGGCAAAAATAGTACGCAACTCCTCTATACCTTTCATGCCAGTCTCCGAACCTGCCAATATCGTTTCCAATTGGTCTAGTTTCTCCGCATTCGTTCCATTCAGATGCAAGATAGGTTGCAGTGCTTCCACTGCCGCTGCAGGAATACCTTTCTCCAGCAACTCCTTATTCACATTCTCAATCCCAATCTTATCCAACTTATCAATAGCTACGGTAATATCAATAATGCGTTCTGGCTCGCCTATCACCTCTGCTATACCTGCCAAGATCTTGCGGTTGTTGATGTGCAGGCACACGCGAATACCCAAACGACTATACACCTCCTCCACAATCTGAATCAGTTCCACCTCACTCAACAGCGAGTTCGTGCCCACCACATCCACATCGCATTGATAGAACTCTCTATATCTACCTTTCTGTGGACGGTCCGCACGCCATACGGGTTGAATCTGATAGCGCTTAAATGGAAATTGTATCGCATCGCGGTGTTGTACCACGAAACGTGCAAAAGGCACGGTCAGGTCGTAGCGCAGACCCTTCTCGCTCACTTTGCTGGTCAGCGCACCAATCGTACTATTGGCCAACATACCCGCATCTAGAGCTGCTTTCCAGTCGCCCGAGTTCAGTATCTTAAATAGCAGTTTGTCGCCTTCCTCACCATACTTGCCCATCAACGTGCTCAAGTTCTCCATCGCGGGAGTCTCTATCTGCTGAAAACCGTACAACGAAAATACCGACTTAATCGTATCAAAAATATAATTCCTACGTGCCATCTCCAATGGAGAAAAATCACGCGTACCCTTTGGTATACTTGGTTTCTGTGCCATATATATCTTTTATCATTTAATTTCTACTCCAGCCTCTCACTAAACACTAAACACTAAACTGTAACCCCCAAGGGGGCGTTCTCTAAACACTAAACTGCGACGCAGTCGCTCACCTCTCACCTAAAATATCTCCCCATAAATCTTCCCCGTAGCTCCACATTCGCCCTTTACGTACGCTGCAGCACGTTGTCCCATTTCCTCTTGCTCGGCAAAGGCCTTATCCAAGGCCGCAGCCATCTCCTTGTAGTTCTTCACGCTGATAGCTGCACCTGCATCCAGCAGGCCTCGTGCCTCACGGAACTTCTCCCAATTAGGTCCAAACACCACAGGTATGCCATACACAGCGGCCTCCAATGTATTATGAATGCCCACACCAAAACCGCCACCAATATACGCCACATTACCGTAGCGATAAATCGACGACAATAATCCTATCGTATCCACCACCAGCACTTTGCATGTCTGCATGCTCACTGGTGTGGCTTCGCTGTAGCGCACATAGCGGCCCTCGAAATACTGGAATATCTGACGCATATGCTCCTCATGTATCTCATGGGGCACCAGCACCAGTCGCACGTCCTCATGCTCCGCCACATATCGCGCCAACATCTCTTCCTCGTGAGGCCACGTACTGCCTGCCACAAGCACGCGCTCGCAACCTGCAGCCATACTCGCCACCACTGGCAACTCTTTCGCAGCGCGTTTCACCGCCACTACACGGTCAAAACGGGTGTCGCCTGCTACTGTCACCTTCTCCACACCATACTTCTGCAGCAGTTCCATTGATGCACTATCTTGCACGTAGATATGTTCGAAGCAGTGCAGTAATTGTCGATAACTATAGCCCCAAGGCAAGAAGAACAACTGACCCGGACGGAAAATAGCCGATATCAAGTATGTAGGAACACCATTCTTCTTCAGCGCTTTCAGGTAGGCAGGCCAGAACTCATATTTCACAAACACCGCCATCTCTGGTTGCAATACCTCCAACCATTTCTTCGCATTATCTGTTGTGGCAAAAGGCAAGTACAATACCTTATCCACCAGTGGATAATCCTTACGCATCTCGTAGCCAGAAGGCGAGAAGAAAGTCAATAATATCTTTCGGAATGGCAACTCATCGTGCAGACGCTCAATGATGGGACGTGCTTGTTCAAACTCGCCCACCGATGCCACATGAATCCACAGCACAGGTGCGTCAAACGTAGTCGCACGCCATGCTTTCAGTTCAGCCAACGACCCACTCTGCCCCGCCACCAGTTTCTTCGCTTTACGGTGACCCAGCAACGCTACCAAGCGCAATATCCAAAAATATAACTTCATTTTCCTATCTCTTGCCTCATCACCTTATCACCTCATCACCTAATCACCTTATCACCTCATAGCCTCATCACCTAATCACCTAATCGCCTAATCGCGATTTTCTTCGAAAATTGCGCAAAGGTAGTAAAAAAATTTGGATTGACCAAATATTTTTTGTACTTTTGCAGTCGCAATGAAAAATGTAGTTATTCTCGCTATTGAATCCAGTTGCGATGACACCTCAGCGGCTGTCATCCGCGATGGTATCCTTTTGAGCAATGTTACTGCCTCGCAGAGTGTGCACGAGGAGTTCGGCGGTGTTGTACCCGAATTGGCTAGTCGTGCTCACCAGCTCAATATTGTTCCTGTGGTAGATGCAGCGCTCAAGCGCGCTGGGGTTGAGCGCAACCAGTTATCGGCTATCGCTTTCACGCGAGGGCCTGGACTGCTCGGCAGTCTGCTGGTCGGAACCAGTTTTGCTAAAGGTATGGCGCTGTCTTTGAATATCCCGCTCGTGGAAGTCAACCATCTCCAAGCCCATATCCTCGCGCATTTCATCACCCCAGCTCCAGCGCCTGATACCTCAAGCGGGGCCCCCGAAAACGCTCGTGGTGTTTTGGGGTGCTCTACCGCCTCATCGCCTAATTTCCCTTTCCTCTGCCTGCTCGTCAGCGGAGGCAATAGCCAGATTGTGCTGGTGAAGTCGCACCGCGACATGGAGATTATCGGTCAGACTATCGACGATGCCGCGGGCGAGGCTTTTGATAAGTGCGCAAAGATTATGGGACTGCCCTACCCTGGCGGACCATGGATCGACCGTCTGGCCAAAGAGGGCAACCCCGAGGCTTTCGTATTCGCCAAACCCAATATACCGGGCTACAACTACTCCTTCTCTGGACTCAAAACATCCTTCCTATATTTCCTCCGCGACCATTTGGCTCAGAATCCCAATTTCATCGAAGAGAATAAAGCCGACCTATGCGCTTCGCTGCAAAAGACCATCATTGATATCCTTATTCTCAAACTCAAACGCGCAGCTAAAGACCTCAAGATCAACGAGATTGCCGTGGCGGGTGGCGTGAGTGCGAATAGCGGATTGCGTGATGCACTCATCGATCTAGGCAAGCGTCATCGTTGGTTGGTGCATATCCCTCCTTTCTCCTACACCACCGACAATGCTGCCATGGTTTGCCAAGCGGGCTACTTCAAGTACCTCGACGGCGAGTTCTGCCCCATTGATGCCGCCCCATACGCTAAAACAAAAATTTAATGTCACTTTCTGCTAAAATACAAGCGGCCCTCCGCCCCTATTACGATATCATTCTTTTTATCGTAGCTATGCTGGTGGCCAACTATTTCTGGAAGTTCACCGTCTTGGGCGACGATGTGGGTCTCCATGTCTCGTGGTTCGGACTGAACCTCACACCTATCTTCGACGCCATGGCCAGTCATATTGCCCACGCGGTTTACTGGCTCATTGCGCTCACCAACGATAATGTCTATTTCTCCGAACCCAATTTCATATATTTCGCCACAGGTTCTGGCATCCGTATTGTCTGGAGTTGCACGGCGCTCAAGCAGTCGTTCATTTGGATTATCATCATGCTCGTGGCTCGTGGCCCGTGGCGCAAAAAACTATGGTTCATCCCTCTGGGACTAGTCTTCACTTATCTATTTAATATACTGCGTATTACACTTATATCCATGATCATTGAGCATCACCCTGAGCTCTTTGATATCATGCACGAATATATCTTCAAATATCTCTTCTACGGCATGCTTTTCTGCCTCTGGCTCTGGTGGAACCACTGCCTTAGAAAAGTGAAAAATATTTCTCGAGCCGAAGGCTAGTAGGAGATATATATTCCCTTGAGCGCCCAAGGGATATTGATTTGGGCGCAAGTTGTCGCTATTGTCGTCAATATTAACCATATACCAAATAAATCACACCATGAAACTACCATTTGCTGAATCGTGGAAAATCAAGATGGTCGAACCCATCCACAAATCCACCCGCGCTGAGCGCGAACAATGGCTCCGAGAAGCCAAAAACAACATCTTCATGCTCCGCAGCGAGCAAGTCTACATCGATCTGCTTACCGACTCTGGCACCGGTGCCATGTCCGACCGCCAATGGGCTGCACTCATGTTGGGCGATGAGAGCTATTCGGGCAGTAAGTCTTTCTTCGAGCTCAAAGACACTATCACCCGTCTCACTGGTTTTCAGTACGTTATCCCTACCCACCAAGGCCGTGCTGCAGAGAACGTACTCTTCTCCCACCTCGTGCGTGAGGGACAAGTCATTCCTGGCAATGCACATTTCGACACCACCAAGGGTCATATCGAAGCACGCCGCGCACACGCTATTGATGTCACTATCGACGAGGCTAAGAACACCCAACTCGAACTGCCTTTCAAGGGCAACGTCAATCTCGCCAAACTCGAGCAACTGCTCAAGGACAACCCCGGTAATGTGCCCTTCATGGTGCTCACCGTCACCAACAACACCGTAGGTGGCCAACCCGTTTCCATGCAGAATATCCGCGAGACATGCGAGCTCTGCCACCGCTATGGCGTGCCTGTGAACATGGACTCTGCTCGTTTTGCCGAGAACGCCTATTTCATCAAGACACGCGAAGAAGGATATGCCGACAAGACCATCCAGGAGATCACCCGTGAGATGTTCTCTTATGTCGATTCAATGACCATGTCTGCCAAGAAAGACGGTATCGTTAATATGGGCGGTTTCATCGCCACCAACCGCGAGGACTGGTACGAGGGCTGCAAGCAATACTGTATCCCTTACGAGGGCTTCATCACTTACGGTGGTATGAATGGCCGTGATATGGCGGCCCTGGCTGTCGGTTTGGAGGAAAACACCCATTTCGATATGCTTGAGACGCGTATTCATCAGGTGGAGTACTTGGCTTCATTGCTTGATGAGTATGGTATTCCTTACCAACGTCCTGCGGGTGGACATGCTATTTTCGTGGATGCGGATAAGGTGCTGACTCATGTGCCTATTGAGGAGTTCCCTGCTCAGACGCTCACTTGCGAATTGTATTTGGAGGCAGGTATCCGCGCATGTGAGATTGGGTATATCTTGGCGGACCGCGATCCTGTGACCCGCGAGAATCGCTTTGGCGGATTAGACCTAGTCCGTTTGTGCATCCCTCGCCGCGTTTATACCGACAATCATATGAAGGTTATTGCTGCCGCACTGAAGAACGTTTACGACCGCCGTGAGACTATCACACGCGGCTTAGCGATTACCAAGGAGGCACCGCTGATGCGTCACTTCACCGTCGAACTCGAACGCCTCAGCTAATCTTTCTATCGACATGTATTAACAGCTGATTGACACTCGTTGTCATACTACAAGTCCCTTGTCCCCCAGACAAGGGACTTTGTGTTGTGTACAGTGCATACTGAACAGGCACACCTCACACTGACATTTAACCACCTTCAGTTAGTGATTAGTTAGTGATTAGTTAGTGATTACTTAGTGATTACTTAGTGATTAGTTAGTGATTAGTTAGTGATTAAGCAATCAATACCGTATAAAAACCGCACAAATTCTTCAATTTGGGCGGAGAGGAGGAATAGCGGTCGCCCAATGCCGCAGGGCGGCAGTCAATGCGACAAGCCCATTCCGACGAAGTGATTACTTAGTGATTAACGAATGAATACCCTATAAAAACCGCACAAATTCTTCAATTTGGGCGGAGAGGAGGAATGGCGGTCGCCCAATGCCGCAAGGCGGCAGTCAATGCGACAAGCTCATTCCGACGAAGTGATTAAGCAATCAATACCGTATTGCATAAGATTCAGCGGACGAGCCCCAACTGGGGCCCCCGCGAGCTTGTAAGCGAGTGGGGAGAGCGGAGGCACATGTCGCCCTAATGTTGACGGAGTCAACAGTCAATGCGACTATGTTGCCGAACGCGCGAGCGTATTTTTGTTAAATAAAAAATATTCCCCCCCCCTTACAAAAAATACAGCCGCCTGACATCACGTCAGACGGCTGGGAGAAAATTTAGCTTGTATCATTATTTAACCAACGAAGACAGCGTATGCACACTATTATCGCGGAGAGCCGCTTTAATGATGTATGCTCCTGTTGGTATACTTAGAGACGTACTATTGTATTGCAATTCCAATTCCTTGTCTGCTACCAGGCGACCTGACAAGTCATATACCTCCACAGACTTCAGAATATCGTTTGATGTCACTACCAATTGACCATTGTCTGGTGAGTATGCCCAAACGTTGATCTCGCCCTTCACGTTCTCGGTAGAGCTCCAGATGTCATTACCTGGCTCGAATTTATCTGGACCCTCTAGGAAGTAACGTGTCTCGTGGTTAGCAGGCAACTCTAACTCTATCTCCATGCCGTCAAAGATCAGCGTCTTCGCACCAGTCTTCGAGTCGCAGAAATATACATCCTTATCCCAATCCTCGCACAATTCGAAGGTGAAGGTTACTTTCTCGGTTTGATAGATATCTTGTACCACCATTGCCAATGGAACAGTATCGATACCATCGCGCACATCCACCATCATTGGTACGTTATCGCTCAAGGTGTACATGTTCACTGGAGATGTGGCAGTTGCACTATTCACCGCAGCCTCTACACCAGACGAAATGAACAACGCATCCTCGCCTACGGCATAAATATCTTCTGCAGTATCCAACGAACCTACAAGGCAACGAGATTTTGTTCCATAGAGGTCAGCATAGATAGTCATCAGTTGCAATTTATTTGCACGAGCACTCATTGTGCGACCTGCGATATTGCTAGCGCCTTGCTCAATTCTCTCTGGAGTCGTCAAGTGTTCTGCAGTTAGCATTGGCAAAGTATATTCAGAACCTCCCGCACTAGCAGTAGAAACAGGGATTTCGATGAGAACAGATTGCATTGGTGCAAGATAACGATAGTCTTCTGATTTCTCCAATGTCACATCTGTTTCTGCCACCCAACCATCTTGTTCCATCTTGTAAACGGTTGCATCTTCTGGCAGGAATGTCGCAAGGTCAATCATCGCCATAGTTGGGTTACCAAACATATAAGATTGACTTGGCTGCTCATTCTTGAGAACAACTGGCTCACTGGATGAATAAACCAACTTACTTGGATTATCACCACGTTCTGGGATAGCATTATAACCTATATTGCCACTTGAGTAGTAGTATGAATATACTGCATCTGGTTTTGGCAAACGAATGGTCAATTTTGCATCTGCATCAAGGTTAGCAGGTCCCCATCCTAGCAATTGATAGCCACTACCTACCTCCATATCATGTGTAAGCGAGTTGGTAGATGCAAAGGCCTTAGTATTAGTTGAGATCTTCGTACCATTCAAAGATGGGTTATCATTCATCACTTCTACAGTTTTATTATATACCGACATCCAGAATGGGAAAGCACTCGTATGGTGGCGTGAACCTTGGAACTCACTCACCTCGAATGGATTAGGTTCTGCAATCACTGTACCATTATTTTCATCACCTTCGTGAGGAATAAACATATCACCTGATACTACACCTGAAATAGGCACTGCAACAGTATTCCATGTTTGATTTGGCACCACAAGATCTACAAATGCTTTATCGTGGATCAACAAATCTTGATTCAGCATCATTGCACCTGGCTCGAAATAGATTTGACCACAAGTAGGAGTAAGTGCAAAGTTCGCATCCAATGGATATGGGTGAGGTTCATCTTCACCTATTACATTCAAGTCTGGATTATTTCCATTATTTGCTGGAATAATGACGCCAGAACCTGCTATTGGAGCATAGTGATAATTGCCCATACCTGTACCATACCCCGTCCAGCACGCATCGTTGTGCCAACTCGTGTTCTCTGCAGTAGGAGTCCATGTTACCACATCTGGCAAAATCACCAAGTTCACAAACACTTTACCCACATTACACATGTCACCCGATGCTTTGTATGCACCATTCTTATCGCGCATACGAACGCACATGGTATATTCCTTACCAATCTCCAACTTAGCAGTGTTGCCTGCGGCTGGAATCAAGGTGATCACATCACCCGAACGGCTACAGCTATACTTTTGGTTTTGTGGAGTAGTAATGTTGGCATCATTGGTCAAATAGATATATCCATCATCACCCGTGAAAGTAATCTCGTAATCTTCTGTTGATACCTGATTAATAGGAATTTGGATAGTATTATTCACCATTCTCGCCAATACACGCACATTAGGGATGCTATTACCTTGACGAGGGTCTACAGTAGTACGCAATGCCGCATTATCCAACTCAAAACCTGGAGCCACATTAATCGCATAGTTCGACCTCACAGAATGTATCTCTACCCATCTTGGCTCTGGACAATCGTGCAATGGTTCGCCATTAGTAGCCACTGCAGAGTACTCAATTGGGAACACCCAATAGCGAGCTACAGATTCAGATCCAAGGTAGAACGAAACAGAGGATGTAGCCAATTGCAACCAACCTTGCTCATGCAAGTACTTCAATGTCTCATAATACTTCGATTTGGAAGCATATTCTTGATTTTCTGGAGTATTGTAGTCAGTAAAGTACTCAGGACTGATGTCAGCAAATGTTTTTGCTCCATAGTTTCCATTGTCGTCTGGACGACGAAGATCCAAGAATGCATCAGTAACTTGCGCACGAGTGCAATGGTAAACTTTTTCAAATTCCAAGTCCGCAGCATCCTTAGCAGCATCTTCTGCTTGATCACTAGCATGAGGATAATCCATACGATATACATCATCAAAAGCATGACCATACATCCAGTCAGCGAGATATGTACCCTCTGCCTTACCTGCATCTGAATATGGATCAGAATCTTTGCGAATAAATGCTTCTACTGTGTAAAGGTCATTAGCACAGTTATTGAGTGATTGAGTCAAGAACTCTGTCGTCTCAATTTGATCACTAATCAATCGGAACAATGATTCTTGGGTAGCTGGCAACGCAATCTCTACTGCACAACTCAAAGTCTCTCCAATCAACCCATCTGCACTATTGGTCATACGCAAAGTATATTCACAATGCTCATGCAAATAATTCTCCTTAATACGATTGCTCTTGATATTTGGAATGATATGCACCACATACATATAGTGCTGACCTGGGCTCTCTTCAGTTATCTCCTCTGCTTTCTTTTCTGTAAAGCATTTTCCCCAAAGTGGCTCAGTAGGGTTTTCATTATATGCGGCTAACAAGTCGCCTACCAATACACTTGGTTCACAGATTGTCTCTCCTGCTTCAGTTGGGTTGAATGTATGAGGTCTCACTAAAATCGAACCATATTGTTGTTTTGTCAAACCTTCTGGAGCTGCTTCTGTAGTATTCTCATGATAATATGGAGAAAGTGCCTCATCCGTCAACACCAATGGTTGTTTCGCTGTTTTATTGTAGATTTGATAATATTGATAAGTATTATCATCCAGAGAATTTGCACTATAATCCACGCGAAGTACTACTGCAGTAAACGTGGTTCCATCATGGTTAGGCGAACAACATAGATCTGTTTGCAACTGATACGACGCCATAGGCAACTTGTCTGCAAAAATGCACAAGTCATCTAGCCAGAAGTCATTACCATTACCACCGGTACCAAAGTTGTAAATCTGTACACGGCACTCCGAATAAGTCTCCTCACTTTCAATAGGGAAAAGAACTTGATTCCAACCTGAAGCACAATCTAATTCGCCAACAAAATAAACTCCTACATTCTCCCATGCGGTATATGTTCCATCAGATAGTTTATTACGTCCTTGCACATTACAACGGAAAATTGGTTTGTAAACGCCATTACCACATTGACCACTTGGACGTGGATTACGCAACCATACCGAGCAATACATCCTTCTTTCAGCGCAAATAGTCACTTTGGTGGAAATACTAGCCACCACACCTGGTTTTTCTGTACCATCTACATATATACCAAATCCTTGCGATGCAGCATCAGCCACAGTAGCTCCACCATCCACGTGGTTCGCACTCTCCTCCCAATACGTAGATCCAATCCTATTTACAATCGCATACTCGCCATAATAAGGAACACCATATTGATTGTTTGGCTTTATAGCATCGCTTGCCATATGAGAAAAACCATACGTACTTTGATCCCATGGCAATGGAGTAGTAAGATATTGTTGAGCACTGCTAGTTGGTGTTTGACCGAAACTAAAGTTATTATACTCCAACACCTCATAGTTAGCATTCATTTCAGCATATGACATCAGCGCTTTGGCGCTTCCATTTGTTCCTTCTTCTACTACAGGACCATATTCAGCTTTATCTACATACGTTACTGTAAATTTCGCTATGCGCAATTCACCATTATTAGCGGTCAGAGTGTATGTTTGCGTGCCTTCTGTATCTGATGAAACCACACGGAACGCACCGCTAGTAGTTCCAGCAGACCATGTCGCGCTCGTTACACGTTCAATAGATGCACCATCATAATAGAAATAGCAGTTTTCTGCGGTAGTACCATTATAACGGAAGTCCGTAGAGAGATATACATCCGTTCCTGTAGGAGCTGTATATGTATATTCCTCAAGAAATTCATCTTCTCCTAATGCTGCAAACTTATCAGCCATCTCAGACGCGGGCTTAAAATGGAAGAGTTGACGATAAGAAAGTCTTGGCTCTGTAATACCAACTACTTGGTTATCTACTCGTGTAATCACAAAATCTAGATAGTGACTCGCATCACATGCAATAGTATGATTACCAGTCCAACCAGAGACATTAATATAAGGAGTTTGATTGGTAGTACCCTCACTCATTACACCACCAGTGGTTCCATTATTCCAGCCAAACCAGCCCAAATGAGTAGTAGAACCCTGTAGTTCAACAAAGTTATTATTTCCCGCTCTTGGTGCTGTGGCCCATGTAATATCATTACCATTGTCATGATCATAATCATACCAACGCATATAACCATAGAAAGCGGTCTCTGCAAGTTCTAGTGGCAAAGATGTCTCCTCTCCTGTATAATAAATTGTACGCTCTACGGTGTGTACTTGTTGGTAACCACCAGCACCCAAGTTTGGATAGAAACCATTTACGTGAGTAATGGCTACTGTCACAATCACACTCCATGTCTTTGTATATGCTTCAAAATTAACATGTTGAGGTCCTTGAACTGCACCCTTATCAATGGTCAAAGTATATGTACCATTACCCAATGCGGCAGCAGGAGTTATCACCAATTGGTTATTTGCATCAATTGTAGCTGTAACTGGAATAACAGCATTACCCGCATTCTTCAGCACAATCTTACTTGCATCAGCAATAGTCATTTTAACATTATCCGTAGCAGTAAGAGTAATTGTTTCCAACTGTTGACCTGCTGGTACACTTTCAGGCGTAATTGAAGCAAAAGTATGGGCATTTACTGTCCATGTATATGTCTTTTTCTGGAATGCTTCACCATCAGCTCCGTTAATAGCACCTTCATTAATCGTCAGCTTGTATGTTCCCTCACCCAAATCATTTGGAAGAGTAATTTTGAATGTTCTGCTATCAATTTTCTTTATACCTAGACCCTCACCTACGATACTAGTTTTTACAGTCGTACCATTGGTATGGGTAAAACTGATATTCGAATTATTGGACCCTGCATACGGACCAAAACGCAACTCACTTTCCATATCCACATCAGTGGTAATGGTTATCTCTGTAAATGCAGATGTAACACCTGTTTCTGGAGTTACCGTTACATATTTATGGCCTTTCGCCACTACAGTCCATGAATAAGTCGCTGCTTCAAACCCAATGCCATATTGTGCGGTAACCGCATTTGCAGGAATAGTTAATGTATAATCTCCCTCAGTTTCACCATTAGTTACTGATACCGTCAAAGTATTACCACTGTAGGTAATATCAGAAATGGTCGCACCACCAGATATAGATATTGCGTCTTCATTTACAGCATTAATAGTAACATTATCTTCTGCCTTAATAGTTATTGTTGATAATTCCGACAACTCATCTCCATCTGCAGGATCAACACTTACAAACGAGTGCTTTGGAATAATATTAAGATCCAATTCAGTTCGGTAATTAGTATTATTGCGAGCTATCCAATTAGCGCCATCAAAATATATATAGTAACTTCTATTGCCAGAGTGTCTATAAAAATAATTACCATTTTTGGTAATATCCTGAGAGTTTCCTAAAGTAAGGTTATTATTGTTAGTGTTAGGAATATTCAAATAGCGTTGATTGCCAATTACCGACTGGAAAGTATATGTATCTCCACTTACTGTTACTCTCCAATAGCAATGCTCATCCACATTATTATAAGCAACCGTAGCAATTGCGGTGCCATTTTCATTTACACCCAGATAGTTATTACCATTGCTTATGGTAACTATATCACCCGTTACTTGTGCTTGCGCAGCGGTACTTACAAACAACATCGCGCATACGCACGCGAACATTATATAAATATATCTTTTCATACGTTTTGAGAATTTACTTGTTTAGACATCTTGCGATTTTTAAAGAAACGAACCACTGCATATGCGCAGGCAAACAACAGCATCGGAATCAATGCATCACCTACTGGCAGGTCAGGATTTGTTTCACCAATTGGAGGATTACTAGGCTTACCTCCGGGTTTTTGACCATAAGTCTGAACCGTAAAGCTCAGCTCTTGCATCAAATTTGAACTCACAGCACCATGCATCGCAACGAAAGATCCATTTCCAATAGGAGATAGATACGATGAAGCTGATACGCTAGATGAGAATGATTCGAAACTCTTATCAGAGGTGCGAACGGTGAACAGTTTACCCGAACTCGTCTTGCGCGCGTATATATCTTTATACGCTACCCCTGACAAATCTTGATAGCTGGCGCTCGTCGTTTGCGAGCCATCCACTGCATGCTGATAAGCACTCGGAGTTACTTTAAAGGTTGCTAAATTTTCCATTATACTATTTTGATTGTTCTACATATTTTTCCGCGAGTATTGTGGTAGAAAAATGCCATGTTTTTTTGATCGTGTGTGTTGATTTTTTAGATTGTGTGTAAAAATAAGCAATTCATATCAACATTTTTCTCCACAATAACGCGGCTGATTGTGTGATTAATTATCTTTCTAATTTTCTTATCAAAGTTCACTTTTTTCCCTCGTTCCGGAAATTCGGCGCAAAAGTATAAAAAATTTACGATTCTTTTGTTTTATATGCACAATTTTATGTTTCATTTTGTCAAAAAAATGCATTTGCTACGATTTTTTGTCAAAATATTAAGATTTTTTCTTGACAACTACTTTTCACTTTTCACTCAAAAACCACATCCCCTTTTGTGCTTTTTCTTAAATAAAAAGAATCAAAAGTATCGTTTTTAAACTATTTTTAGTCCTTTTTATAATCTTTTTGCAACATCCATCACCTCATCGCCTTTCGCCTCATCGTCTTTCGCCTTCGTCTCAAGGCATTGTTTCACACTAAAAATCACCACTTCCGCTATTTTTCTGTTCCATTCTTCATTTTGCTACTTCCACTTTGCAATTCCCGCCATCTCTCACATCTTAAAAAACCGCACATTTTTCATTATCAATACAATAGCGTGCGCATTATGCGCAGGCGAAAAAAAATCACATTTTACTTGCATATATTAAATTTTTGTTGTAACTTTGCATGCTTTTTGAGGTTTTCTCAAACCAGTTTGTGAGAGAATCACCCAGATTTCATATAGGAAAACATTTTTTTGTGAAAATTTAGCTTATAAAAAACATTACGCCAAATGCATCATAGTTACATTACATCTATCATCAACATCGTGGTCATGGGAGTCCACGTGTTTATGCAATTGGCAGCGGCTGTTCTCATTTTCATCAAGCATAAAAATCCGAAGGACCGCTCCAAGTGGTTTATTTTCTCTTTCTTCCTCATGTCCGCATTTGCGGCTATGGGCGAATTGATTGTCACCCTTCATGCGGGTAACTTCCTTGATAGTTTCCGCCTGCTTGATCCTGGTACACTCATCTCAGGTTATTTCAACTTCACCTTGCTTATGTGGTATCTGGTGGAAGTGCTACGCCCTAACTGGCTCTCTTGGAAGCGCATCGTGCCTATGATGATTCCTTGGGGAATAGTATTGGCTTCATTTATTATCTTCTGGCAAATCGATGGCGTCACCCGCATCTATAGCATCAGCAAGTTATCTATCGTTTGGACCGAGCCCAATGTGCTTGCACGTCTAGCACTGGCTTCCGCTATGTTCCCATATGCGGTGTGGATTGCATCTATCTGCTGCCGCAACCATCAGCAGATGTCATATCGTCCATACATCCGCGCCATCATCATCTTCACCATACTGATGACCATCACCTATTTCTGCAGCCGTGGTCTGCAGTTCTTCTGGGCATATATGGTGCACGAGGTTTTCTATCTCGTGATTACAGTACTCATCCTCTACGTCGAGCACTACGAGCGTCTGCATATCCCTTACGAGAGTGTGCGCATGTACTACACGCCTTCCGTTGAGACTATCCCTACTACCACCGATAATACCATCAAATCAGTGGCGGTCACCATCTGCGATATCATGGAGGATCCTGAAGTATGGCAGAACCCCGACATCACCCGCGATGAGATTGTGCATTTGGTAGGTACCAATCGCACTTATATCCAAGCAGCAGCCAAGCACATGGGCTTCGAGAGCATCACCGATATGCTCCATAAACGCCGTATAGAGTATATCTGCCAACGCCTGCGTGAGGACCCAGCCACCAATATGCAAGAACTCTTCTACGATGCTGGCTATCGCTCTCGCACCACTGGTTGGCGCCGCTTCACTACCATCGTCGGCTGCACGCCTACCGAGTTTGTAGAGAAAAATACTACCCCCCCCCAGCCAAAACCGTAAAGTAATTGATTTACAGTTACTTATTACCCCCCCCCATGGACATTAGACTAGCCGCCTAATGTCCCCTTCTTCATGACTATCCTATTGAAAGGCTAAAGGTGATGAGGTGATGAGGCGAGCGACTACGTCGCGTTCACTAAACAATAGCTCCGCGTTCACTAAACCTTCAACTTTAAACCTTAAACCTTAGACCTTAAACTCTAAACACTTGAAGATTATCGAATCGTTCGTACTTCATGTTATAAAAACCTTTGAAAGCAGTTCGTAGAACATTAGAATAGTTCGAAGAACATTGGAATAGTTCGGAGAACTATGAAAGACATTCGTAGAGCATTTGAAAAATAATTTCGGAGAACATTTGATACTATTTGGTGCAAGTAATGCCGTAGGTATTACGTAAGAGAAATAGACAAACAGGGGCGCGATGTCACACATCGGCGACCAGGTTTGGATATTTATCTGCGATAGCGATGCATCAGCACCAAATATATCCCTTGTCATATTTTTAAATATTTTTGTAGCCATCATTCGGGGTCCCCACGAGCTTCGTGAGCGAGTGGGGAGAGCGGAGGCACATGTCGCCCTAATGTTGACGGAGTCAACAGTCAATGCGACTATGTTGCCGAACGCGAGGAGCGTATTTTTGTTTCTAAAAAACATCCCCTTACATTGACGATAATTGACACCTCATTGACAATAGTATTGCAGATAGAAAAATCTATCTTTTTTGAAAATAATCCTCGCTTTACTTGCGTATGTGCATTTTTTGTTGTACCTTTGCAGCGATAATGAACATTTTGTACACGCAAAGTAAACATTTTGTAAACTAATAATAAATATTTTGTACCACATAATTACTTATTATATAATCAGATATGATAATCAGGGATGTATTCTATGAACTACAATCGCGCATGCAAGAGCCAAGAAAATTTATTCAGGTACTTGCAGGACCTCGACAAGTAGGAAAAACAACTATAGTAGAGCAATTTGCCGCACAAGCAAAGGTGCCCGTGACCAGTCTAACTGCTGAAATGGCAGAAGCAAACGATAGTCATTGGGTATCTCTTCAATGGGAACGAGTGCGCTCACAAATGCAAGTGTTGAATCAGCAAGAGCATGTATTGATTATTGATGAGATACACAAGATTAATAATTGGAGCGAGGTAGTCAAAAAAGAGTGGGACGCAGATACAAAGAATAAGGTAAATATAAAACTCATATTGTTGGGCAGTAGTAGACTATTGTTAAAAAATGGATTAACAGAAAGTTTATTAGGTCGCTTTGAGTTGATTCGTGTGGGGCATTGGTCATTCGCAGAAATGGAACAAGCATTTGGTTTTACATTACCTCAGTACATCTATTTTGGAGCCTATCCGGGAGCTGCAACATTTGTGGGAAACGAAAAACGATGGAGAAAATACATACATTCATCTATTGTTGATCCCGCCATAGAAAATGATGTATTACAGACAACACGTATCTACAAACCATCTTTATTGCGATCTTTATTTGATTTAGGCTGTTCCTATAGTGGAGAATTATTATCATATAATAAAATTGTAGGACAATTACAAGACAAAGGTAGCATAGTCACTATAGCAAACTATCTACAGGTATTAGATGAATCCAATTTACTTGCTGGCATTCAGAAATTCGCGGGTGATATCGCTCGACAATATCAGTCCACACCTAAATTTCAGGTCTTCAACAATGCGCTTTTGTCCGCCTATCAAGGTCATGGCATGGATAAAGAAATGATGAATCCTGAACGTTGGGGAAGATGGGTTGAAAGTGCTGTAGGTTCGCATCTATTGAATAATGCAGAGGAAGATGAATATTCCGTTTATTATTGGAGAGAAAGAGATGCGGAAGTGGATTTTGTGCTGCAATTTCGTGATGGTCGGACCTTGGCTATCGAGGTTAAGACAGGGCGCAGAAGCGACAACAAGGGTCTTCATATTTTTGAAGATAGGTTTCATCCTGATAAGAGACTGATTGTGGGTAAAGATGCTATGCCTTTGGATGTTTTTTTCCACTCTCTTCCATCGCAACTGCTGTAATCCTCTCCCGCCACCCATAGTTACTCTTCTGCCACGTACTATTTGGTGCAACTAATACCATGTACTATTTAGTGCGGAGTAACAATCGTTCGAACAAAGTGAGATAAGAACATTGGAAGACGTTCGAAGAACCAAAGAAGTCGTTCGGAGAGCATTAGAGAAACGTTCGAAAAGCATTGGAAAGTCGTTCGAAGAACATAGAACATACGTTCGATAGAACATTTGAACCTATTTGGTGCGAAGTAATGCCGTAGGTATTACGTAAGAGAAATAGACAAATAGGGTCGCGATGTCACACATCGGCGACCAGGTTTGGATATTTATCTGCGATGCTAAGCGATAGCAAGCATCAGCACCAAATATATCCCCAGCAATATTTTTATATATTTTTGTAGGGCTCCAATTGGAGCCCGTATTTTTGTTTCTAAAAAACATCTCCTTACATTGACGATAATTGACACCACATTGACAATTGTTGTTGTCTTACAAGTCCCTTGTATAAGATTCAGCGGACGAGCGCAGCGAGTGCTAGCGGTAGCAATTTATTTCGGAAAACCTTTCTATGAGGCGGATACATGCGAGGCAATAAGATTTATAAGATTTCTGCCGAAGGCAAGGAGATAAATCCCTCCCGCAAACAAAAACCGCCTGACGTTTCTCGTCAGACGGTTTCTTATTTCGATTGTGTCAATCTTACTTCTTATCTCGCCTATTGGCTCGAACGATTATTTCTTAATCGCTTTCACTTGCTCGTACTCGCCGCGCACTACGTACACGCCTGTTGGCAAGCTTACGTTCTCTTCCTCGCTCATATACTTGCTGAAGATCATCTTACCCTCCGCATCAAACAACATCACATGTTGCTCCTTCAGCGGCGTAATCGTCAAACCCTCTGCAGTAGGAACCACCATCAAACTCAAATCACCCATGATAGTTGGAACACCACTACCTAACCCTGGATTATTGCCATCTGGATTTTCATCCTCAATCTTTTCGTAGGTAACTACACCAGTACGATAGTTGATACTGCGAGCACGCATATTCGAAGGAGCTGGTATATTAGCCAAGATAAATCCTTCTGCAGGTGCTAATGACACATCACCTTCCATTGATAAAAACTCATGGATGTCGCGTTCAGTATCATTACCAGTAGTACCAGCATTAATTTTATGAAGGCCTCCCCACATACTTACATTGGCAGTTAAGTGGGTTGTGGTAAGTTGAGCTTCATTAAATGAGGAGTTTCCGTATAAATTAGCAGAACCACTGGTAGGTTGTTCTTGTTCGCTTGGCAAAGAATAGTCAGAGGCTATTTCCTCAGTGCCATCACTAACTAGCAATAAGTATTTACCAGTCCAATAGTCCCACGTTCTTACTGGATCGTGAACACCACCTATCACGTTATGAGGGAATTGCATAGCATATACTTGTCCCTTTTCCATGATATTTCCACTCGTATTCACTACTTCCCAGCCTCCCTCATCAGCAGTAAACTTACTATTTTCTGCATCATAAGTCCAATTATCTTTTGCTTTGTATAGATAATAGTGAGCTGAATTTGCGTTATTACCTGTGTAATGTTGCAGCAACTCAATACTTGGTGTATAAGCAGCAGCATCTGCGCTCTCATCCACTTTCTTTGCTGTTTCATATGTAATCCAGTCATTTACGAATTCACCATAGGTATTCGCTTCTGCCCCAAAGAAATCAGATGAAGTTCCAGCGGTAACTGCATCGGTATACCAATATGCATACAAGTCCAATAGGCGTTGTGCTTGTGCTCGACGAGCAGGCAATACATTTTCTGCAGGTATCTTGCCACGAACAGCACCAAAGTCTTTCTTCAATTGTTTTTCTGGATATGCTTCAATCACATATACACTCTTCACATCAAATGGAGCAGCAAACAACATCCAATTATCTGCAACAATTGGTTTAAGCATATAGGTAACTCCGCTAATCGTGTAGTTGTTATCCTCTGTGATTACCTCGTGATTAGGTTCTGCCTCATTCAATGACATTGCTACACCATATGGACTTACATAACCTGCAGATGCATTGTGAGTAAAATCATCTATCTCCATGTACAATAATCGTTGTACATTCGTTGGCATCTGTGGTATACCACCACCAGCTACAACTGGGTTACCGTTCATTGTCGTAAGGAAGTTTGGTGCACAAATTTGCCATGGGATATTAGCACTACCATAAGTAGGTAACATCAAGTACAATTTTTCTGCATCATCTACTGCCAAACATTCATAACCATATTTTCTAGTGCTAGAATAATATTGACTCAACATACGTGCATTATTGGCATTGTCTATAAATCCAGCACCTCGAGCAAATAGGTCATCCGTAAGTTTAGCAAAGTTAGTGATATTAGCCATTCCGTCAACTACTGTTCCATAATCACTTAGCATATCCACGTCGAATCTTCCTAATGTAGCTCCATATGAGTTTTCAAAGATAGCAGTTGTACCCTCTGGAACTTTCTTTGTTAAAATACAATTATATGAACCACCATTGATTGTAGTTGTTTGAGGTAATGTTAATATTTTACCTTCCTTTGTACAACTGAACGTACCATCTACGATGTTCAAAGCTGCAGAGGCATCATCAAGCACCACACCACTACCTGTGTGGGTATCGCTACAATTGCTCACATCGCATGTACCAAATATGGTAAGCTCTTCGCCAGCTCTATCTCTTACCAATTTACGATACGACATTGCCAAATCTGTATTAGCATTTTCAAAGGTGATAAGTCCTCCACCAATAGTTAATTTAGTATTTGCATTACCTAAGTCAATCAATGGAGCGCGAGTACCACCTCGATGAGGTGTTTCTTTTAATTCCAACTCACCACAGGTATGACTACCATCTGCCCATATATCATCTATTGTTAACTCTGTCTTCTGGTTTGCATTATTTGCCAACACTTGAATAGCCGCATTTGGTTGAGTATAAGTACCATCTATTTTCGCAGGGTTAGTTACATTAATTTTAAATGTCACTCCCATTGCTCCACAGATTTCATTCTCACCCATAATGTGAATATTAGGCTTAAATGCGTTATTTCCAGTAGAATTAAATACAAATGCACTACCAGAACCTTGAATAGCTAAAGAACCTGCACCTAGAATACCTAATGCTGTATTTGAATCTTCTAATGTATAGGTAAATGTGTCATTCTCTTTCTTTTCTCGAGCATAGAGTTGCAAGTTGTCGATATATATGTTCACAGTACTCAAACCATTACTGGTAATATATAGAACACCGTTTTCTGCCAAGGTAGTACCTGTAGTAGCATATGGACACCAGCCAGTGAAATACAAACTTTGGTTACTAGCATTAAGTTGAAAGTACTTATTATTCTTATTTGCAACATTCACATCCGAAATAGTAGGATCTGGCTCTTTATTACCTGTATTTCCATCTCTCAGTACATAACGCTTGTTATCCACATCTCTATAATATATATAACAAGGTGTCATAGCTGTGGTGTATCCAATGTTGTCATGTCCAGAATTCTTGTTGATAGTTTGACCAAAAATATACAAAGAATCAAAAATAGGTTCATGATCACTATTGAATGCAGATGTCACGACAACTTCACGTAATTGTCTATAAGGGAATGTTCCAGGATTTAATTTCGTACCAGTGTACAAACCAGTATTATCAGCATTGTCATAATCAATGAAGCTTGGGATAGTAATGGTGGACTTATAGACTACGTTAGATGGTTGATTATAATTAGGGTCATCATCCCAAAGTGCAATTATCATATATGAATAGCCAGCTGCAGTTCGATCAGAAATAGTATATTCATATACAGAAACTTCTTCATTTACAGGAACTTCCACTAAATAATCGCCATCGGCAAAATCATCAGGACTATCGCAAATACCCTGTTTGCAGTAAACCGCATAGCCAGTAGCACCTTCCACTTTTGTCCACGTCAATTTAGCTGTTTCATCATCTGTCATTGCAACAGTCAGTTCAGGAGTTGCTAGAATCATGTTAATTTTTACAATCAAGCTGCAAGTAAGTTGCGATTCATTACCGTCTTGATCTTTGCCCGTTGCACTTACTACCAAACGGTCCTGTTTAGCGCCAATAAATGGACCCTTTTCTGGTAAAGAAGTAATAGTCACTTCATTTCCGTTGAGCTCGTTGGTAAACAAATTAGCATCCCACTGCCAACCCAAATTAGAAACATTATATTGATTGAGCACAACTTTTCCTTCCCCTTCATTTGGATATACTACATCCCCTAAGTTCAGTTCGGAAACAATCGCACCACTAGTAGGATCTACAAGTTCTAAAATAGGGTTAGTCAATGATTTAAACGCAATAGTTATCTGGGTAGTAGTAGTGGTAGTTAATTCGCATTTATTTGCATCGGTATATGTACAAGTGGCTGTTAACACAGCATCCAGCACGAGAGGAGTGCTACTATTGACATTAAGTCCTTTAGGATCCACTGTAATGGTTAAATCATTATATGTACTGCCTACAAACGAAAAATGTTCCGTATTTGTAATACTATAACTCCATTTTCCCGTTTGCGCTGCATAGTTATCAACAGCAGCTTCACCTTCTTCCTGTACATGCTGGATATTAGGTCTCAGGTCAGTAATAGTTACAACCCCCATCTGATTATCTTTGCCATATGTTATAGGCATTGTGTAACGAGGAACATAATCTTCAACGATGTTGATATTAGCTGTTACAAATGTAGGATTAGTTTCAGTACCTTTAAATTTACTAGTAAGCGTCACTGAGCCTGCACATGGGTCTGTAGTAAACGTTTTGTTGGCAGAATATGTGATGTTTGTTTGTGGCGCAGTAGCAGTAATTTCTGAAATGGCTACATTATGTTTATTTTGTGGAGTATATGATGTGGTTACAACCAAACTCTCACCACTAACAGCTCCTGCCTCTGCTGTTACGTTATTAGAACTTAATGTAAAATTATCTTTTGATACAGCTTCTTTTACTGTGAATGTAAAGTCTGTGGTCCAATCATTTGTAGGATGATAGATGGTTTTTTTTGTGATTGATGTTGGTGAAACGGCCGTTACTTCTGGGCACAACCAGTTTGCAGTATACGTCCACTCGGTAACAGGGTCTTCTGCTCCCACTACAGTGATGGCAACTTCTTTATCTGATTCAGTAGCGGTATTGTTGCCATTATTATTATCAACTCCAGTCCAACCATTCCAATAATAATTCCAGCTAGTTGCACTTGGTGCAGACTTTTGATCTGTATAGCCACTCGCCAATGACGCCTTGATATTATAGGTGTGTTGTGCACGAGTTGCTAAATTTGTTTCAAGCGTACCTTGATAACCCCAAGAGCATGCCTCAATAGCGTTCGCCTCTGTATGCGCTGTTGATGATGTTGTTGAGTTGCTATAAGAGCTTCCAGAACCTTGTAGAGAAGATTCATCCACAGCAACTGTAACCACTCCTTTTTCAATATTAGATTCTACTGTTACCTTTGAATCTAGCTTACAACTACCCATAAATAACATTATGGATACGAACACTATCCAACAAGAGGACTTCTTTATTTTTAACAGCATACTAGATGCCGAAATATTTGTATAAAGTTTAATCATATTCTAAACATTTTTAGTTTTTGATATTACTTAATCTCCTTAACTTCTTGTTGTTTATCCCTTTCGCGTAGGTAAATAATAAGGATATTCAGCAATGCCAAAACAATTAAGGCGCCTACACCGTCAGGCAATGGCAAACGATACCATTCGTTTTGATGATAGTTCTCAAACGAGTCATCCCCTCCATAAACAGAGAACCATTGCCAGAAATCATCCCAAGCTTCCTCAACTGTCTTACCATTCCAAGATGAGTCATATCCATCAGGCATTGGACCATCCGTACCCATCAGGCTCTCCCAATATTTGATGAATGCTTGCTTAAGCAATTCTTTATCAAAACAAGCGTCTCCATTACCATCATTATATAACCAACCGCTCGAAGCATCTCCAACCAAAGTTGCTAGCCAGTTATCATAGAAGGTCCAATATCCAGTAGTTGGAGCCAGGCCTTGCTTCCCGCGGACTCCCATGCGAGAGTTGCCGAAGCCACTATATCCACCATACGACGCGATGCCGTAGTTGCTGGACATGTTGCCAGCGTAGAGGGAAGTGGTTGGGTTGCTGCTGGAGCTTGCGGCGGACATCATTGGCGACATGGCGCGGCTGGCGGTAGGGGCAGTTGATACACTGCCGCCTGTGCTCATAATTGAACCACCGGCGTTGCTACGAGATGATGTACTGCTGCTGGTTGCGTAGATAGCACCTCCGCCATTGCTTGCACCACCCATGCTGCTTCTCGCAGTGCTGGTGCTGATTGGGGAGATACTACTGCCTGTTCCACCCATCATGGCGGAAGAGGTAGTGTGCACAGGCGCACCCGCGTACGACGATGTCGTCGCACCTGCGGACATAGATACA
>JAZSEB010000007.1:0-145826 GCA_045531475.1 Paludibacteraceae bacterium
GAATGTAGTATCTTTGCATCCTCTTTCAAAGAGTCAACCTTTTTAGGACTCCAGTCAACCTTTTCAGGAAACGAGTCAAAAAAGTACGTTTTTTAAGATTATATATCAGTAATCGAGTCAACCTTTTTCAGGTTTAGTCATTAATAAACAGCACTTTTTGAGTTTGGGCGGTGTCAGGGAGTTCTCTCGGTCGTCTCAGGGTTGTCTCTCGGTGGAATTAGGAAAGGTATCAAGGAAGGTTCAAAGGACGAAATCTTAAGAAAAAGCATTGTTTAGTGAATGGTGCATGCGCCTACCGTTTAGGGTGGAGGGGGTAAGGTGTAAGGTGTAGGGTGTAAGGTGTAAAGTGTAAGGAGTAAAGTGTAGGGTGTAAAGTGTAGGGGGAGGAAATCTATTCCTATTTTTGAGAGGTTCGGCCTGCGTTCCAGAGTTGGAACGAATTGAGTAGGTTCTGCCAAAGAATATAGGCAGCAGGACCAATAGCGGCTAAAGGATTGAGGTACATCTGCGCTAGCCAGATACCTAAGGCAGTGTTCTTTTGACCAAAAGCCTGGCCTGCTGTAATACGGCTTTTCTGCTGGATAGAGTAGTGGGCTGCAGCAGGGTTGATAAGGATATCTTGGTAGTCTGTACCATGGCTAGAGGCAGGGAAATGATAACCTATCCAACGTCCCAAAGCAAACTGCAAAAGACATGCAACTAGTGCACCTACACACAAAATAACAATCGTGAGTGCGGTGTAGTCTTGCGTGAGCAAGGTGTGCGTGATACGTGCCATAAGTACGACCAGAAGCAGAATCCACAAATAAAATGGCATGCTAGCCCAACAACCACTGATCTTGAAACTTTTAGCAGTCCCTTTATAGCGATAATATGCTTCGCAGGCTAGTCGCACCAGCCATGCTGCTATGAAAGGACCTAATAGTAAAGGTGCTACGCGACACAAAATCTGCCACATAGCAGGCAAGAAAGCAATATCTGCCGAAGGATTGATGATAGGGAAGAGTGTGGGAACAATTAGTGCCGTAGCGAAATTGCTTAAAAGACTAAAGGTAGTTAGATTCTGAATGCTTCCACCTAGTTTACCTGCAATAATTGGTGCAGCCGTGGCTGTTGGCATGATAAGGCAGAGGATGAGGGACTGGGCGATAGGGCTAGTAGGTGATGATGCAAAATAGTGAAAGGCAAAGAAGAGTGCTGCGGCGAGAAGGAGTTGGACACCTAGTACAATCCAATGCCACAAGCGCAAACGAAGATCCAAAGGATTGATCTTGCAGAAAGTGAAGAACAACATTAGGAAAATCAATGGCGATGTCAGCCCATCTAAATGACGGAACCAACGATATCCCACCACACCTATCACCATTGCTATGATAAGCGCATATCGATCAATGAAACGGCGAATATTCATACCATTTATCCCATTGCTCCATTCGCAGAAATAACTTGTCCAGAGACGTATGACGATAGGTCGGAAGCCAAGAATAGAGCCACTTTAGCTACTTCCTCTGGTTCGCCACAACGGCGCATCGGAATCATCTTTACCATCTCGGCGCGAGTGGCCTCTGGAAGAGCCAAAGTCATGTCAGTAAGGATGAACCCAGGAGCAATAGCGTTGGCACGTATATTGCGACTTCCTAGCTCTTTGCTGAGGGATTTGATGAAGCCAATAATACCTGCTTTAGAAGCAGCATAATTGGCTTGACCTGCATTGCCTCCAATGCCTACCACAGAAGACATGGCGATAATACTACCACTGCGCTGACGTATCATCTGTGGCACGACTGCATGGCAATAATTGAATACCGACTTGAGATTAACACTGAGCACGTTGTCCCACTGCTGTTCGCTCATTCGCATGAGCAATGTGTCTTGCGCGATACCCGCATTGCAGACAAGAATATCCAGCTTTCCGAATGAGTCAACTACTTGTTTTACAACGTTATGCGCAGCTTCAAAATCGGCTGCGTCGCTTTTTATACTGAGCACTTGTGTGCCATTGGCTTGCAGTTTGGCAGATAACTCAGCAGCTTCTTGGTCTTCATTGATATATGTGAATGCAATGTTGCATCCATGGTCCGCAAACATAGTGGCTATCGCACGACCAATACCGCGCGAAGCACCCGTGATGAGAGCCGTTTTGTTTTTTAGCATAGTTTTCTTGTTTATCTAGTTTGACTAGCAGGGCTAGTGTTGCTAGTTATTTTAGCCATTTGTCGAGCCACGCAAAGAAGGTGCGTTGCCACAGGATACCATTTTGAGGTTGAAGCACCCAGTGGTTTTCGTCAGGGAAAATCAATAACTGCGCTGGTACACCACGCATTTTTGCTGCATCAAATGCAGCCATACTTTGATTAGCCAAGATACGATAGTCTTTCTCGCCGTGGATGCAGAGAATAGGTGTGTCCCACTTGTCCACAAACAAGTGTGGAGAGTTGGCAAAAGTGCGCTGTGCAATCTTGTTGTTCTTATCCCAATATGCACCACCCATATCCCAGTTGGCAAACCATTTTTCTTCTGTTTCGAGGTATTGCATCTCCATATTGAAGATACCATCGTGCGCGATGAAGGCCTTGAAGCGTTTGTCGTGATGACCTGCCAACCAATAGACACTAAAACCACCGAAAGAGGCACCTACACAGCCTAGATGGTCTTTGTCTACGTATGGTTCGCTAGCCACAAACTCGTCTATAGCAGAGAGATAATCTTTCATGCATTGTCCACCGTAATCACCACTGATTTGTTCGTTCCACTCATTGCCAAATCCAGGCAATCCGCGACGGTTAGGGGCTACAATAATATAGTCGTTGGCAGCCATCATCATGAAATTCCAACGGAAGCTCCAGAACTGACTAACAGGCGATTGTGGACCACCTTCGCAGTAGAGCAGAGTAGGGTATTTTTTGTTTGGATCGAAGTGCGGAGGATAGATAATCCAAGTGAGCATATCCTTGCCATCGGTGGTCTTTTGCCAACGAGGAACGACGGAGCCCATAGTGATTTGCGAATAGATGTTTTCGTTCTCGAAGCTAATCTGCGTAGGTTCCTCTCCCTTGGTGAAGCGGAAGATTTCGTTGGCTTCGCGCATGGAGTGACGGAGGCAATAGAAAGTGTTGCCCACAGTAGCTGCTGGAACATAGTCATACTGACCTGCAGTGAGACATTGGCGTTCGCCCTGGAGGTTGATCTCGTATAACTGCGAAGTAGCATGCCATACAGCACTGAAAACAAGTGAGTTGTCGTCTTTCCAATAGAAGGCATCCACATTGGTATTCAAGCCGCGGCTGAGGAATGTCTGTTTGCCAGTTGCAAGGTGACAAATCATGAGGCGGTTTTCGTCGCTCTCATAGCCATCGCGCTCCATGGATTGCCATGCAATGTATTGTCCGTTAGGCGAGAAAGCTGGATTGGTGTCATAGCCTAGATTGTTCTCTGTGATATTGCTGTGCGTATTTGACTCGATATCATAGAGATAGATATCTGAGTTGGTAGAAATAGCATAATCAAGACCACTTTTCTTGCGACATGTGTAGGCGATGGTTTTGCCATCGGGACCCCATGCCAGTTGCTCGATACCTCCAAAAGGTTTCATAGGTGACTCGTAGGGAGTGCCTTCCAGCAAATCGGTGCAGTTGGTTACTTCTAGTTTGCCGTTGCTGATGGTTAGATTACAGAGGAAAGGGTGTGGAGCAGTTTCGGTCCACTCGTCCCAATGTTTATACATTAGGTCATCCACTACTCGCCCCGAAGATAATGGTAGATCGGGATGCTTATCGGCAGTGCTAGCTACGGTTTTGACTTGGGTGATGAGAATAATCTTGTCACCCTGAGGGGAGAAAAGGAATCCCTCAATATCTTTATCGAAACCGTTAAGACAGGTATGGTGTTTATTGGCCAAATAGAGTTTCCCTCCCTTAAGATATGCCAACTCTCCAGATGGCAGCCATGCAGGTTCGTAACCAACGAACTCGTTGATTGTAACTAGTTTACCATCTTCTTCGCGTGCCACGCGAATCCACGAAGTGGAACGATTTTCTTCTACGCTATAATAACTGACAGTATATGCAAAAAGACTAGCATCTGCATTGGGGATCACGGAATTGATGCGTCCCATAGCCCAAAGAGCTTCGGGTGTCAGGCGTTCACCTTCAATGGTGATTTGAGGTTTGGTAATGGGCGCTTTAGTAGCATCCTCTTTGGTTTGACAAGAGGCGGCGAGTAGGGCAAGAGTAGCCATTATGATAAGTTTGCGCATGTTTTATTTCTTTGTATATATAGCAAAAGTGTAGGGATAAGGGTTATTCTCGTCTGCCTCATGGCGATCTTCGCTGACGCATTGCCAGATAGCAGGATCGATTTCGGGGAAGAAAGTATCGGCATCCTCCCATGAGTGGTGGATGTGTGTGATATAGAGTTTATCTACAAGTGGTAAGAACTGACGATATACCATACCGCCACCGATGATGAAGGCTTCTTCGTCGCGTGCAATCATTGATTGTACCTCTGGAATAGAGTGGGCTACCTCGGTATTCTCGAAAGCAAACTCTGGTCGGTCGGACAGCACGATATTGCGGCGTTTAGGCAGCGGATGCTTGGGCAAAGAGAAAAAAGTACGTTCGCCCATAATGACAGTGCATCCAGAAGTCTTTTGTTTGAAGTATTGTAGGTCATTAGGCAGGTGGCAGAGTAAGTCACCTGCCTTGCCGATGGCATTATTCTCGGCGATAGCTACGATGAGATTAAGCATATGTGATGGGTTTAAAGAATTTTAAAAGTTCTGAATATATTAGGGTGTTTGGTTGATGTGGTTATACTGCTACGACACCCGCTATATGTGGGTGTGGATCGTAATCCACGAGCGTAAAGTCTTCAAACTTGAAGTCGAAGAGGTCTTTCACATCGGGATTGATTAGCATTTTTGGCAGTGGTCGAGGATCACGAGTAAGCTGCAGTTTAACTTGCTCAATATGATTGAGATAGATATGCGCATCACCAAAAGTATGTACGAAATCACCCACTTTGAGTCCAGTGACTTGTGCCATCATCATGAGTAATAAGGCATATGAAGCGATATTGAATGGCACTCCTAAGAAAATATCTGCTGAGCGTTGATAGAGTTGCAAAGAGAGGCGACCATCTGCTACATAGAACTGGAAGAGTGTGTGGCAAGGAGGCAGAGCCATGCTATTCACCTCTGCTACGTTCCATGCACTGACGATATGACGACGCGAATCAGGATTATGCTTGATCTGCTCCACTAGTTGAGCAATTTGGTCGATATGTCCACCTTGGTAATCAGGCCATGAGCGCCATTGATGACCATAGACAGGGCCGAGTTCTCCGTTCTCATCAGCCCACTCGTTCCAGATGCGTACTCCATGGTCTTGTAAGTATTTCACATTGGTGTCTCCTTTGAGAAACCAAAGCAGTTCGTAGATAATAGACTTGAGGTGGAGTTTTTTTGTGGTGAGCACAGGAAAACCCTCCTCGAGATTGAAACGCATTTGATGACCAAAGACAGAGATAGTACCTGTGCCTGTTCGGTCGTGCTTTTCGGTGCCCTCATTGAGCACGCGTTGACATAAGTCGAGATATTGTTTCATAAGTTAATAGAGATTATACGTGGTTTTGAGTACGCGGAACTCGGTTCGACGATTGAGCGAGTTGCATACCTCTTGTTTGTCGGATGATAGAGTTGTAATAAATGCTTCGTCAAGCACTTGATCTTTTGGCAAGAACGAATACTGCTTGTGTAGTTGTTCATCTACCACCACAGGTTTCTCTTCACCATAGCCCACAGGTGTGAGTCGTGCGCTCTCAATACCATGTTTGATGAGGTAATCCACTACGGATTGTGCGCGACGGAGAGAGAGTTGTTTATTGTCCGCGTCGTTACCTACAAGGTCGGTATGTGCGGATAGTTCGATGGTAATATTGGGGTTATCGTTGAGCAGTTTTACTAAAGCATTGAGTCCTTCTTCGGAGTTAGGTGTAAGATCCCATTTCCCAAATTCGAAGAAAATATTATTCATCTTAATCGGTTTGGAGATAGGTGAGAGTAGAAAATCTTGTTGGTAGGAATAGCTATCTTCGAGTCCTACAGTAGATAATTCGTGCTTCTGATTGAGATAACCTCGTGCAGTAGCCATCATAGCATAGCGAGTGTTCTTATTGAGTTTGAGGCGATAAGTACCATCACGTCGGATTTGCGTTTTAACATTGGTGCCATCGTCGCCCACCATGCGAATAGTAGCTTCGCTAAGAGCTTCACCATCGGTGTCAATAATGCGGCCTTCTACGATAAACTCAATAGCAGGTAGTGTGAATGAGTAGATCTGATCGTAACCTTTTTTTTGACCACGGTTGGAGGAAAAGAAACCATTCTCTGTTTCGCCTGCGAAAGTGATACCAAAATCATCATTCTGTGAGTTGAAAGGTGCTCCCATGTTGAATATGTCCCATGTGGAGTCTTTTGGAACAGCATAGAAGAGATCCAATCCTCCATACCCAGGATGACCTTTAGAGGCGAAATACAAGCGTCTGTCGGCACGAATATATGGATATAGCTCATCATCGGCCGTATTGATTTGAGGACCAAGGTTTTGGATATCAGTCCACTGGGTTCCATCAAGCACAGCGCGATAGATATCTTTACCGCCGTACCCTCCTTCCACATCGCTTACGAAATAAAGTGTATCACCAGTGGCATTGAGTGATGGATGTCCAACCGTGATACTGCTATCATTGAAGAGTTTGAGTTCTTGTCCTTCTCCCCATTCGCCACTAGCGCGTGTGGAGGTGTATATCTTTGCTCCAAGGTCTTGTCCATTGACGGGGCAAGAGTATGTGAAATACATGGTTCGTCCATCGGGAGAGAAACAGCAAACACCCAATTCAGCAGAACTGGTCTTACTTTGTGAACCACTCTCTTCCTCAGACTCTTGTTCAGCATAAAGACCTTGACAGAGTTGTATATCTTCCCATTCGCCAGCTGCGTTTTTACGAGCTGAATAGAGGTTGAAAGTATGGGCTCCAGTAACTGGTGATGTGCGTACTTTTTTCTTCTTGTTATCTGTGTTTTTTTCCTGACGATTGGATGTAAATATTAGTGCATCACCGTCTTCGCTAGTGAATGCAGGAGCAAAATTGGAAGTGCGTTTTTCATTGAACTCTTTGGCTAGTGCTACTTTGTAGCGAGATGGTTGTTTTTTCCATCCATTCACTTGCATACAAGCATATTTACCAGCTTGTGCTACATAGTCTTGTGGATAAGAATCTAGATATATATCATAGAACTTAATGGCATCGGTGTACTTCCCTTGATATTGCAGTACTTGTGCGTAGTGGAGATATACTATAGAATCGGGATATTGGTAACGTATAGCATTCTTATATGCAGAAGCTGCGCGAGGATTGTTGAGTATCCGTTGGCTCTCAGCCTGTCGGAAAGCTACATGTGCACGGAGCGGCTTATTCTTAGACGGCACTCGTTTGTAGGTTTGGCGATACATCTCACTAGCCTCGTAATATTCACCAATAGCGAACTTTTTATCCGCTTTTCTCACGCGAGCTGCTACGCTGCATGAAGTGAGCATGATAGCACCGATAAACAATATGATGAAAAACTGAATTTTACGCATATTATTGATTATAATTGATGTAGGTCGATTTTATTTTTTTTCTTTCTGCGGGCTTCTCTATCTTGTGAAGTGGCACAATGGATACCATCTTGCTTCATTCGTTGATTTTCCGATATATGTTGGCTACTGAATTGGCCATCCTTTTTGATAATGACCCTAATACACAAGAGTATAACTGCAGCAGCAATAATACAAATAATTGCAAATAATTTCTCCATTATAGTAATAAAATGCAAAAACAACCGACAAAGGTACAACAATTTTTTCAATTATCCTAATTTGTGACAAAATATTTTACAAAAATGTTCGCGCGCTTGCGTATATGCGATTTATTTAGTACCTTTGCAAGCTAATTTTGGTGAATAATGAAAATTAAGAAATAAATTTTATAAAATATGGCTACATTACAACAAAACTCAGGTACCTTGTACAACGCTCTTACAGCAGGAAGTAAAATCATTGGTACAATCATCGCAGATAGTGATATCCGCATTGATGGTACGGTAGAAGGTGATATCCAATGTACAGGCAAATTGGTCGTTGGTGAACAAGGTTCGATTACAGGTACGGTATCATGTCAGAATGCAGAGATCATGGGGCAATTGGATGGTAAACTGAATGTGAAACATTCGTTGGCATTGCGCGCTACAAGTTCTATTAAGGGAGAGATTAATACTCAAACACTGATGGTAGAGCCCAATGCTATATTCAATGGTACATGTACGATGGGTGATACAACAGCGAAATCAGTAACAAAATAATTTATTATTATGAAGGTAAAACCTTTTCGTGGCATTCGTCCGCCACAAGCATTGGCGAAGCAAGTAAGCAGTCGTCCGTATGATGTGCTAAATTCCGATGAAGCACGTATAGAGGCATCGGGCAATCCTATGTCGTTGTATCACATTATTAAACCTGAAATTAATTTTGAGGAAGTAGTGGATGAGCATGATCCTCGGGTATATGGCGTAGCTCGTGAGCAGTTTGATCTTTTTCGTGAGAAAGGTTGGCTAGTACAAGACTCGGAAGAGTACTACTATGTATATGCTCAAACGATGGATGGTCGTACTCAATATGGATTGGTATTAGCCGCATGGGTGGAAGACTATATGGAAGGCCGAATCATGAAGCACGAATTGACTCGTCGAGACAAAGAAGAAGACCGAATGAAACATGTGCGCGTAAACAATGCGAATGTGGAGCCGGTATTCTTCGCCTATCCACATAATGATGAGCTTGATGCAATAATTGCCGAGGTTGCAGCAGGTAAACCAGAATATGATTTTATTTCGGATTTAGACGGATTTGGCCATACATTTTGGGTAATCAAAGATGTAGCAAAAATAGCGCGTATCACAGAAATTATTGCACAAATGCCTGCAATGTATATTGCTGATGGACACCATCGAAGCGCTGCTGCTGCATTGGTGGGCAATGAGAAGAAATTGCAAAACCCTAATCACAAAGGAGATGAGGAATATAACTATTTCTTGGCAGTATGTTTCCCAGATGACCAATTGCATATCATGGATTATAACCGTGTAGTGCGCGACCTCAATGGTATGAGTGAGGAAGAGTTTCTAACAGCACTTCAAGTAGACTTTGAAGTGAAAGACATGGGTGTTGAGGTTTATCGCCCAGATGCATTGCATACCTTTGCATTGTATATGGCTGGACACTGGTATAAACTGATAGCTAAGGCAGGTAGATACGATGATCAAGATCCTATTGGTGTGTTAGATGTGACAATCTCATCAAATTTGATTCTTGATAAGCTGTTGGGCATTAAAGATTTGCGTTCGGACAAGCGTATTGACTTCGTGGGTGGTATTCGCGGATTAGAAGAATTGAGTCGCAGAGTGGACTCTGGAGAAATGAAGATGGCATTAGCATTGTATCCTGTGACCATGAAACAACTGATGCGTATCTCTGATACTGGTAATATTATGCCACCTAAAACAACATGGTTCGAACCAAAATTGCGTTCGGGACTAATTATCCATGAATTAGTGTAACGTAGAAATAATTAACAACAAAATTATAAAAACATGAACAAAATTCAAATTCTAATCAATGTGATTCTCGTAGCCGCAGTGGCTGCATTGTTTGTAATCTTCTATTCAGAAAAAAAAACTGCCACTCCACAGGAGACAACAGCAGAGGTATCAGAAATCTTGCCTATCGCGTATTTGAACGTAGATAGCTTGCTCGCTAACTACACTTTTGCACAAGAAGCTAGCGACAAATTGATGAGCAAGCAAGAAGATGCTCGTCTGAAAATGAACACAAAGCTGCGTACCTTCCAAAATGAAGTTGCTGATTTTCAACGTAAGTTGGAGAATAATGCATACTTAAGTCGTGAACGTGCAGAAAGGGACCAACAAAAATTAGCGAAGAAAGAGCAAGAACTGCAGGAGTTGGAAGCAAAATTAACCCAAGATATCATGCTTGAGAATCAAAAGTTGAACCAACAATTAAGTGATTCATTGACTACTTTCTTGGAGACATTCAATGCAGATGGTCGTTTCCATGTAATTTTGAGTAATTCTGCTAAAGACAATGTGCTCATGGCCAATGAGGCATATGATATCACTGATGAGGTGATTGCAGGAATGAATGCTCGTTATAGCAAGAAATAATCATCGCAAGAATGAAACGGTTGTTATACAGACCATATTGGACTTATTTGTTGACTGATGCAATCACATTAATGCTCAGTTTCGTGGTGGTGTTGGCATGGTTCCCGCTATCCACAAAGATACCGTTTCAGAAATACGATATATTTGCTATCGTTTTTTCAGCCATTTGGTTGATAACTAGTTATCTTTGTCGTCGCTATAAACCCGTCCGGTATTTGAAGATGGGCAAAGATATTCGAAGATTAATACTATCTTCAATCCTATCTTTCGGCTGCATGTATGGATATATGTGGCTGATGTCTGGAAAACAATTTTCTATTTGGGTATTGCTGACGATATGGCTAGTGATGCTAGTCATGTCGTTGGTCTACCTGATTTTTAAGCATGCTTATCGATATGCTTTGAATGCGGAAGAAACACCTAGCATGGCTCCCTCTAGAGAACCACAACAGGTACTTCGGACACCAGAAGCACTTACAATAGAAGATGAGCAAGCATTACGAGATAGCATCTTGGAATTTTCCAGCGATGCTACTGTACGTTTTATTCAGCAGTACGCGAATTTATTTTCGTCCAACACTTTTACATTGCGTTCTTCTGAGTTATACAATATTCAGAAATTGCAGAATTATCGTTATGACACTATAGTGAACTTCATGCCGCTAAATCATATCCGTGGCGTGAATAGAATGTTTGCAACAGTAAGCGATAAACTACCTGATAATGGTATCTGGGTATGTTGCTTCGAACCACAATCAGTAACGAAACGCAATATATTGACACGCTATCCAAAAGTGATTAGTTGGATGTATTATTTAGCATTCTTCATGTATAAGCGTGTGTTGCCGAAACTTTTTATGACTTCGCGTTTGTATTTTGATATCACAGAAGGCAAAAACCGCGTATTAAGTAAAGCAGAAGTGCTAGGACGTCTGTGCTATTGCGGATTCGATATCTTGGCAGAACGCAAACTGGGCGACCTGAACTATGTGGTAGCTCGTAGAAAATTCCGTCCGGAAATAATAGAGAAACGTGTGTATGGAATATTTGTGAAATTGAATCGTGTGGGAAAGAGTGGTAAAAGATTCAAGGTATACAAATTGCGTACAATGCATCCATATTCTGAGTTTCTACAAGCATATATATATGAAAAGTACTCCTTACAAGAAGGTGGAAAATTCAATCACGATATTCGCGTTACCACTTTGGGCCGTTTTGCGCGGAAATATTGGTTGGATGAGTTGCCCATGCTTATTAATCTCTTTAAAGGTGATATGAAGATTGTGGGTGTACGACCTATATCACAACACTATTTTTCGTTGTATAGCAAGGAATTACAAGAAAAAAGGATATGCCATAAACCAGGATTGTTGCCTCCATTTTATGCCGATATGCCTAAGACTCTAGAGGAAATTGAAGCATCAGAGATGCGTTATCTCAATATGTGTGAGACTAGAGGAACGTTCACTACCGATATTATCTATTTTTGGCGTATCTTCTATACGATTATTTTTAAACGTGCACGTAGTCATTAAACAATATGAAAAGCAAATCATTGATACTCATCTTGTTGTTTTGTGTAAGTAATTTATTTGCACAAAATATACCTGTTTCACTTTCGTATACTCGATTATACGATTTTTTAGATGAAATCATTACTGATGGTATTATCAATCATCAAACAGCAGTGCGCCCTTATACGCGAAGCCAAGTAGCAGGAATGTTAGAAGAAGCACAAAAGGCAGATACCTTACTGAACAAAAGACAATGCGACGATTTAGCATTTTTTATGAATGAGTTTGCTCTAGAGCGAGATACGATGGTTAATAATTATGTACAATACACAGATCATCGTACCTTTTCACTTTCTCTTGCTGATCCTCAGTTTAGCTATAGATCAAATAATAACCAATTCAAGATGCGTATCCGTCCTATATTGGGTGCTAACGTCACAGCAAGCAAGAAAGGAGCTATTCTGCAGCGATGGTGGGGGGCCGAATTACAAATGGATATTGCAAACCATGTGAGTGTATGGGGTAGTTTGCGTGATAATTCATGGAATGGTGATTGGCTGAGTGATGAATTTTTCCCTGGAGCATATGATAAAATTCGTGGGGCAAAAATTCACTATGGAAATTCTTTGCATGCACCTGCACTACGTAATATGCCTGGTGTACAGTACAAAGAGGCTAATTATGGAGGAGACTTTTCTGATTCTAGAGGTGGAATCAACCTATATTCCTGGTGGGGTAGCATAGGTATTCAACGCGAGAATATCCGATGGGGTGATGCGTATAATAGTTCGAACATATTGTCTGGTCGCAATCCTGCAGTACCAATGATCACTCTGCAACTTACACCATGTAAGTGGTTTCAATTCGATTATTTTCATGCATGGTTAGTGTCAAACGTGTTGGATTCAACCTATTATTATCTAGAAAATACTGCTGGTAGCGAAGTGGCTATCAAGAATTATCGTCCATACAACAAATTTATGGCGGCGAATATGTTCACTTTTACCCCGATAAAATATGTGTCATTCTCCTTTGGTAATTCGGTGATTTATGCTGAAAAGACTATTCAAGCAGCGTATTTAATACCGATAGCATTCTATAAATCTTTGGATCACCTACTCACTAAAGGATTAAGAACGCAAAACCAGAACTCCCAAGTGTTTGCATCATTATCAGTGCGTCCAGTGGATCATTTGCAATTATATGGCACATTCTATTTTGATGAGGTGAAGTTTGCTCGCTTCAAAAAAAGTAATCCCCAGAATAATCCAATTTCCTATCTTGTAGGGTTTAATTGGTCAGGTTGGCCACTTAAAGGCCTGAGTATCAAGGGAGAATTCATGCGTTCATATATAGCTTGTTATACTCATTCGATTGATGTGTTAGACTGGTCTTCAAATAGTTATAATATGGGTCACTATATGGGTGATAATGCACAATCTATTTATGCAGAATTGGCATATCGTCCGGTGCGGGGGTTACTATTGAAGTGTAGTTATACGAATGATATGAAATACAATTCGTATTCATACCTACGTGATAATATAGGTGAAACTATATCAGAAAAGCCATTTGATTATTGTATATATCGTAATGATGAAATTCGCCTAGATGGAGTGTATGAAGCACATTCCAATATGTATTTAACTCTGTCCTTTGGTTATAATAATGCAAGAGGCTTTGATAATATCAAGACAGATGCTTTGCCTAGTGAGGATTTAGGCAATTCACAATACTATTTAGACAAGTTTTGTCCGCTTTTTTATCAAGGTAAAAACTTTACCGCTTCCATTGCCTTCTCATTTGGTTTTTAACTTAACTAATTCGGTATATTTCTTGTATACAATGATGTATGGCTAAAGAATGTAGTGTTATTATATTGAATTGGAATGGCGAAGCAATGCTTCGTCGCTATCTACCATCTGTGATAAAATATACACAAGGTGATGATATAGAGATAGTTGTGGCCGATAATGGTTCTACTGATGATTCGCTGCTATATTTGCGTGCACAACCAGTCCGAATTATCGAACTTGGAGAAAACTTTGGTTTTGCAGAAGGCTATAATCGTGCTATCGCGCAGGTTGATGCCAAGTATGTTGTATTACTAAATTCGGATGTTGAGGTCACAGAAGGGTGGTTAGACACCTTATTAAGTTACGCGCGCGCGCACGAAAATACTGCTGCTATTCAGCCTAAAATTCTTAGTTGGTTATCCAAAGAGGAATCATTGGCTAGCGCTTCCAATCAAATTCATTTTGAACATGCAGGTGCTGCAGGCGGAATGATGGATTGTTTAGGATATCCATATTGCAGAGGAAGATTATTATCTTACGTGGAAGTGGATACAGGTCAGTATGATAATATTGTACCTATTTTTTGGGCATCGGGTGCATGCTTATTTATTAATCGTGATGTGTATTTGGAAGTGGGAGGATTGGATGCAGCATTCTTTGCTCACCAAGAGGAGATTGACCTTTGTTGGCGCTTGCATTGTAGAGGATATCATATTATGGTAGTACCTTGTTCTAAAGTTTATCACTTAGGTGGTGGAGCACTGGAGTACGAGAGCCCTCGCAAGACTTTTTTGAATTTTCGCAATAATTTATTGATGCTATATAAGAATCTTCCTGTCGGTAAATTGTATTTAGTACTCTTTATTCGATTCTTCTTGGATTATTTAGCTGCAATACAGATGCTATTATCCGGTAAGTTATTGAATGCCAAGGAAGTATTTAATGCTAGGTGCGAGTTTTTTAAAATGCGAAGAGTGTACAAAGAAAAAAGAAAGATTAATATTCGCAGTGCAAAAATAGCCTATCCAGATATCATTAGTAAACGAAGTATAATATTTGATTATTATTTGTTTGGCAGACGAAAATAAACTAATAATTTCATGTGTGAGCATAACTTGTTAGTAAAAGCAAATGTGTGGATGAAATAATTTTAAGCAAAAAAATACAAAAATATTTTGCAGTTTCAGATATTTTTTGTACCTTTGCAGCCGAAATGAGTGAGGGGACCGATAAGCGGTTCCCTCAATTTTATAAATATCGAAAATTCTTGTAAATATAACTACTAAATTAAAATGGATAAAGCTAACATACAAAACCTTGTAGAGAATAAGCTTAAAGGCACGAGCTATGAGTTAATCACTCTATCTATAAGTGCTCAGAATGATATCTTGGTGGAAGTAGACAGATTGGAAGGCGTAGAGGTGGAATTTTGTGCTGAATTGAATCGCTATTTAGTTGAGCAATTTGATGCTATTGGTGAATTGGATTATTCACTAGAAGTAGGTGGTGTAAGTCTAACTGATCCTTTTAAAACTAAAATGCAGTATGAAAAACACCTTAATCATTCTGTAGAAGTGTTGGCATCTGATGGAAAAAAATATCATGGTGTATTGGTGGAAGTAAATGAGGAAAATTTTGCGATTGACGCAGAAGTAATGCAGGTTATTGAAGGTAAAAAACGTAAGCAAAAAGTAATACAAACATATATTTTTGCATATGCTGATGTGAAATACACTCGCTATGAATTAAAAGTTTAATGTTGAAAATTTTAGAATAACAAAATACAATGGCAACAAAACAACAACAATCAATCAACTTGATTGACATTTTTTCAGAGTTTAAAGAACTAAAAAACATTGATCGTCAAACATTTATTAATGTGTTGGGCGATTCGTTCCGCAATGTGATTACCAAAATGTATGGTACAGATGCGAACTATGACGTAATTATCAATCCCGACAAAGGCGATTTAGAGATTTATCGTAACCGTCTTGTAATGGAAGATGATGATGTGGCTAATCCTAATACTCAAATCGGTATTACCGAGGCATTGCAACTAGATGATGAGGCTGAAATCGGTGAGGAAGTGACTGACAAAGTGGACTTTATGTCTTTTGGCCGTCGTATGATTCTTAATCTTCGTCAGACTTTGGCTAGCCGCATTTTGGATTTGCAAAAGGAAAATCTCTACTTGCGATATAGCGAAATGTTAGGACAAGTAGTGAGTGGCGAATTGTATCAAGTTTGGAAAAAAGAGATGCTGCTCTTAGATGAGGATGGTAATGAACTATATTTGCCAAAGCAAAATCAAATTCCATCAGATTATTATCGCAAGGGTGATAACGTGCGTGCTGTAGTGGTACAAGTGGATAATAAGAACCAAAACCCCAAAATTATCTTATCTCGTACATCTCCATTATTCTTGCAACGTCTTTTTGAGCAAGAAGTGCCTGAAGTTCATGATGGTCTAATCGCAATTAAGAATATTGCTCGTATTCCTGGTGAGCGCGCAAAAGTAGCTGTTGAGTCATTTGATGATCGTATTGATCCGGTAGGTGCGTGCGTAGGTATTAAAGGTGCACGTATTCATGGTATAGTACGTGAACTGCGCAATGAGAATATTGATGTAATTCATTATACATCTAACATCAACCTATACGTACAACGTGCATTAGCTCCAGCAAAAATTTCTTCAATGAATATAAACGAGGAAGAGAAGAAAGTTGAGGTTTATTTGCAACCAGATGAGGTGTCATTAGCGATTGGTAAGGGCGGATATAATATCAAACTTGCTAGCATGTTGACTGGTTATCAAATTGATGTATACCGTGAAATGGATGAAGCAGATAATGAGGATATCTATTTGGACGAATTCAATGACGAAATTGATCAATGGGTATTGGATGCATTCAAAGCTATCGGCTTGGATACTGCAAAAGCGGTTTTGAGTGTATCGAAAGAAGATTTGATCAAGCGTGTTGATTTGGAGGAAGAAACTGTAGAAGAAGTTCTCCAAGTGTTAGCTGCTGAATTTGAGTAAAATTAATTGTAATCTGATTTAGTATCATTACAGAAGAAAAGAAGTAAAACTGTTAAATTGAATCACGAAATGGCAATCAAACTTATCAAAGCTTGTAAAGAATTAAATATCGGCATGTCCACCGCCGTAGAATTCTGTAAGAAGCAAGGTAAGGAAATCGCTACGGACCCTAATGTTCGTATTGATGATGACTTGTACCTTATGCTTGCTAAAGAATTTAATAAGGACATGGCTCTTAAACTGGAGGCAGAACGTCAGGCACAAGAACATCAAGAAAGATCCATCCCCAAGTCTGTGGCTATTGATGAACCTAAAGTACCCGAGCATATACCTACCGAAATTCCAAAGCCTAAGATGGTGGGTAAAATAGATTTAGAAGCAGAAAAACGAAAAACTGAAGAAGAGGCTCGTCGCAAAGAAGAGGCTAAGAAGGCTGAGGAACTTCGCATTGCTGCCGAAAAAGCAGAAGCGGAGAGATTAGCTGCTGAAAAATTGGCGGCAGAAAAAGCAAAAAAAGAAGCTGAGAAACAAGCCGCAATAGCTGCTGAAAAAGCAAAACAAGAAGAAAGTAAAAAAGCTGCTCAGAAACAGCAGCCAGCTTCTGCTTCCACTCAACATGAACTTGCTTCTGAGGAGAAAAAAGAGAGTTTGTTCACTTTAGGTAAGCCTGTGCTGAAAAATGCACCTAAGGTGGTAGGAAAAATTGATCTTGATAGCATCAATCCTGCTACTCATCCAAATAAAAAGAGCAAAGAGGAAAAACGTAAAGAGCGTGAGGCTCGTGAGCAGCAACGCAAAGCTAATAAAAGCGGTACTAATGTTGCTAATGCCAATAGTGGCAACGCACCTAAAGATGGTGAGAAACGCAAACGCGAACGCATCAAACAAAATAAGGTGGACATTAATGATGCACGCAACCAGAAACCTAAAAACAAAAACAATAAACCCAAAGGTTTCAAAGTGGAGGTCGATGATGAGGAGGTACAACGCCAAATCAAAGAGACTATCCAACGCCTTCAAGGCAATAAAGGTAAAAGTACTACCAGTAAGCACAAACGTGAGCGTCGCGAGTTAGAACGCGAGAAGTTGGCGCAAGAGCGCGCAGAGGAGCAAGCACAAAGCAAGGTGCTCAAACTCACCGAGTTTGTGACCGCAAATGACCTCGCTGTAATGATGAACGTGCCAGTGACTAAGGTCATCGGTACATGTATGATGCTTGGCGTCATGGTTAGTATCAACCAACGTCTTGACGCAGAAACCATCAACCTCGTAGCCGAAGAATTTGGCTTCTCTACCGAGTTCGTTTCTGCCGAAGTGGTTGAGGAAATCAATGCCGATGAGGTAATCAATGAAGAGGATATCACCGAACGCTGCCCAATCGTAACCGTCATGGGTCACGTGGACCATGGTAAGACATCGCTTCTCGACCATATCCGTAATGCTAACGTGATTGCGGGTGAGGCAGGTGGTATTACCCAGCACATTGGTGCGTACAACGTGAAACTGAAGAATGGTCAGCATATCACTTTCCTTGATACTCCTGGTCACGAGGCGTTTACAGCTATGCGTGCTCGTGGTGCGAAGGTGACGGATATTGCGATTATCATTGTGGCTGCTGATGATGCGGTGATGCCACAAACTATCGAGGCCATCAACCACGCGCAAGCAGCTGGTGTACCAATGATTTTTGCAATCAACAAGTGCGATAAACCAAGTGCTAACCCAGATAAGATCAAAGAGCAACTCTCCAACATGAATATCCTTGTTGAGGATTGGGGTGGCTCTTACCAATGCCAACACATCTCAGCCAAGAAAGGTGAAGGCGTGTTCGAACTCCTCGAGAAAGTGCTTCTCGAAGCCGAGTTGCTCGAACTCAAAGCCAATCCAAACCGCCGTGCTAAAGGCTCTATCATCGAGTCTTCGCTCGACAAAGGTCGTGGTTATGTTGCTACTGTGCTGGTGCAAGATGGTACGCTCCATCATGGCGATATTGTCCTCGCAGGTATCTATCATGGTAAGATCAAAGCCATGTTCAACGAGCGCGGACAACGTATCCAACAAGCCCTTCCTGGTGAGCCATGCTTGATTCTTGGTCTCAACGGCGCACCACAAGCAGGTGATGAGTTCAATGTGATGGCTACCGAGCAAGAGGCACGCGATATTGCTAACAAACGCGAGCAATTGCAACGCGAGATGTCGCTCCGCACCAAGAAACACGTTGGTTTGGATGAGATTGGTCGTCGTTTGGCTATTGGTGACTTCAAAGAACTCAATATCATTGTCAAAGGTGACGTGGACGGTTCTGTGGAAGCGCTCAAAGACTCGCTCATTAAACTCTCTACTGAGAATATCCAAGTCAATGTTATCCACGGTGCTGTGGGTGCAATCTCTGATTCTGATGTGCTGTTGGCTGCAGCTTCGGATGCGATTATCGTCGGCTTTAATGTCCGTCCTACTAGTACAGCGCGTAAGATGGCTGAGAATGAAGAAGTGGATATCCGTATCTACTCCATCATTTACGATACCATCAACGAGATTAAGTCGGCTATGGCAGGTATGCTTTCGCCTGAGATCAAAGAGGAGGTTACTGCTACCCTCGAGGTATTGCAAACTTTCCGTATCTCCAAAGTGGGTACTATTGCAGGTTGTATCGTGCGTGAGGGTAAAGCCAAGCGTGCTAATAAATGCCGCGTAATCCGTGACGGTATCGTTATCCATACTGGCGAGTTGTCTTCGCTCAAGCATGGTAAGGATGATATTAAGGAGGCTGGTCTCAATATGGAATGCGGTTTGAGCATTAAGAGTTACAACGATATTCTAGAAGGCGACCTCATCGAAACCTTCGAGCAAATCGAGGTAGCAAAGACTTTGTAAAAATAATCTAGATAATCTAGCATTACTAGCCAATCTAGAATAACTAGTAATAATCAATCGCATCTCCTTCGAGGTGCGATTGATTATTTATGTGCTGTTGTTAATATTTGCCACCGCCATTGGTTTAGTGCTCGGGTTATCCTGCCGACTATTCTCCTCTCTATGTTCATTACCCCGAATGTATTCGGGGCTATACCCTGTCTTCTCGCCTATAGCACATAGCTTATCACAGCACATGTTACGCAGATGTTACCAACCACTTTTTATTCTCTATACTTTATTCTCTATACTTTACACTCTCCTCCTCTCCTCATCCCGCTACCAACTACGTTATATATACGATAGATATACGATAGATATACGTTAGATACACGATAGATTACACTATTCTTACCGTGTCACTGTATCACTTTTTGTACCTAACTAATTATCTTTCAATAACTTAGATTTTGTAAACTGCACTTTACAAAATAGATTTTTAAGTTCATTTTTCTCTCAAAAAATTTTCATAAGTCGTTGATTTTTAGTAATTTTGCACTGCTTTTAAAATCAATGGCAAATGAAACTAAATATTAAGTACATAATTGACCACGAACAAGAGATTTGGAACTCTATCAGGTGGAACAACAGCAATCCAACTTGCTCTTGTGGTTCGACAGAAGTCTATCATTTGTCAGATGGTCGTTTCAAGTGTAAGCATTGCCGAAAGGTTTTCTCAGACACATCAAATACAATTATGATGAACAGCAACCTGAAAAAGTGGCAATGGTTATATGCAATCTTTACTTTATCTACTACACGTTCTATATCAGTCAGAGAGTTGTCACGTCATATAGGTGTATCAATATCAACAGCACACAATATGCTACGTAAGGTCAGATATTATATGAGTAAAGACCAAATCAGTATGACCAATGTAGCAATAATAGATGAGGCGCATTTAGGAGCATGGGCAAATATGACATTGCGCAAGAAGTTCCAATATATGAGGGACAATCACTTTATAGCACCCAACGACACAACATATACTAAAAGACAGATATTTGCTGCTTCATCGGACAAGAAAGAACATATCGTATGTCTTGTAAATGAGGATAATAAGTGTGTAATACGTCACATTAGAGGACAAGTAAACCACAAAGTAATGAAAACCATTATTAAGCAGTACAAAGTGTCTCATATCGTCTCAGATGAGTCTAAATTGTACCTTAATATACCTAATACAACAGTCGAACAATGCAACCACTCAAAAGGTATTTGGTTGACTCCAACAGGCAAATCAACTAACCCTTGTGAGAACCGTTTCTCATGGGTCAAACGAATATATAACAGTTACCATACACACACATCAGCAGACAACTTACAACTATACCTGAACCAAATTGCATTTAAGATTAACCACTCAAATCAACCAACAGAGAGTGTCTTTCTCAAATTAGGTAATCTCTGTTGTACGGAATATATATCTCACAAAGGCATTACCGAATATCTTAGAGCAAATGAACTCTGTAATCCACGTGAGGAGATAGACCCACAAATATTAGGTTTATTAGATAGTGGTTTTGTAGAGAAGGTTGAACACAAACATAAGGTGTATAAGAACCGTTAAAATAGTGGTAACAAATAGTAGAACAGTGACCTTACCGTATGAATAGCGTATCTATCAACTACTTTCACCGGGTCCATCCAAGCCTCATCCGAGCATATAAGCATCCCCCTGCCTTTATTCTTTGTTTGTTAGTTGTCCCGAATGTTATTCGGGCTTTCTATTCTCTCTACACCAGAAAAATCGCCTCAAAAAGCTATTTTATTTGCTCAATTCAAAATAATTCACTACCTTTGCACCCGATATAATGTCCGAATAATTTAAACAACTTATAAATAACTACAACAATGAAAGATCTTAAAGGCACAAAGACCGAAGCCAACCTATGGGAGGCATTCGCAGGCGAATCTAAAGCTCGCAACAAGTACACTTACTACGCAAGCAAGGCTAAGAAAGACGGCTATGAGCAAATAGCTGCGCTCTTCGAGGAGACTGCTGCGCAAGAGAAAGAGCACGCTAAATTATGGTTCAAACTCATTCACGGTATTGGCTCTACCCTTGAGAACCTCAAAGACGGTGCAATGGGCGAGAACGAGGAGTGGACAGACATGTATCCACGTATGGCAAAAGAAGCTCGCGAAGAAGGCTTCGAGGAGATTGCTATCATGATGGAAGGTGTGGCTGCTGTGGAGAAAGCACACGAAGAGCGTTATCTCAAGCTGCTGAAGAACATCGAGGACAAATTGGTGTTCAGCCGCGATGGTGATGCTATTTGGCAATGCCGCAACTGCGGACACTTGTATATAGGTCAGGATGCTCCAGTGGTTTGCCCTGTATGCAAACACCCACAAGCATACTTCCAACTCCAACAAAACAACTTCTAAATACTCAAGGACTTGTGCACCATGCTGTGCATAAGTCCTTTTTAATTTAACTCCTTTAGAACTCTTAAAACTTATAAAACTCTTTTAACTTTATAGAGTATGTTTCTAACTATACTAACTGCTATCCTTCAATTAGTTGCTGGTATTGGTATTTTTTTGGTAGCATGCCAGATGATGTCTTCTAACTTGGAGGCGGTAAGCAGTTCTGGACTCAAGGCTTTGTTCTCTCGTATGTCCAACAGCCGTATGTTGGGTGTGGGAATTGGTACGGTGGCTACGGCTGCTATCCAATCCTCTGGTGCCACAACGGTGATGGTCATTGGTTTCGTTAATGTGGGTATTATGTCGCTCGCACAGGCGGCTACGATTATCTATGGTGCCAATATTGGTACTACAATTACAGCGCAAATCGTAGCACTCGGTCTTAGTAGCGGTGGTGGTATCTCTACCACTACAATTTTTGCTGCTATGGCTGGTTTGGGTGCTTTTATTGAACTATTCTCGAAAAAAGATATTTGGAAGACGTGGGGAGGTATTATCACTGGTTTTGGTATGCTCTTTGTTGGTTTGAGTCTCATGAGTAAATCAATGGATGCATTGGCACAATTGCAAGAAGTGAAACTAATGCTTGCTACTATCCAACACCCATTGATGCTTGTGCTTGTAGGTGCTATTCTTACTGCTATCATCCAGTCCTCTTCGGTTGTTACATCTATTGCTCTTACGATGGCGGTGACGGGCTTGATTTCGCTCAATCAGGGTATTTACCTCACGATGGGTTCGAACATCGGCTCTTGCGTGGTTGCTATTATTGCGGGTATGACTTCTGGTATCAATGCTAAGCGTACTGCCCTTATCCACTTGCTCTTTAACTGTTTTGGTGTCTGCATCTTCCTAATCGCTGCATGGATTATGCACCTCGTTACGTCGGGCACACTTAACTATGGTGTATTGTTTGAGAAGATGTTCCCAGGCGCACCACAATTGCAGTTGGCTATGTTCCACACTATTTTCAACTGCTGTACGGTAGCTATCATCTTGCCATTGACTAATGCGTTGGTGAATTTGGTATGCAAGGTGATACCTGAGAAACCTTTGGCTGTGGCGGAAGATGCCAACCAACCACACTTCCACTTTGTGGATGACAAGATGTTGCGTACTCCTATCATCGCTGTTAATCAGGTGAAACTCGAGATTGAGAACATGGCTGCTGTGGCTATCCACAATTTCGATTTAGCGGTAGATATTATAACGAAAGTGGATTTTGAGAAGCTGGACGAGTTTAATGATAACGAAAAGCAACTCAACTATCTCAATCGTAATCTTATTCCGTATATTGTGCAACTCAACAACCTGCCTGTCAGCGAGGAGGACCACCGTTATTTGGCTACTGCTATCCGCACGATTGGCGATCTGGAGAGGGTAGGTGACTATGCTGTGAATATTACGGAGTATGCCGAATTGTTGAAGAACTTTAATGAGAAGTTCACCAATGATCTTCTTTTCGAGGTAGAGCATTTGCGTGAAACGATTGCTTCGCTCTATCAATCTACGATGAAGGCGTATATGGATCAAGATTTCGCTGCGTTGGACGATGTGAATAAGTACGAGGATGAAGTGGACGATACGGTGGCCACGATTGAGAAACTGCACTTGCAACGCTTGATGGATGGTATCTATCCAGCCAGCGTCGGTCAGGTATATCAGGAGTTTGCTTCGGATACCGAGCGTATTGCCGACCACTTCTTGAATGTAGCCAAATCCATCCGCCAACTTCACGTAGGCGAAGATTGATGAATGCCTACGAACTAGCATACGAATATGTGCAGCATACCAATCGCTGCATCTTTCTAACGGGCAAAGCAGGAACAGGTAAAACTACTTTTCTGCGTCGTCTTAAAAAAGAATGCCCCAAGCAATTGACGGTCGTTGCACCTACGGGTGTAGCGGCCATCAATGCTGAAGGAGTAACTATTCATTCATTATTTCAGCTTCCGCCACAACTATTTATTCCTACTATTGAAGCGCGTCGTCAACTATTTTCTGAGATGCAGATGCGTGGAACCAAACAACGCGTACTTCGCAATCTGGAACTACTTGTGATTGATGAAGTAAGTATGGTGCGGGCTGATCTACTAGATGCTATTGATGCTGTTCTTCGACATTTCAAACATCAGCCTAGATTGCCTTTTGGAGGTGTACAAGTGTTGTTTATAGGTGATTTATTCCAGCTTTCACCTGTCGCACGCGAATCCGAATGGCAGATATTGCGCGAGTTCTATAGTGGTCCTTATTTCTTTCAAGCACAAGTCTTCCAGGAATTAAAACCAGTATATATTGAATTGGATCATGTCTTTAGACAAACGAATAACGATTTTGTAGAGATCCTAAATCAAGTGCGCAATAATTCACTTTCAGCAGAGTCATTGAAAATACTCAACACACGATATATCCCTGATTTCGAGCCCTCTAGGCAATCAGAACACTATATCACGCTCTCTACGCATAATAGCAAAGTGGATGCTATCAATCAGCGGGAGATGCAAATGCTTAAAGGAAAGGAATATATCTACAATGCTGAGATAAAAGATACATTCCCCGAATCAATGTTTCCCATCGATAAGACACTAACGCTCAAAGTAGGAGCTCGTGTGATGTTTGTAAAAAATGATTCGTCTCAAGAAAAACTATATTATAATGGTAAGTTGGGAGTTGTAAAATCCTTGTCATCAACTACTATTCAGGTTGTTTGCGAAGATGATAAAGTGATAGATGTGCACTCCGAGACTTGGGAGAATATTCGCTATACGGCTGTTGCTGGTTCTGATACGGTTACAAGTGAGGTGATTGGCTCGTTTTCCCATTTCCCTTTGCGATTAGCATGGGCAATTACTATTCACAAGGCACAAGGACTAACTTTCGATCGTGTGGTTATCGATGCAGCGGATGCTTTTGCTGCCGGACAGGTATATGTGGCTCTTTCTCGTTGCCGATCACTAGATGGTGTTGTGCTACTTACTCCTATTCCTTCTCGAGCATTAACCAATGCACGTGATGTATTGTATTTCACCGATAATCAATTGGATATCGATTCTACTCATATGCTATTACAACCGGCAAAAATGGAGTACTTAACCATATTACTTTGTGCTGCATATGATTTTCGTGGACTAATCTCGCGTTTCTCCTCATTTTCTCGTGCCGTGAAGACTATGGATTCTATACAAGGAGATGCGCCTTCATTCTTCATCCCTGTGATTGGTGGGTTAGAAGGACTGCAGATTATAGCCGAGCGCTTTCAGCAACAGATTCGCCAAATCATTTATACTCCCGTCTCATTGGCTAGTCGCCCTATCGCTTTACCACCTAATTTAGTAGAGCGTTTGAAAGCGGCGGCAAACTATTTTTCTCCTAAACTCAAACAGATTATTGATGCTATTGCCAAGTGTTCTCTGCGCACAAATGATAAGAGTGATGCTGCTTTTCTCAAACAAAACCTTTCGGATTTACATGCGGATATAGCACGTATTGTACACATTCACAGTGCCTTAATCACTGATCCTACGATAGATGGCTATTTCCAGGCACGTAAATCCTTCCGTTGGGTCGATCCTAAATTTGTTGTGCAAGCCACACGCCGTAAAGTGCGCAGTGATGCATCTGCTTTTCAGTCGCTCACATTGTTTTATCGTGGTATGACTATACCACAAATTGCTAAAGAACGTAAAATGACGCAGCGAACAATTGCAAAGCATTTGCGTTTCTTTATCGACCAAGATATGGTCAATATTTCCAATTTCCAACCATCGGATCAAATTTTGCTAGCAAAATAAATTTTGTGGCATGTTTTTTGTGTATATGTTTGTATAACACACGTTGTGTTATGCTAAATTAACCTACCTATATGAAAAAATCATTGTTTCATCTACCCGAGTTAGGGTATCAACTCACCGATTTGGCTCCCATGATGAGCCAACAAACGCTCTCCTACCATTATGGTAAACATTTTCAAACCTATGTCAATAATCTGAATACTCTTGTAAATGGCACTGAGTTTGAAGGACTTACACTTGATGATATTGTTCGCAAGGCCCCTGATGGTCCTATTGCGAACAATGCGGGACAAGTGCTCAATCATCAACTATTTTTCGAACAGTTCCGTCCAGAAAAAAATGCCAAATTGCCTACTGGTGACTTGCTCTTCCTCATCGAGCAATCATTTGGTCGTTTCGATGCTATGCGCGAACAAATGGATAAAGCAGCCAAAGCTCTTTTTGGATCTGGATGGGTATGGCTAGCGATGAATGATGAAGGGAAAATGCAAATCCTTTCGCTTCCCAATGCCGATAATCCGCTACGTCATGGCCTAAAGCCAATTCTTACTATCGATCTTTGGGAACATGCATACTACCTTGATTATCAAAATAGTAGAGTAGATTATCTGGATAATTTTTGGCTCCTTGTGAATTGGCAAGTCATCTCTAAACGTATTGTCTAAACGAGTAAATAATTCCATAATTTATAAAAGCAAAATGTATATGTTTTTTGAAGATTTAAACGAACGTATTTGGGAGCGAGTACATAATGATACTACTCAATTACCTCTAAAAACGGCTTTCCGCTATTGGCTTCTTGAATGTAAAATACCATGGTAAGCTTGTTTTGTTTGCTTGCAAAGCAGTTATTCTTTCTATAAAATCGCACAGCTCGTGCGATTTTATTTGCATAATTCCAAAAATTATTGTACCTTTGCGGAAAAATAAATAGCAAAACCACATATGCAATACATAGGAATCATACCCGCACGCTATGCTAGTAGCCGCTTTCCAGGCAAACCTTTGGCCGAGATTTGCGGCAAATCTATGATTCAGCGCGTGTATGAACAGGCATCGTTGGTGCTTGATACAGTGATTGTAGCTACAGACGACCAGCGTATTTATGATTGCGTAAAGGCATTTGGCGGCAAGGTATATATGACATCTTCTGAGCATCGCTGTGGTACGGACCGCATCTGTGAGGCCTATCAGAAATACTGTGCCTCATTGCCTGATAGCCTTTTCGCCTCATTGCCTCATAAGGAAATAGTGGTGGTTAATATTCAAGGTGATGAGCCTTTTATTCAACCAGAACAGATACAGGCCGTTATGGACTGTTTTCCTACGGATATTGCCACGTTGGCTAAACCCTATACTGCGCAAGATGATATGCAAGAATTACTTACTCCAAACATCGTGAAGGTAGTCTTTTCTCAGCAAACGGGTGAGGCACTATATTTTTCACGTAGTGTAATCCCTCATCTGCGTGGGGTAGAGCAGAGTGAATGGCTCAAAAGGGGGCAGTTCTATAGCCATATAGGTCTTTATGCTTATCGTGCAGATATATTGATGCGCATTACCCAGATGCCACAAACGCCACTAGAGCAAGCCGAGAGTCTGGAGCAGCTGCGTTGGCTAGAGAATGGATTAAAAATAAAAGTCGCTATTTCCAATACAAAATCCATAGGTATTGATACTCCTGAAGACCTTCAACAAGCAATTGAATATTTTCAAAATAATCCCGATATCCAATAAGTGATATCTAATAACCCTAAAATAACATAGCTATGGCAACAACTAACACACCAACTCCTCATATTGGAGCTCAATATGGAGAAATTGCTGAGACCGTCATTATGGCAGGTGATCCTTTGCGTGCGAAAGTGATGGCAGATAAATACTTGGAGAATCCAGTTCAGTTTAATAACGTACGTGGTATGCTGGGATTTACTGGCACCCACAACGGCAAACGCGTCAGCGTAATGGGACATGGTATGGGTATCCCATCAATAGGTATCTACACCTACGAACTATATAATTTCTATGGAGTTAAGACCATTATTCGCGTAGGTAGCTCGGGCAGTATTCATAAGGATTTGCACGTTGGCGACCTCGTGATTGCGATGGGTGCTTGCACTAATAGTAACTATGCTGCCCAATACGAATTGCCTGGCACTTATGCGCCAATCGCAGATTTTGATCTCTGCCGCCGTGCCGCAGAGGCATGCGAGAAATTTGGTTATAAATATAAGGTAGGCAATGTGTTCTCTTCCGACACTTTCTATACCGAGAACGCACACAACGATAAATGGATTAACATGGGCGTTTTAGCGGTCGAGATGGAGGCGCCTGCACTATATATGAATGCTGCTCGCAGTGGAAATAAAGCATTGGTAATCTGCACGGTATCAGACAATATCCTCACTGGCGAAGCCACTACTGCCGAAGAGCGTCAGAATAATTTCACCCACATGATGGACGTGGCGTTCTCCTTGATTTGATAAGGAATGTATAAATGCAAAGAGAGTCCTATCTTGGGACTCTCTTTTTTTGCGGAAAGTGAGGGATTCGAACCCCCGGTACAACGTAATGTGTACACCGCATTTCGAGTGCGGCTCTTTCGACCACTCAGACAACTTTCCTTTTCAGGGCGCAAAGGTACTATATTTTTTGCAAATATGCAAATTTTGACTAAAAAAACCGTTTTTATTCCGTCAAAATCTTGTTGAGCAAATGCAATGCGCCACCAATAGTTTTCACTTGCTGAATGACTACATAGCGCTTACCTGTCAGCGTACCCTGACGATCTCGTTCTTCTACCAAGCGACAACGTTCTACACGTGAACATGCATATTGCAATATCTTTCCAAACATTTCCGATTGGAAATATCTGGGATTGTTTCGTGTGAAATATAGCGACATCCTCTCTTGTTTTAGTATCACTTTTTCTATACCCATTTGGCAACACAACCATCTCAATCTCACTACATTAAGTAGTTGCTCTGCTTCTTCAGGTAGTTTACCAAATCGGTCGATTAATCGTTTTTGATATGCTACGAGTGCTTCTTCATCGGCTAGTGTGTTCAGTTCGCGATATAGCGAAATTCGCTCGGAAATATTCTCAATATACGTAGGTGGGAATGCCAATGGTAAATCACTTTCCAGTTGACTATCATTACACCAATTCCTTTTTTGATCACTTTTTGCCTCATCGTTTTTTCGCCTCAATGCCTCGTATCCACCATGTGCCATTTCCTCTTCGCGCACTTCTTCCACTGCTTCGTTCAGAATACGTTGATAGGTTTCATACCCCAAGTCGGCTATAAATCCGCTCTGTTCAGCACCCAGCATATTACCCGCACCGCGGATATCCAAGTCTTGCATAGCCAATTGAAAACCCGAACCCAGTTCGGCAAAGGTGGTCAGTGCATCCAATCGGCGACGGGCATCGGATGTAAGTAACTCTCTATCAGGGGTTACCAGATAGCAATAGGCTTTGCGGTTGGAGCGCCCTACGCGACCACGCAACTGGTGGAGATCCGACAGACCATAGTGCTGTGCCGCATGGATAATGATGGTATTCACGTTTGGAATATCCACACCAGACTCGATGATTGTCGTCGAAATCAGGATATCGTAATCATAGTTGATAAACGCCTCCAGACGTTCTTCCATTTCTCCGGCAGGCATCTGTCCGTGGGCAATCACCGTGCGAGCTTGAGGACATAGGCGCAGTATGCGGTTCTCTATGCGGGGGAGCATCTCAATGCGGTTGCATACCACATATATCTGGCCATTACGCTCCATTTCCAGTTCTATCGCCTCTTTGATGATATCTTCATCATCCAGTGTAATCATCTCTGTTTGAACGGGATAACGGTTGGGCGGGGGAGTGTTGATCACGCTCAAGTCGCGTGCACCCAACAGCGAGAATTGCAGGGTACGTGGTATAGGAGTAGCGGTCAGTGTCAGAACATCCACATTCGTACGCAAGGACTTCAGTTTCTCTTTCACTGCTACACCAAACTTCTGCTCTTCATCTATAATCAGTAATCCCAGGTCTTTCCACACTACTTGCTTGCCCACCAATTTGTGTGTGCCGATAAGTATATCTATTTTTCCCGCTTTCAGGTCTGCCAATAGTTCTTTTACTGCTTTCGCCGTCTTGCTTCGGCTAAGGTATTCGATGCGAACAGGAAAGTCTTTAAAACGTTCTTTGAATGTATTATAATGCTGCATAGCCAGCACGGTAGTTGGCACCAATACTGCCACCTGTTTGCCGTCAGTTGCAGCTTTGAAGGCGGCACGCATAGCCACTTCCGTCTTACCAAAACCCACATCACCGCACACCAATCGGTCCATTGGCATTCGACTCTCCATGTCATGTTTGATATCCAGTGTAGCTTTGGCTTGGTCTGGGGTATCTTCATAGAAGAACGATGCTTCCAACTCATGTTGCATGTATCCATCGGGTGAGTAGGCAAAACCATCTTGCTGTTTTCGCGTAGCATACAATCGAATCAAGTCGCGGGCTATGTCTTTCACCTTGTCTTTGGTGCGCTCCTTCATTCGTTCCCATGCACCAGAACCTAATCGCGAGATAGTGGGCTCACTGCCTTCTTTACCTTTGTATTTAGATATCTGATGCAGGTTGTGTATGCTCACAAAGATGGTATCATTATTGCGATATATCAGTTTGATACTCTCTTGCGGACGACCATGGAAGTTCGTAGTCACTAGTCCCGCAAACTTACCTATTCCATGGTCGGTATGTACCACATAATCACCCACTTTCAGTTGGTTGATCTCTTTCAGTGTGATGACGGCTTTTCCTCTGCGTGCATTTTCCGAATGCAAACTCACGCGGTGGTATCGCTCGAATATCTCGTGATCGGTGTAGCAACATATCTTCGCATTATTGTCCACGAAACCTGCATGCAAGGTCTGGTTCACTGCCGCAAAACGAATACCCGATTCTTTGTCTTCGAATATGGCACGAAGTCGGTCGGTTTGCTTCACCTGATCGGCTAGGATATACACTTTGTATCCCTCGCTCGTGTGTGCGCGCAGGTCATCGATGAGTATATCGAAATTCTTGTTGAAAGAAGGTTGGGGTAGTGTGTCAAAGTTGATGGTAGTATATGTATCGAAACTGCTCTTATGCCCAATCTCAATGGTTGCATAGTCATTCATCACCTCCAGCCTCTCGCCTTTCGCCTCATCGCCTTTCGACTCTAACTTATACTTCACCAAACTAAAATCGTTGCTCACCCAAATAGTATTTTCCGATAGATAAGTGGTGAAGGAAGTGACTTCCTCTTTGGGGCTATTTCCTACGATATTCACGCAATCTACGCGTGTTTTCGATAGTTGCGTTTCGATGTCGAACTCGCGTATCGAATCTACCTCATCTCCAAAGAAATCAATGCGATAGGGGTCATCGTGTGCGTAGCTGTAGATGTCCAAAATGCCTCCGCGTACAGCAAACTGCCCGGGTTCATATACAAAGTCCACACGCTGAAAATCCAGTGCTATCAGTTCGGCGATAAGTTTCGATTGTGGTATTTCTTCTTTTACCGTAATGTGTATTGACTGCTGTTGTAGTGTTTCTGGCTGTGGTACAGGTTCCATCAAAGCTTCGGGGTAGGTGACGATAATCACTTCCCCATATCCCTTATCCATTAACTCTTTGGAGCGTCCTTTATCCATTATCATAGCACTCAGCACTTCGGTGCGTTGTACCACCATGGCTTCGTCGGTTTTTTGGCGTCGGCGATGCGAGGCAGGGAAGAAATACACATCTTTGTCTTGGCTCAGTGTGCGCAGATCGGCGTACATATATTGTGCGTCGTCTGCATTGTCCATTACGATTAAAATGGTGGAAGATTTCTGTTTGGTTATCAGCCGATTGTGAATGGCATGTAGGATAATACTTCGTGCGGAGGCAAAAAGATCCTTAAGTAAAAAATGTTTTTTGCATTTTCTACTTAGTTCATTTGCTAGTACATCCACCTCGGGATGCAGAGCAAACACTTGCGCCAAATCCCTAATTTCCATTTGTGCTGCAAAAGTAGTATAATTTTCTCACATACGCAAGCAAATCGAGCATAAAATGTCCATTTGCGTTTATACATCGTTGTTTTTATCAACGCATTGATGCATTTGTGTGTATAAAAAGGTCGTTTCTTAAGATTTCGTCCTTTGGATCTTCTTTGATACTCTCCCCAATTCCACCGGGAGACAACCCAGAGACGACCGAGAGAACTCCCTGACAACGCCCCAATGAAAAAAGTGCTTTTTATTAAGATTCTGGCCTAAATAAAGTCTCTGCTCTAGGTGCTTATGCTATGTACCTCACTTGCCGAATGCGAATGTCAATTTCCTTTACACCTCTTTGTAAAGTTTCTTTACACTCTTGAACAAGTGCAAAAATGCCACATCGCTGATAATCAATACATTTCGTATTTTGGCACGCCCTTTGGATAGTATATGGCAAAGCAACAAAAATGTTTATGAAGCAATATACTATCCTTTTACTTTTGTGCCTAAGTATACATCCTGCTATCGCACAAATCGCCACAAGTGCTGCAACTGCGCCCAATAGCCAATTGCCAATTGCCAATCGCCCATACTCTCTCCGCGACTGCATGGAGTATGCCATCGCCCATTCTGCGAAAATGGAAATCCAACGCGCCAACAACGACGATGCCCGCATTGCACGCCGCGAAGCTATCCTTCGTGCCTTCACACCCACTATCCAAGGCGGCACATACGCCTCGCTGAACTTCGGACGCGGAATAGACCCCGAAACCAACAACTACATCTCCACCACCTCGTTCAACAACGGCTACTCCCTGTCGGGTGCAATCACGCTGTTCAACGGTTTTTCGGCTGTCAATAACCTCAAAATTACCAAGACTGCCATCAAGATGGGCATCACGGAGGAGCAACAACTCCGCGACCAAATCTGCCTCGCAGTCATGGAGGCATACTGCAATGTCCTCTATTTCTCCCAAATGGCCGAAGCACTGCAACTCCAAGTTACCACTGCCACCAATAACCTGCAATTGGCACAACGCCAAGAACAATTGGGGCAGAAAAGCCATGCCGATGTCATCCAACTCGAAGCCGACCTCGCCGCGCGTGAGTATCAGTACATCACCATGACCAACCAACTCAACGACGCTCGCATGACCCTCCAAGACCTCATGCTGTGGGAGGAGGACCACGAATTGCTCATCGACCTCCAGAGCATCGAGAATCTAACAACGAGCCACGCGAGCGGTCTAACAGCCGCAGGCGGTCTAGTATCTAACAGCGAAGCCCTTCACCACCCATCCGTCGAACTGGCTGCCTATCGCATGGCTAATGCCCAACTCGACCTCAGCACAGCGCGTTGGCGATTGGCTCCGTCGCTCTCCCTCTCGGGCGGTTGGTCAACGGGTTACTACACCTATCCCCGTACCCAAGACTATGTAGCCATGCCTTTTGCCAGTCAGTTCATCAACAACAGCGGCGAGTATGTGCAGTTGTCTTTGTCTATCCCTATCTACGATGGCTTATCGCGCCAGTCGAATATCGTGCGCAAGAAAAACGCCTACCGCCGTGCCGAAGCCGAGTATCGCCAAACGCTGCGTGAAGTGGGGGCAGAGATGGCGCGTGCTGTGCAAGACCGTGATGGTGCAATGGCAGCCCTCAAGCAAGCCGACCGCCGAGCCAAAGCGCAACAGGAGGCATACGCCATCAACAGCAAGAAGTTCGAACAAGGGCTTATCTCTCCCCTCGAACTCAAGACCTCATCCGACAACCACCTCAATGCCCAAGCCGAGCACCTCAACGCCCAGCTGAAGTACTTCATCAAATCCTGCGTAGTCCGCTACTACAACGGCACCAGCTACCTCGAACAGATGAAGTAACTTCTAAATTTCTCATCTATTCACAACATAGCGGTATTTTAAACTATCAGGATAAAATATAACACAAGCGGAATTCTAACCTAGATTCCCGCTTTGATTATATTATTAAAAAGAAAGGTTATTCAAATTGTATGTTTTGCGCAGAGAATGCATTTAGCAACCAAGGATTTTGGTGAGGAACAATATAATTCCTTAATACATCAATAGCTTCCTTTTCTAATTGCATCATCGTGTCCGTTGAATGGCCTTGATCTCTCATTGAAAGTTTGAGTTCTACTTTTGCATCAACTAAATCAGCAGTTTGCTTTTTTTCTATCTCATCAGTAACCGAGTTTGTAAAGCATGCGATATATTTGTACAAATCCATTACGGTAAACTGACCATCTCCGTCAATATCAATAGGCTGTAGTAACCATTGCCCAAACGCCACTAACGAAATATTGGCAGACCACGGAATTCCAGAAACACCATAACTTAAACTAGAATCAAATCCAGTTGCACCTAGATATACAATATTTGTATTGTCTTTTCTTAGGTCAACCCAATTATATATTCCAGCATAACATTGCCCAAAAAAGACGATAATGTTTTTTAATGAAGGATTTGTTTTTATAGCCTCTGTTAGAGGATGTGGCATAATAGGAGATTGTGCATCAATACCTCGTATTGAACCATGACAATCAGTTAAGATTATCAAATTATCATCATCTATAGTATTTATTGTAGACAGCAATTGTAAGGATGTGATAAAAGTCACTCCTAGCATGGCTGGGCATTTCGCAAGAACGATACTTTCCTTGGCATCTGTAGCAATTATGATATCAGATGGATTTACTCCTTTAGACTGAATTATCCTTACAAATAGTTCTGCATCATATAAAAATCTATCCTCAACTTTTCCAGAAGAGGTCACAACAAATAAAAATTTGGTGTTACGACAAATATTCATAGTGCAGGCATATTTACTACAGGAGCAGAAGGAATCCCTGAAAATGTGATTTTAAATAAGTATTTTAAATCCTCGGTAACATCTTCTGGAATAGGCGAAATTATATCACCATCTTGAGTTAATAAAAACTCCCCTCTTGATGTTGCAAGAGAATATTTTGCAGATGAATTTGGTAAATAACTGATTTCATAAAGAAACCATAGCCCAAAATTTATTGCATCCTTAATCGTCCCAGATAAACTAGGAAGGGCTGTAGCAGGCAGAGTTTTTTGATCCATGGTTAATGTTTTTTATTGATTTTGCAAAGGTACACTTTTTCTCTAAAATACGCAAATATTTGGATGATTTTTCTCTTTTTTTTGGCAAAAATTGCGATATTTCAGTTGTTTTGTATTCTATTGACTACAATTTTCATGCCAAATCCCCCTGCGCGTTTCGGGAGCACTATAGGAGATCTCTAGGACTTCGGTGGGCTTTCTGTGGGAATTCTTTTGCAGAGCGTTCTGGCGAGCGCAATATTCTAAATTATTGGACTAAACGCACGGATAGCTCGTAGCAGCGATAGCTGCCGTTCATGTCGATTTCACTCGAATCGAAGATGAGGTACCACGCGTCGTCTAAATCGTAAGGAGTGGATGACCAAGAGCCGCCTCCCGTACCCATACCGTACACATCGCCATCGCATTCAAGGTAGCCCGCAGCAGGCAGGGTGATTGACTTTCCATTAGAACCTGTAACCTTATAACTATTACCCATCCAAGTCCATTCACATTCATTTTTAAGTTCTTCTAACTGTTCTTTTGTTGGGAGTTTATCACCAAACTTGCTAACTGCATTATCATAATTATAGAAACCACTTTCGTTGGATTCTTTCCAATAGGTACCACTTGGTAATCCTAAATCTACGTAGCCGACAGGAACGGTAGCGCGCTGCGCCATTACTGATATTGCCAAGATGCAAATCAGACATAAAGAAATTACTTTTTTCATGGTTGTGTTGGTTTGCTATTGTTACAACAGGTCGCAAAGGTAGTAAATTTTTCTGATATGTGCAAAAAAAAGTGCGTTTTTGGTGCTATTTAAGTTGAATAGGTCTTGTTTACTCCTAATTAATATTGTCAAATCCCTTTACACTCAATTGTAAAGTTTCTTTACATATGTGCGAAGTGCCAAAAATAGCATTGCGCTCACTATCAGTAACTTACATGTTTTGGCACGCAGTTTGCCAATAAGAATATAAGAACGCGCTGCGTGATGAAAGGCATAGTCTAACATCCAACAGCATCGCGGTCTAATAGTAAAACGGTCTAACATCTAAATAAACATCATGGATAAAATCATCGAAAAGAAAAAAGGCATTGCCCGTGCCTTTACCCTCAAAGCCTTGCCCTATTGGTTGGGTTCAGCAGTGGCTGTACTGCTCATTATTCTCCTTGCTCGTAGCAGCAATGGCGCTATGCGTATCGACCCCGACACTCTGACCATCGCCACCGTCACCGAAGGCGAGTTCAACGACTATATCCGTCTCAACGGACAAGTGCAACCTATGACCACTATCCAACTCTCGCCACTCGAAGGCGGTGTCGTGCAAGAGATCATCGTGGAAGAGGGTGCACATGTCAAGGCAGGCGACCGCATACTGGTGCTCAGCAACGACAACCTCGACCTGCAAATCCTCAACTCCGAAGCCGAACTCGCTGAGAAAGAGAACCTTCTGCGCAACACTCTCATCTCTATGGAGCAGCAGAAACTCAGTCTGGAGCAAGAGCGCCTGCAACTGGCTATGGAGGTGGAACGCACCCGTCGCACCGCCGAGGCGCAGCGTGCCCTGTATGCCGACCAACTCATTGCTCGTGAGGAATACCTCCGTGCGGAGGAGGACCACCGTTTGGCACAACAACGCCTGCAACTGGTCAATCACCGTGCTGAGCAAGATAGTCTTTACCGCAGCGTGCAGGTGAGCCAGATGCAAGAGAGTCTTACGAACATGCGCCTCAATATGCAGATGATTCGTCGCCGCAAGGATAACCTCACTATCAAAGCGCCCATCGATGGCGAACTCGGACTGCTGGAAGCTACACTCGGACAGTCCATTGCCCAAGGCACCAAGATTGGACAAATCAATGACCTCGGCAATTACAAGATCGAGGCGCAACTTGATGAGCATTATATCGACCGTGTGGCGGCAGGTTTAGAGGCGACTTTCGAGCGCCGTGATGAGCAGTTCCGTGCGGTTGTGCGCAAGGTCTATCCAGAGGTGCGCAATGGTAAGTTCCGTGCCGACCTGAAGTTCGTGGGCGCACAGCCCGACAATATCCGCAGCGGTCAAACATATTATCTGAACTTGCAATTGGGCGAGTCGGAACAAGCTATGCTTATCCCTCGTGGCGCATTCTTCCAGACCACAGGCGGACGATGGATCTATGTGATGGATGCGGATGGTAAAGGGGCTACCCGCCGAGATGTTCGCCTCAGTCGCCAAAATCCGCAGTACTACGAAGTCATCGAAGGCCTCCACCCTGGCGACCGCGTTATCATCTCTGGCTACGAGAAATTTGGCAATAGCGAGAGGTTAAAGTTCTAATATGATAAACAAACATCCCAAACTACAATTGAGTAATTTGGGATGTTTTGTAATATGGTTATTTTGTATGATTACTTATAATGTCCATAGGCAGAAACCACTAACACAAGCACTTCGTTGTCGTGAATCTCATACACTAAACGATGTTCTTTGTTTAGACGGCGTGACCAAGTTTCTTGGGTAAAGAATTTCAATTGCTCCACTTGTCCTGTTCCTGTGCGAGGATGTTCGCGGAGTTCATCCAACAGTTTAGCTAATTTCTTAATCAACTGAGGATAATGCTTTTGCAGTGCAAGGACATCTTGTTGCGCTTGCTGTGTAAATTCAATCACATACATAGCATTCGGTTAATAAAGTCCTCGCTGCTTTCGTTAGCTTGCATGGCAATTGTTTGTCCTGCTTGCTTTTGTGCGCTTGACTGTTGTACTTTTGCGCAGAACTCTTCCATACTCATTTGTGTTGCTGGGACTTGCTGCTCTGCTTTGATAGTACGACGAAGATAGCGTTGCACTTTTTGCAACACTTCCATGCTCTCAATATTGAGCATCTCACGCGCTAATTCGCCTTTTAAGGCATTAAACTCTAATGTACTCATAGTTGGTTCGTTTTAATTTCGCTGCAAAGGTAATGATATTTTCGGAAATATGCAAATGTTTGTTTATATTTTGGCAAATTTTGTGCCACATTGCAACTCCCTCGCTGTCAAATCCTTTTACACTCAATTGTAAAGTTTCTTTACACTCCTGTAAATCCTAAAAATCACAACTGCCAAGTAATTAGCGTATTATATGTTTTGGCACGCGGATTGCTTATATATTATTAAGAACGCGCTGCGCGCTGAAAGAGGTCAGAACGCTATGATATATCCAATAACAAGTAAATAGAAAACAACAACAATATGAAATCCTTTCTTAATTTCCTAAAGCAAAACAAACTCTACACCTTTATTGAGGTGGTGGGTATGGCTATTGCGTTGGCGTTTGTCGTCTTTATCGCTACCTTTGTAACCTCGCAACTCACACGCGACAATGAAGTCAAAGGGCGCAATGTCTATGTCAGTCGCTCCGAACGCATGTTTATCGGTTGCGGTACTATCAAAGAACAACTCGAAGGACGCTTCTCCGAAGTGCAGTCCATCTGTCGTATGTTCGATACAGAAATCTTCGGCGGCATCGAAATGAGTATGCGCTACACCACTACCAGCGGTCACTCTGCTACCAGCAATGATGACCGTGCAGATGCGTTGGTGGTGGATGAGAATTTCTTCCAACTATTGCCTTACCCATTGCTCGAAGGCACACATGAGTCTGTTCTTGCCACGACACAATCGGTGGTTATTAGTGAGTCGTTTGCGCGTATCTTCTCGCCCAACGAGAGTCCAATGGGCAAGACCATTGAGATATATGTGGAAGGCAATATTGCCACACTCACTGTGTCGGGCGTGTTCCGCGACATTACCAATAGCGTCATTCGCTCGCCTAAAATCATCTACCGCATTGACCAACTCCAACAACTCACTGACCAAGTAATACACAATGGCTCAGGTGCGGTAGCTACATTCTTTCAACTCGTACCCAATGCGGATGTTGCAGCCCTTTCAAAAGAGATGGAGAAGATTGTTAGAGAGCAGGACTATATCTACAAATATGGTGTCTTCCACGATTTCTATCTCATTCCTTTTGAGGATATTCAGTACTCCGACCTCTCTGCTCCGTTGCCATTCGTTAATCTGGTCAATCATGATTTCTTTTCGCTCTTTTTCGCAGCAGGTTTATTGCTCCTTATCTTCGCAGTACTCAACTATATCTCTCTGACAGTAGCGCAGATTGGTTTCCGTGCACGCGAGATGGCTACTCGCCGTTTGGTAGGTGCACAACGCTGGCAAATCGTGCTGAAATATATCCTCGAATCGTTCTCACTTACGGCGGTATCTTTCGGTTTGGCACTCCTCATGGCGCACCTCGTAGCACCGTATTTCAGCGAACTCATTGGACAAACCGTTGCGCCATTCGAGCATATCACTTGGGGTGTGATACTCATGATGATTGTTCTGGTATTGCTACTCTCTATTCTCTCGGGTGTCATTCCTGCACTCATGGTGCTGAAGTATCACCCCATTGATGTGGTGCGCGGTTCTTTCGAGAAAGATAATCGCATGGTACTCGGGCGCATACTGATTATTGTGCAAAACATTGTGGCTATCATCACGCTTGCAGTGGCTGTGGTTATGTTTGTGCAACTCCATCATATGCAAAGCAAGCCCCAAGGGTATGAACGCCAAAACCGCCTGCGTATCAGTGGTGCCAACACTCCAGCAGATTATTTGGTGGAAGAACTCAAGCAACTTGCTTGCGTAGAAAAGGTGGGTTGGGTACAATTCGAACCATTTACCTTTGGTACATCGGGTATGTCACTCATGTTTAGAGGACAAGAGTTCAAACTCGACATGTACTATGGCGACCAAACTGCATTTGAGATTCTTGGTTTTGAGGTCATTCGCCAGACTGCTGATCCGATAGAACCTGCTGCATGGTTACCCGAATCGTTGATTGCACCACTCGGCGTGGACTACGATTGTACCATGATTATGCAAGACGATAACTATGGTATGCCAGTCTGTGGTATCATCAAAGATTTTCAGAAAGGTATGCCTGGCATTGCTCCTACGTCCGATTGGCCTGTTGTTCCTTGGATAATGAACATGGATGACCCTGCTGATTTCCGCATATTGCGCCAACTTATCGTGCAAGTGTCTGGCGATGAGAACGAAGCCGTCAAGCAAATAGCCGAGTTCTACCGCCAACACGATAGCGATGAGGAAATATCGGTCAATACTTACAACTATCTTGTCAGCCACATGTACGACAAGCAGAACAACAACGCCAAACTGATTGCGCTCTTTACGCTGCTTACCTTGTTGCTGTCTTCGTTGGCTATGCTGGCGATGAGTACCTACTACGCGAAGCAGCACACACGCAACACGGCTATTCACAAGGTGATGGGGTGTGAGAATCGCACGATCTATTTCCGCACCGTGCGCACATTCCTCTCTTCTATCCTTATCGCAGCCGTGATTGCAGTGCCTTGTGCATGGCTCATCGCGCAACGATGGTTGGAGACCTACGACTACCGCATCGCTAATTCTGCATGGTACTATATCATCACCGCCCTTGCGGTCATACTCCTCGCGGTACTGTCTATCACATGGCAAGCCGTCCGCCTGATGAACACCAATCCCGTGGAGGCGTTGAAGGGGAAATAGGGGGGGGGAGAAGAATAGAAAAGAGAAGTTACCTTAGGTAACTTCTCTTTGTGTATCTTTTATCAATTCTTATGCAATTCGCTGATTTCTGTTTAAATGATCTTGGTGAGATAGTGTCGTGAGCGGAGCGAACACCGTATTGGGGAGAAAAAAGAAGAACTTGCATATTATTCTATGCTGGTAATAGTTTGAAGACTTTGGCGAGTGAACATGTTAATCGCCTTTGTCGAAAAATTAGCCTTAAGTAAGCAACATAATTGGCTCTATTACGAATGCAATGGATAGAGTTATGGTAGATTTGTTTGCACATGTCGGAAAAATATAGTACCTTTGTCGGCGGAATGAGAATTTCGATAGCACATATATTCAGTCAAGCATGCAGAATGGTCAATGTGTAGACTAAGTTCATGCGGGTGAAGCGAGTCGAAGGAGGTGATTGCGGTGGCTGAGAGGATTGATAAGTAGATAATAGTTATTCTAATAATATAAATTAATTTTCAATTATGGCGATCAACTACAATTACGAAGTCCGTATTCAATTCAAAGAAAAAAATCCTCTTTTGACAGAGAAATTCCAATTAATGGTGGACTATAAAAAAAGTAAAGGGAATCAAGACAGATTCATCTTTGCTCCATCAAGCATTGTATTGAAATTAAAACGTTCAAGGAAGTATAAATCCATACTATCGAATCCTCAAAATAGTATTAATACTCAGATTATTAAATCAATAATTGCATATTATTCCGTAAGCAGCATTTATTCTCAAATTAAAAGTATTCAAATTAATTACATTGAGGGCAAGAATAAAACTCCCTTGCTAGAAAGTGCTACTTTTCAGCAACCATTACAAATTAGTATTCCAATACAGAATAATTCATATTTTAAGAAAGAAATCATACAGGAAATTACAACTGAATCCGAAAAAGGTGAATGCATTAGGATTGCATTGTCCTATTGGTTAAAAGCACAAATTGCTGATGATTTGTATGTTGGCTTTGAAAATTTATGGAGAGCATTCAATCGCTTGTATGTTTATTATGGTAAACAAAGCAATGAAAATACAAATTTATGCGAAATTCGAAAATTTATAATTGCGAACGCACATCATTTCCCACAAACAATAAAGATAACAAATTCATATCTAGAACAAGAATTATTGCATTCTTTTAGATGGCAAAAATTAATTCTAAATGATTATCCGACACAGAAACATACACAAGCATTAATCGATTTTATTCATAGATACACGGATAAAAGAATAATGAAATTACTCCAAGAAAAACTTGTGTGTCGAGAAGATAATATTAAATCATTGGGTAAATGGGATGATATACAAAATTATCTCAATAGCAATAAAAACACATCTTCTGATATAGAGTTAGTAACATTACTATGTATAAAATATGCGTATTTCCTCCGAAATAAATTTTTTCATGGAGAAATTTTAAATGGGACATTTAAATTAACAAAAGATTATATAGATCTTGAATTTGAGAAATTGAATAAATTATTATCAATGTTAATATTTGAATTAGTTAATAACAACATTTTACCTTAAATAATGGAATAACAAATAGAGTGTGTCATAATTAGGCACACTCTATTTGGTTTTAAAAATGAATAAAAGTGCTATATTTGCATATAAGCGAAAGTGCTTTGAGGATTAATCACAAGGGACTAATTTTGCATCTCCACGATTGACTTTTGCATTTTGAGCAAGATACCAAATACTAGCAATTAGTCCAATTGGAGGACAAATCCATGCTGCAAATACAGAGGTTTTAGGAACTTTGTAGCATTCTTGGTGTGTAACAGCTGGTTCATACAGGTCACCGATATTGGTATCTACTTTGTAACAAACACCATTTGTATTGATGAATACATTGACATAATCTTTGTGCTCTTGAGTAACAGAGGTAGAGTTTTGTGTATTAGTTGTAGATGTTCTACCTGTACTTGACAATGATGTCTCGCCAGTCCAAGCATTAGTTACTGGCTTCGTATTTACATTAGTAGTGGAGGATGTGGTGACACGACCAGTTGTTTTGGTTACTTGCTCCTTTTTCTCGTAAACCAAAATCTCTCCGCCTAATCCATCATCCATTGTACGGTCTGGAACAGACATATCTTCCAGAACCTCGGCTTTGGTCATACCAACTAAATCATCGAATGCATTCCCAATGTACTTTTCAGGAATGTCTGTAACGGTTACAGATTGAACCGTCCAACATGAGGTCATAACAACGCAAACCAACATGAGAAGTAAAAAATTAAATGTTTTCATTTTGTTTGTTGTTTAAAGAGTTAATAATTGGATTTATCTATCCTTCAAAAAGGATTTATTTCGCTTCTATAAATGGTACAAAATCAGAAAGTACCTTAATCATATCTACTAATGATTTATCGCTAATAGAAGTGTCATTAGGTAATGCGATTGTTTCTGGCATTACCTCTATCAGATTCTTTAGATAAATCGATTTAATAGCATAATTGATATTATCTTCATTATCCCAACCTGAAGATGTTATTCCTATTAGATTACCTTGTTTGTCAAATAATGGACCTCCACTATTGCCGTGCGTAATAGGAACAGAGATTTGGTATAAACGAATATCACCTTGTGCTCCTGTTTTTGCGCTAATAGTTCCATCGGTAAATTTAATTTCTTCGCCTAATTTTTGAGTTTTTGGGTAGCCCAGTGCGAAAACTCCAGTGCCAACATCTTCTGTCTTTGCAGTAAATACATATGGAATTTTAGGCAACTCAACAAAAGAATTATCAACAATCTTGATGATAGCCAAGTCATTCGTAGGGTCAGTAACGACAACCTCTGCTTTATAAGTTCTTGTTTGCCCATTTTGTTTGAATGTGACTTGCATTTGCTTTGCTCCATTTACTACATGGTGGTTGGTAGCAATATATCCTTTCTCGCTAATAAAGAATCCAGAACCAGACCAAAGCCATTCGGTGGTTTGATTGGCAGGTTGCGTTGTTTGCTTGCCAGATGGGATATGTGCTGTAGGATAAGCATCTTGTGGACGAGCAAGATATGTAAATTCATTGACAGATAGTGAACTCATAACAAAAGATCCAGAGGAATAACTTACCATGCCAAATCGATTACCTCGCAAGTTCTTTGCTGGAGTTTGAGCTACAGTTACTCCATTGATTGCAAATATAAAACGATCATCCATCTTGAACACCTTTAATAGGTTCTCTCTATCTGTATGGATTTTCGATGAAGAGTATGACCAATTACGCAACCATTGAACAACTCCTTCGTATTCACCTACTATAGCAAATTTTCCTTCATGCGATACTAATAAGCAATAGTAGTTATCCCAATCTTGGAAGCCAAAAATCAAACCATATTTCGTGGATTTGGATTGATTAATGCCACGAATCTTAGCTTCGATTTTATAATCTTGAGTTTGATCAAAAGGAATATAACAAGAACGTTGAAATAATTTATTTCCATCAGAAGAAGTTAATGTAACACTTGTTCCATCTAAACTTAATGCAGAACGATTATTTTCTCCCTGAAGAACCCATGCTTCTGGATGTTCACCGAAGTATTCATTATATACCAAGTATCCTGTGCCATTTTCGTCCAATTCAACAAATTTACCATCGACTAATCTGCCTCTTTCATATAGCGCATAACGATGAAGTTTTCCTGTTTGATAATATTCGTAATATTCACCATTTTTCACTCCTCCTTCGTAATCACAAATAGAAAAGACTTGCCCATTTTGATAATAGAACATAACCTTTCCATCTGCTTGACTATTATAGTATGTATATTCTTGTTCCTTGTTCCCATTCTTGAAATATGAAATGAATTTTCCTTCGTAAAAATTTTTCTCACTATCTGCATAGTCTATGTATATCGGGGTAAACACACATTGCAATTGACCATCTATAAAATAGTCACGAACTTCACCATCTGGTATATTAGGTGCTTTATATTTGATACGGCGATAATACAATGCATCTTTAGCTTCACAACGTTGCCAATCTGCATTGAAGAATTCCGTTACTGTTTGACCTATTGGAGGGTTATAGGTAGAGGTGTTGTCGAATTTTTCTGTTGAACTTTCCGCTCCTCTATAATAATAGGTCACAGTACCTGTGATATTAGTAATTTTTCCTGTGTACAAATTACCTAAAACAAATGAACCCTCCATAACAACACCGTTTGCCTTCTCGATTTTTCCATTGCCATGTAGAATGTAATTGATAAATTGCCCAGTGTATACATCACCATTTGGGTCTATCTGTTTGCCTTGTCCTGTAGCTTGATTATTTGTAAATTCACACTCTAATTCTCTACCATCAGCCCATGACAATTTTCCTTTACCAACTCGAATACCATTTTCATAGTTACCTACAAAAGTAGAATGTAATTCGTTGTTAATGTAGCGGACCGCTGTACCATGACCGTGTGCTTTGTTATTTAGGATTTCGCCATCCCAAGTAAAGGATACACCGTCTTCGTAATAAGAATCAAGAATTTGACAGCTAACATTGGAACAAAGAATCCATTTCTCCTCCAATGTTCGTGCACTTAGCAATAATGACATTGCGAGTGCGATTAGTAATAGAATTTTTCGCATACTTTTAACCCTAATTCGTGTCGGGTGCAACCTTTGATAGTTAGTATTATATTTGAAATTAGACACAATAAAAAACGTGAACTTTGTCGTTCTTTGGGTATCTCGGCACTGGACTCGCCTCACTCACCAAATTACTGAACAAAAGCTCACGCGTAGCGCGAGCGTCCTAGCTTTGTTCTCGGTGAGTTCCTAAAAGTGTCCAGTTTTTAGATACCCAAGCACAATCTAAACGCTTAAATAAAATATGTCATGCATCGCCTTTACGATGCTGGTTTACCATAGGCTGAAAATGTTTTAATTTCTTGTATATAAATATTATTGTTTCATTTTAGGAAAGAATAATTCAAATGCTGTCTTGTTCAAGATTTCTTGTAACTTACGGTCGCATTCTGTAATCTCATGCCGACAAGAATCCATGTGTTGTTTTCGTTCTATTTCATTGCTTATATGGATGACATTATTTAACAAGCAATTATAAATATGTATGCATCTGCTTCGGCGTTCGAATAGCTGCATAACTTCACATGTTGTTTTTGCCTTGGAATATCGTTCAATAAAATCTTTTGCAGCACCTTCTGGCAATAATAATTTTGCTAATGTTTCGAAATCGTTATTCATAATGTGTGTGTTATGAGTTGCATAGGGAACTATATTTGACCACGAATCATACCTGCATGAGGATATTCGGGAGATGTGTATTTTGCAACGCTATTAGCTAGACTATTTACAAGATTGTTGAAGTCTGTTTGTAGTGATTCAGAAAGAGGTTGCAAATGTACTATATTATTTACAATAGAACTCAGCTTTTCTTGCTGTAAGCATGTCTCTTTATATTCTTCAAAGACTCGGCTGCGCTCTTCGATAAGTTCTCTTCTTTCATTCCTATCATTTAGATGAAATAACGCTATGGTCGTTTTCCCCTTAATGTCTTCTATACCATTGGTTACTCGTGGCACTAAAATATATTCACGAAAGCAGATATGGTCTAATGGATTTTCCTCATAAGGATTTATTATTAATGGATTTTCTCTGCTAATATCCTTGTTCGCTAAATCACGTTGCAACTCATCACTTAAAGGAAATTTGTCATTTTTGTATGTACGATTGCATAAATCGCAGGAGTATAATAAATTTCTCCAATCATGACCTAACCAATAGTAAGTTTTTTTGGGACGAAAATGCTCCACATCATTATATCGTTTGGTAAGATTAGTTTCACAATAGGCACACTTATCGTATTGATCACACATCAATTGCGTCCTAACATCATCAGCTCCGTATATCTCGCTTGAAACATCGTCAACACTAGTTGGCGTAGGTGCAGACCTCAATGTAGTTGGAACTTCCGTAGATTTGTATAATTTTATCATAATTGAATATGCAATTCGTTTGCGATTTTTTCAAGCAATTCGTTTGTTCGAATAATATTCGGATCTTGAATAGACAAGCCATTCATTTCTTGGTTGAGTTCTTCTAACCGCTCTTTATCATCTTCTGACAATTCAGATTTAGACAAGATATTTTCTCGCTCTTTGATCTTTTCGTCCCAGATTGGCGATTTGAGCGATGACAGACCAAAAAGTTCACTTAATAATACCAAACCTACATTAGACTTAGATATATCAGGAACTTCTTCTGTAGGATTGTTCAAATTTATAACTTGTGCAATATCAGAAGATCCTACAACGATAATAGGACTATGGGTAGAAACAATGAATTGTATATTAGGGAATACATCATGCAGCTTACGAAGGATTGTTCTTTGCCAGTTAGGATGCAAATGCAGGTCAACCTCATCAATTAGAACAACTCCTTTCGCATGCAAAGCATTCGGCATTTTGGGATTTGCTTCTGCCATACGAGCTGCCAAGTCAGCAACCATAGCGATAACTATTTTATAGCCATCACTCAGTTGTTCTATGCGAAGTTCGTGTCGTGTGCCATCTTTTTCGACCCTATCCATAATGAAGCGAAGAGGTGAAACTTTGATGCGAGGATTTTGATAGCAATCAACAAACATTGATATAGCAGAACGGACAACTTCAAGAACAGGAGATTTATAATTAAAATCCTGCAATTCTTTCATCATGTGGAGTTCTTCGCTTTCCATTAAGTCAAACCATCCAAAGAAGCGTTTAAAGTCAGTTTCTGGTTTAATAGCACTTTTGTAGCAATCCCACCGTTCGTATGTTTTCTGAAAACCTCGTTTGCGTTCAGGAACACTAAACTGACCTCTTCCAGTTCCATAATATGCAAAAATCGGCAATGCAACTTCTTCTTGTCGAATAATCGCCTCTTTCTTTTCTAAAGCCAATTGCTTAATTTGATCATAATTAGTTTTTGGCGTATTTGCAACTCCTTTACGATAACGCGTTACAGAAATAGGATTACCTTCATAAGTCAATTCCGCTGTAATTGCTGAAAAAGAAGCACGATGTCCATGACGATTAATATGCACATCCAAATCACTAATTTGATAATCTTGTATTCCTGGAAACTGCATTGCATAAACGGCTAATGCAGTAGCCATGGCATCTAAAATAGTTGTTTTGCCATACCCATTATCACCAAGCAAGACAAAAATATTTTTGTCTTTTCGGAAAGATAATTCTAGCGCGTTCTCCCCTATCAGACGCGTGTTTGTAATGGAAATTTTATCAAAACGCATATCTTTTGAGTTTTATGACCTTATTGATTCTTTTACTTCTTATATTAAAATCCGCCGCAAAGATACACTTTTTTTTCGAGATATGCAAGAAAAATTATAATTTGGGGTGATTTTTTGTATAGAGGTAGGGATTTCTCGCGAGAAAAGGGGAATTATACCCTCCGCTTCGCCCATTTGATGATCTGCAAGATGCTTCCTTCGGAGAGAGCGTATTGCGGATTCTTGGATAACTGAAAAGCACACTCCGAATCGCTAATCTTGGAATGTCGTTGGCGCATATCTATATACGCCAGCAATAATTTGCTGCGAATATACTGCGCCTTGCTCACTACGCCAAATGCATAAAATTCTCTCAAACTTGCCATACTATCAGGCAGTTGCAAATACTCTAAGTAGGTCATAACTTTGTCGGATTTAAGGGATTTTTCGACAAAGTTACAATAATACGGGCAACGAAAAAAGTATAAAATTTTGTACTTGTACGGCTCGCCAAAAAGCAGTAATTTTGCACCGTGAAACGCATAAAAACAAGCGATTATGAGCAAACAGGATAAAAAAGAACTACGGCAACAGATTGCGTGCGAGTGGCTGGAGGAAAATTATTTGCAGTTTGGGAGTTTGAGGCACGATGTCGTGACGGATAGGTTGCAAATCCGTGTTGCGGATTTGCATAGTTTAGAGAACGGCTCCGCCTACAGTTTAGAGTTTAGAGGCAAGGAAAATTGGCGTAACCTTACCGACAAGGACATTAACACGATGGTGTGTCAATGTGTGGCGGAAAAGGGAGTGAACATATCGACCAACGAGATGTGGACTGCCCTCAAATCGGATATGGTGCCTGCGGTGCACCCGCTGCGCGCGTGGCTCGATGGATTAAGACCATACACGGCAGATCAGCCCGATTGGATAGACTTCGTTGCGCAGCAAGTTCATGTGAAAAACAACAACGCGGAGTGTGGGATTAATAAAGACAACTTAAACAACCTCTGCGCGCGCCCAACATTGGCGCTTGCCAAGGAAGATATATCTCCATTATCCCAGCAACAGAGCGTATCCTCACCGCTGAGCAATGTTGGCGAAGCGGAAGAGTTGTCTATGTTGTCTTCAGAACAAACAAACCCCTTGTCGTTACAAGACTCCCCCGCTGACCGCCTCTGGCGCGCATGCTTCAAGAAGTGGTTTGTCGCCATGGTCGCTTCGTGGATGAAGGATGAGGTAGTGAATCACACCGTACTCGTCCTGGTAGGTCGGCAGGGTATCTTCAAGACCACATGGCTGGACAACCTTATTCCGCCTGAACTGCGTGCATACAGCAGCAAACTGCCGCTATCGGGGCAGATAAGCAAAGATGATCGTTTGCGCCTATGCGAGAACGGTATGCTCAATATCGATGAGCTGGACGCCATGTGTGGGCGCGAGATGAATATCGTGAAATCGCTCCTCACTTCCACCGATGTCAATGAGCGTGCGGCGTATGGCAGGTTGAAAGAGCGCCGCGTGCGCCTTGCCTCTTTTTGTGCCAGTACGAACAAACGCGAGTTCTTGACCGACATCACAGGCAACCGCCGTTGGCTGCCCTTCGATGTGGAGAGCATACAGAATCCGTTTCATACGATTATCCCTTACGAGCGGTTGTATGCGCAGGCGAAAGCTCTGGTGGAGTGCGGGTATTTTGCGTATTGGTTCGACTTGGATGAGATAGAGGTGCTGGAGGCACATAACGAGAAGTTCCGTGCGTTGGAGAATGAGGAGGAGTTAGTGCCTATCCTCTTTGACATACCCGCCGAAGGCAAAGGCGAGTTTATGACTACGGCGGAGATTAGCAATCGATTAGCGACTTATGGAGGCATCAAAAAACCGATGAGCATACGCAAACTCAATGCGATATTGGAGCATCATGCGTTCAAAGCTGTTCGTCCGTATGTGGATGGCAAACAAGTACGAGGATGGCTGGTGTATAAGCGCAAACAGGATGAAATAGAAATCAAACAAAAAGAATTAGCCAATAAGTCACAAAGACATGAAGACATCTTATTTTGATAAATTCACAGGCGCGCGGGTGTGAGTTTTTATAAATTACTTGTCTTATGCGTCTTATGGCTTAAACTAAACTATTAACCCTAAAACTTATTGAATCATGGCAAGAGTAACATTTATGGACGGAATTGCATCCGTCAGTGGGAAAATCGGTGATGTGGTTTTTCGTAAGTCACCATCGGGGAAAACATACGCGTATCAAATGCGCAAAATACCGAAACGGATACCCAGCGAAAAAGAAAAGAAACAAAGGCAACGCTTCTCAATCATTACTAAAATGGTGTCAGCTATCATGGCAGACCCTATGCAACGTGCAGCATACGAGCAACTACAGAAAGATACATACGGGGCGCGGAAAATGACATTGCGGAAATTTGTGTTTCAAAAAGTGGCTGCAACATTGATTCCAGTTAAAGACACAGAAAGCCCACAGATGTCCTAGAGATGTCCTATGGTGGTCGCGAAATGCGCAGGCATTTCGCGACAGTTTAGAGAACGCCCTGCGGGCTACAGTATAGAGTTTAGAGGTATGAAAATATGATAGTGACATTTAGGAAACCAGTGGAAGGAATACGCGGGAAGATACGGTTGGAGGATGGGTTTTATATCCGAAAACTGCATGGGAAATATGTGATGCAACGATGCCCAAATCGGAAGGGGCATGTGGCAACAGAGAAGGAAAGGGAAAATCAGCAACGGTTTATTCAACAGTATAGACGGCTGTGCCGTGGTGATGGCTCGCAAGCGAGCGGTAGTGTCGCCGATGGGCGAGGTAGCGGTTTAGAGGTTAAAAGCAAGGAAAAATGACAGATCAAGCACGAAGAAATAAGGCAATACGAAAATGCTTCTATGAACAATTAGGCAAAGGAATGCCTGTGATGGAATTATATGTAATGATTGGAAAACAGTTCTATTTGAGCGAGGAGAGAGTGAGACAGATTGTGGCGAAAAGAAAATCGCGATAAATAGTAACAAGTGGTGAAATTCACCAACAAAAAATGGGTTTTATGTGTATCTTTGCACTCGCGTTCGGTAAGCAGATCGCAATGACCGATGCCCTGCATCGTTAGGCGACTGCTACCTCCGCTCTATCCTCAAACCCACGAGGTTCTCGGATGGATACAAGGAATACCTACGCGATAAAAAAACGAGAAAATAGATGTCCTAGAAATTCTAGATACTCTAGAGACATTGAAAATCCTAATTATTAAACCTAAATTTTAACTATGGCAATTATCAAAAATTCTACGCCTTTTGATTCGATTCAAAAGAAGTTCTCGGGTTCGGATGAGATTCATTTCCGTAACCGCAAGAAAGACAATGCCACCATTGGTGTGCGTGTGAAGAACCCTTATGACGGTGGCAACAGTGAAGCTCAACAAGCCGTGCGTAATGCTTTCAAAGAAGCACAAACACAAGCGACAACTATCCTTGCGGATCCAGAGCAACGAACTTCCTACGAGGCAAAATTCAAAGCACAAAAGAAGTACATCACACTGCGTGGGTATGTGGTGGCGCAAGTATTCGCGAAGCAGTAAGCTTCGCTAGTTGAAAGAGTTTTAGTCGCACCTGCGGTGCTGTTTTAACAGTTCTAAAGGTGCACACTCTTAACTAATCAATCATTAAACTTTTAAACCAATTAAAACTAAACAAAACTATGGCTGGAAGTGTATTTTATTTAGCGCCCGTGGATAATGCATCGGGCAAGATTTTCGGAAAGAAACAAAAATTTGTGGCAGTGCGCCGTAAGCGCGGTAAACGACAACGCGGATGCGCTGTGATAGGTGAGCGAACGACTCCATACGGAGCAAGTGAACTAGCTTGGCAAGAGATGTTTGCACAGATTTGTGCTGCTACTCGTGAGCGCATGATGGATCCAAACTACATCGCATCGGATCAAGTTGGCTTTATTAAGCAAACGAAATACAAGACATTCTATCAGTATGTTTGGAACTTGATGCGTGCGGAGATTGAGGGGAAGTAACCGAAGCAAGCTTCGGAAGTTGAAAGAGTTTTAAGAGTTTTAGTCGCAGCGTAGTTGCTGTTCTAAAGGTATGAAAAAGATTCAACTAATGACTGCTATTGTAATGTGCGCCTTTGGGTGCGCATTACTGGTGGCAGGTTTTGTGACACCGCCCGTGGGCGAGATCCACCACTCGCTTCTGATAGCGTTTGGAGAGATACTGACATTCTCGGGCTCGCTTATAGGGATTGATTACAAGTATCGCTATAAAGAATAATATAAACGACAATTCTTGTCAATTAAGTTGTCAATTTATGACAATTTTAGAAACAAAAATACGCCCTCTGAGAGGGCTACAAAAATAAATAAAAATCAGGGAAGATATTTTGTTGTTTGGGCAGAAGAATATAGCACGCTATATTAGTGCCAACAACAAAATTATATTCTAAGAAATGATGCGAATATGTATATACGATTGATACGAAATGAGGCAAAAGGGAATGCGATTACTGGGCGGCTGGTGATTGATGGCAGATGGTTCTGCAACACGCTGGAGCGGAAGGGCGTGGAGATTCCTGCACTATGTTATCATGTCTGCGTGACACAATCGCCAAAATTTAAGCGGCTGATGCCGTTGGTCACTGGCGTTCCCCGGACGCCGCAAAGCGGCTATGGGACGGCTACGCCTATAGGACGCGCCAATGGCGCTATGGGATATAGGCAAGGAATACGCATACACAGAGGTAGTAAGCCAGAACATTCAAGCGGGTGCGTGCTGGTGCCTGATCGAGTGACAGAAGATAAATTGACACAAATCATATTAAAAGCACAACAAGAACATGAAGAGATTATTTTGGAAGTCAACGACTTTCGGGCGGGTACTGAGTATGGGTATAATCATCCTTGCGAGCGCGAGTTGCAGCAGTACGAAATCGATGCCCGTCATGCAGAGCAACGATACTACGAGTTACATCCAGAGGAGTGCAAAGATTGATACCATTTATTTGCACGACAGCGTGTTTGTGAGCGAGAGGATGCGAGGTGACACGGTGTATCTAACGCGGGTGGAATGGCGGGACCGCTGGCGCACGCGAGTGGAACGCGATACCGTGGTGGATGTGCGAGTAGAGAAAGAGGTGGTACAACTACCGCCAGAGCGGTATGTGCCACCATTTTATAAGCGATGTACCATCGCATTTTGGGCTATTGTCGCGGTTGCGACAATAGTGGTTATTGGACGCTTCGCGTTCGGCAATAAGATCGCATAGACTGCTGACTCCATCAGCATTGAGGCGACTTATGCCTCCGCTCTCCCCAAAAATTACAAATTTTCGGGGACCCCGATTGGAAGATATAGGAACAGGGTGTAAAGAAAGGTTACATTGGAGTGTAAAATTTCTTTACACTTTGAATTTTATTGAAATCGTAATTGACAGGTAATCAATTGTTTGTGCGTTTTGGCACGGAGATTGCTAATTGTTAATTAGGAATTTTGAATTAAGAATTAAGAATTAAAAACAAACTAAAACAATACAATTATGATCCAAGTAACTAATCTCAGCAAAGTGTTTCGTACAGAAGAAATCGAAACCACAGCACTCAACAATGTGTCATTCACTATCAACAAAGGCGAGTTCGTAGCCATCATGGGACCTTCGGGTTGTGGTAAGTCCACGCTGCTCAATATCCTTGGTTTGCTCGACAACCCAAGCGGCGGCAGTTACAATCTACTCGGCACCGAAGTAGCCAACCTGCGTGAGCGCGAACGCACCAACTATCGCAAAGGAAACATTGGCTTTGTGTTCCAGTCCTTTAACCTCATTGATGAACTCAACGTATATGAAAATGTGGAACTGCCACTGAAGTACCTCAATATCTCGGCATCGGAGCGCAAACGCCGTGTGACAGAGATTCTCAAACGCATGAATATCAGTCACCGTGCGCAGCACTATCCACAGCAGCTGTCGGGTGGACAACAACAACGTGTAGCTATCGCGCGTGCCGTAGTGGCGAACCCTCAACTGATCCTTGCCGATGAGCCCACAGGTAACCTCGATTCGCGCAATGGTAAAGAGGTAATGGATCTGCTCTGCCAACTCAACGCAGAAGGCACCACCGTGGTGATGGTGACCCACTCGCAACGAGATGCCTCTGCAGCGCAACGCATCATCAATCTCTTCGATGGTGAAATCGTGAAAGATGTCAAGAACGAATTGTAGAACTGAATACACATGAAATTTTCTAAGTTACTAAATATCCTGGGAATGACGGCGGCGTTTGCTGCGCTGTATATCATTCTCGTGCAGGTGCATTACGACCTGACTTATAACCGCGCTATCCCCGACTCCGAGCGCGTGTATCTGATGACATTGCCTTCACTCGGAGGTAGCGGACTAAAACAACAGTCGTTCCTCGCCCGTCCAGTGGCAGAAATGGGATTAGCAGATAACCCCTATGTGGAAACATACGGCGTTGCCGCATTGGATGATGTCAACAAAGTAAATGTCATCGTGGGCGAAGGCACAGCAGCAAAAACGCATAGTGTAAACTTTGCTCAAATGACCTCTGGCGCACTAAAGACCTTTGGTATTCAACCTGTTATGGGCTCGTTTGAGGGCATCGGAGAAGGAGGCTATGTAGCTATTAGCGAAACGGCTGCCGAGCGATTGGGTGTGGCAGTGGATAGTGTCCTACAACTGGAGAGTTGGGGCAGAACAAACTACTTTGTGGTTCGTGCTATATACAAAGATCTGCCTGTAGCCAGCGACCTAAAGAACATTGAGGTGATTCGTTGCAATCAACTCGAGACGCAAGATTTGACCTCAACCAGCAACTGGTCGTACAACTACTATGTCAAGCTCCGTTCGACAGATGACAAAGCACTCTGCGAGGAGGTGATTTCGAAAAAGTATGCGGAGTTAATGGCGCAGGAACTGAAACGCTATCGTGGCATGCAGCATAGTGATCCATCGTTCTACAAGCAATTGGACAAGTTAGAGACACTTCTCGACAATATTCATTGCACCTTGATGCCGATTCGGGATCTGTACTATGACGACACGCTGGAGTGGAGCGTAGGACAGGAGACAGGCAATAAGACCAGCACCATGACGCTGATGATTGTGGCGGCGTTGATAGTGATAATCACGCTGATTAACTTCGTGAACTTCTTCTTTGCGCAAGTGCCTATGCGTATTCGTAGTGTGAACACACGCAAGATTTTGGGCAGTTCGCGTGCAGCATTAGTAGGGCGTTTCTTGGCAGAATCGGCTGTGCTGGTGGCGATAGCGTTGGTATTGGCGGTAGTGGTGGTGCTGTTGTTCCGTTCGTCGGAGTGGGCGCACTTCATCTCTTGCGACTTGGCGTTAAGTAAAAATATGGTTGTTGCGGTGCTCACCGTGGGCATTGCTTTGGTGATGACGCTCATGGCGGGTCTGTATCCTGCCATGTACGCCACCTCTTTCCCACCAGCACTGGCGATTAAGGGTTCGTTTGGTATGTCGCAAAAAGGCAAGTCGCTGCGCTATGCACTGATTGGTTTGCAGTTCGTGATTTCGATTGCGTTCATCATCTGCGCTATCTTCCTGAAGAAACAACACAGCTACATGATGAACTATGACATGGGCTTCAACAAGGAGTGCCTGCTGACGGCGAACATTCCAGTGAGCAGTATGGACGAGCGCGATGCGTTTAGTAGCGAGTTGCTTAATAACCCAAACATTAAGGAGGTAGCATGGTCGCAAGACCGAATGGTGGCAGAAATGCACATGACATGGGGACGCTGGCATCATGGCGAACAGATGATGCTAACCGTCATGCCTGTGTCGTGGAACTTCCTGCAAGTGATGGGCATAGAGGTGTTTGAAGGGCGCGATTTCTTGCCTTCGGATGAAAAAGGCGACGGCGCAATCATTCTCAACGAGTATGCCAAAAACAAATACAACCTCAATCTGGAGGAAGTGATAGAGTGGAATGGTAAGCCCTTCCCTGCGACGGGTTTCTGCCGCGACTTCCACTTCAAACCGCTACACGAGGAGAGCGACGCGTTTGCCTTCTACATTTACGATTCGGAGGTGCTTACTAAGTATTTCCCTACGCCACACCTCACGCTGCGCACCATTGAGAATGCAGATATAAAGGCGGTGTTTGATGCCATCCGTGCTACCACCGATAAGATTTTGCCTGACTACGGCAGCGAGAAAGTGAAAATCAACTTCTTCGACGAGGAACTGGGCGAGAACTACCAAAAAGAGCAACAACTGACCACAACGATCTCGTTGTTCACGATGTTGGCGATTATTATTTCGCTGATGGGTGTATTGGGATTGGTAATTTTCGAAACGCAATATCGCCGCAAGGAAATTGGTATCCGCCGTGTAAACGGTGCCACAGTGCGTGAGATCTTGGTGATGTTCAACCGCAAGTTTATGATTATTGTGGGCATTTGTTTCCTCATCGCTGCGCCAATCAGTTACTTTATTACGGACTATTACTATAGCACTTTTGCGTACCGTGCGCCGATAGCCGTGTGGGTGTTTGTGGTAGCGTTGTTGGCTGTGCTCGTCATCACAACGCTGGTAGTCACCCTCGCCAGCCTCCGCACCGCGACCTCCAACCCCGTCGAATCCCTCCGAACGGAATAAAAACATCTTTTCTGCTCTGCATCAACGGGTGCAGAGCAGAATTACCCTTAAAACTTTTAACCCCTCTTGCACTTTTTCTACTCAAAATTTGTAATTACGCAATTTTTGTTGTACCTTTGCACGCAGAATGAAATCCAAAGCCAAAATACTTGTCGTGGACGACAACAAAGGTATTCGCGCAGCGCTGGAGATGTTGCTGCCGCGATTCTTTGCTCAGGTGGAGATGCTGTCTTCGCCTAAGTCATTGCTATCCACTATTCGCGAACTGCAACCCGATGTAGTGCTGCTCGATATGAACTTCCAAACCTCTATCAACACGGGCAACGAAGGACTATACTGGCTCTCCGAAATCAAACAGTTTGCACCCAATATCGAAGTGGTGCTCTTCACCGCCTACGGCGATATTCAACTCGCAGTAGAGGGTATGAAACGCGGAGCTTTCGATTTCATTGTCAAACCTTGGGACAATAACAAACTCGTTGAGACTCTTACCCTTGCGTACCAACAGAAACTTAAACGCACAGGCAAGAAATCTCCAAGCTCATCGCCCATAACCAATAGCCCATCGCCCAAAATGCACTGGGGCTCCAGCCCTGCCATGACCATTATCCGCAAGCAATTGGAGAAAGTGGCTACCACCGATGCCTCTATCCTCATCACAGGCGAGAATGGTACGGGTAAGGATGTCCTTGCCAACGAGATCCATCGCCTCTCGGCGCGTGCCAACCGTCCGATGGTGTGCGTGGACGCAGGGGCTATCACCGAAACACTATTCGAGAGCGAACTGTTTGGACATGTCAAGGGGGCTTTCACTGATGCACATGCCGACCATGTAGGTAAGTTCGAACAAGCCAACGGCGGCACACTCTTCCTCGATGAGATTGGCAATATCCCATTGCACTTGCAAGCCAAACTCTTGCGCGTGCTGCAAAATCGTGCTATCGTGCGTGTAGGCGATACCAAAGAGATACCCATTGATATCCGTCTTATCTGTGCAACCAACCGTGACATTCCGCAAATGGTACAGGACGGCACCTTCCGTGAGGACTTGTACTACCGCATCAACACGATGCACCTGCAACTCCCACCACTTCGCCAACGCCAAGACGAGATTCTGCCGCTTGCTGAACGCTTCATGCAAACCTATGCCGAACGCTACCACCGCAGTGTGAATGCGTTGGCAACCGAAGCACAACAAGCCCTGCTGGTGCATACTTGGTCGGGTAACATCCGCGAACTCAACAACTGTATTGAGAAAGCGGTCATCCTCTCCGAAGGCGACACCCTCACCCTTGCCGACTTGCAATTGCCGTTGCCATCCAGTAACCAGTATCCAATAGGCGGAACGCCGTCCAATAGCCAATATCCAATATCCGACAGCGATGCTGTAGAGACTTTAGAAACCGTCGAAGAGCGTGCTATCCGTAACGCTATGGCGCAACACGATGGCAACTTGTCTTTAGTCGCCAAAGCTCTCAACATCAGCCGTCCAACCCTCTACGCTAAACTGAAAAAGTACGGGATATAATCATGAATACACCTTTCATCATACTCACTTGCCTTGCCACTGCTATTGTGGTGGGAGTCGTTGTGGGGGTAGTGGTGAAACAACGATTGCAAAAGAAAATCAATTACATGCTCGATGCGCTCGAAGATAAGGAACTCAACTTCCGATTCAATGAACAAGGCATTCAAAATAGAAGTTTCAACAAAACACTCAACCGTCTACGTGACCTTTTCGACAAAGAGCGCCACGAAATCAGCGAACAAGAACGCTATTTCGGACAGATGCTCGACCATGTGCAAACAGGTATCATCACCGTCACGGACAACCGAGTGACCTATCACAACAAAACAGCCCTCTCGCTCTTGGGCTTGCTGACCTTCAGTAATCTTCGCCAACTGGATAATATCCATCCATCGCTTGCGGAGGCGTTCCGACAAGTGTCAGCCAATAGCGAACAACGCGCTACTTTCTTTACCGAACGAGGCGAACGCACCATCATTCTCACAGCCACCGAAGCAGCGATTCATGGCAAAACGGTAAAAATCATTGCCTTCAACGATATTAGCAATGAGATTGCCGAGAACGAGGAGTTGGCATGGTCGCGCCTAATCCGTGTACTCACACACGAGATTATGAATACCATCACGCCTATCGCTTCGCTCAGCGAAACACTCTCCAAAGACCCTGCCTCTCCTGATTTGGTAATGGGCTTGCAGACGATTTCAACCTCTTCTAAGGACTTAATCAAATTCGTCAACACCTACCGCAGTCTGACACGAGTAGCAACGCCAATTAGAAAACCATTTTACTTGCGCGAACTCATGGAGCGTGTGGAGCAACTGACCAAACAGCAGATTGATGCCGCAGGTGCACGCTATCAATACACCGAACTGACCGATGATATTCTGCTATATGCGGACGAGGGACAAATCTCGCAGGTGGTGGTCAATCTCATTAGCAATGCCTTGCAGGCAGAGGCAACCCAAATCACCATCACAGCCAAGATTGATGATTTCGATGCAGTCGTAATAGATGTCTGCAATAATGGTCATCCTATCAGCCCCGATAGTCAGGAGCAGATATTCATTCCATTCTTCACCACCAAACCCGAAGGCTCTGGTATCGGATTGAGCCTCTCCCGCCAAATCATGCGCCTACACAATGGTAGCATCCGCCTCGTTCGCAGCGACGAAAAGGGCACAATCTTTACTCTTGTTTTTAGATAACGAGCGAATGAAGTAATGCAATAAATAAGTTATGGATGTGATAGTGATGTGCCACTATCAACCCGTTATGAACCCGTCAAGAACCCGTAGGTGACAAAGAAACTGAAAACGGAAGTGCGAAAGGCGAAAATAGTTTAGAGAACGGGCTATGCCCTACAGAACGCCGCTCTGCGGCTACAGTTTAGAGACAATTCACTATACACCTCTAACCTAAAAAATGCACGTACATTATGCGTATGTGCATTTTTTGTACCTTCGAGAGCACCTTAATCCTCGAAGCTACTGCAAAAAAATGTAGCTTATGGCAACAAAAGTAAACTTTTCTTGCACATATACATTTTTTTTTGTACCTTTGCAGTCATAATTTGTACGACGATGAAAGTTCTACTTATCAATGGTTCGCCTCGTGCGAACGGAAATACCAGCATTGCGCTCAAAGAAGTGGCAAGGACTTTGGAAGCGGAAGGTATCCAGACAATTACGGTTGGAATTGGTAATCAGCCCGTTCGTGGGTGCGTGGCATGTGGAGCATGTCATACCAAAAAAGGTAAATGTGCTTTCTCTGATCCCCTATATGACCAATTACATGCCATTCTTAGCGAAGGCGTGGATGGATTGGTGGTTGGGTCGCCAGTCTATTATGCAGGACCAAACGGTTCGCTATGCGCATTGCTGGATCGACTATTTTATTCCGCAGGAGCAATGCTATCCTACAAACCAGCTGCAGCCGTAGCAGTATGCAGAAGGGGTGGGGCAAGTGCATGCTTCGATAGACTCAACAAGTACTTTACTATCAATAATATGCCCGTTGTATCATCGCAATACTGGAATAGCGTGCATGGTTGGGAAAAAGGCGAAGCAACGCAAGATGCCGAAGGACTACAGACTATGCGCACATTAGCACGAAATATGGCATGGATGATGCGCAACCTGGCTAAAGAACAACGCCCCGAAAGCGAAAAACCAAAATTGCGTACGAATTTTATTTAGGCGATGAGGCTATAAGGCGATGAGGTAATAAATTAAAAATATGAAAGCAGTATATATTCATGGATTCACAGGTTCGATCTATTCTCCAATAGTGGAGAAGTTTCGTGTGTATTATCCTGAACTGGAATGGTGCTTCATCGAAGTGAACCAAAACCCCGATGAATCACTTCCAAAAATAAAACAATTCCTTGATGAAAACCCTGATGTAAAATACCTGATTGGTAGTTCAATGGGCGGTTTTTATGTACTATGCACCGAATTTGCAGGACGAAAAATAGTGATTAATCCGCTTTTGCAAGCGCCCAAAGTGATGAAATTTGCGGTGGGTACCCATAAATGGCGTGGCAGACGTAGCGATGGCGCCACAGAGTTTACTTTCACACTCGAAGATGCAGATCGCTTCAACCATTATACCCCAAAAGACTCGCCACAAACGATTTGTCACTATACCGAACATGACCAAGTATTGGGCGAATGGACAAAGGATTACTATCCTAAATTCTTTGCCCACTGCCAGATGGTAACAGAACTGACAGGACATTTCCTTACCGAAGAATATATTCAGCATCGCCTAAAAGAAGCCATGCAGTAAACATACATCCTATGGACAACAAAGATATAGAAAAACGCATTGAGCGGGCTAGAGAATTGTTTCACGAAGGGTTTAATTGCAGTCAATCCGTAGTTGCTGCATGTGCAGACCTCTACGGCATGGACGAGCAGACAGCCCTGCGTGTGGCAGCCTCTTTCGGCGGTGGCATAGGACGTATGCGCCAAACATGTGGCGCAGCATGTGGTATGTTTCTATTGGCAGGACTAGAGAATGGCTCCGCTACTCCCCACGATGCTGAAGGAAAAAAACAAAACTACGCCCTCGTGCAAGACTTGGCAGCAAAATTCAAAGAGGAAAATGGTAGCTTGATATGCGCGGAACTGCTTGGTATCGCGCCCAAACCACAAGAACCTACGCCAGAAGCTCGCACCGAAGCGTATTATCAAAAACGCCCATGTGCCGAAATGGTGGCTAGTGCCGTGCGCATCTTCTTAACTACTCTACACAATACTACACAATACTAAACAACTCTACACAAACTAAATATGAAATACTTTCTCGCCATTATTGGCGGTGGTCCAGCTGGATATACTGCCGCAGAAATAGCCTCAAAAGCAGGTAAAGACGTTGTGATCTTCGAACAATCAGCATTAGGCGGAACATGCCTGAATGTGGGTTGTATTCCAACGAAGACACTGCTGTACAGTGCGAAACAATACTATAATGCTACGCATGCGGATAAATATGGCGTGAAAGCAGAAGGCGTATCCTTCGACTATGCGAAAATTGTACAACGCAAAACGAAAGTAGTTCGCAAACTGGTGGCTGGTATTAAGCAGAAACTCAATAACGAGCATTGTACCGTGGTGATGGGAGTTGCATCGATTATTAGCCGTACTGACGATAATGTAGTAATAGCTTGTGGAGAAGAGCAATACGAAGCAGAAAACCTATTGATATGTACGGGTTCAACTAATTTTGTTCCACCTATCCCTGGCATAAAAGATAACCCAGCAGTATGGGACTCTACCGATGCGCTGGAAACGAAAGAGTTGCCACAATCAATGATTATCGTGGGTGGTGGTGTGATAGGTATGGAGTTTGCTACCTTATATCACGAACTGGGAGTGCCAGTGACAGTGATTGAAGCTATGCCAACCATCTTGCCTAACCTAGACCAAGATGTGGTGACAATTCTGTTGGAGAAATATCGCAAAGCAGGAATACAGATTCTAACTGACACAAAAGTGACTGAATTACAAGGCAATAAAGTGTTGACAACCAATGGTGAATACGAAGCAGAACATATCCTTGTTTCCGTAGGACGTCGTGCGAATATGCAAGGATTGGAAGCGCTGAACGACCTGGAGATGTACAGAGGAGGTATAGTGGTGGACGAAATGATGAAAACGAACTTGCCTAATGTATATGCAGCAGGCGATGTGACAGGTAAAATCATGCTGGCGCACGTAGCTGGTCGCCAAGCAGAAGTGGCAGTGGGTCGTATGCTCAAGCGATTGCCATTGCAACGCATTGCATACAATGCTATCCCTAGTGTGGTGTATACCAATCCAGAGATTGCATGCATTGGACTTACCGAAAAGGACCTGAACGATATACGTGAAGGTGATTTTGCTCCATCGATGTCCACCGACAAACCTTTCGTACCATACGAAGTACAGAAACTGCCAATGACATACTCTGGTCGCTTTGTGGCTGAGAATGAGGGAGAAACGGGATTGTGCAAAGTGATTATTGATAGCCGCAACAAAACCATTATCGGTGTGCATATGATTGGCAACCCATGCTCTGAATTCGTAGCTGCAGCTAGTTTCGCCGTGCGTATGGGCTATACGGTAGGTGAGTTCAAACAAGTAGTTTTCCCACACCCTACAGTGGGTGAAGTACTGCGTGAAACAATTATGGAGAGCCTTTAGAGGTTAAAGGTGAAAGGTTAGAGGCAAGGGAATATGGAAAGAAAAGAAAAAGTATTGAAATATCTATCTGAGCATCAGATACCGTTTGAATGCTATAATCACCCTGAGGGTAAGACAATAAAAGAAGCTAAACGTTGGTGGCACGATGATGGAAGTGTGCATTGCAAAAATATCTTTATGCGTAATCATAAAGGCACGCAGCATTATTTGATATGTTTTCATTGTGATCACGATCTGGCAATCCACGATCTAGAGCAACGATTGAAAGCTTCTTTGCTTGCTGCAGGTAAAACGTCGCCAGGTAAACTATCTTTTGCGAGCCCAGAACGCATGATGCGCTATCTAGGACTGGAACCGGGTAGTGTAAGTCCCTTTGGATTGATTAACGATGAAGAACATCATGTGATACTCTTTCTGGATAAACATTTGCAAGAGGCAGATAGCTTGAGTTTTCACCCAAATGATTGCCGCGGAACAGTGGTGATTAAGAGCGAAGATTTCTGCCGCTATCTTGAACTGGTAGGTAATACGGTGGAATGGATAGAATTATATTAACTAATTGAATAATAATAAAATGAAACGATTACTTTCAGTTTACTTTATGTTACTTGTCCTTGTGCCAATGATGCATCAAGCGTTGGCATGGGGCAACAAAGGTCACCGAATTGTAGCTCAAGTGGCATACGATAACCTCTCATGCAGAGCGCGCAAACAAGTGGATGCAGTGCTTGGAAAACGCGGAATGATTTATCTCTCTACATGGGCAGATGAAATAAAAAGTGACACCATTTATCCCAAAAGCCATACATGTCACTATCAGGATTTAGATGGTGGGCTGACTGATGCGCAGGTGGTTGCTATGCTAACTGATTACCCTAAAGTAGGTGGAGACCTCTTTATGGCTATGGATAGCATAGAAACAGTTCTGAATAAAAATAAGAAATGTCACGACGCTCTCGTATTCTATGTGCATTTTTATGGCGATCGCTTCTGCCCAATGCATGTGGCTCATTTGGATGATAAGGGCGGTAATGGTGTGAAAATGAGATGGTTTGGACAAAATACAAATCTTCATTCTGTTTGGGATTCCAAAATTATAGACTATAAGGGCTTTAGTTATACCGAATATGCTCAGTATCTCCACGATAAGTATAGTAGTAAGAAGAAATCTATCATGAAAATGACTGATGAAGAAACGATTTTACAAACCTATCATATGACTTCTGAGATATACGAGTATCATGCCACATGGAATGGCAATGCATACCACTATGCCTACCGTTGGCTAGAACCAATGGAGTGGCAATTATACAGTGCAGGCGTGAAATTAGCCCAAGCATTGAATGCCATTTATCGTTAATTCAACAGAACTGAAATTTTAGTTGTATAGAATGAGATTTTAATATGCGAATACCTATCGTGTGTTTTTAATAGTGATGATATTCGCAATATATAACTCTATGATAGACTTTACATTACGTAAATATAAAGACTTGCTCATTTCTTTGCAAAAAAATGGGTATAAATTTATCACTTTTGAGCAATATTGCGAGCATAAGTTTGTGCTTGATGGCCTGATGGACTCGTTGCCAAATAACCCTAAGTGGATTATCCTACGTCACGATGTAGATCTACGAGCAGAGAATAGTTTGGCTACGGCTCAGATTGAACACGAATTAGGTATTCATGCTAGTTATTATTTTCGTGTAGTACCAGAGAGCAATAAACCCGAAATTATTCGTTCAATTGTGGCATTAGAACATGAGATAGGCTATCATTACGAAGATATGGCCATCAGTAATGGAGATACAGAGAAAGCATACGCGCATTTCCAAAAGCAGTTGCAATATTTCCGTTCCTATTACCCCGTGCGTACAATATGTATGCATGGTGCTCCTACTAGCCAATGGGATAGTAAAGATTTATGGAAGAAATACAATTATCGCGATTTAGGTATTATTGGTGAACCATATTTTGATGTAGATTTCAGCGAGGTATTCTATCTTACTGATACAGGACGTTGCTGGGATGGATATAAAGTATCTGTTCGTGATAAAATACCTGTTTATCAAGATAAATGGGTTGCAGCAGGACTTGTTTATCATGCTACGGATAATATTATTCGTGCAGCAGTGCAGGGTAGTTTACCTTCTCGTATTATGATAACCACACACCCTCAACGATGGACTGATAAACGATTTGCATGGATGAAAGAAATCTTCACGCAAACCCTCAAGAACGTGGTTAAGTGTATTCTTATTAAACTCAAATAAAATAAGATAAAAAATAAGCAGCATTTCTAACATGCTGCTTATTTTCAAGCCATTAGCTATAACCTTATTCTTCTTCTTGATAATATCCTTTCTCTATGCCGTATTGCAGTTCACCATCCATAATCAGTTGGATTTGTGCACTGCTGAGAGCATGTCCTTGCTCTTTGGTGGCTTGGATAAGGTAGTTGAGCTGTTCTGTTTCATCAATTTCACCGTCAAGATAAGTCATTTCGCCAGCTTGATCATCTTCTTCTAACAATCCATTCTCAAGCAGAAAATCATCCATCAGGTCTAATACGAGCAAAACATCGTTTTGCGTCATTCCTTGACGATCCACTTCAGGGATAAGATTCCAAATGTAGTTCAACATCTCCTTTTCTTCTGGGTCGAGAAGGCTTAATTCGATATTTGTATTCATATTTTTAATGATTTTGTTGTTTTCGCTTGCAAAATTACAAAATTATTCTTACCTTTGCAAATTATTTTGGAAATATATCAAAAATATGAATAATTTTTTCAAACGAGTGTTATCTGCTGTGGTGTACGGAGGAGTAGTAATAGCTTCAATCTTAGTACATCCTGCTTTTTTCGGTATAGTTTTTATGATTATTACTGCACTGGCAGTACATGAATTCCATAAATTAGTTGGGTCATCAGCCAAAGCAACTGCGTATGCTACGGGTGGGGGGGTATTGCTTTTTGCATCCAACTATTTCTATTTTGCACACGATGAAATAGCTAAGTGGTTGTTCCTTATATATGTAGCAGTTATTATTGCTGCTGTAATCCGTGAACTGTTTGCAAAAGAGGAAAATCCCATTCATAATTGGGGATATCTCTTTGGTAGTCAGTTGATGATTGCATTGCCTTTTTCATTGATGAATGGTGTATTGATGCACAATAATTACCTTTTATTGGCTTTATTCGTCATGATATGGGTGAATGATAGTGGCGCTTATCTAATAGGTTCGTCGATGGCCAAGCGCCCACAAGGAAATCATAAGATGTTTCCGCGTGTGAGTCCTGCTAAATCGTGGGAAGGATTATTTGGTGGTATAATGTTCTCATTGATAGCTGGTTATATTTTCTATCGTGTAGGATGGACTAATCAATTGGGACTGACAGCCTATCCTCTGCTAGATGCGTTTATTTTTGCCGTAGTAGTATCATTATTTGGTAATTTAGGCGACTTGATCGAAAGTCTGGTGAAACGTACAATAGGTGTGAAAGATTCGGGTAAATTTTTGCCTGGACATGGTGGTGTATTAGACCGTTTTGATAGCTTACTATTGGCAACACCTATAGTATATTTTCTCTTTATATATTTTGTATTATATTTTTAAGTGATACGAAGATAGTTAAACAGCTGTGCTATTCTTGGTTCGCATATTAAGTTTGCTTCCACTATCAATATTGTATATGATAGCGGACGTGATACTCTATCCACTAATGTATTACGTAGTTAGATATCGATTGAAGGTTGTGCGCAAGAATATGCGTAACTCTTTCCCCAAGAAATCGCAGAGCGAGTTAAAGCAGCTAGAAAAGCAGTTCTACCACCATTTTGCGGATCTGTTGGTGGAGGTAGTGTATGGTTATCGTGCGAGCAATGAAGAGATGCGTAAACGTGTCGTATTTGAGAATCTAGACATGCTAGAAGATTTAGCTCGCAAAACACATGGCGCAATTGCTTGTTTAGCACATATGGGGAATTGGGAGTGGATTGCAGATGTAGGTAATCAATATACCGACAAGACGATAGTAGAATATAATGTATATCGTCAGTTAAAGAATCCTAGATCTAATCGAATGATGCTGGAATTACGCAGTAAACGCGGAGGGGAATGTATTGAAAAGAACCAATTACTGCGTAAATTAGTGTTGTTACGGCATGCAGAACATCCATTTGTGATAGGAATGTTAGCCGATCAGAAACCCTCAAAACGTAGTTCGTATATATGGACAGATTTTCTCCATCAAGAGACAGCATTTTTGGATGGTAGTGAAGTGTTGGCTCAGAAATTTGGCATCTCTGCGGTTTATGCACATATTTGGTCGCCTAAGCGAGGTTATTATCGTATTCGTTTTGAAAAACTTATTGATAATCCAGGTGCAGTATTGCCTGGAGAAATCACAAAAAGGTATGCAGAACTATTAGAAAAGAATATTTATGCTCAACCTGAACAATGGCTATGGTCGCACAATCGATGGAAATGGGGGAGAAAAGACTTAGAAAACTAAGTGTTTGACTATTTTGCTAAAAATTGATTAATCATTTTTCACGAAAATATATTTATTAGTTATACTTTGCGCTATTCATTACACTATTGTGTGGGAATAGCGCTTTTTTTATATATTGGTATAATTCACAAGAATTAAATATTTCGAGAAATTATACAGAAAGCTGAAAAATATTCAATTCTCGTGAATGTGAAATTCAAGTACAAATATATGTACGAAAGAGTAGGGTAATACAATTTTTTTTTTGTGAATCTGCATATACTCAAGATTTGTAAATATCTAAACTATTAACGCACCAGGAGCAGTATATTTCACAAATATATAATAGTAACATGTGAAAATAGTAACCAAATGTGAACTGTATGCTAAATGAAAATAATATGTATGCATATACACAGTAAGTACACTATTAATTATTTCGTAAGTGTCGTATAATCAATATATTATACTAATTAAATAAATTGATAATATAGTCGAAATTATAAAATATACAAATAAACCGAATAATAGTGTTTGCTTTTACTAAGTATTTTGTGTAAAGTGCAGATAATCAGCACAAATATATGATTTACTTAAACTGAGAGAGTAAAATCATAACCGCCTGTTATTCAGATCGTATTGCTGTTGATTGAATTCTAGCATGGCTGATATATAATTTACATATGAAAATAATAGTGAGTTTGAAGATGTGAATAATAAAATTTGCATATGTAAAATATTTTTCATATCTTTGCACCCGTTTTCGGTATCTATTTGCATTCTCGCTAAAAAAGGTACTGTAATTCATGAACTGATAACCATTTATTATATTAAGAGATATGAACGAACGAGATCGAGTATTGAAGATTATGCAATCGGAAGGCATGAATGCCAAGCAATTTTGTCAGGAGGTGGGTATTAGTCAAGGAACATTATCCAATATCATGGGTGGGCGAAATAAACCAAGTCTGGATGTGATGCAAGCAATATTGCGCCGTTTTCGTGCAATAAATTGCGATTGGTTGGTTATGGGAATAGGTAATATGTATTTATCTGCGGGGCAGGAAAATAGCCAACCGATGTTATTTGACAAAGAGGAAGCTATGGCAGATGAGGAATCGTCAGATACTATTGCATTGCGCAATATGAAACCATCGTTGGAAGCGTCACAGGGAATGCGTACTGTGGAAAAGGTGCTCATTTTCTATTCTGATGGTACGTTTGAGGAACGTTAATTTACTACGAACTGCTTGCTGTGTTTAGCAAAAAACACTTTTTATTGATTATTTGTCAATAAAATTTTTTTATGTGTCAAATTTTTAGTACCTTTGTCACCGGATATGTGTTATCTGGTTTGCGCGTATGCGTAGATTGCGCTTTAAGAGCGCGTAACTTGAATATACACAATCACTTAAGAGGATAAGATTAAGAATTTTAAAATATATACACATGAATTTATCAGAATTGACTAACAAAATCTACGCGGAAGGCGTAGAAAAAGGCAATGCAGAGGCAGCAGCTATCGTAAAGAAAGCACAAGAAGAAGCCGCAGCTATCGTAGCAAAAGCCGAGAAAGAGGCAGCTGAGAAACTCGCTGCTGCAGAAGCAAAATTGGCTGAGATGGACAAGAACACTCGTGCCGAGTTGAAACTATTTGCAGAGCAAAGCGTAAGCGCACTGAAAACAGAAGTGACCAATTTGCTGACTGAGCAAGTGGCAGCTGAAAGCGTAAAAGTTGCTACTGCAGACGCTAAGTTCATGCAAGGCGTAATCGTTAAGCTTGCTGAGCAAATGGCAAATGATGGCAATGTGACTATTGAGGCAAAAGATGCAGAGGCATTGAAAGCATACTTTGCAGCTAATGCAAAAGGTTTGCTAGAGAAAGGTGTGAAAATCAACGAAGTAAAGGGTATTAAAACAGACTTTGCTATCGTTCCAGAAAAGGGTGGTTACAAACTGAACTTCGGTGAGAAGGAGTTTGTTGAGTATTTCAAAGAGTTCTTGCGTCCACAATTGATCGATTTGTTGTTCTAATGGGATACGAATGTTTACTGGCTGGTTTGCCTGAATTGAAGGCGGGTGGAGAGGCGCCCATGACAATGGATGCTCTCATGGAATTTTTTGGTGAGACTCTCACCGAGAAAGACCAAGCGCTGCTCGCCCTATTGCGTATGCCATCTGATGCAGAAGAAGTGCTGGAGAGGATTGCCGAGTATGACGAAACAATCATTGATCAGCCAACTTGGTGGGAAGACGCACGTGAAGTGCTGTCTGAAACTGACTTGCGCACGCAGGTGTTGTACGAAATAGGTCTTACAAGCAAAAACGCGTTCGTTCGCAAATGGTTCGCCTTCAATCAAGACATGAACAATGTGTTGGCAGCTACTATTTGTCGTCGTCACGGTTTTGATGTGCGTAAGGCAATCGTAGGGCATAATCCTGTGGCTGAGATTTTGCGTAAGGACTTGCCACAAAAGGATTTTGGCTTGGCAGGCGTGATGGATAATTTGTCGGAAGTTATGGCGCTCGTGGAGATTGATAACCTTATGGAGCGTGAGAAACAGATGGATGCAATCCGCTTTGCATGGTTGGAGGAGAAGACACTATTCGTGAACTTCTCGATAGAAAATGTATTGGCTTACTACTTGCAGGCTGAAATGCTGAATCGCTGGGCAGTATTGACCGTAGAACAAGGCGAGCAAGTGTTCCGCGAATTGGTAGCAGGCATGAAAAAAGGAATAAATTTACAATAAAGATATGACAACAGGAAAAGTAAAAGGTATCATCGCCAACCTTGTAACTGTGGTGGTAGATGGACCTGTATCACAAAACGAAATCTGCTACATCACTATCGGTAACACCCGATTGATGGCAGAGGTCATTAAGGTGATTGGAGACAATGTCTATGTGCAAGTGTTTGAAAGCACTCGTGGACTGAAAGTCGGCAATACCGTAGAGTTTACAGGACACATGCTTGAGGTAACCCTCGGTCCTGGTCTTTTGAGCCGCAACTACGATGGTCTGCAAAATGACCTCGATAAGTTGACTGGCGTTTTCCTCCAACGTGGTGAGTACAACTTCCCACTCGATGAGGAAAAACTATGGAAGTTCGAGCCACTTGCCAAAGTGGGCGACAAAGTGGAAGCTGCTGCATGGTTGGGTGAGGTAGATGAGAACTACCAACCACACAAGATTATGGTGCCATTCGTATTCGAAGGCGAGTACACCGTGAAGAGTATCGTAGCTGCTGGCGAGTACACGATCAACCAAGTGATTGCCGTACTGACCGACGCGGAAGGCGTAGATCACGAGGTGACTATGGTACAAAAATGGCCAGTGAAGAAAGCCGTTTTGGCATACAAGAGCAAACCACGTCCATTCAAGTTGCTTGAGACAGGTGTGCGTACAATCGACACCGCTAACCCAATCTGCGAGGGTGGTACAGGATTTATCCCTGGTCCTTTCGGTACAGGTAAGACAGTGCTCCAACACGCCATCTCTAAGCAAGCAGAGGCAGACATCGTGATTATCGCTGCCTGCGGTGAGCGTGCTAATGAGGTAGTGGAGACCTTCACCGAGTTCCCAGAATTGGAAGACCCACATACAGGTCGTAAATTGATGGAGCGTACCATCATCATCGCTAATACATCTAACATGCCTGTGGCATCGCGTGAAGCATCTGTATATACCTCTATGGCTATTGCAGAGTACTACCGTTCGATGGGCTTGCGCGTGTTGTTGATGGCTGACTCTACTTCTCGTTGGGCACAAGCATTGCGTGAGATGTCTAACCGTTTGGAGGAGTTGCCAGGTCAAGATGCGTTCCCAATGGACTTGTCGGCAATCATCGGTGCGTTCTATGCGCGCGCAGGTTATGTGTACCTCAATAATGGTAAGACTGGTTCTGTAACCTTCTTGGGTACTGTATCTCCTGCGGGTGGTAACTTGAAGGAGCCAGTGACTGAGGGTACAAAGAAAGTGGCACGTTGCTTCTACGCACTGGAGCAAGCGCGTGCTGACCGCAAGCGTTATCCTGCTGTGAACCCAATCGACTCATACTCAAAGTATATCGAATATCCTGAGTTTGAGGAGTATATCGCTGGTATTATCGACGATAAGTGGCTTGGCAAGGTGAACGATATGAAGACTTACTTGCAACGTGGTAAGGAGATTCAAGAGCAAATCAACATCTTGGGTGACGATGGTGTGCCAGTAGATTATCACGAGGAGTTCTGGAAATCAGAGGTAATCGACTTCGTGGTACTACAACAAGATGCATTCGATAAGATCGATGCTGTGTGCCCATTGGAGCGTCAACAATATATTCTCAACCTCGTGATGGACATCTGCAAGCACGACTACAATTTCACTAACTTCCTTGAGGTAAGCGAATACTTCAAGCGCGTGATTAACCTCTGCAAGCAGATGAACTATAGCGAGTTCAAGAGTGAAGAATTTAATAAGTATCAACAACAACTCAACGACTTGCTCGCTGAGCGTCAAATAAAAGCATAACGACTATGGCAAAAGCATTTCAAAAGATTTATACTCAAATCACGGCTATCACCAAAGCAACTTGCTCGCTGAAAGCCGAAGGAGTAGGTAACGACGAGCTCGCTACTGTGAATGGTAAGTTGGCACAGGTCGTTAAGATTATGGGCGACGATGTGACATTGCAGGTGTTTGAGGGTACAGAGGGTATCCCAACCAATGCAGAAGTAGTGTTCCTCGGCAAAGCTCCATCACTGAAAGTGAGCGAGCAATTGGCTGGACGCTTCTTCAACGCCTACGGTGATCCAATCGATGGCGGACCAGCTATCGAGGGTCAAGAGGTGGAGATTGGTGGTCCAAGTGTGAACCCAGTTCGCCGTAAACAACCATCTGAGCTCATCGCTACTGGTATCGCAGGTATCGACTTGAACAATACCTTGGTGTCTGGACAAAAGATTCCATTCTTTGCAGACCCAGACCAACCATACAACCAAGTGATGGCAAATGTGGCTCTGCGTGCAGAGGCAGATAAGATTATCTTGGGCGGTATGGGATTGACCAACGACGACTATTTATACTTCAAAAATGTGTTCTCTAACGCGGGTGTATTGGACCGTATCGTGTCTTTCGTAAACACCACTGAGAACCCACCAGTAGAGCGTCTGTTGATTCCAGATATGGCATTGTGCGCTGCTGAGTACTTCGCGGTGCAAAAGCATGAGAAAGTGTTGGTGCTCTTGACCGACATGACTTTGTACGCCGATGCATTGGCTATCGTAAGTAACCGTATGGATCAGATTCCTTCTAAGGACTCTATGCCTGGTTCACTCTATTCTGACCTTGCAAAAATCTACGAGAAGGCGGTACAATTCCCTGAAGAAGCAGGTGGTGGTTCAATTACCATTATTGCTGTGACCACCTTGTCTAGTGGCGATATTACCCACGCTATTCCAGATAACACTGGTTATATCACCGAGGGTCAGTTGTACTTGCGTCGTGATAGTGATATCGGTAAGGTAATCGTTGACCCATTCCGTTCGCTCTCTCGTTTGAAACAGTTGGTAGCAGGAAAGAAGACACGCGAAGATCATCCACAAGTAATGAATGCTGCCGTTCGCCTCTATGCTGATGCTGCAAACGCAAAAACAAAGCAAGAGAACGGTTTTGACCTCACCAATTATGACGAGCGTTGCCTTGAGTTTGCAAAGGACTACTCCAGCCAGATTTTGGCTATTGATGTAAATATCAACACCACTCAGATGTTGGATGTAGCGTGGACATTGTTTGCTAAGTATTTCAAGCCAGAAGAGGCAAATATCAAGCAAGCATTGGTAGATAAATATTGGCCAAAAGCATAATATAGATTATGGCAATTCAATATCAATTTAATAAAACATCGTTGCAGGCACTTGAGAAGGACCTCAAAATGCGCCAACGTACTCTGCCTACGCTTCAGAGCAAAGAGTCGGCTCTTCGACTTGAAGTGAAGCGTGCAAAGGACGAGATTAAGGCGCTGGACGAGGAAGTGGACCGCCGAATCAAGGACTACGACCAGATGTTGGCTCTATGGGGCGAGTTCGACACTTCGCTCATCCATGTGGACGACGTGCGCATGTCTATAAAGAAGATTGCAGGCGTACGCGTGCCCGTACTGGAAGAGGTGGTGTACTCAACCAAAGAGTTTAGCATCTTCTCAAGTCCTAAATGGTTTGCAGACGGTTTCAACCAACTCAAAGCCATTGCCGATGTAGGTATTCGTCAGGAGTTTGTACGCCGTAAGGTGGAGCTCTTGGACTACGCACGTAAGAAGACCACCCAAAAGGTGAACCTCTTTGAGAAAGTGCAAATACCGGGTTATCAAGACGCTATTCGTAAGATTAAGCGTTTTATGGAAGATGAAGAGAACCTCAGCAAGTCATCGCAAAAGATTGTAAAATCTAAACGCGAAGCAGAAGCACGTATGGCTGAGGAGCAAGCAAGAAAGGAGGCACAAGCATGATTACGCAAATGAAGAAATACACCTTCTTGGTGTTCCATCGTGAGTATGAGGCCTTCCTCGAGCAGTTGCGCGAGGTGGGAGTAGTGCATGTGACTGAGAAAGCAACTGGCTTGGCAGAAGATGCACATTTGCAAGAACTGCTGGCGAAAGCCGACAACGCTCGCAAACTCATTGCGCAAGGTGCTCCTGATCAATTGCTGCAAGAGAAAGCTGCGCTCGAAAGCCGTATTGCTGCTACCCAAAAAGAGGTCAATAAGATGGCTATCTGGGGCGACTTTTCGGCTGAACGCATTGCTCAGCTCAAAGATGCAGGTTATACTCTCCGCTATTTCACATGTCCAAAGAAACTCTTCCAAGAAGAGTGGGGTATCGTAGTAGCAGAGCAAGGAGCGACAGTGTACTTTGTACAGGTAAACAATGCCGATGATGCACCAGAAGTTTGCCAAGAGCAATACTTGAACGAGAAGTCTGCTGCTGACTTGCAGAAGGATGTAGAGGGCTTGAATGGCTTGCTCGTAGCGCAAAATGCACGTATCGAACTCTGGGCAAAAGAGAATATCCCTGCATTGGAGAACGAACTCAACGAACTGCAACAACAGATTGACTGGAAGCGAGTTACACTCAACACCGCATCTGAAGCAGATGGTAGTTTGAAGGTGCTGGAGGGCTTCTGTCCAATTGACCAAGTGGCTGCCTTGGATGCTATGCTCCAAAAGCAAGAGGTATATTACCAAGCCGAAGACCCAACAGCAGAGGACAATACACCAATCAAGTTGCGTAACAACAAGTTTACCCAACTCTTTGAGAGTCTGACAGGTATGTATGGTTGGCCAAACTATGGTGAGTTTGATCCTACACCTATCTTGGCACCATTCTTCTTGTTGTTCTTCGCAATGTGTATGGGTGACTGTGGATATGGTATCTTGCTCATTATCATCGGTTTGCTGATTGCAAAGAAGAAACTCAACATCGCTATGTTTGAGGGTCTTGGTCCTATCATTACTGTGCTGGGTGTGGGTACTACGGTAGTAGGATTCTTCCTCGGCACATTCATGGGTATTGACCTCTACAATGCTGAGTGGATGCCACAGGCACTGAAGTCAGTCATGATCAAAGGCGAGGTAATGGGCTACGATATTCAGATGGTATTGGCACTCTGTATAGGTGTGTTCCATATCTGTTTGGCGATGGTAGTGAAAGCTATCTGCTACACCAAGCAATTCGGCTTTAAGGAGAATATTGCTACTTGGGGTTGGTTGTTGCTCATCGTAGGTGGTCTGATTGTGGCTATCTTGGGCTTGACCGTATTGCCAGAGAACGTCTTTAAGTGGGCATTGATAGCAGTAGGTGCAGTATCAGCCTTGGCTATCTATATCTTCAACACACCAGGTCGTAACCCATTGATTAACATCGGTGCGGGTTTGTGGGATACCTACAATATGGCTACTGGTATCTTGGGTGACGTGCTGTCGTATATCCGTCTGTATGCTTTGGGCTTGGCAGGTGGTATGTTGGGTGCAGCATTCAACAACTTGGGCTTGATGGTCATGGGTGGCAGTGTAGAAGGAGCCACATGGCAATGGTTGCCATTCGTACTAATTCTCATCTTGGGCCACGTATTGAACTTGGCAATGTCGGCGCTTGGTGCATTTGTTCACCCATTGCGTTTAAGCTTCGTTGAGTATTTCAAGAACGCAGGTTACGAAGGTAAAGGTACTCTATACCAACCATTTAAGAAATAATAACTAAGAATTAATTAATAACTAATAAATAAAAATTAAATTACAATTATGAATGAACTTTTAGGTTATCTCGGCTGGGGCTTGATGTTAGGTCTCGCTGGTGTAGGTTCTGCCTATGGTACCACTATTGCAGGTAATGCAGCAGAAGGTGCGTTGAAGAAGAACAAAGAAAAAAGTAGTAGCTACATGATTTTGTCTGCTCTTCCTGCTACTCAAGGTTTGTATGGTTTCGTAGCATTCCTTATGTGGATGGGTAAAGATTTTGTGGCAGATGGTTTCAAACTCTTTGCTGTAGGTATTGCAGTAGGTTTGGTTTGCTTGCTCTCTGCTATCCGTCAAGGTCAAGTTTGTGCAAATGGTATCGCAGGTATTGCTGCTGGTCACGATGTACAAACTAACACCATGATCTACGCTGCTCTTCCTGAGTTCTACGCTATTTTGGCGCTTGTTGGTGCTTTGATGGTGTAATACTTCATGGTAAAATCACGAATGGCGAACCCAGTTTCGTGAAAAAAAATGGAAAGAATAGTTCTCTTTCCATTTTTTTTGTTAAAACATTTGGGTAATTCAAAGATTTTCAGTACTTTTGCAGAAAATCTTATGAATGATATAATACAAACAAACAAATGAACATCCTCTACGAAGATAATCATATTATTGCTGTTAACAAGACTTGCCATGAAATAGTGCAAGGCGATAAGACAGGTGATACCCCTCTTTCTGAGATTGTCAAGGAATACATAAAAAAGAAATATAATAAGCCCGGTGAAGTATTTTTGGGTGTGACACATCGTCTTGATCGTCCAACAACAGGCGTACTAATCTTTGCTCGTACAAGCAAAGCTCTTACTCGTCTTAATGCGATGTTTCAAACGCATGAATTAATACAGAAAACATATTGGGCTATTGTTGTATATGATGCTTCGAAGCAGATACCTAATGAAGGAAGACTGGAGAATTACTTATTGCGTATTGAGAAACAAAATAAGTCTGTTGTTGTTAAGCGTAATACGAAAGATGCAAAACGTGCAGTTCTTACTTATAAAATAATTGCTCGTAGCGAACGATATATGTTGCTGGAAATCAATCTAGAAACAGGACGTCACCACCAAATTCGTTGCCAGTTATCAGCCATTGGACTGCCTATCAAAGGCGACCTAAAATACGGGGCTAAACGCAGTAATCCAGATGGTGGAATATCGCTCCATGCACGAAAAATAGAGTTTATTCATCCTGTTAGCAAATTGCCCATCTCTATTACAGCTCCAGTTCCAGATGATACTCTCTGGCATGTTTTAGAACAACTGATCTAAATGTTTTACAACATAAACATTCAAAAATCGCACAATGTATTTGCATAAGTGCGATTTTTTTTGTAACTTTGCGCACCTTAAATGATATTGTGCATTTGCTTAATATATATATTGCGCAAATGTGGGATATTGAATGACTAACGCATAAATCTAAATTGATATGAAACACCTTCTATTAGGCGATGAAGCTATTGCGCAAGGCGCTATAGATGCTGGACTAAGTGGAGTGTATGCCTATCCAGGCACACCATCAACCGAAATCACTGAATACATTCAATTGCAAGAAAAAAAACAATCTAATGGCATCTTCTGTCAATGGGCTACTAATGAAAAAACGGCTATGGAAGGTGCTTTAGGAATGTCTTATATGGGCAAGCGTGCATTGGTGTGCATGAAGCATGTGGGAATGAATGTCTGCGCTGATGCGTTTATGAACGCTGCTATCACAGGTGTAAATGGTGGACTGGTTGTTGTGGCAGCCGATGATCCATCTATGCACTCTTCGCAGAACGAACAAGACTCACGATTCTATGCTAAGTTCGCTATGATTCCTTGCCTAGAACCTAGCAACCAACAGGAGGCATACGACATGATGCATTATGCCTTTGACCTTTCGGAATCGCTACGCACACCTATCCTTTTGCGCGTAACCACACGCATGGCGCACTCGCGCGCAGTAGTGGAAACAATGGATGCGCCACGCGAACAAAATCCACTGTCAGCGCCAGAGAATACCAACCATTTCATCCTTTTGCCCGCTTTTGCACGCAAAAACTATGCGGAATTGGTAGAAGCGCAAGCTGATTTCGTGCAAACCAGCGAGGAATCGCAATACAACACCTATACCAAGGGTACTACTAATCCCAAAAAAGCCATCCTGACCACAGGTATTGCTTATAACTACCTAATGGAGACGATTTCAGGACTTAAGAATCCAGAATCTGGAATAGGAGCCTACACCATTCTCAAGATTACCCAATACCCATTGCCAAAGGCATTGATTGACCAAATTGTGGCCGATGGCGCAGAAGAGATTCTGGTCATGGAGGAGGGACAACCAGTCGTAGAAGAACTCATCCGTGGTATGGTACCATCCACTGTAGCTGTCAAAGGTCGTCTCACAGGCGACCTACCTCGCATGGGCGAACTCACTCCTGACTGCATAGTTCAAGCCTTATCGCCTGATAGCCATATCACCTCATCACCTAAAAACATACCCGAAATAGTTGTCGGTCGCCCGCCAGCACTATGCCAAGGTTGTGGTCACCGCGATATGTATTCCGCCCTCAATGAGGTAGCTCGCGAACATGAGAATGCCAAGATTTTCGGCGATATTGGTTGCTATACCTTAGGTGCATTGTCGCCTTTCCATGCTATTCATGCGTGCGTAGAGATGGGTGCAAGTATCACTATGGCGAAAGGTGCTGCAGATGCAGGACAATTCCCTTCGTTTGCTGTGATTGGCGATAGTACCTTCACGCACTCAGGTATGACAGGCTTGCTAGACTGCGTGAATAGCCATGCCAACGTGGTAGTGCTCATCTCTGACAACCTCACCACAGGTATGACGGGCGGACAAGACTCTGCAGGTACAGGTCGCCTAGAGGCCATTTGTCTTGGTTTGGGTGTTGAGCCAGAGCACGTGCGTGTGGTAGTGCCACTGCCAAAGAATATGGAAGAAATCAAGCAGGTGCTCCGCGAGGAAGTGGCTTACAACGGCACATCTGTTGTCATTGCTCGCCGCGAGTGCATACAAACTCTCAAACGCCATTTGAAGGCAAAGAAATAAGTTGAAAGTTTATAGTTTAAAGGTAAAAGTATGAAGTATATGAAACGAGATATTATTTTAGCAGGCGTAGGCGGACAAGGTATCCTATCTATTGCCACAGTGATTGGAGAGGCAGCCCTCAAGGAAGGCCTCTATTTGAAGCAAGCTGAAGTGCATGGTATGAGCCAGCGAGGCGGTGATGTGCAATCCAATCTCCGTTTATCCAGCGAACCAATCTATTCGGATTTGATTCCAAAGAGTGGGGCAGATATCATCATCTCGCTCGAACCAATGGAAGCATTGCGCTATCTGCCATACCTCAAACCCGAAGGATGGATTGTCTCCTCGTGCAAACCTTTTGTGAATATCCCTAATTATCCTAATATTGAGCAGGTGCTGGAGCACATCCAAGCAGTCAAGAACCACGTGCTATTGGATGTAGAGGTGCTTGCCAAAGAGGCGGGTGCTCCTTTGCAAGCAGCGAATATGGTGCTTTTGGGTGCAGCTATCCCTATGTTGGGAATTGACCATGATAAGATTGTCGCAGGCGTGGAGCGCATCTTCGCTCGCAAAGGCGAAGCCGTTGTAGCAGCCAACCTCGCTGCCATTGAAGCAGGCTACCGTGCCTCTCGCCTTTAACCTTTCACCTCTAACCTCATAAATATGAGCTTTCCATTAAACAAACAACTCGTTGACCAAACTTGTATTGATTTTGGTCTGCGTAACGCCAAGGAACTGGGCGGTGCCTCTATCCGCCAACTCGTGGGCGTAGTCAAAGATATCGAACGTGCTACAGGTCAGGAGTTTATCCACATGGAATTGGGCGAACCTGGCTTGCCTGCCGAACAAGTGGGCATAGCAGCTGAGCATGCAGCCCTGAAAGCGGGTTACGGTTCGCGTTATCCTATTATCACGGGTATTCCCGAAGTCAAGCATTGGGGCAGTGAGTTCGTGCGCGCTTTCCTCGGATTGGATATCCCTACCGATTGCATTGTGCCTACAGTGGGCAGTATGCAAGCCGCTTTTGCGCTTAATATGACGATGGCTCAACTGGATAGCCAGCGCGATACTGTCCTCTTTCTTGACCCCTGTTTCCCCGTGCAGAAACAGCAATGCAAGGTGATTGGTGTGCGTGTGGATGCGTTTGATGTGGCGAATTTCCGTGGAGAAGCATTGGAAAAGGAGTTGGAACGTCATTTCCAATCGGGTAGGATAGCGGCGATGCTTTTCTCCAATCCGAACAACCCATCGTGGATGTGCCTCACCGAACGCGAATTGGAGATTATTGGTCGATTGGCTACGTTGTATAATGTGCTGGTAATCGAAGACTTAGCATACCTAAATATGGACTTCCGCGATAAAGACCGTGGTACACCCTACGAACCGCCATACCAACCCACCGTGGGCAGATATACCAACAATTGCGTGCATATGATTTCGTGCTCCAAGATGTTCTCGTATGCAGGCCAGCGCGGTGCTATTGTGGCGATGAATCCGTATTTGGCACACCGTCGCTTCCCTTCATTGGCAGAACGTTATGGCAACGATGGCGAGTTCATACGCAATTTTGTGTATATTGTGCTGTATAGTCTGTCTTCGGGTGTGACGCACTCGGTGCAACATGCTATGGCTGCTATGTTCAAAGCGGCTTGTCAAGGCAAGATTGACTTCGTGAACAATACCCGCGAGTATGCTCGCCGTGCGAAGATTGTCAAAGAGATCATGATTAAGAACGGTTTCCATATTGTCTATGATCAAGATGCTGATGAGCAGGAGGTAGGCGATGGTTTCTTCTTTACTTTTGGTTATAAGGATTGGACGGGTGAGCGTATGCTTAACAAACTGATTTACTATGGTATATCGGCTATCTCGCTGACTAGTACAGGCGCGAAGCGCGAGGGTATGCGTGGTTGTGTGTCATGCATTCGTGATGACCAATACGAATTACTCGACCAACGCCTCGCCCTCTTCAATCGTGATTATCAAGATAAATAAATTAGAATTATGAAATACGTATCCCCAATAGAGGCAGTTGGTCTCGTGAAGTCGGGCGACACGATTGTCGTACAAGGTTCAACATCCATCCCAATGGTGCTGTTGCGTGCACTTACCGAGCGCGCAAGCGAACTGCGTGATGTGAAAGTCATATCGGGCTTTGGCATACACCCTGAAGAGGCACCCTATGCCAAACGCGAACTGATGGACTCGTTCCGTGCGCTGAATATCTTTGTACCCAACAATTTGCGTCGTGCTATGCGCGAAGGCGTGGCAGATACCATTCCTTGCTTCCTTGGCGAAGTGCCATTCTTGTTCCGTAGCGGACAAGTGCCTGTGGATGTGGCGTTTCTGAATGTGAGCGAGCCCGATGAGAATGGCTATTGCTCCTATGGTATCTCTGCCGACATCGCTTTCTCGGGTGCTGAATGTGCGAAGACGGTTATTGCACAAGTGAATAAATACATGCCTCGTACGTTCGGCGACCCAGTGATACATGTTAGCCAGATTGCAGCCATGTGCCGTGGCGACGAGCCATTGATAGAGGTGCCAACACCTGTACCCAGCGAGATAGAAACGCGCATTGGTAACTTCATTGCCAATGAGATTCCTGACGGCGCAACCCTGCAGATTGGAGTAGGCGGCATACCCAATGCCGTTATCAACGCCCTAAGCAACCATCAGCATTTAGGACTGCATACCGAAGCCATTACCGATGGCGTGTTGCCATTGATAGAGAAGGGGATTATCGACAACTCGCTAAAGAAGATTTACCCAGGTAAGTCGCTTGGTAGTCTGGTACTTGGCTCGAAACACTTGTACGAATATATGGATAATAACCCAGACTTTGTTATTCGCGATGTGGCGTTCACCAATGACCCACAAAACATCCGTCAGAACCCTAAAGCGATGGCGATAAACTCGGCAGTGGAAGTGGACTTGACAGGTCAGATTTGTGCCGATTCGATAGGCGAAACGATTATCTCGGGCGTGGGTGGACAGCACGACTTTATGTACGGTGCTTCGCTTTCCGAAGGAGGCAAATGCTTTATCGCGCTGCCCAGTATGACCAGCAAGGGGCAGAGCAAGATTGTGGCTAATTTGGCACCCGGAGCAGGCGTAGTGACCACACGCTTCCAAGCGCAATATATCGCCACTGAACATGGTATAGTCTATCTGCGCAACCTGTCATTGGCAGAACGCGCTAAGGCACTCATCAGCATAGCTGACCCTTCGGTAAGAGAGGAACTGGAGCGGGCAGCAGTGAAGCGATTCGGAATAGGATTTCTGAGACTGAAATAAAAAATGGGGCAGATGCCCTATTTTTTATGGGATAATGGACCCTAAAGGGCTATTGGTTATAGGCGAGAGATTTCTTCGATGGAGCGCTTGAGTTCTTTGTCGTAGCGCAACATGTAGGCATAATAGCCACGATGGTAGTAGTAGCGTTTTACGATTTCGCCACCAAGCATCTCTTCCACTTCTGCACGATTACGCTGAATAGCAGCACGATAATCCACAGTTAATCGAGGTTTGAAGGCCTCAAGATCAGCCAGCAGGGTAGAATCTAAATCCTCTTGCTTGGCCATCTTCAGCAGTTCGCCTAGGTAGCGACCCGTTTCTGTTTCATAGGAGAACTGTTTCTCCTCAAGGAATTGGCAGAAGTCCTCTAACTCGCTGTCAGTCAGTTGAAACTCTTTAGCAGGTGCAATAGATGGGTGCTGACGATAGTAGCGAGTAGCGTAGTCGAAGAACATATGGTCGCGATAGAGATTATATGTGATGTCCAACTTCTGCATCGTATCGGAAAGCACAATATCTGGCAATATTCCGCCAGCGGTATCGCGATGCAATTCATGTCCGCGTTGACGTTCTGCATAGTCGATAGCTTGGATACAACGTCCTGATGGGAGATAATATTTGGATGTGGTTACTTTCAAGTGTCCGCCATAGGCGATAGGACGGATATTTTGCACCAATCCCTTACCAAAAGTGCGTTCGCCCACGATGGTAGCTCGTTTCAGGTCTTGCAAACTGCCTGCCACAATCTCTGATGCGGAAGCCGATTGTCCGTTGACCAATACGACGAGTGGCATATCAGGAAAAATAGGGGAAGTACTGGTTTTGTAGGATCTGTTGGTTCGTTCTACCTTACCTTTGGTAGCCACCACTTCTGTATCTTTTGGTACAAAATAGCTGACAATCTGAATTGCTTCATCAATCAATCCGCCGCCGTTGCCACGTAGGTCCATAATTAGGCGGTTGATGCCGTGGTTTTGTACCATACTATCGAGTGCCATAAGGAACTCTTGTGCGGAATTGGTAGTAAATTCGTTGAAGAAGATATATCCAATCGAGTCATGCAGTACGGTGGCATATCCTACTGCAGGTAGGTGTATGTCACGACGTGTTACTTCTTTGGTAATCAGCTGGCTATCTCGTTCTACAACAATTTCAATGGTAGTACCTGGTTTTCCTCGCAGACGATTTGATACATCTTGTGTGTTCTTGCCTTTGCAATCCATTCCATCCACTTTCACGAATCGGTCGCCAGGTAGCAGTCCGCTTTGTTGTGCAGGCATACCTTCGTATAACTCATTGACATAGACATTGCTATCGCGGTACATGATTAGTGAGCCAACGCCACCATACTTGCCTTGTGTCATTCGGCGGAGTTCATCATCCTCACGCTTAGGGATATACATAGTGTATGGGTCGATCTTGCGTAGCATCTGATTGATGCTTGTTTCAATGAGGTCGTCGTAGTTAAGGGTATCCACATAGTTGATATCCAACTGACGCATCACATCGGTGTAGATGGTCAGGTTCTTATCAATACGTGTGGATGGTATCTCTGCTAACATGTTGATTGTCAGCAGCAGAAGGGGTATGTAGAAAAATCGTTTCATAATCTGTATTCTCTAAACACTAAACAGTAGCCCCAACGGGGCGTTCATTAAACAATCAAGGCAAATATGCCGCGATGTCTTTTCCGTGTGAGTGTAGGTCACGTACGAGTGTGGAGGAGATATGTGCATATTCTGGGCGAGTGTAGAGTAGTACGGTTTCTAGTCCAGAAAGCTGTTTGTTGGCTTCAGCCATACTGCGCTCGTATTCAAAATCTAGTGTGGAGCGTACACCACGGAGGATGAATTGTGCCTGGTGTTGTGCCGCAAAGTCCACTGTTAAGCCAATATACGTATGCACCTGAACACGGGGTTCAGCAGCAAAATATTGCTGGATATCGTTCAGTCGTTGCTGGAGTGGGAAGGTCTCCTTTTTGGTGCTATTGATACCAATACCGATGATGATTTCATCGAAGATATCCAATCCTCGCATCACGATGTCGAAATGTCCTTTTGTGAAGGGGTCAAAACTCCCTGGAAATATTGCTCGTTTCATAATCTGTATTCACTAAACACTAAACAGTAGCGCTTTAGCGCGTTCACTAAACACTAAACTATCTCCGCGTTTTTCAGTGCTTCTTTTGTAGCTTCTCTGTAGGCGACCATGAGTCCTCCAGTGCCGAGCAGTGTACCTCCGAAATATCGAACAACAACGACGAGTATATTGTCGAGTTTCTGTGCGTCGATGCTGCGAAGGATAGGCAATCCTGCTGTACCATGTGGTTCGCCGTCATCTTTGGTTCGCCAGAGGTTTTCGCCTAATCGATATGCATAGCATACATGTCGTGCATCGTGGTATTTTTTCTTGTACCAAGCAATGCGTGCTTTGGCTTCCTCCTCATTGGCAATGGGTTCGGCAAAGGCAAGAAACTTGCTTCCGCGATCCTTGAAGATGCCTTTGGCTAATCCCGTTATGGTTGATTTAGTTTCGGACATAATCAGTTATTAGGAATCTTATTATTAGAATGCATATACAAATCCAATAGTCAGATACTCAATCGATAGAACATTTTCGCTATCTATGTTTAAACCAAAATGGCATGTGCTATTTTTACTCCAATGTCCTTCAGAATTAGTTTGTTTCATAACTCTTCCTGAAAGATTGAATCCTAGGAAATTGAGGGTTGTTTCCAAACGAAAATGCTCATTGATGGCATATGTAAGAACAGGTTGGATGTACAAACCTCCATTAAAATAGGAACTTTTATCCGCAATAGGAGTATCGTTCAAAGCATCTGCTTCAATCTTTGAGCGATATACAACTCCATCGCTTCCATATTGCGCAGAATAATATTTTGATTTTGGATTTGAATTTGTACCCAATGATACCAAACCTTCAATCCACACTCCAAATCCTTTATATTCTACAGCACGCCAACGAGCATATGGATCAATCGACCAATTAAAATAGGATGATTTGTAATCCTTATATGCTTTTGGGTTATCACCCTGATTATCTCTTAGTACGATATAATTCATCGTTTGATTGTAATTCAAATCTAATTTTGCACCTACCTCCCATGTGTCATTGATGATGTATCCTACTTTAGGTGCAATACCAAAACTGAATGTAGATGGGTTTTTACTCAAATTCTCATTGTTATTGTTCAAACTAGTACTTTTTTGGCTACTTGCGGAAAAATTCAAGCCTCCACCTACGATTATTTGTGCAGAAGCGAAAACTGATGATAACGTACAAACGATTAGTAATAATGCAAACTTTTTCATATTCTTGTTTATTTTTTCTTTAGTGCCTACTCATTTGGCATTTCGGCTTACATCCATGGAAATTACCACTTTTGGTGCATTTCAATCTGCAAAGGTACGAGTTTTTTTTGACATTTGCAATATTTATAGAAAAATAGCAATAATATTTGCTTGTATAGAAAAAGTTTTGTACCTTTGCATGATGAATTAACCATAAATTTTACCAACTATGATTGTACATGTAGCATCGTTTTTAGAGAGTTTAGGTGGCTCAATCGACAAAGAGCATTACCTACGTCCTATCCCTGGCAGAGTAGGGTACGCAGCCTACTGCCGCAAACCCGAATATTCCAAAGCCAAGAAGAAAGAAATGGCGGAGCACACCGTTGTGCAGAATTTCCGTAGTATAAATGAAGAAGCCTGTGCTATTTTGCGTGACCCAGAACAAAAAGCACTTTGGCAAGAAAAACATCAGCAAGCTTTGCGTGAAGCTAGCAAGCATCAGCGTCAGCCTAAAGCGAATGGCAAACCAGCTGTTGCTACACGATTATATGATTTTATCAAACACGAGATAAGTCTAGCACGCAAACAACAATAAATCTCTTTTCCCTTCTTTTGCCTTTGGTTTGCCACCCGTTTTCATCGTGACCTCATCGTGACTTCATCGTGACTTCATCGTGACCTCGATATGATTTCAACGTACCATCAACGAGACATTATAGGGACTTTACACCGCAAAATTAGTTATATAACCACTATCTTATAACCATAGTGTGTTATGCTCTTTTGTACTTCGTTGTGCAGCGGTGCGTTGCTAGCGATAAGATAGTAATCAGCATGAATGGCAAGCATATCGCGAATAATCTCATTGATACGAGATTCATGTTCTTGCTCTGCAGGAGCATATTGATGAATAAAGAAGTTATCCTCTTGTTTTACAGTGTCTTTGGTGTTTTCGCGTGGCAATTCAAAGAGATTGATCTCCACACTTGCATCAAATAACTCACGAAATACATCTAGATTCTCAGCCGAAAAACCAAACATTCCGATCACTTTATTATTTTTCTCTGTATTCATATTATCCAAATAGTTTTCGTTTTAATTTGATAATTTTTACTCGCCATTTAGGACTTAAGTAGCTTAGTATTATTGTTTTCCAACTAGTATGATTACTCCAAGAACGCAGTTCTTTGCTTTCGCAATAGGTGTTTTCTGAACGCACATCTTCGCCAGAAGTCAATATAGGCGAAAAATAATCTACAGTGAAAATATGTATATCTTGAAAATCTTTCTCTTTTCCGTCTAACACCAACCCTTTTTTCTCTAATTCAGTGGTAAAATACGATGTATTGGGAGTAAGGTCATATTTACCATCATATAGGATGAATGGACGATGTAAGTATGAGTCCATCATCTCTTTAATCCATGCGTGGTGCGCTTCACTAGCAATGACTCCCATCATGACTGCACTTCGCTTACATCCTTCATATCCAACAAAAGCATGATGAATCAATAGTGGTTCAAATGATTTATATACGAAGAAATCCACATCCATATACAATCCTCCATATTGCTCTAATACCCACAAACGGACATAATCGCTCACAAAAGCATATTTCTTGACTTGATATGCTTCTTGTACATATTGCGGTGCAGCTTGAATATCGAAGTTTTCTTCAGTCCATGCCTTTAATTCCCAATCAGGCATACACTTACACCACGAAGCGATACACTCTTTCGCCAACTCAGGAAGAGGATTACCCCCAAACCAACAATAATGAATTATCTTAGGAATCATGACTTCTTAAATAACTTTTTGCGTATCTTTCGTATTATTTTATAGTACCAAAATGACCAAGCAGGTAATGGATCATTGGGATGGTAGTAAAACCGCAAATCTGCTTTACGGATATCTTTTAGCCATTGAACTAAAGATACTTTTCCTGTCGCAACGCTTTGCCCAAAATCACCAGACTCGTTGATTGCTGTAAAATATTCTTTTAACTTAAAATTAGTTTCTATCTTGTTGTTTATTAAAGACTTTGCCCATGATAATGGATAGTTTACGCCTCCGAAAGTTACACCATAATTTGACATTGCAAATCTAAAATTCACTTCTAAGAACCATAATTTATCATTGTTGTCAACGAGAAATTCAACTTCAAAACATCCTGTGTAATTACATTTTCTTATCAGCATTGAAATCTTATCGATCAACTCCTTATTTTGTGTAGGTGTAAAATACATATATGCGCCATATGACTTCTTTGAGAGACGAAAATATGACTTTTGGAATGGTAAATATACTTGTTCACCACCATTAATTGAATATCCCCATAACTCTAATTCATTCTTTTTTTGGATATATTCTTGTAAAAGCAACTTTGGACTTTGGATTGATTGATAGGCAGTTGTTAATTGTTGTTCATCCTTACAAATATAGTAGTCTTCTTTCCAACGTCCCATCGTTGACATCAACGTCTTGGTCAATATTGGGTATTTAAGTGTTTTGGGTAAAATGCCAGTATCGACCATTTCTTGTTTTGGAATAGTCAATCCACACTCTTCCGCTAGTTTGCATTGTACTTGCTTATTCAATAATTCATTTATTCTGCCTTGTGTCCCTGCATTAAAGAAGAAGAACCTATCAATGAGTTCATTATAGCGCAAATCAATTAATGAAGCGATGGTATCGTCGCATGTATATACAAATGGTTTTACATTTTCATTACCATACATATCTATTAGTAAATCAATACCTTCTTCGTAAGAAAATACAGTATGGTATTTTTGTGCATATTTACTACTAATGATAACTTTGCGAAAACGATCTTCTAAGACAAAGATTAGAATGGGAGTTATACCACCCTCTGCAATGCTTCGTAAAACACCTAAAGGATTTACTTGATCTCCAGTGATTATAATATGTTTATGTTGTTTAATGATGTCCATGCTACAAATACTTTTTAATAGTCTTTTTGACTTTTACTAAATATGTGATGAGCTTCCCAATTACTCCATATCTGTATCCATGAACATCAATCACAGCTATACCTTTGTATTCATTGAGAGTATGCAAGCCTCTATTGAAACGTTTGTGAGTAGATTTGAGAGTTTTAAAATCTGAAATCAAGAAATCACCATCTTTATACTCGATTTCTTTGATATTTATAGCACAACCATAGCCGTTTTCGCTATTTTGCGCTGGATAGTACACTCTATCTTTATATTTGAACAGAGCACCACCCAGTCGAGAATTCTTAAATGTTGAGGGTATGCTTTGCCATGGAACAAATCGTTTTTGACTATCATTCCACTGATAAATATCTAAGAAATAATCATTATGAGCAGCTGTAAACAAAAGTGGTTCACCAAATACATCCGTGATATCTGAATCCCAAATACAGTCATCGCATATCGTAGTGCAATGCGTTAATGATTCAGTTGAAAAGTCAAATTTGTAAATATCCAATTGACCACTATGAGCACTTTCTGGATAAATATACACATTGCCATTCCTTCGTAATATATTTGGGAAAGATAGATGAGTAGGTATTTCTAGAATTACTTTTCGCCGAACTACATCCATTGTTTGGCGATCAATGTGTAATAGAGAGATAACGCCTTTTTTGTAATCATATGCATAATCCTCAACTAGTACTAATATCTCAGTATCAGATACATCCAAAATAAATGGATCTGCATACCATCTCTCTTTAGGTACTTTTACCCACTTAACTTCGTAAGTGTCGTTTTCCATAATACGTTGGATACCACCTTCTATAAATCCAAGTGCGTAGCATCCTGCTCCGAATTTCTTTAACATGCCCACATTTATGTTTGATTGTACAATATGGACATAAAAAAAGCGTGAAACCTGCACTTTGCCGTTTCACGTCTTGAGGCCTTCGCATTGCCCTAGGTATTGAAACGACAACGCGAAGCCCACGCCGAATATAAAATATACTCTCGTGCTATAACACCACAGTTAAGGTACGCGTGCGCGTATGTGTATATACGCAAATGGCGTACCAATAACGGCACAAGAGGGATCATCTTATATCCCGTAGGGCATCTACCGTTGCTTAGTTCCGAATACCTGTTGAAAGTTGCGAAGTTTCAAGACGTCAGAACAAAGCGCTAATAAACGCCTTTCATATGTCTGCTCCCCTCGCCGATGATGTACAGACACCCCTCGGCGCAGGTTTGCGACTGCAAAGGTACAACAAAAAATGCAAATGCGCAAGTATAGCGAGCATTATTTTCAAAAATGATAGATTTATCTATCTATCTCATCCGAGGTTTAGCACTCACTCAAGCTCGCTTGAATGTAAGATGCCAAATCTCGGATAATGAGGTATAACCGATTTTTGAATAATATTGTGAGTGTACTGGAGCATTTACAGCATTGAGCGAACGTAGCTTCAAGGGTAGGGTGTCCTCGAAGGTAGTGAAATATTTTGAATTGAACAAGAACTAAAACGAAAAAAAGCCATTCATACTTTATTTTCAGCATGAATGGCAAGGAAATGCTATGTTATCAGATACTATTTATCCCAATAGATGTACTGCGTATTGCTGACTTTTTTAGCAGCTGGTTCTACAATGAAAGTAGGGGTTTCTTTGTTCCACCCTTGAAAATCACCATTGAGCGAGTCTTGGATGAAATGTTGCACATTCTCACCCCATTGCAGCCAATCACGCATATCCGAACACTGCGTATCAATCGTAGTGAAATCATCGTATCGGGTTTGGCGACCAATGATATTGTTGTGTAGGTCCATATAGTGGTCGCAAGGGGCATTCGGAGCTTTCCACTCCCAAAAGAGATCCATGATAGCATGCGATAGCCATTCTCCTACATAAGTGCGCAACAAGACATTCACATAAATGTGCTTGAAAGCATCTCCAGGTCGCCCATTGTTGGTGGCTTCACCATAATAATAGTGTGCTAATTTTTCAGCCCGTGCTTTGCTCTGAAGCACGCGATAGAACAAACGCGGACCACGCCAAATCAATAATGTCAATAGGATATTCTCCTCCTCGAAGTAAGAAATATCTAATGTGTCAAAAGACTCACGGGTGAGCGTATTCGCAGTGTCGATGAGTGTTTGCAACTGTAGCCATTCGGTTTGTTCCTGTGGGGTAAGTTGTAGCACCTGCAGTTCCTCCGCCTGAGAAAGCGAATCTAAAAGGGCGTAGGGTGATGAGGTGATAGGTGATAGGTTAGAGGGTGTAGGGTGGAGGGTGATCTCCCGTCTTTTGGGAGCGAATAGAGTAGGTGTTTCCTCTGATGCAACCAATAACCTATCCGCCACCGAGCACAAACGTTGCACATATCCACGATAGGCCTTTTCTGGATAAAGACGGATGAGTTCTTGTTCGATATAGTCGGCTATGGTAATCTCTTGCTGCAAAATGCTATCAGCTTCCCATCTTGCTCCTAAGACATACAAGGCCTCTGCGGGAAAAGTGGGTAGCGCATTAGTATCAGGTAATGAAATATTTACAACAGGTATAACCGGTGCAACCTGCTGTGTACGGCATCCCAAAAGGAGCATGAAAATAGGAAGGAATGCTAATATCTGCAAAGGTTTGGCATATTTTATATCAAGTTTTCTTTTCATAATCGGTGATGTAATGCTATTATTTTCACGGCAAAGGTAATACATTTTTATAATTTGAGCAAACTAAAATTGATTTTTATAGGAAAAATTAATATACACTTGTGTATATTCAAAAAAAATAGTAACTTTGCACGCTAATTGTGAATTATAACTCTAAAAACAATATATTGTGAAAACTAACTACTTGAAGAGCAGACATATCGGTCTGACAGAGCAAGACCAACAGCAGATGTTGGAAGTAATCGGAGTGAAAAGCGTGGATGAACTTATCGCACAAACGATGCCATCGGATATCCTTTTGGAAGAGCCCTTGGATTTGGATGAGCCCCTCACCGAGCAAGAACACTTGAATACCATGCACCAGATGGCAGCGAAGAACCAATTATTTCGTTCGTACATCGGTCGCGGATGGTATGGCACCAATACGCCAGCTGTGATTCAACGCAATATATTGGAGAATCCCGTATGGTACACCTCTTACACTCCCTACCAAGCGGAAGTGAGCCAAGGTCGTTTGGAGGCATTGTTTGTGTATCAAACGATGATTAGCGACTTGACAGGTCTGCCACTGGCCAACTGTTCGCTGCTCGACGAAGCTACAGCAGCAGCCGAGGCCGTAACGATGATGCGCAACCTACGCAGCCGTGATATGGTGAAAGCAGGCGTGAAGAAGATATTGGTGGACAAGAAAATCTTTGCCAACACCTTAAACGTAATGCGCACACGCGCGAAGGGACAAGACATCGAGCTTGTGATGGTGGATTATGCTATGGTAACCAGCGACTGGCTTGCAACGAACGGTCCGTTCTTTGGTGCAATCGTGCAGTTCCCTAATGCAGAAGGCGCGATCGAGGATTACACCGCTTTCATTGACGACTGCCACGCCGCAGGCATGAAAGTGACGGTGATTGCCGATCTTATGGCATTGGCATTGCTCAAGCCACTCAATGCAGATATTATGTGCGGTACGGCACAACGCTTTGGTTTGCCAATGGGCTTTGGTGGTCCTACCGCAGGTTATATGGCGACTCGCGATGAATACAAACGCGATATGCCTGGTCGTATCATCGGACTAAGCAAAGATACCTACGAGAAACCTGCTTTCCGCCTTGCCTTGCAGACACGCGAGCAACATATCAAACGCGAGAAAGCAACGTCGAATATCTGTACAGCAGAAGCTTTGTCGGCTGTGATGGCAGGTATGTACGGTGTATATCACGGTGCAGAGGGCATTCGTGAGATAGCTGAGGGTATTCATGGTAAAGCCGTGTATCTGAGCGAGATGCTGCAAGCATACGGCTATGAGCAAGAGAACACCGAGTTCTTTGATACACTGAAAATCCGCCATGAGAATGGGGTAGAGGCAGTGCGCGAAGCGGCAGAAGAATTGGGTATCAACCTCTATTACGATGAGGAAGGTTGGATTGGTATCTCACTAGACGAGAGCGTGACAGTGGACGATATGAACGATATCATTGAGCTCTTTGCTAATGCATCGGGTAACATGGCGCAATACGAAGATAGCGAAGATGCCTTCGAAGGGCTTTGGGCTATCAGTGAAGATCGTATTCGCGAGGTAGATTACCTGCAAGAGGAGGTATTCAAGCTATATCACACCGAGACCGAGATGATGCGCTACCTAAAACGCCTTGAGCGCAAAGACATCAGTTTGACCCACACCATGATTCCATTGGGCTCATGCACCATGAAGCTTAACCCAGCTGCTGCCATGATTCCAGTGACATATCCTGCATTTATGGGATTACACCCATTGGCTCCTATTGAGCAAGTAGCAGGATATATGGAGGTTATGGAAGACCTAGAGCAACAATTGGCTACCATCACAGGCTTTGCAGCATGCAACCTGCAACCTACGTCAGGTGCAGCAGGTGAGTACGCAGGTCTGGTGACTATCCGCGAATACCTCCACCAACAAGGTCAAGATCATCGCAATATCTTGCTAATCCCAGCATCTGCACACGGTACGAACCCTGCTTCGTGCGCACAAGCAGGTATGATACCCGTAGTTGTGAAATGCGACGAGAATGGTAATACCGATTTAGCAGATTGGAGAGAAAAAGCAGAGCAACACAAGGAGAACTTGGCAGGATGTATGATCACCTATCCATCTACGCACGGAATCTTTGAGATGGCTATTCGTGAGATGTGCCAAATCGTACACGAGTGTGGAGGACAAGTATATATGGATGGTGCGAACATGAACGCACAAATCGGCTATACCAATCCTGGAGTGATTGGCGCAGATGTATGCCACCTGAACTTGCACAAGTCCTTTGCTAGCCCTCACGGCGGTGGCGGACCTGGTGTAGGTGCAATATGCTGCGCTGCACACTTGGTGGACGCTATGCCTCAAGCTGAGAATAACCGTGTATCAAGCGCACTGTATGGCAATGCGAATATGGCACTGATCTCCTATGGCTATATCCGTATGATGGGCGAAGAAGGTTTGCGCGAATCTACTGCAGCAGCTATCGTGAGTGCGAACTACATGGCTGAAAAACTGAAAGATGCATATGGCATTGTATATACAGGTGTGAATGGCAGAGTAGGTCACGAGTTGATTCTCGACTGTCGTCAGTTCCATAGCATAGGTATTACCGAGTCGGATATTGCTAAGCGCTTGATGGACTTTGGCTACCATGCACCTACATTGAGTTTCCCAGTACATGGCACATTGATGGTAGAACCAACCGAGAGTGAGAGCTTGCATGAGTTAGACCAATTCATCGACGCCCTGCTTACTATCCGCGAAGAGATTGCCGAAGTAGAGCGTGGCGAGGTAGATAAGAAAGATAATGTGTTGCTCAATGCACCACACCCAGAGTATGAGGTAGTGGCTGACGAGTGGAACCATCCATATAGTCGTCAGAAAGCAGCATATCCAGCAGAGTGGGTGAAAGCCAACAAGTTCTGGATACCTGTATCGCGCGTAGATAACGGTTGGGGCGATAGAAATCTCGTAGCACGATATAATTAAAGATATAATACATCTCTAAATATTAAACAGTAGCGCTTTAGCGCGTTCACTAAACAAAAAAATATGGCTAAAGGAAAACTTCGTGAACAACTCAAAGAGTATCAGCGTATGAAACCGCTGGTGGCGATAAAGGAATACTTTATGATCATGGTATCTACTATTCCTTACGCGATAGTTGTTAATCTCATATTGGTACCTCATGCAATCGTAGGTGGCGGATTAACGGGTTTGTGCGAGATTCTCTATTTTGCAACTGACGGATTTATTCCTATTTGGTTAAGCACGTTTGTATTTAATCTCGCATTGCTGATAGCAGCATTCTTTACTATAGGTTGGCGTTATTGCATCCGTACGATGTGGGGAGTGTTCTGGTTTACGCTATGGATGAAACTTGTGCCAATTCCTGAAACGGCTATTATCTCTGATCCTTTTATGGCTGTCATCCTAGGTGGCCTCTTCATGGGTACATTCTTGGGTATAGTATTTCTTAATAATGGTAGTACAGGTGGTGTGGATATTATAGCGATGATTGTGAATAAATACCGCCATTTGCCAATGGGTCGCGTACTGATGGCATGCGATATCACCGTGATAATGTGTGCTTATTTTTTGCCTGAAGTGCGTAGTTTGGAGAAGATTCTCTTTGGTTTCTGCTTCACATTCATGGCTTCTACGGCAGTGGATTGGGTAATCAATCGTACGCGTCAATCGGTTCAGTTCTTCATTTTCAGTAGCAAGTATGAGGAGATAGCCGAGGCAATAATGACGCAAGTGCCACGTGGTGTTACCTTCTTGGAAGCACAAGGTGGATATACCAAGAATCCAGGCAAAGTGATTACTGTAATAGCTCGTCAATACGAGTCAAACAAGATTTTCCGCTTGGTTCACTCAATTGACCCTAATGCCTTTGTTAGTCAAAGTCAAGTACGCGGTGTTTTTGGTCAGGGATTTGATCCAATAGGTAAATAACCAATTGATTAAAGTCTAATAATTATCATTTTTGATAGATGGATTTTTCTCCTTTGAAATACATGGAATATCCTGTAGGCAAAGTAATTAGAGAATATATTCTAATTATCCTAGGACTATTCCCATTTGCCTTGATGGTCAACTGGATTTTTGTACCGCATAATGTAGTAGGTGCTGGACTGACAGGTATTTGTTCAATCATATACTATGCTACTCAGGGGCTATTTCCAACTATTTTTCCTGAGTATGGAGGTGCTATTCCCATGTGGCTCAGTACATTGTCGATCAATACTATACTGCTCATCATTGCAATGCTGACCGTTGGTTGGCGTTTTTGTGTGCGTACACTAGTAGGAGCATTAGCCTTGGCGTTCTGGTATCGTGTGATACCGATGCGTGTGGAGCCGTTGATTACAGATCCTGTGGCTGCATGTATCGTAGGTGGTGTGGTTTTTGGTATGAGTTTGGGTATTGTAATGCTCAACAATGGTTCTTCTGGAGGTACGGATATTGTGGCAATGATAGTTAATCACTACAAAGATGTATCGCTGGGTAAAGTAATGGTTATATGCGATGCTGTGATTATTGCTAGTAGTTATTTCTTGCCTATACCTGAGCAGTTTTATGTAGAGGGTATGGATATCGTGGACTTCAAAATCAAACGTATTCTATATGGATTGTGCATGACTGTCAGTTATACGGCAGCGCTTGATTGGATTATGTCGCGTATGCGTCAGTCAGTGCAGTTTTTCATTTTCAGCAGTAAGTATGCCGAGATAGCTACTGCCATCAATCAAACTGTTCATCGTGGTGTGACGATATTAGATGGAAAGGGGTGGTATAGCCAACAACCCATCCATATCGTTACTGTATTGGCTCGCAAACAAGAAAGCCAACTTATCTTCCATATTATAAAGTCGATCGATCCAAATGCTTTCGTTAGTCAAGCAAACGTTAATGGCGTCTTTGGTCAAGGATTTGATACTATAAAGGGGAAATGAGGTTATAGGTGAGAAATAAAAAAAGAGGTCGTGGGACCTCTTTTTTATTATTGTTAGTGTTCACGATTTATCTCATCGTAGATGGATTGTCGTGTAGGATCTAGATCTATTAATAGTTCGTATACTTTCTTTTTCTCATCGGGTGTTCCTCCAGCAAAAATCTTAGTTAACTCATCATTTTTGGCATCAAGGAAAGTGTTCACCACGTATGTAGCTGGACGTGCACGATTGGCTTCTTTCAGTGCAGGCATACCTTCTGCAATACGTGCACGAGCATTTGCTACGTTATTCACCATCTCATCTAAACCTAATCGATGGTATGTATAGATATACTCACGAAATGGTTTGAACGCTTCGTCCATCAAGTTGTTGATGAGTGCATAGCGATTACGATTGCTATCAAAAGCTTTCCAACCCTTTGCTTCGCTCTCTTCTAGCGATGCTGATTGCGCAGCTGTAACGATATTTTCACAATTTTGGAAATAGGGTGTTCCGCCCAATCTAGCAAATGAATCCATATCATAGCCAATAATAAGGTAGCAATAATAGGCTAGAAGAGCTGTTAGATTAGTAGTAAAAGTATGTTGCTGGTGGTCCAAACGGTCGTATTCCTGATAAGTAAAGCAGAAATTATTGTCTTGGAAATTCAGCACAGGGGTCGTATAAGCGGTGCCATATACTGGACGACGGCTTTGACATGTAAACTCGCAAACATACATATTTTCTTGTACACTCTTTACTACCAATAGCATGTTACACTCGATGCGCTCTTTTTCTTGGAACGTTAGCTCGGTCCATTTGCTGTTATTCACATATTCTTCTATGGATTGTTTGAGTGTGTTGAACACAGACTTATTCGAACCCTGAATCATGTCCGAATTAATGGTAACAGTGCACTTTAACTCTTGTGCACTGAGCATCATGCTACAGCACAATCCTAGAATGAGTGTTAATAATCTTGATTTTTTCATTTTTGGATAGATAGTATGTTACCTGTTTGTGTATTGAAATATATTTTTGGCAATTGTTTTGTTGTAAATATGTTTTTCGCCAATGGCACTGCCACACCATATTGAGCTATGATATACTTGGCCTGAGCTACAGTTTTGCCCGCAAACTGCAGGGTAATATCGGCACTACCTGGCAAATTATAGTAGATTTGAGATGGTGCTTGCACTTTTTTCTTTGTTTCTTCAAACTCCATTGGCAATAGTTCTTGACGTTGACCTTTCAGGGTCAAACGGATAGGTTCGCCACTAAGGTCCTCATTAGCCACTACACCCGCAAAGCGTGAGACACGAGCAATAACAACATCTTTGACATCATTGTTAGGAGTGTAGTAAATGGTATATGAGTGATGAACTACATTTTTTGTGCCGACAAATAGCTCAGCTAATGCTTTTTCGCGTTTATCTAACTCGTTGAGCACCAACTGCATTGACATACCATCAGCAGGTACATGTTCTACATCTCCAGCCAAGATATTCATTCTTGTTTCACGAATATGATAGATTTGTTTAGCGGCACCTTCTGCCATCTTGGCAATGCTACTTGCTACCAATTGTTCTTCCATTAATGGCATTAAATCGCTGGATATAGTCTTTGGCAATTCCGTAGCAATTGCTTCTGCAGGAACTATAGAAGGAGTGGGTACGTTATAGCCATAGAGCATTCCTTCGCTAGTGAGCGATAGCAATTGCTGGTCAATACCAGGTAGCACATTAAAACTACGATTAGGGTCAGCGATGGTATGAGGAGCCATACGAATGGTGGTCACCTCATAGCGTGTTTGTGGTTCTTGTACTACATCTTTAGTACCCAGATAACGTTCAGCATATAGATAGAATGGACCTGGGGCAACTGTCACTTCATCGTATTCTATTGTGACCGCCAATTGTGTGAGAGGCATATGATACACCACTGCAAACTCATCTTCATGCAATGATTGAGCACTTACCATAGTCACCATGACTATGGATAACAATAAACTACTCAAAATTCGCTTTTTCATACTTATGTTTCATTATTTATGTTACTTATTGGTTCTTGCTCCATATTGTCCATGCTTCATCAGCTTGGAGATATAGCATTTTCAATCCGTTCACCACACATGCTCCGCGTTTTTTGCCTTCGCTAAGAAAAGCACTGCATTCGGGGTTATATACGCAGTCATACATTAGGTGCGCGCGCGTGATATATTCATAGGGTAGGTTGGGCTTTGAATCCACGTCTGGTAGCATACCTAGTGGTGTACAATTTACAACTACTGAATGTGCTTGTAAAACCGCTTCGTTAATATCTTCGTATCCCAATATTCCTTCTGTGGGTGTACGACTTACCAATGTATAATCCATTCCCATGTGCTGCATGGCATATTGTACTGCTTTGCTCACACCGCCTGTACCTAGCACAAGCACCTTCTTATCCGTTATTTTCAAATAAGGCATGATGCTATCGCGAAATCCTATCCAGTCGGTGTTGTATCCTTTCCCGTGACTAACCACGTTCACAGCACCAATCTGTTTGGCGATGGTGTCAATATCTAAAAGATGCTCCAAAATTGTTTCTTTGTATGGGTATGTGACATTAAAGCCTTCTAGATGATGCATCATGCTACTGATATCATCTAGATTGTCTATTTCGTACAATCGATAATCAGCAGCTATACCTTCTTTGGCGAACTTCTTAGTGAAGTATTTCGCCGAGTAGGAGTGTTCTAGTGGTTTGCCTATTATACCATAGTGACGCATACTTTTCCATGTTTAATTACTGCCTTGTGGGTAGGGGAATAGAAGGTCTTTCCGCCTTGTCCTTTTTGCAGTGCTTCATAAATTTTTTCCACTTCAGGGAAATGATATTCGCGTAGTTCTTCGAATAGTTTCGCTTTTCCTGCTGCATGTGTATCTCGTTGCTCGAGCCAATCCACATATCCTTGCACGTGTTCTGCAGTAGCAGCAATATGCTCAATCTCCACTTTGGAGTAGGATGCTAATTGTTGGCGTATCGCATTACGTTGGATAGTAGTGTCGTTATTGGTTGAGTCATCCACCCATGCTATTTTTCGTATATCTCTAAGATAATGCTCGATATAGTCGCGTGTAGTGCATAATAGCGGACGTATCACGGGTATCTCTCCTCCTGCAGGGTTATCACTTTTTGGACGCATACCACATAATCCGCGCAGTCCGGTACCACGTTTTAGGTTTAGCAATATAGTCTCTGCTTGATCATTTTGATGATGTGCCACTGCTATAGCTTTACACGCCATTTCTTTGGCTATTTTAGCAAACCACTCATATCGCAGCGAACGAGCAGCCATCTCTATACTAACGCTATGTTCTTTGGCATATATCTCCGTATTAAAATCCTTCACAAATAACTGCTGCTTCTCTCCTTTTGCCTCTCGTCTTTCACTTTCTGCTCTCACGAATGCTTCGTCTCTATTGCTCTCTTCGCCGCGAAGATGGAAGTTACAATGCGCTATTATACATTCGTAGCCTCCGCGCTGCAGCACATCCCATAAGGCTATACTATCGGCTCCACCACTTACACATACTAGCACACGGTCACCTTTTTGTAGTAACTGGTTGTCACGGATGTATTTTTGTATGCGGCGTAGCATGGCTTATATAATCTCTAGGTTATCTAATGTAACGATACCATTTACGATAGCGTAGATTGTTAGTCCAGCTATCGAGTGGATATTCAGTTTGCGAACAATATTCTTTCTGTGCGACATTACTGTATGCGTGGATAGACAGAGGGCATCCGCAATCTCTTTGTTGCTCAGTCCTTTTACTATATGCACTAATATATCTTTTTCGCGAATGGATAGTTCTTCTGTCTCTACGGGCAAGACGGTCGAATGTTGTTTCTCTGCCAGTTGCTGATTCTTGGCCAGTGCAGGAAGCATGATTTCATCCTCAATGGCGCAGTGTAGGGCCAACTCATTCTCGAAGTGGTAGATATCGTGCAATACAGCATATAACAGACGGTTCTGCTCTTGTGATTGCTGATTAGCCATGTCATTGTGAGGATAGTACTTGATGATTAGATTCTTGAGTTCGATTGCTTTAGCTGCGATATGTTGATCATCTGTGGCATGTTGTTCGAAAGCACATTCGTTCTCATGTTGGATATGCGCACGAATCTCTTCTACATATTCATCGTAGAAACGTATGATAAGCAATGGCACTTTGTTGTCTGAACCGGCTAGATTGATGGCTTCGAGCAACATCTGACGTATGCGAGGCAACTGAAAATCCATGAAGTATGTATGTGCATTTTCCAAATACTGACGCAGGGTAGCCACGTTGATCTTTGGTGTATATTGATACTCACCATTGATGGCAAAATTCACTACAGCCAGCAGGGTAGTGCAGTCTACATCGTTTTCACGGCATACTGTCTCTATACTCTTTTCACCCACACCAAAGGGAATGCCGAAGCGTTGAATCAACTGTAGTACTTGATTATCCATGCAGGCGCTCTTACTAGTAGCACCCATCAGATCACTCATTTTGTCGCTTGGTTTATACATCGCCTATTACGTCTAAGATATAATTTCCTGCAAAGGTACGAAAAATATTGTAAATGTGCAAGAAAGTAGCGATTTATAGTACTAAAAAGTACTATTATTTTCTTTTCTGCTTGATTATTCCAAATAAAAATACTACCTTTGCGGTAAATTTATTCACTAATCACTAAACAGCAGCGGCTATGCCGCGTTCACTAAACACTAAAAAAATGACCTATGCATTAGTAACAGGTGCCAGTTCAGGTTGTGGGTATGAATATGCTCGTATATTGGCTGAAAAAGGATATAATTTGCTCATTGTAAGTAACGAAGAGGCTATACACGATAAAGCCGCTCTTCTTCGCCAGGATTTTTCGGTGGAGATAGTATCGTTGGTGCGAGACTTAGGCAAACAAGAAGCCGCGAAAGAGTTATATACCTATTGCAAAGAGAATAATATCATTGTTGAGGTATTGGTGAATAATGCGGGTGTATATCACGACCGTGATTTTCTCAACGATTCTGAAGGGTTTAACCAACTGATTCTGAATTTGCATATGTTTACACCCGCTATGCTCATCTACTATTTCGGTCATGATATGGCAGAGCGTGGCAAAGGATATGTACTGAATATGTGTTCTATTACGGCTAATATTGCGGTGCAACGATTAGCTACTTATGGTGCAACCAAGGCCTTTTTGCAGAATTTCAGCCGTTCGGTGTATATTGAATTGAAAGATAAGGGAGTGATAGTGACGAATGTAACGCCGGGTGCTATTAATACGGGCTTATATAATATCCGCCCATGGCTAACTAAGATGGGCTTGATATTAGGATATATTGTACAACCTAACTATTTGGCACGTCGCGGATTGAATGCGATGTTTCGTGGTAGAGCGAAGATTAGTGTACCATGTATATGGAACTATGTGTTGCTATTCTTTGTAGCGCTTATTCCTACATGTCTGCTTCGCCTTATCCGCCGTCTTAAGCTCTTTTAAAACTCTCCTAATGCCGCGAACATGTTCAGCGTGTCACGGTTCTCTGCAGTTTGTTGGCTGAGTGTATAATCGGCTTTTATCTTGTCGAGGATACGCATTACTATTTTCATGATTTCGCCGTCGGTAGAGTAGTCGGCAGCACAAGCGAAGTTCACACGTCCTTCAGAAAGTAACTGTTGAGCAAGGGCGCGTTTCTTTTCATTGCCATACACGGCAAAACTATGTCCGCCATTGGATTTTACGGTACGCATGCAGGGAATATCTGTCTCACCATCACCGAAATAGATCATTCTTTCGAAGGGTACAGGACGTTCTTCGGTAGGCACAAACTCATTGATACGCACACGGTCGCTCACTTCGCGTATGCCTTTGTTTATCTTGAATAAGAATTGTGTTTTTTTGGTATAATCTACTACCACGGCTGGCCAGCACGCTTCGCCTTTGGCGTCGTAGAGATAGGTACATGCATATATATTTTCGAAATGATGGGCGATATCGCAACCTTCAATCATCTCTTTGATGCCTGAGCTATTGACATAATGTTTGACTCCTAAACCAATTTCTTGTGCATAAGCATTAATGTTGTCGAACCATTCTCTTACGCCTTTAAAGAACTCTACTTGCTTACCAAACTGACGAAGTGATTCGCGGCTGCATGCCACATTAGCGCGTTTGGCTTCAGCCTGTATGGCATACATAACCACGGCTATACCCCCTGCGTCATTGGTTTTGGCTATTTGGTCACACAGATTCCAGAAATCGTTGGGATTTTCATAGCCCAATGCTTGCAATAGTCCAAACTCTTGCATATTTCCAGGAGCTAAGGTGCCATCGAAGTCATAAACGAGTGCAACGGTAGGTAGAGTAGTATTCATAATCATCATATTTATTAAATTCTCTGCAAAAGTACAAAAATATTTTTTAATATGCAAATATCCGATACTTCTAAGCTATATATTCGTATTTCTAGGCTTTCATTTAAGCATTCAAACAATAAAAAAAGAGCCCCTTAACGGAGCTCTTTTTTCTATGATTGCATACAGATTAATTTCCTTCTACAGCAGCTTGTGCAGCAGCCAAACGAGCGATTGGAACGCGGAATGGAGAGCAACTAGCGTAGTTCATACCCACGCGTGCGCAGAACTTCACTGAACTAGGTTCACCACCGTGCTCACCGCAGATACCAGTGCGCAATCCTGGACGAACAGCGCGACCTTTCTCTACTGCCATCTTAATCAATTGACCAACACCATTTTGATCCAAAACTTGGAATGGGTCAACCTTCAAAATCTTTTGCTCGAGATATACTGGCAAGAAGCTAGCAATATCATCACGGCTATAACCGAAGGTCATCTGTGTGAGGTCGTTAGTACCGAATGAGAAATATTGAGCCTCAGTAGCAATACGGTCTGCAGTAAGAGCAGCACGTGGGATCTCAATCATTGTACCGATCTCGAACTCAACCTCTGTGCCATATTCAGCAAATACTTGTTTAGCTACTTTCTCGATGATTTCTTTTTGTTGATGGAATTCGTAGAGGATACCAATCAGTGGCACCATGATCTCTGGCATTGGGTTTTTGCCTTCTTGTTTGAGTTCGCATGCAGCGCTAAGGATAGCACGTGTTTGCATTGCGGTGATCTCTGGGAATGTGATACCCAGACGGCAGCCACGGTGACCGAGCATTGGGTTGTTTTCTGCCAATGAGTCAACACGTTGTTTGATTTCTTGTACGCTTACGCCCATCTCTTTAGCCATTATCTCTTGACCAGCAGCATCGTGTGGTACGAACTCGTGCAATGGTGGGTCAAGCAGACGGATGTTCACAGGATAGCCGTCCATAGCCTCAAGGATGCCCTTGAAGTCGGCTTTTTGGTAAGGAAGAAGTTTTGCCAATGCTTTCTCACGACCTTCAGCAGTCTTAGAAAGAATCATTTCGCGCATAGCTACGATTTTCTTATCTTCGAAGAACATATGCTCTGTACGGGTGAGTCCAATACCCTTAGCACCAAAGTCGCGTGCCACTTGTGCATCGTGTGGAGTATCAGCATTGGTACGTACTTGCAGATTAGTATATTTGTCGCAGAGATCCATGAGTTCTTTGAAGTCGCCACTGAGTTCAGCAGCTTTTGTTGGGATCTGACCAGCATATACTTGACCTGTAGAACCATTGATAGAGATATAATCACCTTCGTTGTAGGTAACGCCTTCGATAGTCAAAGTTTTTGCTTTGTAGTCAACCACGATAGCACCTGCACCAGATACGCAGCATTTACCCATACCACGAGCTACCACAGCAGCGTGAGAGGTCATACCACCGCGAGCAGTCAAAATACCTTCTGCAGCCGACATACCTGCCAAATCCTCGGGACTAGTTTCGATACGAACCATAACAACTTTTTTGCCATCTTTGTGCCACTCTTGAGCGTCGTCAGCGTGGAATACGATTTGACCACATGCAGCACCAGGACTAGCTGGCAAACCTTGGGTGATTACCTTTGCAGCTTTCAATGCTGTTTTGTCGAATACAGGGTGGAGTAGTTCGTCAAGCTTTTGTGGTTCGCAACGCATGATAGCAGTCTTCTCGTCGATAAGACCTTCGTGAACGAGGTCCATAGCAATCTTAACCATAGCGGTACCAGTACGTTTACCGTTACGTGTTTGGAGGAACCAGAGTTTGCCTTCTTGTACGGTGAACTCCATATCTTGCATATCGCGATAGTGGTTCTCTAGTTTGTTTTGGATGCTGTCAAGTTGAGCATAGATTTCTGGCATAGCCTCTTCCATAGATGGATATTTGCTTGCGCGCTCTTCCTCGCTGATGCCTTGTAGTGCAGCCCAACGGCGGCTACCCTCGATGGTGATTTGTTGTGGAGTGCGGATACCTGCAACCACGTCCTCACCTTGTGCGTTTACGAGGTACTCACCATTGAAGATGTTCTCACCTGTAGCAGCATCACGGCTGAAGCATACACCAGTAGCAGATGTATCGCCCATGTTACCAAATACCATTGCTTGTACGGTTACGGCTGTTCCCCATTCGTCTGGAATTCCTTCCATCTTACGATAGAGGATTGCGCGCTCGTTCATCCAACTGCGGAATACAGCGCAGATAGCACCCCAGAGTTGTTCAACTGGATTTGCAGGGAAATCGTGACCTGTTTGGTCTTTAATAGCAGTTTTAAAACGAGCTACGAGGAGCTTGAGCTCGTCAACAGTCAAATCCTTATCGAGCTTGATACCACGAATCTCTTTTACTTCTTCAATGATAGCCTCGAATGGATCAATATCTTCTTTGTTTACTGGCTTCATACCGAGAACTACGTCACCATACATTTGTACGAAACGACGGTAGCTATCATATACGAAGTGTGGGTTATTGGTTTTCTCTACCAAGCCAGCAGCAACTTCGTCGTTCAAACCTAAGTTGAGGATAGTATCCATCATACCTGGCATAGATGCGCGAGCACCCGAGCGAACGCTCAACAATAGAGGGTTCTTAGGATCACCAAATTTACTATTCATTAAAGTCTCAACGTGAGCAACTGCGTTAGCTACTTCTACGTTCAGCACTTCTACGATCTTCTCTTGACCTACTTCATAATACTCGTTGCAAACATCAGTGGTGATTGTAAAACCAGGAGGAACAGGTACTCCCACAAGGTTCATCTCAGCAAGGTTTGCGCCTTTACCGCCCAATACTTCGCGCATTTGAGCGTTACCTTCTGCTTGTCCATTTCCGAAGGTGTAAACACGTTTCTTGTTGTCCATTTCTTTAAATCTTTTTTATACTGTTAATAAATAATTTCCGATTGAGTTTATAGCCTATAGCCATAAAAGCCGACAAAGGTACTGCTTTTTTTTTAATTATGCAAATTATATTTCATATAATGTGAATATTTCTTAATTTTTGCTTTATTATTTGTTCATTCATAAAAAATGTAGTACCTTTGCACCAAATTCGCATTTTACAAAATTTATTCACATACAACTAAATTAAAAATCAATTTTTTATGAAAAAAATTTCTCTCTTTTCATTGGCGACTCTCTTTGCTATGATGAGTTTTGCGCAAGAAGCATGGTTGTTGGTAACCGATGCTTCAGAATTAACAGTTGGCGACCAAGTGGTAGTGGTAGCTAAAGATTACAATGTAGCCTTGAGCACCAACCAAAAAAACAACAACCGTGGAGAAGTAGCTATTACGAAAGAAGGTAGCGAAGTGATCATCAATAATGATGTTCAAATCCTGACCATCGCTACAGGAAAAGTTGCAGGTACCCTTGCTCTTAATACAGGTAGCGGTTATCTTTATGCAGCTAGTTCAAGTAGTAATTATTTGCGTACAGAAACTACCTTGTCTGACAACTCTTCGTGGAAGATTGAGATTGCTAGTGATGGTACAGCTTCTGTGGTTGCACAAGGAGCTAACACACGCAACGTAATGCAATATAATCAACAAAGTGCCTTGTTTGCAGTATATGCTTCTGCTTCACAAAAAGCTATTACGCTCTACAAAAAAGTTAATGCGGAAGGAATCGTGAAGAATCCTGCTATTGAAGGTGAGCAATCTTTTAAAGAGTCAACCCAAGTTTCTATTAGCTACGATAGCGCTCTCAAAGTGTACTACACACTTGATGGTAGCGATCCTACAGATGCTAGCACAGAATACACTGCTCCTTTTACAATCACAGAGACTACCACAGTAAAAGCAATTGCATACGATGGTCAAAAATCCAGTGATGTGGTTGAAAAGACATTCGTGAAGATGCAAATCCTCACTTGTGCAGAGGCAGCAGCACTTTGTGCAACAACTCCTACTACTGAGCAATACATCATCCATGGCTATGTAACTGAGATCAAAGAGGCATATAGCACCCAATATGGTAATATCACCTTCTGGATGGCAGATACTAAAGATGGAGGTCAAGTGCTCCAAGCATTCCGTGTAAAACCTGTATCTGAGGTAGAGAAAGGTCTTCAAGTAGGTGACTATGTAGAAGTTATCGGCACCTTGGTTCTCTTCTACGATACCCCAGAGGTGAATGCAGGTGGTTCTGTGGAGAAGATAGCTGATCCTATATCTGGTGTTGAGGATATAGTTGTTGAGAAACAATCTACCAAGTTCTTCGAGAACGGTCAATTGGTAATTATCAAAGACGGTATTCGTTACAACGCACAAGGCGTTCGTTTATAATAAATGACTGCATTTGTTTTTCCTGGTCAAGGCGCTCAATTCTCAGGAATGGGCAAAGACCTATACGATACATATCCATTAGCACGCACCATCATGATGCGTGCTAATGAGATTTTAGGTTTTTCTATTACCGATGTGATGTTCGAGGGTTCGGATGAGGACCTTCGCCAAACGCGTGTTACACAACCTGCTATTTTTTTGCACAGCATTGTGGCAAGCCAACTGATGACCACTTTGCGTCCAGATATGGTTGCAGGCCATAGTTTGGGTGAGTTCTCCGCTTTAGTAGCGGCAGGTGCTATTGGTTGGGAAGATGGTCTGTGTTTGGTTAGCCAGCGTGCGCAAGCCATGCAAGAGGCATGTGAAATAGCTCCTGGTACTATGGCTGCTGTTTTGGGCATGCTAGATGATAGAGTGGCTGAAATCTGCAGTCAGATTCCAGATTGCGTTGTAGCAGCGAACTACAACTGCCCAGGTCAAGTGGTTATCTCTGGTTCGCTGACTGGAGTAGAGCAGGCGTGCAGAGCACTGAAGGAAGCGGGAGCAAAACGTGCGTTACGTTTGCCTGTAGGTGGTGCTTTTCATTCGCCATTGATGCAACCCGCGGCTGAACGATTGGAGCGCGCTATTTTGGATACCACTTTCCGTGCACCTCAGTGTCCTGTATATCAGAATGTGAGTGCAAAAGCAGAAACTGATCCTGCTATTATTCAGCAACAGGTATTGCAGCAACTTACCTCGCCTGTACGTTGGACGCAGTCCGTAGAGCAGATGGTAGCTGATGGAGCTACATGCTTCTATGAGTTTGGTCCGGGCGATGTACTTAAAGGTCTAATTCGCAAGATTAATGCAGAAGTAACAGTAGGATAAATTTATGTTCTACAGCATATTATGCTAGAAAATCGCAGCATGCATTTGCATAGTTGCGATTTTTTTTGTACTTTTGTGGCGAAATCTTTAAATCTCTACGGCCATGAAAATCTCCAAACGAGCTCAGAGTATGCCGCAATCGCCTATTCGTAAATTGGCAAAGTATGCAGAAGCGGCACACCGAAATGGTATTCACATTTATTCTCTCAACATTGGTCAGCCAGACATCCAGACACCTGATTGTGCCAAAGATGCTATTGCTGCTTTCCAGCGCGATATCTTAGCATATACGCCATCGCAGGGGGTATTGTCTTTGCGAGCAAAGATGGTGGGATATTATGCTGAGTATGGTATTGACATCTCACCAGATGAGATCATCATCACTTCGGGTGGATCGGAGGCAATCATGTTTGCGTATATGGCATGTCTTAATCCTGGCGATGAGATTATTATTACCGATCCTAGCTATGCCAACTATATGGCTTTTGCGGTGTCGTGCGGAGCGGTTATCAAACCTGTGAAGACGCATATTGAGAATGGATTTAAGTTGCCATCGGTAGAGGAATTTGAGAAGCAGATTACCGATAAGACGCGTGCGATCCTCATCTGCAATCCAAATAACCCTACGGGCTATCTTTATACAAAACAAGAGATGATGCAAATCCGCGATTTGGTGAAGAAATACGATCTTTATCTCTTCTCCGATGAGGTCTATCGTGAGTTCATCTACACCAAACGTCCGTATATCTCCGCTTTCCACCTTGAGGGTATTGAGGACCGTGTGATACTTATTGATTCGGTCAGCAAACGCTATTCGCTCTGTGGTGTGCGTATTGGTGCGCTTATCACGAAGAATAAAGAGGTACACCAAGCGGTGATGAAGTTCTGCCAAGCACGTTTGTCTCCTCCTTTGATTGGTCAAGTGATTGCCGAATCGGCTTTGGCTACGCCACACGATTATCTCGAAGAAGTGTATGATGAGTATCTATCACGCCGCAATTTCCTCATCGACCAACTCAACCAAATTCCTGGGGTCTTCGCTCCTACACCTATGGGTGCGTTTTATGTGATGGTGCATTTGCCTGTGGATGATACGGATAAGTTCTGCCAATGGTGTCTTACGGACTTCCAGTATGAAGGTCAGACGGTGATTATGGCACCGGGTAGTGGTTTCTATACCAATCCTGAGGACGGCCGCCATCAGGTGCGAATGGCATATATTCTGAATAAGGACGACCTTTCGAAGGCAGTCCTAGTTCTGCGCAAAGCGCTAGAGGCATATAACGCGCTAGAAAGCAAATCTTAGCATTTCAGCACGAGGATATCACGTAGATTGGTGGTGTAGCAAGGAGAGAGTTTCTCGCGTTTGGTGAGCGGTTTGTCTGTGCTGAGCACTTGCGTGGCTACTTTGACTGCTGTTTTGCCATATTGGCTATTGATATGGTCAATGGCTTTCTGTAGTCGCTCATCGCGCTCCTTAGGTCGCTCATCAAATAGCATTTGTTGGGCATTATCTGCTGGAGTGAGACTCAGCAGTACCACGCCTGCTTTTTTGTAGGGATAGGGTTTCCATTGCTTGCGTATGGCAGCAAGCATGTAGCCAACTAGTTCGGCTGTGATAGCCGTAGGGAAGGGTAGTGTCACTACCTGATGAATTACCTGCATTTCCTGCTCTGCAAAGCGCGAGGTGTGCGCATAAACGATAAACTGGCGACACAGACTGCGCTGTTTGCGTAGTTTATCGGCACAATCACTCATGAAGTCCACCAATGCTTTCTCCAAGGTTGCTTGGTCGGTTATACCTCGTTCAAAGGTGCGCGATTGCGATATGCTTTGCCTTTCGGTCTGTTCCGAAATGTCGATGCAGTCGTAGCCATTAAGTTCTTGCCAAGTTTGTAATCCTGGTTTGTGTAGCAGGTTCTTGGCGAACTCGGGCAGTCGTTGGCTGAAGTCCCATGCGGTTACCACTCCTGTGGGTAATAATTTTTTCTGTGCCTGCCTACCAATGCCCCATACATCTTCGATGGCAAATCCTTGTAGGGCTTTCTGCCGTTTCTCATCGGTGTCAATGATACAAACGCCGTTGTAGGCGGGGTATTGTTTGGCATACTTGCTGGCAATCTTGGCGAGTGTGCGAGTAGGTGCTAATCCAATTGATACGGGTATGCCCACCCATTTACGGATTTGTAGGACCACCTTCTCGTAATAGGGTTTGAGTTCGTGTACGGGCAGATGATCACAATGCAAAAATGCTTCGTCGATGGAGTACTGCTCTAGTCGTGGTGTGTGCTTGGCAAGTATGCTCATTACCCGACTGCTCAGGTCTCCGTACAAACTAAAGTTGGAGGAGAACGCCGTTACACCTGCCTCTTGCCTTTCGCCTAATCGCCTTTTCGCCTCAAACCACGGTTCGCCCATCTTAATGCCGAGTTTTTTGGCTTCGTTGCTACGCGATACTACGCAACCGTCATTGCCCGAAAGAACAACTACGGGCTTACATTCTAGGTCGGGACGAAACACTCGCTCACACGATACGAAGAAATTATTGCAATCGCATAGCGCGTACATCATAGCTTATGCACACAATAGGTGATGACTCCCCAAATGCAGAACTGGTTGTCTGCGGTTACTTTGATTTTCTGAAAATCTTTGTTGTGTGGTATGAGCCACGCACATTGATTTTTGGTATCGAACTGATACTCTTTGATAGTAAATTCGCCGTCGATGCAGGCAGCCACGTAGTTGCCGTTCTGTGCTTCTAGCGAACGGTCAATCACCACGATGTCGCCATCGTGTATGCCTGCTTCTATCATGCTGTTACCCGATATACGGGCATAGAAAGTGCTTCCGGGGTGGCGTACCATCTCACGTGCGAGGTCGATGGTCTCTCCCGCATGGTCTTGTGCTGGGCTGGGGAAGCCAGCATGTAAGCCATCAGCAATCTCCAGTTCGATGCCCATATTGTGGGCGGTGGATATGTCGGTTAATTTCATAGTCGTTTATAACGGAATAATCCTTATTGTGTATGTCTTCAAATTTAGTTGGTGCAAAGGTACTGCTTCAAACTGCTAAAACATGTCATATTGAAAAGAAAAATGCACTTTTTTTTGCGGGAAAGTGCATTTTTATACCTTATTGTTCAAATATCCTAGTTTTTTTGAACCATCGCCAATGCTCTTCTTCCGGCCTCGGTCATGAGGCCGCGTTGTTCGAGGTCGGCACAACGTTGTTTATTGAGCTCGGTCCAATGGCTGCGTTTACGGCGTGGAGAGAGGCGTTGTGCCAAACGACCATCGGGCAAACGCTTTAAGGTAGAGTCTATCCATCCAAAGCACAATGCCTCTTCCACCACATCAATATACGGCAAACAAGCAGCCGAACAGGGCGGACGTTTGCTGCGATACATGGCTATCCAACATTCTTTAACCCCTTCGCCGTGTTCCAGCAGCCAATTACGCAACTGGTCGCGGTGGGTAAATTCAAGTAAGAGCTTAATTTCCATGGCTTATTTTTCTACTTCACCATCCCAAGAGTTGAAGCCAGTGTTAAGTTCTACTACTTTGTAATTTTCTTGACTTAGGAGCTGTGCTGCTTTTTTGCTTCGGTTACCCGAACGGCAGTAAAGAGCAATCGTTTTGTCGATTGGCAGTTGTTGTTTGCACTTTGGTAGAAAATCGGCTTGTGTGACGTCAATAAGTATAGCGCCAGGTATATGCCCCGCTTGGTATTCACTAGGCGTACGTACATCCAATAAAACAACATTACTGTCTTGGATGATCTCAGCAAAAGTAACTACGTTCACCGATTGATACGTTGCTCCATTAGGAGGTTGACATGCAACGAGGGCACAAATAGTCAGAAGTATTACATAGATTTGTTTCATAATCAAATTGATTTTGAGGTTTTGCAGTTTGTTCTGCAAAGGTACGAAATAATTTGCAGGTGTGCAAATATATTATACAAAAAGTGTGGTAATTAGTATTAAATTTCGCCTTAAAATTTTGTTCTGCTGTGCACTTATTGCTGCACAGCACTAGGCACAGCTGTGCACTTATTTTTTTGTTGTTTTAAACGTTTAATTCTCACAGAATAAGACACTTACAATAATCTTTGCTATGAATGCACTAAGTGCACTGCACAGCTAAATTACTAAACCCTTTATACGCACATACATGGGTGTATAGATTTAGGAAAAGTGCTGTGCAGCTGTGCACCTTTAAATTCAAAAAGGTGTGTCCGTATAGATTGTAACATAGATATGTCAATATGTATTTTTTTTTGTATTTTCTTTTGGAAAAATTTGGAAAATTACGGTTTTATGATTATCTTTGTATAGAAATTAAAACAACACTTAAACCCCATGAAATACCTATCCATTACGCACTATTCACGCACTATTCACGGACAATAAACGCACTATAGACGCACTATAGACGCACAATAAACGTACTATTCCTATCACTTGCGTGATACAATATAAACATTTTCAAATCATAAAATTATAGCTTTATGTCACAAACCACTTACATTGCTCCAGTGGAGACATTCACTGGCAAACTTTCATCCCACAATGCGGATGGTCGTATCACCGTTTCTCGTCGAAAATGCTTTGGTAAAGATGCTAAAGGCAGGCCGATATATGGTCCTGGCGAAACCTACATTTATCATTGTCACGAAGGCAAATGGTCCGAAGGGGCAGAACAAAATCGCACACTCTTTCAGCAAGTGCAATTCATTGCCAAACAAGAGCTTAACGTTCCCGAACGAGTAGCCTATTGGCAACCGCTATTTGAGAAGCAATTTAAGCACCCTAAGCAAGGTGAAAAACATTATGCCACCCTGCGCGGATTCGTGATTGCACAAATTCATCAACAACTGAAAAAACAACAGGCGGGGTAGGGACAGAGGGACAGCCGGAACAGCAGATTCTATAAACTCGTCCGCGCGTGTTCGGGGACGAGAAAAAGAAAAGTGCTGTCCCCGCTGTCCTTCTGTCCCTCTGTCCTACAAAAATCCCATTTTCAAAAAAAGTGTCCGTAAAACTTGCATATTTGTAATATTTGCATTATCTTTGCATAATTATTTACCCAACTCTCCACCAAAGCATACTATATGAAAACAAGTCAATTGATTATTAGCGGATTATGTAAACTCCTATGTGGCATCGTCTTGATTGGCATGCTGCTCTTTTGGCCAGCAGGCACTTGGCACTATTGGCAGGCGTGGTTGCTGCTTGCCTTGCTGTTTGTACCTATGACTTGCATGGGTATTTGGCTATTAATCTCCATGCCTGAACTATTGGCTAAACGGCTGAACAATAAAGAAAAAGAGCAGACGCAAAAGCATGTGGTAGCTCTTTCGGGATTGATGTTTATCGGCGGCTTTGTCCTCTGCGGTTTAGACCACCGTTTCGCGTGGTCAAGCATGCCCCTTTGGGCGACCATTGTCGCATCGGTCTTCTTCCTCGTTGGGTATGCCTTATACGCCGAAGTGTTGCGCGAGAATGCCTATCTATCCAGAACCATCGAGGTGCAGGATAATCAACAATTGATTGACACAGGATTATACGGCATTGTGCGCCATCCGATGTACACAGCCACCTTGCTTATGTTCCTATCAATGCCAATAGTGCTGGGCTCCATTTGGGCATTGCTAATCTTTGCCATCTATCCTATACTAATCATCCTACGGATCTACAATGAAGAGCAGGTTCTATCAACTGGACTTCAAGGCTACACCAACTACCAGCAGCGCGTCCGCTGGCGCCTCATACCTGGCATTTGGTAGGATAGGAGAGAATAGGATAGATAAAATCTATCTTTTTCGATAAAATCGCACTATAATTTGTATATATCAATAAATTTTACTACTTTTGCGAATTATTTGAAAATGAATACGATTATGTCTGTTAAGTTCTACAAATCAGAGAACCAAGTGCCATTGGAGATGCATAAGGTTCGCGTGGTACAAAAATTGAATTTATTGCCAGTAGATGAGCGTCTGCGCGCCATCCAAAAGGCAGGTAATAACACCTTCTTGTTGCAAAACAAAGATATCTATCTTGATATGCTTACCGATTCGGGTGTGAATGCTATGTCTGACCGACAAACGGCTGCTATGCACCTCGCCGATGATGCATATGCAGGTAGCGAGACTTTCAACCGCCTCAAAGTCGCATTAAAAGAGGTGTTTGGCACTGATAATGTATTGCCTGCCCACCAAGGGCGCGCATGCGAAAATATCTTGGCAGAGCGATTTGTAAAACCTGGTACGGTGGCGATTATGAACTTCCACTTTACGACCACCAAAGCCCATGTGACTCGCTGTGGCGGCGAAGTGGTGGAAGTGCTCCACAAGAAAGGTCTTATTCCACAAAGCGATGACCCTTTTAAGGGCGATATGGATTTGCAAGAGTTGCGCCGCGTAATCACCGAATATGGACCAGATAAGGTGGCATATGTGCGTGTGGAGGCTGGAACCAACTTAATTGGTGGTCAGCCAGTTAGCTTGGAGAATATGTTGGCAGTAGCAGACATTTGTCATGAGTTTGGCGTGCCAAGTATCCTAGATGCATCGCTGCTGCAAGACAATATCTACTTCATGAAGATCCGCGAGGCGCAATGCAAATACATGACCCCAAAAGAGATTTATCACCTGTTGGCAGGTAAGATGGATATCATCTATTTCTCGGCTCGTAAGTTGGGCTTCGCTCGTGGTGGCGCGATTATTAGCCATAACACTGAACTGATTAAGAGTATGATGGAGTATATCCCATTATACGAAGGTTTCTTGACATACGGCGGTATTGATGTACGTTCTATCGAATCTATGGCAGAAGGTTTGTACGAGTCGCTCGATATGGACTATTTGAGTCACGGACCTGAGTTTATTAATTATTTGGTGAATGAGTTAGACGCTTATGGCGTACCGATGATAAAGCCTGCGGGTGGACTAGGTGCGCATATCGATTGTCAGGGATTTGTACCAGATATGCCACATGATCAGTACCCAGCAGCCGCAGTAGCAACCGCGTTGTATATCGCAGGAGGTATCCGCGGTATGGAGCGTGGGACACTGTCTGAACAACGCGAAGCGGACGGTACAGAACGCTTTGCGGAACTGGAGTTGATGCGACTGGCTATGCCTCGCCGTGTATATACACTTTCGCAGATAAAATACGTGGCTGACCGCGTGAAATGGCTGTGGGATAACCGTCAAATCATTGGCGGACTGAAGTGGATAGAGGAGCCACAAGTGTTGCGATTCTTCTTTGGACGATTGAAAGAGATAGGGCATTGGCAAGAAGAACTGGTGTCTAAATTCAAAGAGGACTTTGGCGAGAGTTTGTAAAAGTAGATAAATCGATTATTTTCAAAAAATATGCTCGTTTGCTTGCGTATGTGCGTACTTTTTTGTACCTTTGCACGCTTTTTTGTGTGGAAAGAGTAGGGCTTGTCCAAACAACGCTACACCACACTAAACAACTGCTAACAATACTACACAATACATTATGTTTAGAACCAATACTTGTGGCGAGCTACGTCTCGCCGATGCAGGCAAAACAGTCACCCTCGCAGGGTGGGCACAACGTATCCGCAAAATGGGCGGAATGACATTCATCGACCTTCGTGACCGATATGGTATCACACAACTTGCCTTCCAATCCGACGGCAGCGCAGAGCAAGACGCCCTGCTAGAACAAGCCAATGGAGTAGGGCGCGAGTACGTATTGCAAGTAACAGGCGAAGTGATTGAACGTCAGAGCAAAAACACGCAGATCCCTACAGGCGAAATAGAAATCAAAGTAGCCCAAATGAATATCCTCAACGCAGCCGTTACTCCTCCTTTCACCATCGAAGATGAGACCGACGGTGGCGATGATATTCGTATGAAATACAGATACTTGGACCTTCGTCGCAACTGCGTACGCAAGAACCTCGAACTGCGCCACAAAATGGCATTCGAAGTACGCCGCTACCTCGACGAGAAGGGCTTCTTGGAGGTAGAAACACCTGTTTTGGTGAATTCTACACCCGAAGGTGCACGCGACTTTATCGTACCAAGCCGCATGAACCCAGGACAGTTCTACGCACTGCCACAAAGTCCACAAATCCTCAAGCAGCTGCTGATGGTCAGCGGTTTCGACCGTTACTTCCAGATTGTAAAATGCTTCCGCGATGAGGACTTGCGTGCTGACCGTCAACCAGAATTCACACAAATCGACTGCGAGATGTCGTTCGTGGAGCAAGAAGATGTGCTCCAACTCTTCGAAGGGATGTCTAAGCACCTATTCAAGTCCATTCTCAATATCGACTTGCCAGATTTCCCACGTATGACATGGGCAGATGCCATGAAATATTATGGTAGTGATAAGCCTGATACACGTTTCGGCATGGAGTTCGTGGAGTTGCACGACCTCTTCCACGCTATCGAGGAACAGAAAGAGGAGAAGTTCAGCGTATTTGCTAATGCTGCATACATCGGCGGTATCTGCGCTACAGGTTGCGCTACATACACCCGCAAGCAATTGGATGCCCTCACAGAATACGTAAAACGTCCACAAATCGGCGCGAAAGGTATGGTATATGCCCGCGTAGAGGCTGATGGTAACGTAAAATCCAGTGTGGATAAATTCTACAACCAAGAGCAGTTGCAACAAGTGGCAAAGGCCATGAACGCTCAACCTGGCGACCTCATTCTCATTCTCTCTGGCGACGACGCCATGAAGACACGCAAACAATTGTGTGAATTGCGTTTGGAGGTCGGCAAACAACTCGGTTTGCGTGATCCTAAGAAGTTCTCATGCCTCTGGATTGTGGATTTCCCAATGTACGAGTGGAGCGACGAGGAGCAACGCCTCATGGCTATGCACCATCCATTCACCTCGCCAAAACCAGAGGATATTCCTTTGATGGACACCAATCCAGCAGCCGTGCGTGCAAACGCATACGACATGGTGATCAACGGTGTAGAAGTGGGTGGAGGTAGTATCCGTATCCACGATGCAGCGCTTCAACAACGCACCTTTGAGATTCTGGGCTTCACACCAGAAGAAGCACAACTGAAGTTCGGCTTCCTGATGAATGCCTTTAAGTTCGGTGCGCCACCTCATGGCGGTTTGGCATACGGCTTGGACCGTTTCGTGAGCTTGTTCGCTGGCTTGGATAGTATCCGCGACTGCATCGCCTTCCCAAAAAACAACCAAGGACGCGATGTGATGCTCGGTGCTCCTGGTTTGGTAGATCAAAAGCAGTTGGATGAGCTGATGATTGATTTGCGCCAAGTACAAGAATAATTTTTGCAATGAATTAAACAACTTAATCCGAGATCCGTATTGCGCGTGCAGGCTAATGGCACGCGCAATATGACAAGGAATGGCTGTTAAAATAATATTTATCCTTATTTAATTGCCGTAGGATTATCTTTTCCTAATTGTGATTATGTAAAATAACACTTAACGAGAGCTACCCTATAAAAAATTTCGACAAAAACCTATAAAACTATAGAAACGATTAGAACCTATAAAAATCGCAAAGTAACATGACCTACCTTGATGAATTATTAAACAACGACGAAAATCAGAAAGTGGAAGTAGATTATATTCCTCTTACAGCAGATGACGATACCAAAGAACCTGAATTGAAAGATGGCGACGTGCTGGGCGTGTTGCCGCTTCGCAATATGGTGCTCTTCCCTGGTGTGCTATTACCGGTAACAGTGGCACGACCAAAATCGAAGAAACTTGTTACTAACGCTTTCAAGAACGATGAACTGTTGGCAGTAACATGCCAACGCTTGCAAGATGTGCAAGAGCCATCGTCGGATGACCTCTACACGATAGCTACAGCCGGACGTGTGATGCGTACGCTGGACATGCCTGATGGCAGTTTGATGGTGATAATGGAAGGTATTCAACGTATTGAAATACAAGAGATTATCGCTGTTAAGCCCTATATGAAGGCGAAAGTGAAAATCATGGAGGAGGAATTCCCAAAGCGCAATGACAAAGAGTTTATTGCACTGGTGAGCAGCCTGAAAACCCAAGCGGAGAAAATTCTCAAACGCATGGATAACATCCCTGCTGAAGCTGGAATGACATTGCGCAGCATCGATAACCCACCTACCCTGGTGAACTATATCTGTGGTAACTTTGGTGTGCGTATTGCTGATAAGCAACGTCTGCTGGAAATGTCCTCGCTGAAAGACCGTGCCGTAACATTGCTGGAGATCCTAACCAGTGAGCTGCAGATGTTGGACATGAAGACCGTGATCCAAAAAAAGACCAAAGAAGATATCGACAAAGAACAGCGCGAATACCTTTTGCAGCGTCAGATGGAGACTATTCAGCGCGAATTGGGCAACACCGATGAGCAAATGGCTAACGCCATGCTAGAGCGTGCAAAGCAGAAGAAATGGAGCGAGAAGATGCAAGATACCTTTGAAAAAGAGCTCAAGAAGCTCCGTCGCATCCCTACCCACTCGCCAGAGTACTCTACCCTGCAGAACTACTTGGAGATACTGCTTGATTTGCCTTGGAACGAATATTCGGAAGACAATTACGACATTCGTAATGCGCAAAAAGTGCTTGACCATGACCATTATGGTATGGAGAAAGTGAAAGAGCGCATCATCGAATACTTGGCTGTGCTGAAGATGAAGTCCATGGCCAAAGGTGATGATATGAAAGCCCCTATCCTCTGCCTTTATGGCCCTCCGGGTGTGGGTAAAACCAGTTTGGGTCGTTCGATAGCTGAAGCATTGGGTCGCAAGTATGCGCGTATCAGTTTAGGTGGTTTGCACGACGAAGCGGAGATTCGCGGTCACCGTCGTACTTATATTGGTGCCATGCCAGGACGAATCATTGAGAACCTGCGTAAGGTGAAGACCAGCAATCCTGTGTTCGTGCTGGACGAGATAGATAAAATAGGTTCGGACTATAAGGGCGACCCTACCAGCGCACTACTCGAAGTGCTTGATCCAGAGCAGAATGGAACGTTCCATGATAACTATTTAGATGTGGATTACGACCTAAGCAAAGTATTGTTTATCGCTACAGCCAACTCGCTTGACACGATTCCTCGTCCATTGCTTGATCGTATGGAGCTCATAGAGATGACCGGTTACTTGCAAGAAGAGAAAGAGGAGATAGCCAAGCGTCACTTGCTGCCAAAAGAGTTGAAGAACCACGGACTGAAATCCACACAACTTAAGCTCCGCAAAGCGATTATCTCGGAAATCATAGACAACTATACCCGCGAATCGGGTGTGCGTAGTCTAGAGCGTCAGATTGCTGCTATCTGCCGAAAAGTGGTGACACGTATCTCGTTGGAAGAAGAATATAATGTGTCGGTAACAAGCGAAGACCTGGTGAGCTATCTGGGCAAAAAACGCTACTCACGCGATGAGTGGGAGACCAATAAATATATAGGTGTAGTAACGGGCTTGGCATGGACACAAGTAGGCGGCGAGATTCTCTTTATCGAGACTTCGCTCTCTCCAAGCAAGACCCCTACCCTCACCCTCACGGGTAACTTGGGCGATGTAATGAAAGAGTCGGCTACTATCGCCATGGGCTATATCAAGGCGCATGCTGATCAGTTTGGTATAGCGCGCAAGAAGTTGGACACACACTCCGTACATATTCACGTGCCCGAAGGTGCTATCCCCAAGGATGGTCCTAGTGCAGGTATCACGATGACCACAGCGCTGGTGAGTGCGTTTACGGGCAAGAAAGTGCGTCCACGTATTGCTATGACAGGCGAGATGACGCTGCGCGGGAAAGTACTGCCTATCGGTGGTGTGAAAGAGAAAATTTTGGCTGCCAAGCGCGCAGGCATTACTGATCTCGTTCTCTGCCATGAGAACCAAAAAGACGTGGATGATATCGCACCAAAATACCTGAAAGGACTATCCTTCCATTATGTGAAGGATATTCAAGAGGTGATAGATTTTGCGTTGCTTTGATAAGCATATTTGACCATATGAATGAATGCACCGAGCCCGAAGTGGCTCGGTTGCTGAATATGGTTAGTCCTCAACGCCGTGAACAAGCTCTGACGTACAAGCATTTGTTTGGTCAGTATTGCTGCCTCAAATCCTATGATTTGCTTCTGCAACTCCTTGCCTCTACCCCCTACACTTTACACCCTACCCCTACCTTTCTTTACAACGAATACGGTCAGCCCCGACTGGAGAGTGGTCCTTATTTCTCGATTTCACATTGCAAGCATGCCATCGCTGTGGCAGTTAGCGAAATACCTATAGGTATTGATATTGAGCATATTCGCATCGCTAAACCCGAACTAGTAGAGCGTACGATGAACGAGAAAGAACAAGCCAATATATGGGCATCCGAATCGCCCGATGTAGCGTTCACATGCCTTTGGACACAGAAAGAAGCAGTGCTGAAAATGCGAGGTACTGGTATCATCAGCGATATAAAAAACACCCTGGCCGATACCAATGGAATAGATATTCAAACCAAGGTGGTGATGGAGAAGCAGTATGTTTATAGTTTAGTGAATGCCGCTAATGCGGCTACTATTTAAGGTTTAGCGAGAGGTGATTAGCGATTTTGCTGACGGAATTGCAATGGACTAATGCCCATCTTCTGGCGAAAGAACTTGCAGAAACTACTGGCACTGCCATAGTTCATTGCATAGGCAATCTCCTTAATTGTATCATTGGTATCCAATAGACGTTTTTTTATTTCTTGCATCATTACTTCATCAATCAGTGATGAAGGTGTCTTACCTATAGTTTGGCGGCAAATGAATGTGAGGTATTTGGCCGTAATAGATAGTTCATCCGCATACCACCCAACAGGCATTCGACGCATGTAGTTGCTGCTCAATAACTGTGCAAATTGATAAAAAAGTTGCTGCCCACGCGATGAATTGGCATCCACTAAGCGCTCCAGAGAAGAGATATATTCCTTATCTTGAATCATATGCCTATCCATCAGCAACATAAACTCGGAGATGACTGCTTGCTTGAGTTGTTGCACTACACGGTCAATTGTTGTGCCATATACTTGGTGATGCAGATAAATCGTTTGTGCGTACCCACCCAGCAATTGCAATTCAGTGTCTGTAAGATGCAATAGTGGATTGCGCTTTATATATTCAAACTTATCATACCAATTATTTTCTGTGCGCAAGCACGAGAATACAACATCCTTCATCATGCGCAAAGGGGTCACACAAATGATACATGCTGTATCGGGAGCACTCATATAGTGACCTACCACATCTCGTGGTGTAGTGAAAAGCAAATCATTGGGCTGCATGTCGATTACTTGTTCTTGAACATCGATGCGTAAACGTCCAGATTGGCACAAGAGCATTAGCAACAAATCCTCGGACTGCGTAAGGTATTGCTCAATCACCGATAGGTCGGAAGAAATAGTGATATCACTGATAGTGACGGTTTGTTTTTTTGTCATAGTAGATTTTTTATTATGTTTTAGCATATAATCCACAAAAAATATTCCAAAGCGGATGTTCCAAATGGTATATTATATAGCCACAATGGTAATTTTGGAAAGATGGAACATGATATTTGTGAAAATGACCATTTGTTTTGTAGAGAGTATTCATGTGTGCCACAACAGTTGGCAGATGACGAACAAACGTGCTAAAGAAAGTGTAGTTCTGCCAATTTGTCAGTCATTTTGTCAGTTTTTTGTCGAAAATTACCGAAATTCACTTTTGGCACGGCATTTGTCTATAATAAGGCAAAGCGTCTAGCTCAACTAGTCCAACTAGTGTGACTAGCAAAATTAACTAGTATAAACTAAAAAACTTAAATACAATGGGAAAAATTATTGGAATTGACTTAGGAACAACTAACTCCTGTGTCGCAGTTATGGAAGGCAATGAGCCTGTAGTTATCACCAACTCTGAGGGTAAACGTACTACCCCATCTGTGGTTGGTTTCGTAGATGGTGGCGAGCGCAAAGTGGGCGACCCTGCTAAGCGTCAAGCGATCACCAACCCTACTCGTACCGTATATTCAATCAAACGTTTCATGGGTGAGACCTATGACCGTCTTGCTAACGAGGTATCGCGCGTACCTTATAAAGTAGTAAAGGGCGACAACAATACCCCACGCGTGGATATCGATGGTCGTTTGTACACGCCACAAGAGATCTCAGCTATCATCCTCCAAAAGATGAAGAAGACTGCTGAAGATTATCTTGGTCAAGAGGTGACAGAGGCAGTGATTACTGTACCTGCATACTTCAACGACAGCCAACGTCAAGCTACCAAAGAGGCAGGCGAGATCGCAGGTCTGAATGTTCGCCGTATCGTGAACGAGCCAACAGCTGCTGCTTTGGCATACGGTCTTGATAAGAGCGACAAAGACATGAAGATCGTAGTATTCGACTGCGGTGGTGGTACACACGACGTCAGTGTGCTCGAATTGGGCGACGGCGTATTTGAGGTGAAAGCTACCGATGGTGATACTCACTTGGGTGGTGATGACTTCGATCACCGTATTATCGACTGGCTCGTACAAGAGTTCAAGAGCGAGAATGGTGGCGCAGACCTTAGCAAAGACGCTATGGCTATGCAACGACTCAAAGAGGCAGCTGAGAAAGCAAAAATCGAGCTTTCTAACACCACCTCTACCGAGATCAACTTGCCATACATCATGCCTGTAAACGGTGTGCCAGCACACTTGGTGAAAACCCTCACCCGTGCTAAGTTCGAGCAACTCATCGACGACCTCGTACAACGCACTATCGCTCCTTGCCGCACTGCTTTGCAAAACGCAGGTCTAAGTATTAGCGATATCAACGAGATCATCCTCGTAGGTGGTTCAACTCGTATCCCTGCTATCCAACAAGCAGTTGAGAAATTCTTCGGTAAAGCTCCATCTAAGGGCGTTAACCCAGACGAGGTTGTGGCTCTTGGCGCAGCTATCCAAGGTGGTGTATTGACTGGTGATGTAAAGGATGTCCTCCTCCTTGATGTTACCCCACTCTCACTCGGTATCGAGACTATGGGTGGCGTGATGACCAAGATGATTGAGGCCAACACTACTATCCCAACCAAGAAGACCGAGACCTTCACCACAGCAGTGGACAACCAACCTTCTGTAGAGATTAAGGTGTTGCAAGGTGAGCGCCCTATGGCTGCACAAAACAAGCAAATCGGTATCTTCCACCTCGATGGTATCATGCCTGCACGCCGTGGTGAGCCACAAATCGAAGTGACCTTTGATATTGATGCCAACGGTATCCTCAACGTTACCGCTAAGGACAAAGCTACTGGCAAAGAGCAAAAGATTCGCATCGAGGCATCTAGCGGCTTGAGCGACGAAGAAATCAAGCGCATGAAGGCAGAGGCAGAGGCTAATGCTGAGGCAGATAAGAAGGAGAAAGAGCGTATTGAGAAGCTCAACCGTGCAGACGCTACTATCTTCCAAACCGAGAAGCAATTGGCTGAACTTGGCGACAAGATCCCTGCTGACAAGAAAGCTCCAATCGAGGAGGCATTGAAGAACCTCAAAGCCGCTTACGAGAAGAAGGATGCAGACGCATGCGAGGCAGCAAACCAAGCCCTCATGACCGCTTTCCAAGCTGCTAGTGCAGAGATGTACAATGCTACTCAAGGTCAAGCTGGTCCTCAGCCAGGTGCTGACTTCCAAGGCGGTGCACAAGGTGGCAACAACAACCAAGGCACAGCCGAGGACGTGGACTTCGAAGAGGTAAAATAAATCTCTAAACACTAAACAATAGGCGCTTTGCGCCGTCCACTAAACAATAACAAGGACTATCCCAAATGGGTAGTCCTTGTTTTACACCAAGAACGCGCCTTAGAACGCCAACGCCGTGCATACCAACGCCAACTGCGTCGCGAAGAACGAAAGAAACGCAAGAATAAGAAATAACTCACTCTTCCTCTATTGCCGACTGGTGCATGTCCATCAGTTTATCATAACGCAAAAAGACAAAAATAGCTACCAACAGACTGCCTACCAAGTTTAGTATCATATCGCCCATCGTGTCGCGCAGTGCCTCATGACCGCATAGTGGCACATCTTCCGCCGAAATGATAGATGCTGTAGTGGTAGCCATAAACTGCTGCGTATTCGTGCCAGCAATAGCATCATACGCATACTCACACACCTCCCAAACGGCACCACAACTCAAACCAAAGAGCAATACATAAAACGCGAGAAACGCCTTGTTCCTCAGCACAACCTGACTGCTATTTTCAAACATGATACTGATAATCCACAATCCCACAAACGCCAAGACACTGCCAGAAAACAGATGTAGCACAGAGTCCCACCAACTGAAGCGACCGTAGAAGTTCAGTCCGTCGCCCATAATCATCGTTACAAAGCCAAAGAGCGCGCATACCACAGTGATAAGTAACGGAATGTGAATCATAAATCGCTTGCGTAGTAGCGCAGGGATAGTGAGAATAGCCAATATCACAATATACTGTATTGCGCAGAAAAACAAAGCATTAGCCGTCATGTCGGGCTGGTGCCAAAGATATACGATATTGCCTGCACCAAAACCAATGGTCAAGACAAAAAGTACCACATAAATGCGTTTCAGACTATCTTGCAATGTGCGTTGTTTCTTGTTCTTCATATACTATCTCTTGTTTGTTCAATATCAAATCTATCACATCATCCGAAGTGTGCGGATTGCTATTCAAGCGTTGCTGCTGCAACATCCTATTTCTAAATGCTTTATCTTCACATAATCGCATGGCTATAGCTACTTGTTGGTTGGTGTCGTTAGTATGATACGACAAGCCATGATTATGAAAAAATCGTGCATTATAGTTCTCTAAACCGGGAATTGGAGCAGTGTGAACTATAGGAATATTCTTGACTATTGCCTCGGTGGAAGTGATACCACCGGGCTTAGTAAAGATCACATCCGAAGCATCCATCAATAGCGACACTTGATCGGTGAAACCCAATAAACAGAGTTGCTTATCGTTGGCAAAGGTTGTTTGCAGGTTATCATACATCTGTTGATTGCGACCACAAACGCAAACCACCTTATCTTTCTCACGAATACGCATCAACAACTGGTGCATCAGCGCGTCAAGATTGCCATATCCCATAGAGCCAGACATAATTAAATACCAATGTCCACTATTCGTAGTCCAATCAGGTAGTCCGAGCGAATCTTCCAACAGTTGGCGTGCTTGACGTTTGGGCTTCCGAGTAGTGAACTTCTGCTCATCTACAGGAATGCCTATCGGTACCAACTTCTCGCGAGGCACACCTTTCTCCACAAATTCCTCCACCAAATGCTCGTGCGGAATAATGTAGTAGTCCAAGTCTGTTTCTGCTAAGAAAGGGATGCAGGTGTAGTCGGTCATTACGAAATAAGTAGGAATCTGCAACATGGCGTTGCGGCGCAAGGCGGTCATCGCCTCAGCAGGAAAGAGGTGTACGCACACTACCACATCATATGCACCATTACGAATGTGTTCGTACAAGGTATTAGCATACAAACGATTGACACCATAAACGAGCGATTGATGGAAATCGATATTATCGCTCACGAAACCGCCAATCTTATACACCGTTTCAAATAATGCACCTTGTGTAGAAGAGACGTATGCATTAGCTACACGTTGCGATAGTTCATCGCTGACCAATGCCAATGTATCTTGGATATCGCACACTATACCTCGCCTATCCATGGCTATCTTCAGTGCCTTTGCACAGGAATTGTGCCCCTCTCCTGTATTGCATGAAAGAATTAAAATTTTCATAGTTAATAACGGATGGTACTACCCATTACAGAACAAAACCCGTGCCGTACGCTGTACGCTCTTCTTCTGTTAGTAGAATTATTGCCATTTGAACAATATCTGTTACCATACTATCAACTAAAAAGTTTTATTTGTTAGGATTGCTTATATCTCTAAACTTGTCAAATCTTGCAACATTATTGTAGAAAGCATTGTTTTTATGGGATGAGAACACTTATAAATCAATTAGCCAACAGAAATCAATCTCTGTTGGCTAATTTGTAAAATTTGTGTTGTGTAATGCTTTATTGGCTAAAGCATGTGTATTACTCTACCACCAATTGTTTGAATTTGTCATGGCGTTTCTCATCTTGCATCAGCAAGTTCATTTTGAATTGTCCATCGCGAGCGCCTTCGGCTATACATTGTGCTTTGAACTTCTCGAATGATTGCTCCACCAAACGATGTGTGATAGGATCTTTCACACGGAAAGAAGCACGCTTAGCCTCGTACTCAATATTAGTCGCTTTCAACTCGTCATCTACCAGTTTTGTAAAGTTCTCCGCTTGCTCTTGGGTAGTGGATTGGTCAGCAAACTCATAGTAGAAATGATATGCGGACTTTTCCATATCAGCAAAGCCCACGAAGAACTTGGTTAGCAAGCCAGACTTCTCCTCGGCTGCGTGTACGGCATTGATAAACTGACGTTCGTGCAGTTTTTCGCCCGTCATAGTCACAATACCATTCACCTTCTGAATCATGTGTACAGTTGGCGTATTGCAGAACGATGGACCTACCTCTACGAGGTCGTTCATATTGTAGCGATAAAGACCAGCAAAAGTAGTTACATAAGGGCAATAGCGTTTACCCGCTTGTAATTCGTGCAATTGCAGATAATGCTTATTCTCGCTCTCCAATTCCTCTTCAGCCACAAATTCATAGTAATGGAAGTGTGGGAAGAGCACGGTGTTCACTGTATCGTCAAGCACCAATCCGAAGCGGCACTCCGAAGCAAAATAGCCAAACTCTTGGTGGAGCATATGATCTGGGAATGAACCATTAATCTTATCTAGATATACAGCCGTATTACCGCATTTCCATGTATTGAGAATCTGCATGTTAGGCCAATAATGTTTAGGCAACACAGTGCCATATTTTGCTTTCAATGCACGCAATTCAGCGGCACGCTCTGGATTGGGTTTGAGGTATGGCTGAATCTCAGCGCGGATCCATTGTGGAATATTCAGGCGGCTGTTTAGTGTACCATTTGCGATATCATTGCAATAGTCGTCGAAATACTCGTTCACATTGTTCTGCATCTCTACGATGGTAGATGGATTGGCAGTCACCACGAGGGTGATATTGCGCTCAATACCCATACGCATCAAGGTGTAGTAGCGAGCGGTATAATCTTCAATGGAGAATACAGCAGCAGGCGATGCATAGAGTTTCTTTACAAAGCCCGGGCAGTCGCGCTGAGTCACACCGCTCACCGAGCCAAACATTGTACCGTCGGGAGCTTCACCCTCTTTCACTTTGCCTACGATAGAAACGATCTTGCCAGTAAATACTTGTGGACGGTTTTTGATGAAATTGAAAAGCCACACTTTGGTCATCTTGCCATAGATATTGTGCAAATGCTCTTGTGTGATAGGCACCCATTTGGGTTCTTTGGTGGTTCCTGATGTGGTAGCATATAATACTGGTTTACCAGGGAACAGAATATCTTTGCCACCATGTTTGTGTTTTTCTACATAAGGACGAAGGTCTTCGTAATCATTTAGTTGAACATACTTTTGATAGCGAGCGTAGAGTTCGGTATCAGTCTTTGCCTCTAGAATTTCTGCGAAATGATGCTCCTTACCATATTCAGTATCGCGTGCGTATGTAAGGATTTCGCGCAGTGTTTTCTCTTGTGCTTTGCGTGGGTTTTTGCTTGCACGTTTCAGCGATAAATACTGGATTCCTCCAGCCAAACCTAACAAAAAATTAGGCACAAATGGACATGATTTTGATTCCATGATAGTATAATTTTTGTTTGTATTTCCTATTTTCGCAATAAAAGGTTGCAATATGTATCACACATACCCAACCCTCTCTTCTTCGTTGCAAAATTATAAAAAATATTCCGAATGAACAAATTTTATACCATCTATTACAGAAATTCTTAAATTTTGACTATCTTTTCCTAACAATAAAACATCTTTTATCCGTTAGGTTGTTCTATTTCATCAATCCTTGCCACAGCTTCGCCTCTGATGACAATGCTATCTTTCATTAGTTGGTTTTTCTTCACTATACCATCTATATCCCCTATGTCTTCTGCACTCTTTCGGCAACGTTGCATGATGCCTTCTACGGGTTCTTCCACCTCCAAGTCCTCGCTCTCTAATATAGTAGCCTGAAATGGTACCTCATCGCCAAATGACAGCAGTATAACATCGCCTACTACTAGATCGTTATTCTTTACCTTCTGTTCAGAGCCACTGCGCACTACCCTAGTCCATTTATCTTCTGTGGTATCAAGCGTTTTGTGCTGTTTTCGCCTTTCTAGTATCTTATGCACAAGACTCAGTATTACCACCAATACCGTTACTATGATCATGCCAAATACGATCCATCCATAGCTGGTGGACAGATCTTCGATAAACACATACAAGATCATCACCAAGAATAGCGATATGCTCTCAATGAGCATCAACGAACAGATGAGCCAATAGATGGATGTTTGTTTCAACCAATAATAAGGTGTTTCACCGCTACTCGAAGAATGGTTCCCGACGCTGTATTTGCGTCTGTTATCTTCCACCTGTTGGGCAGATAGCCCATGATAAATTGCTTGCATAGTGGTAGGTTTTTGTGGGTTAATGTTTGGTTAAGGTTGGTTCAATGGCACGAGCCACATAAATTTTCGCTGCAAAAGTACTCCAATTTTCAATGAGCACAAAAAAACAACAATATTGCTATTTCTCCATATTTGCGATTTTTGGAAAAACAACAATATTGTTGCGTGTTGAGAGGTATATTAATCGTCTTATTTGATAATCTTCCACGTAGGATAATCCACAAAGGCATATTCGCCTTGTGTATCCCGAATCTTCACTTTTTCTGGATCAATGCTCACCCTATACATACTCTTGTCGGCAGAGTCCTTGGGATAATAGAAATCTAAGTCTGTTGCATCAATATGATGCGCTAGATTGGTACGTATACGGGCTATATATCCACGAATATTTGGCACATCATCTAAATACGAGCGTTCGGCTACAATCTCTCCGCGGAATAGTTTGCATATGGTACGATAGGTGCGTCCTAGTTGATCTACTTCTTTAGATGATAGCGGATGATGTTGTCCAGCTTTGATAAGTCCACCATAGTGGGTGCAGAACGATTGATAGAGAATAAAGATATACGTCGCCAGTAGTGTGCCACTCATCGGTATTTCTATTCCGCGCATCCATATGCGGTGAGCAGGAAGATCAATGAAGATATTGTTCTCTTCTCCATTAGTTTGTGGACGTGCCAGGAAATCGAACAATTCTTTGTAAAAGCCATGATATTTGAACATCGATTTGCTGCGCAGTGGAGTATAGTATTCTGGTTCAGAGATAAATGATTCGTACTCATCGATAAACCGTCTTATCTCGTTGTATACTGCATTAGTCTCATCATCCAAACGGATGGTAATATAGTTTGCAAAGCAAGTATCGTTGGGCGATAATGCATTGCGAGGCACATATGATTGTCCCACGCTAATGAGCAATGATGGTGGAATATCCAAGAAATAATCATTATGACTGGCATTTGCCAAGTAATCGCGCGTATAAGTTTCGGTGTTAAAATGTGTCAATCGTTCATATAGGTTCTCCACCATTTCTGCAGACAAACGGGGGTTCATATAGCGAATTATACCCACCAAGAATTCGCGATCCATTTCGCAACAGGACTGACAGATTTTAGGAATATAGATAAACTCAAACTTCCATAGATGAACTAGGTTGGATATGGCATCATATTGTTGCACAATCTCATCATTGATGGCGTGCATATAGTCGCTTTCTATATAAACAATGTATTTCTCATTATTCTGCAGATTATTGCTTTTAGTAGAAAAGATGTGGTATTTATCTTCTTTATCGTGCAGGATGAGTTTTAATGTGAGCAATAATAATGCTTCTTTGGATACGCACAAGTTATCTGAATAAGCCGCTTTGTGCAGAATCGTAAAGATGCGTTTCTGCTCATCTGTAGGCATTTTGGCAATGTAGTGCATGGCTTCAGCTTGCGAAATAAACTGTGCCTCATATAGTTCGTCGGGCGATATCGAGAAATTGTTCACGATGCGGTTATAGAGCGCAATCTCCTCACGGCAGATCACATCATCCGATTTGATAAGGTCGGAGATCAATCGCGCTATGGCTATTTTCTGATGATGACGCATGGCCTTATACTTTTTTGGGGGAGGTTAATATCGTGGTATCTAAATTGCTGCCTAATTGCTTCTCCACCTCGCTAAGAGGAATTTTTACGAAATCACGCTCTTGCATACGAGGATGTGGTATCACAAGTGTATCGCTTGTATATGTTATTTGCTCTGCAAGCAACTGTTTGTCGGTGGCTTGCAGCAGATCTATGTCTATCACCCTATCGTGGTAGATGCCGTTCACAGATTTTTCCTTTCGTCCCAACTCGCGCTCTATCTGTTGGGTGATGCGTAGTAGTTCTTCGAGCGAATAGGTGGTTTCGTAGGCTATTACAACATTAGCAAACTCGTTGTCGGATACAAATCCCATAGGGGCACTGCGATACACCGATGAACAGGCCAATTGCTGCCCTACTCGTTCGTCCAATAATCGTATGGCTTCGCGAAGATTGCCTTCGCGATCCCCCAAGTTCGTTCCTATGCCAAAATAAATACGCATCTATCTGGTCTCTTAATTTTACTCGCCCAGCGAGTTCTGTGCGCTTCAATTGCCGAACGCTACTATGGCACTGCCACAAACTCGTAGTCAATCTTCTTCCCCATGCTAACGAGCATATAGTGTGGCTTCTTATCTTCATCTTTCATCGAATCCACCACAATACATGTCATATTCTTCACTTGGGTGATCTCGCGGCTATGATCATGACCCGACCATACCATATCTACACCATGTTTGGTGAAAAGATTCAGCAGTGTATATGTCTCTTCCAATGTATAGTTAGAGGTATGTCCTTGTGATGAGTCGCGTTTGAAGAAATGGGTGTGAGTACAAGCCACAATATGGCGGAAAGATTGTGTATCAGCCCATTCAAGGGTTTCGCTCAACCATTGCAGTTGCTTGCTACCTACCGTGCCATCAGCCGAATCATAAATAATGAATAGGTCTTTTTCGCCCGAAGGTGTTTCTACTACAAAGTAGTAGTAGCATGTCTTGAAATACTTCAAGAATTCTGGCCATTGCTTGAAATAGATATCGTGGTTGCCTGCTACAGCCATCAGAGTGTCGTGTTTAGCAGGATTGAGAGGCACCTCATCATAAGCAGTATACATCTCATCGAAATAGTTTTGTGCATCAATAATATCACCCAAGTGCACCGCTACTGGGCACAGCATATCATGGCGATACGTATCGATAAAGTATGTCCAACGGGTTTGCGTTTTGGTCACGTGGGTATCGGTGCATACATACACGCGATAGTCATCCACGGGTGCTTGCAATGTAGCAAAACCATGTTTGTCATTGTATAGCTTCGACTCTTCGAATCGTTCGTTGATGGTTGGAGAGGTGCCAGCGAACATGCCTACCATATCCAATCGTGCTTCTGGTCCACATGCGCTCAGTAATCCACCTAGCACCAATGCCATAAGACCTAAATTTATTTGTATATTCTTTTTCATAAAATTTCTGCCTTTAAACTATAAACTTTCAACTATAAACTTTCAACTAAAATCGGTATTCTGCTCCTGCACGTAGTTCGGCACCATAATAGTGGGCGTTAAGGTGGAACATTCCTGCTAGTTTATATTTGCCTGAAAGGCGTACGCGCCAATGCTCATTGATATCGTACCAACCGCCCAAATAGAACATGGGTTGCCATACGCGCTCAATCTGATAGTTATCGATATTTGCTACGCACAAACTGATATTCCATGCCGATGTGCGTGGACGAACAAAGGCTTCTACGCGGTAGATTACGTTGAATGGTTCGAGCACCATCTCATCTTCTGTTCTGCGAGTATATGGTTGTGGAATGATAATGCGATTCGACATACCCACTTGTACATTCACATATTCCATCATATAGCCCACAGATAAAGCATGCACAAATTCATTGAAATCATCGCGTGCTACAAAGCGAGCCATCACTCGGTCTTCTAGATACATCTCGCCTTTGGGTAGTGCAAATTTTGGACGCAATTGTACACCCACACTGTGATAGTTAGCTGTACTCATGCGCAGGTTCGCTTGCATATCAAAATATGGATTGATAGGCATATAAGCATCGATGTCGAAATTCGCCATCGAACCATAACTCAGGTTATGTCCATAGCCTGCATGCACCGATACGCTGCATGTGGTATCGGTTGGTTGCACCTGTGCCAGAGCTGCTATCGCCACCAGCCAAGTGCCAATAATCATCATTGTTCTTTTCATATCTCTAGTCTTTAACCTTTAACCTAAAATCACCACTGTTATACCTGCGCCACCGCGATCGGGATCGCCATCGTGGAATTGGATATCGCCCGAATGGAGTCGGCGCATACTTTTTTGGCGTTCTGCCAGGTAGTCGCGCACCACTTGCTTGAGAGCACCAGTGCCCGTTCCATGGAGAATCGTCACTTGCTCGGCACTCACCATCAGCGCATCGTCCACGTAGGCTATCAGCACTTCCAGGGCTTCATCCACGCGCAGTCCACGTATGTCCAGTTCGCGCGAGAATGATAGTTTCTTGCGGCGCAATTCGTCGGATACGCTGCTCGACACCATCCGTCGCTGCGAAGCTGTTTTCTGATTTCCTGCAGTAGGTGATTCTTGTATCAATCGTGCAGGATTCTTGGTCAGTATCTTCAGGTCGCTCAAATCGCGTAGCACTTTATTGTTCTGCCGCTTCGTGGTAGATGCCGTTTCAGTATCTGTTGTGTTCTTTTTTGTTTTAGCCTGTTTTGTGGCACTTGCATTCACCTGATTCTTCAGTTTCTCCACTTTCTCTCGTGCTGCTTGCGTAGCTTTCTTTTCGGCTTTAGCCTCTTTGATCTCGCGTATAGTACGCTCTATCGTTGCATTGCTTCGGCGTAGGATATCTGCCGCCTGTTCGTTGGCATCTTCTATAATCGCACGTTTCTTGGCTTTGATACCAGCCAATTGTTCTTCGTAGTGAGCAATCTTCTCTTCCAGGTGTTTTTCGCGCTGACGGATGTTCTGACGTTTGTTTTCCCAGTACCGTTTGTCGCGTGCTATGTCTTGCAGCTGTTTATCGTAATCAATATGCTCCTCGCCCACAATGTCCGTAGCGCGTTGGATGATGGTTTCGGGCAAACCAATCTGTCGAGCTATCTCTACGGCAAAACTACTTCCTGCCTGCCCAATGGATAATTGGAATAGTGGTTTCAGTTGTCCTCTATCGTATAGCATGGCACCATTGACGATACCATCCGTACGCTCGGCCAAGTGCTTGAGATTGGTATAGTGCGTAGTAATCACCCCAAAGGCTTTCTGCTCGTTCAGTTGTGCCAATACCGCTTCGGCTATTGCTCCACCAATCAGCGGTTCGGTACCCGTACCAAACTCGTCGATAAGCAGCAGCGTATGTCCGTTGGCATTACGCACAAAGTGTTTCATGTTGCGAAGATGTGATGAATAGGTCGATAGATCGTCTTCGATGGATTGTTCATCGCCTATGTCAATCATCAGTCGAGTAAAGATACCCATCTCGCTGGCTTCGTGCATGGGCACTGCCAGTCCGCATTGCAGCATATATTGTATCAGGGCTACAGTCTTCAGGCACACCGATTTACCGCCAGCGTTGGGACCGCTGATCACCAGTATTCTCTCGCCTTGTGCCTTTTCGCCTAGCAACTTGATGGTCAATGGCACTACGGTCTTCCCCGCACGGCGGAAGTTAATCAGCAATACGGGATGATATGCCTCACGCCAATCTATAAAGGGGCGGTTTTGCACATGTGGCACAATAGCATTCAGATCGATAGCGAATAGCGCTTTAGCACGCAAGAAATCCACTTCTGCCAGATAATGCTCCGTGTCCATGATTGCAGGCACTTGTGGACGTATCTCCGCAGTCACTTCCAGCAGTATGCGCATGCGTTCGCGACGCTCCTCGCCTTCTAGTTCACGAATACGGTTATTGGCTTCCACCACCTGTTGAGGTTCGATAAACACTGTTTTACCCGTAGCCGACTCGTCGTGCACTATTCCGCCAATCTTGCGTTTGTAGGCCGGTGGAACGGGCAACACCAATCGTCCCTCGCGCATCGTGGGCGCAGCATCTTTGTCTAGTATGCCTTCGGCTTGAGCTTGACGCAAGATAGCATTCAGCGCACGGCTCACCGAACCTTGCGACTGACTGATCTCCTTGCGTATGCGTGCCAGTTCGGGCGATGCATTGTCGCGCATCTTGCCATAGCGGTCCAATATCCTTTCGATAAGGGCGATAAGGCTACTAGGTGATGAGGCGATAAGGATGGATGATAATAGTGGATATTTCTCTTTATCTAGTGCCGCAAAGAATCGCTCCAATTGAGCAGCATAGTCCAGCATCTTGCTTAGCGAAAAGAGCTCTGCCTCGTCCATAAAGAGTCCTTCAATGCGTATGCGTGATAGCGCTTCGCGAAGGTCGTATATCTCGCCATGTGGGAAACTCAAACTAGGATCTCTCAGCACAGCCATCATCTCTTTTAGACGCATAAGCAATGATTGGATTGTGGCATAATCCGTTAGCCATTGCATCTCTTCTACTCTTTCTTTGCCCAATGTAGAATTGCAACAGCCCTTCAAGCCATCTCGTATGACCTGAAAATCAATCTTATGCTCTATATTCTGCGGATAAATCATTTCCCTTCCTATCTCTAATCACTAATCACTAAACACTAAACACTAGCGAAGCGTTCTCTACCCTAGCACCCTAATATCCTTCAGCACCTGAGCCCCAGCGGCCTCGTTGAGTTTGCGCACCAGTTCGTGGCGGATATCAAAGAGTTGTGCTTTCAGTGCTGCCGAATGGATATGCACCAGCAGTACGCCGTTCTTCACTTGTATCTCCCCCGTCATCTGGGCGATGGTGGGGCCTAGCAGTTCTGGCCACAAAGCCACCACCTTGCGCTCCAGCAAGGGTTGCTCGAGGTCCGAACCATGGATAAAATCCGCTAACAGTTCGCCTATAGGTCGTGCTTTGTGTATCTCCATATTATCTTAGGTCTAATCGTTGATACGTCTTCAGCGGTACACCATATGGTATGCCGTTGATCTTATACAAGCTCTTCACTTTTATGCCATAGCGCTGAGCGATGCTGCGAGCGGTATCGCCTTCACGGAAATAGCAGAAGGGGTGCTTGCGGCTGGCTTTGTTCTTCTTCGCATAGATATACACGCGTTCGCCAGCTTGCAATTCCTCTTCGCCCAAGGCGTCATTGTATTTGCGCAGGGTGCGTTCGTACATATTCAGGAATACTGCCAGCGATGCATAACTATCACTAGGGCCAGCAATGATATATCGCACACCATTGCATTTACCCGATGGATAGTTGTGATAGAGCTGCAATTGCTCCATCTCGGGCGATTCGTATTCGTATAGCGTGTCGGTTGTTTGTTCGGGTGCAATAGTTGGCTTGTAAATGGTATCTTCTTCGCTCACTACGCCAATTGCCAGTAACAATGTATCGAATGTGAGCGCTTGCAAGTCGTATTGCTCGATCAGTCGAATCAATTTCTCGGGGTAGTTCGGATCGGTGGCATAGCCACATTGCTTCAGCCCCAGTGCCCAGTTCTTATAGTCGCCTATGGGTAATGCAAATAAGCTTTGGTAGCGTGGACGTTTCAAAAATAGCGAGTGATCTTCATACGAATCGGCCACGTCGGCATATACGCGGAAGCATTCTTGCTCTTTATCATCGTCTTTGTAAATGGTGCGTCCCACCCAGTCGGATGTGCATTTCACGCCAAAGTGGTTATTGGCTTTTTGTGCCAGTTCGCTCTGGCCGGCAGCCGACTCCAATATGCCCTGCGCCATGGTAATAGCGGCAGGTACTTGGTACTTGCGTTGTTGCTCAATAGCCATGTCGCGATAGGTGGCGATATATTGTTCATATACTGGGTTGAGCGACTGCGCCATAGCGGCTGTGCTCAGCAGCAGTCCTATACAGGAGATAATAAATTTATTCATATCTATCAAATTTGCTGCAAAGGTAATAAAAAATTTGGAAATATACAAAAATTATACTACCTTTGCACGGAATTTGCAAAGATTACCATATAGATAAACCATATGTAGTATGAAAAAGATTTTCTATTTACTCATTTTGAGCCTCTCATTGGCTGCATGCTGTAATTGCGATCCTCTGGATCAAACTTCCAAACCATGTATGGATGTGCAGACCATCGAGGTGTATGTAGGTGCCAGCGATTGGCAGTACACCAATTTCCAGGGTTCTGCCTATGAAAACAACTATTTCTATGCCGTAGTGGATGTACCAGAAATCACGCGTTCGGTTTTCGATCGTGGCGAGGTGCAGGCATATGTGGTGTACAACCCTGGTACCCAAGATGCTTTCAAGCATATCCTCCCTTATGTTCGTCACTACGAGGAGCAAGTGGAAGGTGGTTGGAACTACTATACCGAGACGGTAGATTGCCTCTATGGTCCTGGTTGGGTGGAATTTAACTATAGCGCCAGTGATTTTGCGTATGAGGATGATGTCAACATCAATCCTAATGGTATGTATTTCACCATCGTGATCACCAAAGAGATTTGATTCTTCTTGTGCATGACGGAGCTGCCATCTAGCTATATCACGGCTTTCCTGCGCGATCATGCGCAAGATAATGTGCAGCAATTGGCCTTGCAGCGTAATCGGTATCCGCACCTTTCGGATGCCGATTTCCGTTTCCTTCTCCAGCAGATCGAGGGTCGCCAGCGCACCCGCGATAAGCTGCCTTCGATGGCGCAGATCGATGGCTGGTGGTATCCCGTTCGCCTCTCTTGCGAACAGTGCTCCAGCGAAGCTACAGCGCGCTACAAAGCATCTTTGCTTGGCCCTAATCTTCCCGATATGCTCATCGATCTCACGGGTGGCTATGGGGTGGATACTTATTTCTTGAGCGAGAAAATTCCCCAAGCCCACTACGTGGAGCGCAATGCCGAACTATGCGCTATTGCTCAGCATAATTTCTCGCTCAATCGTCCGCAAATCCAGGTGCACAATACCACCGCCGAGGAGTTTCTTGCCTCATTGCCTTTCGCCTCTTCGCCCCATTGCCTTATTTTCCTTGACCCTGCTCGTCGCAGTCAGTCGGGTGGCAAAGTGTACCGCATCGAGGATTGCGAACCCAATATAATAGACCTACTCCCTACTCTTCGCGCGGTAGCGCAGTGCATTCTCATCAAGTTCAGTCCGATGTTGGATATCACAGCGGCACTCCGTGCATTGGGCGATAGCTGGGATACGCATGTGGTTGCTGTGGGTAACGAAGTGAAAGAGGTGCTCTTTTTCACGGGTCATGGCGCTATTCATGCGGTGAATATCTTGCCTACGCATACCGACCGATTCCTTTTCACCGAAGCGGAAGAGAAAGCGGCTATGCCGGTGTTTGCTACGCAGGTCAAGCAGTATCTCTACGAACCCAATGCCGCTATCATCAAGGCGGGTGCTTTCCGCCTCATATGCCAGCGCTTCGCAGGATTGGAGAAACTCGACAAGAACACGCATCTCTATACATCCGACCAACTGCTGCCGGATTTTCCTGGCCGTGTATGGCAAGTCATTGATCCCCACGTCAAAGACCCCAAATCTTTGGCTCTCGACTCTAAGTCAAAATTCAGTATTCTTTCGCGCAATTATCCGCTCACTCCCGAACAGATGCGCAAGAAATACAAACTCCCCGACGGCAACGATTTTTATCTCATCGGTGCCCGCCTTGCTTCCAAACCCACCCTCATCCTCTGCACCCGCTGATTCCAGGAACTTTATTTTAACACCTTCATTGACACGATTACTAGTTTTTCCGCTACAATCTATAAGATTTTTTATCTCCTTCTCGCCTTCGGCTCGAGAAATCTTATTAATCTCATTTCCACGCAAATATCCTCCCTTTACTCAGTACTCCGTAATCAATTGCCACCGCTCTTCGTATCGTCTTGCACGATACTCAGGCGCTGAATCTTAATGCAGAGTGGCGTACACATTTCAACGACGATTCAGAGTCGATAGTTGCTACATTTGCAATGACGATTCAGAGTCGATAGTTGCTACATTGGTTAAGATTAAGTGAGCTTTTATCGCGACGCGATGATTAGTCATAGCGTAGCGTAATGACGCAAAAGCGAACGGTGGCAATCTATTTCGGAGAACCTTACCAAGGGGGTGGATAAGAAGAGAGGATATAAGATTTATAAGATTTCTGCGAGCTTGCGAGCAAGGAGATCATAAAAAACTTTCATTATGCTAATTCATTTGATACTATTTGGTGCTTAGTAATGCCGAAGGTATTAAGTAAGAGAAATAGACAAATAGGGTCGCGATGTCACACATCGGCGATCAGGTTTGGATATTTATCTGCGATGCTAAGCGATAGCAAAGCATCAGCACCAAATATAATCTCTTGTCATATTTTTAAATATTTTTGCAGGCATCAAAGATGCCGTATTTTTGTTAAATAAAAAATATCCCCTTGCATGGGCACGAATTGACATCGTATTGACAAAAATTGTCTTTAAATATTTCTATTTCAAAAACAGAAAGGGACGTTTCACAACGTCCCTTTTCCTTACACACAATCAAAATAATAGGTTTCTGAAAAAACCTATGTCGTTGGCACTTCCGTGCCTAGGTCTCGTTATTTATACATAAATCGTTTGATACTGCGCTTAGGCGTTTTCTCAAACTCTTTCTCTACCAATTCAATCGCAGTCACTTGGCTGTAGTTTGGCAATACTTTGTTGAGTTTCACCACGTTCTCTGCCATCACTTGCTCCACGGTTCTGCCTTGCAGCACTTCTGCTTTCGCCAGTGCTGGGTCGGAATATACCAATGCCACCAGTTTGTGTTCGCGATCCACTACCACCGATTCTGTCACCAATGGCAAGCTATTCAGCTTATCTTCGATCTCCTCAGGGTAGATATTTTGTCCGTTTGGACTGAGCAACATGTTCTTGCAGCGTCCGCGCAGGAAGAGGTTACCCTCTTTGTCGATGATACCTGTATCACCCGTACGCATCCAGCCGTCTTGGGTGAAGGCCTCTTTGGTAGCTTCCTCGTTCTTGTAGTAGCCGGCCATCACGTTCACACCGCGCAATTGCAACTCACCCTCTTTCTTCGTTGGGTCTTCCGAGTCGATACGCATCTCCATGCCCACGATGCCCTTACCGCACGAGCGGTATGCATATTTATACCAATCCTCGTAGGTCACCAGCGGAGCGCACTCGGTCATACCATAGCCCACGCAGTATGGGAAGTGCATGTCGTGCATACATTTCTCCACCTCTTCGTTCAGCGCAGCACCACCGATAATCAGGTGACGCAATTGACCTCCGAAAGCGTCCAACAAGGTCTTGCTCACTTTCTTATGCAGCAGTTTGTTCACCAGCGGAGTCTTCCATAGCACTTTCACTACGGGTTTGTTGATCACTGGCAACACTTTGCCCTTGATGATTTTCTCGATCACCAATGGTACGGTCAGAATCATGAATGGATGCACTTGTGCAAAGGCCTTCATCAGCACCGATGGCGATGGCGTTTTCGTTAGGAAATATACCTCTGCACCGTCGCATACTTGGTACAGGAATTCAAACATCAATCCGAACATATGCGCGATAGGCAACATCGATAGCACTTTGTCGCCTTGTCTATGAGGAATACGTTTCACCGCAAAGTCGATGTTTCCGCTCAGGTTCTTGTGGGTAATCATCACGCCCTTTGGATTTCCTGTCGAACCCGAAGTATAGTTGATCAGCGCCAGTTCGTCGATATTATCTATTGGGTAGCATACATGCTCTTTCTTGTAGCCTTCTGGATATGCTTCGGCAAAAGCGCTATCAATCTTGGTATAAGCTTCTGCGGTAGCTTCCTCTTTGGCATATTGCAGGCTATAGTCGTCCATGAGAACGATAGCCTCCAAGCCAGGCATGTTCTTTGCATCAATTTTCTTCAGTACGTTTGGACCCGTATATAGCAATTTGGCTTCCGAGTGGTTCACCAGGTTCTCCACGCCGTCGCCTGTAAAATCAGGCAATATACTTACTGCCACAGCTTTGTAGGTCTCAATAGCCAAGAATGTCAAGCCCCAGTTCGAGCAGTTACGTCCGCAGAGGGCAATCTTATCACCTTCCTTGATGCCCAAAAGGCGGAAGGTAGTATGCAAGCGAGCGATTTCGGCTGCCAACTCACCATAGGTATATTGAGTAGCACCGTCTAGGTCCTTCATTGCCAAATCCGACCACTTTCTGGTGACCGTATTTTGCAGATAATAAAGGTAATGTTTTAATTCCATAATGATACGTTTTTTGGTTGTCGCCGCAAAGTTACATATTTTTTTTCGAACCAGCGTTCAAAAATGCATTTTTTTTCTTTTTTGCTTATTTTTATGCTATTATTCTTTATTTTTTCGTATCAATTCGTATAAATAGTTGTATTGTTCCGGAAAAATTTCAAAGTTCATCGGTACACCTGCGCGACCTGGATCCCATCCGTCTTTGATGTGCAAAAACATATGCGCTGTCGTCTCTATAGGCACATTCCCGCGTATCTCGCCTGCGCGCATACTATTTTTTATGGCTTGTATCCATAGGTTCAACTCATGCTCGTATAATCGACGTGCTTTCTTGTATAACTCTGGAAAACGGCTATAGGCGGTGTACATCACCGTTACCACGTTCGAGGTATTGATATTCTTATTCTCCACTTGCTCATAAATATCTTTCAGACTATAGAGATAGGTCAACATCGTCTCAATCATACATGGTATATCTACCGTATTGGGAACTTTGTCTAAGGCGCGTTGTTTGGGCTGAATAAGGAAGGTAGTCACTGCTTCTTGAAATAGTTCATCTTTGTCTTTGAAGTAATAATATAGCGTACCACGACCCATGTTTAAGGCTTCTTGCAAATCCGTAATCGATACATTGGCATAACCTTCTATCATATACAATTCGATAGCTTTTAGCAGTATTTTTTCCCTTCTATCTTCTACCATAATCTACTTCTTTATCATGTGGTTATAATATTCGAAATAATTCAAAATTCATATTCAATCATTCTAAATCATTTACAAATCTGCTGCAAAGGTATGAAAAATATTTTAAACTCACAAATTTTTTTACAAAAATCTGAACGTTTGTTCGAAAATAATATACTACCTTTGCCGCCGATTTGGTACAAAATTTGTAAATATATAAATAAAAACCGATTTGAATATGAAAATTAAGAATGCAAATATCCTGATCACGGGAGGTGCATCAGGAATAGGAAAAATAATGGGACGTATTGCCTTGGAGAAAGGCGCAAAATCGCTGATTATATGGGATATCAATCCAGATAACCTTGATTCCACCAAAGCCGAGTTTGCCACTTTAGGCAATGTCTTTACCTATAGTGTGAATGTGGCAGATAGCGATGCTGTTGTCGCTGCCTACCAGCGTGTGAAAGAAGAATGTGGTGATGTGGATATACTCATCAACTGCGCAGGTATTGTTCGTGGTAACAATACGTTTGACCACCAAACTATCCCTGACATCCGCCTTACGATGGACGTCAATACCGTTGCGCCCATGGTGCTTACCCTGCAAGTTCTGCCCGATATGCTCCGTCGCAATTGCGGACATATCTGCAATATCGCTTCGGCAGGAGGCATGTTAGGCAATCCCAAGATGTCGGTCTATGGTGCTAGTAAATGGGCTGTCATCGGTTGGAGCGAGAGCATGCGCATCGAATTGCAGCAACGCCAGGCCAACGTACATGTCACTACCGTTGCCCCTTACTTCATCAGCACGGGCATGTTCGCAGGTGTGCGCTCTATCTTCCCTATCCTCAAACCCGAACCCACAGCCAAGAAGATCATCCGTGCCATCGAACGTAATACCATCTTTGCTGGCATACCTTTCGGCTATCATTTCATTCGTTTCTGGCAAGCTATCTTGCCATTACGCGTATTTGACTGGCTCTTTGGCACAGTTTTTGGTATCTATCGTACAATGGACCATTTCACGGGACGTAAGTAAATAGGTGCGAGGCATACACTCTACACTAATCACTAAACAGTAGCCCGTAGGGCGTTCACTAAACACTAAACACAATGCAAAACTACATTTCTACTACCCTTCAAAAGCAACGCACCTACTTTCATTCGGGTGCTACCCTTCCGCTAGCTTTCCGCAAGCAAATGCTTCGCCAGTTATCCCACGCCATGCACCAATATGAGAAGCCGCTCGCTGAAGCCCTTTGGACTGACCTTCATAAGTCCTACGAAGAGGCCTACCTCACCGAACTGAGTATTGTCTATGGCGAGATACGCAATCATCTCAAGCATTTGCGCCGTTGGGCGAAACCCGAACGCAAATGTTCGCCCATTGCCATCATGCCCGCCAGCAGCCAAATAATCAAAGAACCTTTGGGCAATGCCCTCATTATTGCACCATGGAACTACCCAGTCCAACTCCTTCTCAATCCATTAGTGGGTGCAATATCAGCAGGTTGCACTGCATTTCTCAAACCTTCGCCATACGTTCCACACGTATCAGCGGTGCTCACCGAAATGATTCGTGCCACGTTCCGTCCAGAGCAAGTGGCTATCGTAGAAGGTAATCGCGAAGTGAACAAAATGCTTCTTGCCGAGCGATGGGACATGATTTTCTTCACGGGTAGCCCTTCGCTGGGCAAGATGGTCATGGAGGCTGCTGCCAAACATTTGACTCCTGTGGTACTTGAGTTAGGAGGCAAGAGCCCATGCATCATCGACAAATCGGCTAACCTGGCAGTCGCCGCTAAACGCGTGGCATGGGGCAAGTCGCTCAACGCAGGACAAACCTGCATTGCACCTGATTATCTGATGATTCATGAGGAAGTAAAGGATAAGTTCCTCAAACTATTGGTCCGTGAGTGGAAACACTTGCTCACCAAAGACCCCCAAAAAGCGAAACACTTCGTGCGCATTGTCAGCGACAAAGCTCTCGACCGCCTCATCTCCTACTTACCTAATAGCCAATCGCCTATCGCCAATGGTCATATCTACTACGGCGGCACCTACGACAAAGCCGACCGCTACCTCTCCCCTACTATTCTCACGGATGTGAGCCCCGAGGCGCCGGTGATGCAAGAGGAGATTTTTGGTCCAATCTTCCCTGTGCTGACTTTCAAAGAGATAGATGAAGTCATCACCTTTGTCACCAAGCGCGAGAAACCATTGGCATTGTACTATTTCGGCACGAATGGCGATTATGTGCTACGCCATACGTCTTCGGGCGGAGCTTGTGTGAATGATGTGATTATGCACATTGTGAACCACAACGTACCTTTCGGTGGTGTAGGCAATTCGGGTATGGGTACGTATCATGGTAAGGAGAGTTTCTTGGCATTCACTCATCGCCGTGCTACTATCACCACCCCCACATGGGTGGACATGCCCTTCCGCTATATGCCGTACAAACTATTCTGCTTGATCAAAAAAATGGTTTAGTCTAGTGAAAGACACAGATATATTTTTTGAAACAATAAAACACCCTCTCACAAAGGGTGTTTTTTATTTCACATGTATCATTTTCTTTAACAAAAATACGCCATCTATGATGGCTACAAAAATATTTAAAAATAATTCAAAGGAGTATATTGGTGGCTATGCTGAACTGTTGTTCATCATCCTGGTGCTGGTCTATGATACCTTCACTCATGCAAGCATGGATTCGGTATCCAATCCCATCCCTCTTTGGCAGCTTCGAAGCCTATCACCACCAATATTCTTTCTATGTTCTTCGAACGTTTTCAATGTCCTTCGGAACATTATTATAGGTTTTGGCTCGCGGCATGCCGCTCTATCAATCCGCTTCGCGTCTTGGCCAAAACAGAGCTGTGCTCATTATAACAAGGACCTTTGCCTATAAATGGCTCGTATTGCAATTCATCATTATGATCTGCCTTGGCAGTGTTTTGATGCAGATGCCAAAGGCAGATGCGGGAGCAGTGCATATGCGCTGCGAATCAAAACCGAAACCCTTTAGGGTTGATGTCATTCCGAAGGACACTAAAAAGTTCGGAGAACATTAGAAAAGGTTCGCAGAGCATTTGAAAAACTATTTGGTGCGGAGTAATGCCGTAGGTATTACGTAAGAGAAATAGACAAATAGGGTCGCGATGTCACACATCAGCGACCAGGTTTGGATATTTATCTGCGATGCTAAGCGATAGCAAAGCATCAGCACCAAATATAATCCCTTGTAAATATTTTTAATTATTTTTGCAGGCATCAAAGATGCCGTATTTTTGTTAAATAAAAAATATCCCCTTGCATGGACACGATCACTAGTTTTTCCGCTACAATCTATAAGATTAGCGGATGAGCGAAGCGAGTGCTAGCGAAGGCAATTGATTGCGGAGCACATAGAGCGAGTAAAACGAGCAAAATAAGATTAATAAGATTTCTTGGCGCGTGCGCCAAAGGAGATACAATCCCCTGCTCCTTTACAAAAACAGAAAGGGACGTTTCACAACGTCCCATTTCCTTACACACAATCAAAATAATAGGTTATGAAAACCTATGTTCGTTTTCCTTTTTTTCTATGTCATCTGCGTTCACTAATCACTAAACAGTAGCGAAGCGTTCTCTAATCACTAAACAGTAGCGAAGCGTTCTCTAAACACTAAACAGTAGCGAAGCGTTCTCTAAACACTAAACGCGACTACACACTCCAGTGCATAAACTGCGATATCAATCGCTTCAGCGGGTTCGTAGGTGCGTTATTGATATACGCCTCCAGCAGCTTCACCTCTTTTCCCTCCTGTGGCAGGATATCGTAGTCCGCTATCGCCGCAGGGACGAGGCACGAGAAGCCCTCGCGCAGTTCCACTTCGTCGTGGGTCGAACGGATACGTATCGTGCAGTTGCCTTGCATGCAGGTGATGATCACAAACGAGTCGTAGTTCACCATCTGTCGGCGCATAGGGTTCTTCAGCGACACCACGCGCACGCTAAAGTGCTCTGTGTCCAAACACGCATTGGCGGTATCTATCTTATCTTTATACGTATTGCGATATTCGTTGTACACCTTGTAGTCCAGCGCTCGTGCCGCCAGGTCGGTATGCAACGGACGGGGTTGTCCGTCCAGTCCAGGGCGGTCGTAGTCGTAGATGCGATAGGTGAGGTCCGATGTCTGTTGCACCTCGGCCAGCAGCACACCCTTGCCAATGGCGTGTATGCGTCCGGCTGGCAGGTAGAATACATCGCCGCTCTTCACTTCGTGCTTAGCCAGTGCATCAAGTATCGTGCCATCTGCCACACGTGCCGCATACTGTTCGGGGGTGAGCTCTTCTTGGAAGCCTGCGTAGATGCATGCACCTTCCTCGGCATGTAGCACGTACCACATCTCCGTCTTGCCATGCTCGCCATGCACCTCTTGCGCCAGTTCATCGTTGGGGTGCACCTGTACGCTCAGGTCGTCGTTGGTATCAATGAACTTCACCAGTATAGGCAACTGCTTGTGCTTGCGTGCCACGGCTTTGCCCAGTATCGCTTCGGGCATCTTCTGTATCACGTCGGTGAGCAGATAACCAGCCCATGTGCCGTTGGCGATAGTGGATGGCGATTCAGGTACGGCCGACACCTCCCAGCTCTCGCCTATATGGTCTTGCTCGGGCAGGTTCTTCCACTCCGTGAGGTGGGTACTACCCCACACTTTCGTGTGTAAGTTCGGCTCCAATAGCATGGGATATAGCTTCGTGCGCTGTGCTTCGATCACGCAGCCCATGGCCAGCATCTTCACGTCGGTCACGGCGTGCAGTTCGTAGGTATGCAGGTGCTCCACGAACACAAAGTCCTCGGCCTGGCAGTGGTTCACTTCTCCGTCGATGGTGATGTCTATCTCACCTTCCAGGATAAAGAATAGGTCCTGCAAGTCCGGGTGGATATGCTGTGCACTGTGTTCACCGGCTTTCAGCTCGATCACGGCCACCTGCGTAATGCTGCATCCGCTCTCGTTGGAAGAAAGCAGCACTCGCTTGAGTCCCATCTCATACGATGTCCCCAGTGCTTGTATGTCCTTTGGATTGCGTTTCACGATACGAATTGCTCAATTTCCAACAGTAAATCTGTTTCGCTGGCAAAGGTACTACTTTTTTTGCACATTTGCAAGAGGAACACGAAAATTCTTAAAAAATTAATATTTTTATGTCTAAAACACTCCCAGATAGAGATGAGAGACACGATTTTTTATTAAACAAAAATACGCCATCTATGATGGCTACAAAAATATTTAAAAATATGACAAGGGATATATTTGGTGTTGATGCTTGCTATCGCTTAGCATCGCAGATAAATATCCAAATCTGGTCGCTGATGTGTGATATCGCGACCCTATTTGTCTATTTCTCTTACGTAATACCTTCGGCATTACTCTGCACCAAATAGTTTCAAATGTTCTCCGAACTTTTTTAATGTCCTTCGGAATGACATCAACCCTAGAGGGTTTCGGTTTTGATTCGCAGC
>JAZSEB010000019.1:0-55312 GCA_045531475.1 Paludibacteraceae bacterium
CAATCTCAACATCTTCCAACTCGATTGCTATAGGAGCAAGAGCATACATCTTGAGATCGAATGCAACGTACATTGCTACGCCGTCTTCTTCAACAGAAGCGTGAACAATACCAGCATATACATCGCCCAACTCTGGGTCAACAGACTTGGTGATAGAACCATCCATAACGGTGAGCTCCATACCACCGAAGGTCATGAATGAGTTCTCAACGTTTACTTCGTAAGCTTTCTCCTCGCCTGTGTAGTTGTTGAGGAAGAGCATTACGTCGGCATCATTCATATCATCACGACCTGTCAATTGCAAATAGGTAACACCCTCTACAGGCATCTCCATTGTGGTCAAGTTGGTGATTTCAAGAGGCATTTCAATCCACTCGATTGCTGGTTTCTCTGGATATGTAACAACCAATGTATTTGTTGCATATGTCCAAGTGAAAGTATATTCACCAGCAACGTCAGCAGTAAGAGTAGAGTTTTCGCCATTAGCACCTGTGAATACAACAGTATTGTTCTCACGTGTGATAGTAGCGCCATCAGAAGTCCAACCACCTGCAATAATCATCTTGAAGCCATAGTCTTGAGCCTCGAGATTGAGAGTAAGGGTAGCGGTCAATTCGTCTTCAGCTAATACGAACTCATTAGCAGTTGTATTCCAACCATTCATATCACCAGCGATAGCGATAGTTGGGATAACTACAGCAGAACCAGTCTTGGTAGCAGTACCTACAACCTCTTTAGTATCAGCATTGAAAGTGATGGTGATAGTATAGATACCAGCCTCAGCGATAGCCAAATCATAGTTACCACCTGGATAAACCTCACCCCATGAGTTATTTTTAGCCACCTTGAATTGGATGTTGCTTGCAGCAAGAGTAAGGTCAGCTTTCTCCCATTTGTATGTACCATCCTCTTGGAGGGTCATATTGTTTTCAGCGTTAGCAGGATCCCACTCAGTACCAAATACGGTAGCAGGAGCACCAGCTACAGTCCAGATGTCAGCAATTGGAGCAGCGAGTTTAGCCTCAGCCTCTTCTTTGGTGTACCAACCGTCGATTACGTAGTACTTATCAGCCTCCCAAACGAGGTCAGAAGTTTGTGTGCCTGAACCATCGTTGAAGATCACGTTAACGAAAGCACCAGCTTCAGCGGTGTAAGAATATACGTCATAGCCACCGATTTGCTCTGCCTCTTTAGTGGCAGCAACGCCTGGCCATGCGCCACCATTGTTACCCTCAGCATCCCATACGTATGCATTAACGGCACCCCAGTTTTGAGCGTTTACAAAGTAAACGGTTTCCTCAACTGGAACTACAGGAGCTTCAGTAATAGTATATGTACAACCAGCATTAACTTCTGGAGTTGTTCCATAGAGAATCAAGTTACCAACAACTACTACATAATCACCTACTTTTACCGCTTTATCAGCCTCAGTAGTAGGGATTGCGCGGTATGGCTCGATAACCTCACCACCATCCACTTCATCAGCCATCCAGAATGATACATTATTGTAGCCAGCATCATAAGCGGTTGCGATACTTGTTACAAATCCTTTAATGATATACTTATCAGCAGATGCTGTAGTTTTGCAAAGAGCAGCAGCCTCTGCACATGTAAGAACTTGCAACTTTTTGAAAGTAACAGCAGATGCTTGACTTAATTTGTCAGCAGCCTCATCGTACGCAACAGCTGTAACAGTTGTAGTCTCAGTCACTTCGAAAGGAGCGGTGTACTCTGTGCTAGCTGTTGTAGGCTCAGTACCATCCAAAGTATAGTACGCTTTCAAACCTTCAGTTACTTCAATAGTAACAGTTGCTGATGTCTCAAACTCAACAGTACCATTGATAACAGGCGCCTTAAGCTCGCCTTCAGCGAGAACTTTGTACACATAGAATGGTTTGTAACTACCCACGCTGGTGTACATGCGGTAATAATTACCACCTGAACTGTTATAGCACAAGAAACGATTGTTGCATTTCAAAACGCCATTTGCGTCAACAGAGCATACAGCCTTTGTGCCATACTTGAATTGGTTAGATGAACCTGGGGAAGCGATGTAATTATTAGCCCCCTCGTCTTTCAAATAAACCCCACCAGAAGCAGCTTCTACGAGGTACTCTACCCATCCTTCAGCAGCTACAGTAGCGTCCTTGTTACCATTCCAACCGGTTACACCAATGCTGGAAGCATCGCAATAGACAACTACCTTGTCACCAGCGGACAGAGTAGTAATGTCCGTGACTTTGGAATAGCCATCTCCCAAAGCCGCTGCAAAACTTGTTAATGAAACAAGCATTGCCATCAAAAAGAAAGATAATTTCTTCATAATGTTTTGTTTTTTGGTTAATAAATAAAGTTAATTAATTAGTATGTTGTTATACTATTGTTTCATGTTGTTTTTCACACAATATTTTAGCGCGTACGCATGGGAGCGCGCGAGCCGATTATGCAATCAGCCCACAAAGATACTACTTTTTTTTGAAAGAAAAAAATATTACACACTATTTTTTCAAATTTCCTTCCAAAATACACTCTTTTCGGAAGAAAAATGATTTCAAAACGCACAAAATTGCCAAAAAAAACGAAAGAATCGAAACAGTTATTCGCTTTCGATTTGTGTGATTATGGGACCACGTACCTGAAAAGTATGGTGAAGGAATGAAGATGTGCTGAAGAAGTTATGGTAAAATCACGGTTAAGTCTCGTTGAGGTCACGATGAGGTCACGATGAGGTCACGATGGAGACAAGTGGCAAGTGAAGGGATAGCAAATTAAAAATTTGCGGGGGCCCCGATAGGTGGGTTCGCGTCCATGAGTTCAGAATAAAAAAATGAGGACTCCCAAATGGGAATCCTCATTTTTTTGTTGCCAAACTAGGACTCGAACCCAGACAGACAGAACCAGAATCTGTAGTGCTACCATTACACCATTTGGCAAAAAATCGTGACAGTTTAAAGTTCTAAGAATTCTAAAGGTTCTAAGAGTTCAAATTGTCACGAAGTGGCGTTTTACTTCACGCGGCGCTCTGGAATACGAGCTTTCTTACCAGTAAGAGCACGCAAGTAATACAATTTAGAGCGACGAACTTTACCGTACTTGTTAACAGTAATTTTCTCGATGAATGGGCTATCCATTGGGAAGATACGCTCAACACCAACGTTGCCAGACATTTTGCGAACAGTGAAGCGCTTCTTGTCACCGCTACCGTGGATGCAAATAACATCACCGCGGAACTCTTGGATACGCTCCTTGTTACCCTCTTTAATACGATAAGCTACAGTCACTTGATCACCTGCAGCGAATGCTGGAAACTCTTTCTTTTCGCCAGCGAATGCCTCTTCGGCAATTTTCATTAAATCCATTTCAGTTGTTTTTTAATGGGTTAGTGGGCTATAGTATACGCTACTGTTCGAGCCGCAAAAAAGCGTGCTCTATGCTGATCGCCAGAGACTATAGTCGAAAATCGGCTGCAAAGGTACTACATTTTTTTCAATTGACCAAATAGGAGTGGTATTTTTTGTGATTTTTCATGCTTTTGTCTCCTATTCTATCCACTATAAACGTCATTTCGCAAAAAAAAATACACAAAATGATAATATTTTTTAAGAAAAATTTGCATATGTCGTATAGATATACTAACTTTGCAAGCGTTTTCAGATTGGCGATAAAAGATTTAAGGTATTAGTCGTAATCGAAAACATAGGTACAATTTTTAATTTTTATCTTTATGAAAAAGATTTATTCTTTATTCATGGCATTTGGTATAGTGCTGTGTGCCATGGCTAATTCTCCTTATGTAGTGGAGAATCAATTGGCAGTTTCCACTCCTAAAGTGGTAAAGAAACTTCATTCTGCTGATGTTGCTACCCACAAAGTAGCAAAGCAAGCTAAATTCAACCAACAAGATCGCGAAGCTATTGCAGCAAAGCGTATGGCAAAGAAAGCACCTGCTGTACAAGTGAATGGTGTTCGCCAAATCGATGCTGTGCAAACTATCGCTAAGCAAGCAATGCCTGCAAACGCAGTACGCAAAGCTCCTGCTAAAGTAGTAGCTGAGGCTACGGACACCGTAGAGATCGTAGGTTACGAATGGACTTACGAGTACTACTCAGACACAAAAGACTGGTATATGGCTGTGATTGACGCTTCTCAAACTTACGTAGTTCGTTTGGACTACTTGGTAGCAGAGGAAGATTTCGCTGGTACATATAACATCGAAAACTTGGATCTTAATTACTCTTATTTAACCATTTATGACGAAGATCGCAACAAGACTTATGTCAATTATGTAGAGGCTGACTTTACCGTTAGCGTAACTGAAGAAGGCAAATTCTTGACCGCAAACCTCTTGTGCGAGAATGGTATTCGTTACCTTGTAACTGCTGAGGAGCTTCCTTTGCCAGAACCTATTGGCAATGCAGAGTTGGCATACACCAATGCTACTTTGGAAGATGGTACTCGCAGCAGCGAGACATTCCAATTCTGGGCTGATGAGAATGGTGTTTATACCTCATTCCTTATCGCTTCTGATGAAGTAGTGGGAGAATACACAGAAGACGATATGTATGTTGCTTATGCTAACTACATCATGTTCGTAGATGGTACCGACACTACTTTCGTTGATTTCTTGGCATTTAACATGGCTATTACCAAAGAGGGACAAACCTACAACTTGGTAGCAGATGCTTTGGGTTCAGATACCATCATGTACCACATCACCATGTCATATACCAAACCTGCTCCAGCCGATACTATTGACATCGTAGCCACCAACATGACTATTGACGAATTCGAGTTCTGGGGTATGGTCTTCTGCACCATCACCGCAAGCAACGAGGAATACACAGTTACTCTTGACATGGCTAATGGTTTGCCATTGGGCGAACTCACCAGCGCAGATTTCAATGTAGAGTGGAGTTCTGTTTACCGCATTGCAGATGCAACAGAGATTGTGTTTGACGATATTATTAGCGCAACTGTTACAGAAGTGGACGGACAACGCGCTATCAAAGCTCAAGCGTTGGGTGTAGATAATGTTCTCTACAACTTGGATCTAAGCTATGTGTTGCCCACTGCAACTGATACCGTAGAGGTAGTATTCACAACTCCAGCCAGTTCGGAATACTATGACTCCTACGGCGATTACTATATCTATAATGAAAACGAGGAGTATATCGTAATATTAGACATCTTTGCTGAGAAGAACGCATTGGAAGGCGAATATGAGGGCGAAGACTTTGATTATTATTACACAAAAGTAGGTCTTATCGTAGATGGCGATACTACTGCTGTAAATGTAGCAGCAGCAAAAGCTGTGGCAACAAAATTGAGCGAAGAATTAGTACATATTGATGCAGAGTTGCTCGGCGAAAACAGCGTGCTCTATGCGGTTAGCACCGATGTGACTATGTCAAAATTAGGTTTGCCATACGACATGACAGAAGGCGAAGTAAATCGCGAATATAATCTAAATGATGAGTTGACTCTCACAACAGACTACGTAGCAGATTATGGCGAGCTGTATGTGGACGTTATGGCAGGTGACATGAGCGACTTGATGTCGTTGATGTTCTTCGTAAGCGATACTGTAGAAGGTTTGGTAGTTCCAGCAGGCACCTATCCAATCAGCGACACATACGCAGAAGGTACTGTATTAGCTTCTACTGGCTATAATCCAAACTATGGCGCAATGCCATCTAACTACTGCACATTGGTAGAAGATGGAGGAACATTGTATCTCAACGAATGTTTCTTTATGGTAGGCGGAAGTGTAGTGGTAGAGCACGTGGATGGTCACTTGAAGATAACTGTTGATGCAGTAAACTCATACGAAGTGCCTGCACATATTGTATATGAAGCAGTTGAGGGCGAGAAAGTTCACTTGCAATATGATGCAGAAGAAGGCGCAATCGACCGTGCATACACAACCGAGGAAATTACACTAACTCCAGGTAATGGTTATTTCCAAATATTGGCATATGCTGCTGATGGCACTGACATGATGGGCATGGTTGTCTTCGGCGAAAACGATGAGAACACCATTATTCCTGTTGGCACATACGAAATCAACGGCACACAAGCAGATGGTACCGTATTGGCAAGTACAGGTGTAAACAGCCAAGGTCAAATCTCCATGTCATTCTACGGAAAGACTAACGCTCAAGGTCAAATCACTCCTCCATGCTGGTTCTTCGTAGGTGGTACTGTAGAAGTGAGTGCAGCTGACGGCATGCTCAAGATTGAAGTGAATGCAGTGAACTCATACGATGTACCAGTACATATTGTATGCACATACGACCTCAATACCAAACAAGGTTTGCCATACGATATGACCGAAGGTGAGGTTAACCGCACTTATAGCGATGCTGACAAGGTAGTATTCACCACCGATTATGTAGCTGAATACGGCGAGTTGTATCTCAAGATTACTGCTGCAGATGGTAGCGACATGATTTCTGTTGCATTCTCTGTAGAAGCAGTAGATTCCGCCATCACCATCCCTGCAGGTACATATCCAATCAACGACACTGGTGCAACAGGTACAGTATTTGCAAGTCTTGGTGTAGTTGACGGAAGCATTTATCCTTCATTCTATGGTAAATTGGCAGCTTCTGGTGGTGTCACTCCTCCTTGCTACTTTATGGTAGGTGGCAACGTAGTAGTAGAGAACGTAGAAGGTCACCTGAAAGTGACTATCGATGCACTCAACTCATACGACGTTCCTGCACATATCGTATATGAGGCAGATCCAGTAGAAACTGGCTTCGAGAACATCAAAGTAAGCACCAACGCAAGCAAAATGATCGAGAACAACCAACTCTTTATCATCAAAGACGGCGTGAAGTACAACATTATGGGTTCTGTAGTAAAATAATTACTTATCACATACACATTCAAGGAGGGTGCTACGGCATCCTCCTTTTTTATAGAAAACAATTTTTCAGACTATTTGTTTGTATATGTCAAAAAAAAGCAGTACCTTTGCAGGCTTTTTAATGCAGAAGCGAGATATATTCCGAATTTATACACCTTTTTATATTAATAATAAGAAATGAAGAATTTTGTAGAAGAATTGCGTTGGCGTGGTATGTTGCAAGATATGATGCCTGGCACAGAAGAACAACTGATGAAAGAGCCTACTGCTGCGTACTTAGGCATTGACCCTACTGCAGATAGTTTGCATATTGGTCACCTCTGCGGTATCATGATGCTTAAGCACTTGCAAAATGCAGGTCACAAACCAATAGCATTGATTGGAGGTGCAACTGGTATGATTGGTGACCCAAGTGGAAAATCAGCAGAGCGTAACTTACTGGATGAACCTACTCTACGTCACAACCAAGAGTGCATCAAGAAGCAATTGGAACGTTTCCTGAACTTCGGTGAAGGCGAGAATGCTGCAGAACTAGTAAATAACTACGACTGGATGAAGGATTACACCTTCCTTGATTTCGCGCGCGAGGTAGGCAAACTGATTACTGTGAACTACATGATGGCAAAAGACTCGGTGAAGAAACGCTTTAATGGCGAGTGCAGCCAAGGCATGTCGTTTACAGAGTTCACCTATCAACTTCTGCAAGGATATGACTATGTATATCTGAACAAACATAAGAACTGCAAACTCCAAATGGGTGGTAGCGACCAATGGGGTAACATCACTACTGGTACAGAGTTGATTAAGAAAATGGGTGGTGGCGAAGCTTATGCTTTGACATGTCCTTTGATTACCAAAGCTGATGGAGGTAAGTTCGGCAAAACAGAAAGCGGAAACGTATGGCTCGATAGAAAATACACTAGTCCATATCGTTTCTATCAATTCTGGTTGAACGTAAGCGATGACGATGCAAAACGCTATATTCGCATTTTCACCTGCCTAGATAAAGAAACTATCGACGCATTGATTGCAGAACACGAGCAAGCACCTCACATGCGCAGTTTGCAAAAACGCTTGGCAGAAGAAGTGACTGTAATGGTGCACAGCCGTGAAGACTATGAGGCCGCTGTAGAGGCAAGTAATATCCTCTTTGGTAACGCCACTCACGAGGCCCTGAGCAACCTAGATGAGGAAATGTTCTTGCAAGTGTTTGATGGTGTAGAGAAACACGAAATCAGCCGTAAAGATATTGAAGCAGGCATTCCTCCATTGGATCTCTTAGCTGAAAAAACAAAAATTTTCCCATCAAAAGGCGAGGCGCGCAAGATGATCGTTGCTAACGGTTTCTCCATTAATAAAGAGAAATTCACCGATCCACAAAAAGCAATCACCACTGACATGTTGCTCAATGGCAAATATTTGCTATGCCAAAAAGGTAAAAAGAATTACTACATTGTGGAGGTTAAAGGTTAGAAGTGAGAGGTAAGCGACTGGAATTTGAGAGCCAAAAGCAGAAAAATGCAGAAAAATTGCAATTTTTTGCAGAAAAATTTGGTCATATCAAAAAAAAGCAGTACCTTTGCACTCGCTTTCGAAAGGAAGTATAGTGGTGACCAATGGTATAAAGGCTATTACGTCAGATTTTGGTTCTGAAAATCTTGGTTCGATTCCAGGTTGGTCAACAACAAAGAAGTCCGCACGTCGGGCTTTTTTTGAGAGGGGACTCTCAATGTGTGATGGGATACGGGCAGCCACACCAACAGTAGTTTAGTGTTTAGTGCTAATCTAGAATTAAACGCTGGATATTCTGCCCTATATTGAGTAACACCCAAAAAAATGAAAACATTTGAATTAACAGGTACTCCACGTAGTGAGTACGGAAAGAAAGCTGCTAAAGCTTTCCGCAAAGAGAATCTTGTTCCTTGCAACTTGTATGGAAATGGTGAAAACGCAACTTTCGTAGTAAGCGTTGAAGACGTTCGCAAACTCATTTACACCCCAGACACTATGGTTGTAGAATTGACCCTTGGTGACGCAAAAAAAATGGCAGTAGTAAAAGAGTTGCAATTCCACCCAGTAACCGAACAATTGTTCCATATCGATTTCTTGGAAGTAACTGAGCAAAAGCCAGTAACAGTGGCTATCCCAGTGCAATTGACTGGTCACGCAGAAGGTGTGAAAGCCGGTGGTAAGTTGTCGTTGGAGATGAAGAAACTGAAAGTTAATGGTCTCTATACACAAATTCCTAACCGCGTTGAGATTGATGTTACCAACCTTGGTTTGGGCAAGAAAATCGCAGTTAACGAAGTTCCAATGGCAGAGGGTTTGAAATTGATGAACCCAGCAGACGCTTGCGTTGCACAAGTGAAAGCGACTCGCGCAAGCCAACAAGCTGCAGCTGGTAAATAATGAAATACTTAATCGTTGGGCTGGGTAACATCGGAGACGAATACCGCAACACCCGCCATAACATAGGATTTAAGATGTTGGACGCTTTCGCTGAAGCGTCCAACATTGCTTTTGAGGATAAACGCTACGGTTTTGTAGCTCGATGCCGTGTAAAAAATGCAGAAATCGTGCTACTGAAGCCTTCCACCTACATGAACCTAAGTGGCAATGCCGTACGTTATTGGCTACAACAGGAGAAAATTCCTGTAGAAAACATGCTAGTACTAGTAGATGATTTGAATCTGCCATTTGGAAGTATTCGCATGCGCAAACAAGGCAGTAATGGTGGACATAACGGGTTAGGAAATATCCAACAAATACTTGGTACACAAAACTACGCACGTCTGCGTTTTGGTATTGGCAACGAGTTTACCAAAGGACGACAAGTGAATTTTGTACTGGGGCAATGGACCGATGAAGAAGAGAAAATATTACCTGTTCGCCTGAAAGTCGTATGCGACATTATTCCCTCCTTTTGCTTACAAGGAATGGATAGAACAATGAATCTATTTAATGGGAAATAGGCGAGAAGAAGGAATTATGGAAGTACGTGTAGATAAATATTTATTCGCTATGCGAATCTATAAAACCCGTTCGATTGCTGCAGATGCTTGTAAATGCGGACGAGTGAAGATGAATGGCGCGGAAATAAAACCAAGTCGCAGTTTTAAGATTGGCGACGTGTTTACAGTTCGCAAAGGTCCAGTAACCTATACTTACCGCGTACTTCAACTGAGTGCTAATCGACTCGGGGCTAAATTTGTGCCTGCATACATGGAAGATATTACAACTCCCGAACAAAAAGAAATATTGGAATTAGCACGTCTTGCCGCACAAAGTGGACGCGATAGAGGAACAGGACGACCTACTAAAAAAGACAGACGAGAAATAGAACAATTTTTCTCAGATGACTATGATTATTTATTAGACGAAGACTATGATTTTGAAGAAGAATAATATTGCTGAATATATCTTATATCTTTGGCAGATAGAAGATTATCTGCGTGCATTCCCTAAGCAAGCTGAAGCCAATCAAGAACTGCAGGACTTGTATAACATGATGCATCAAGAGAATATCATGGAAGCAGGGCACTTGCAATTGGCAAAAAATGCATTATCTGAACTGGAAGATTTACACGAAGATATACTGCAACAAGAAGCTACTTACCGTGCTGCGATGATTCGTCTTACTCCAGCTCTAAATCTTTTAAAAGCAAAAACAAATACCCCCACCATGAGCGATATGGAAGCATGCTTAGTATTGCTCTATCAAATCATGTTACTTCGCCTACAACAACGCGAAATAAGTGCAGAAACGGAAGATATACAAAAACAAGTCACACAAGTATTGCAATACTTGAGCAGAACCTACCGTGATCAAGAATGACTATTAAAGAACGATACACTGGAGTCTTGTCGTTATTAGCACAAGAGTGGCCAACTGCCGATAGCGAGCTGCATTTCGAAAATGCATACCAGTTATTGGTAGCCGTGATGCTGTCAGCACAGTGTACAGACAAGCGCGTAAATATGGTTACTCCAGCGCTATTTACAGCATATCCAACAGTGGAGCAGCTAGCTATTGCAAGTGCTAACGATGTTCTACAATACATTAAATCAGTGAGTTACCCTAATAGTAAGTCAATGCATTTAGTAGAGATGGCTAAGCGCGTTGTAGAGGTATATAATGGTCAAATTCCCAACAAGCGAGAAGAACTACAAACACTGGCAGGAGTAGGACGAAAGACAGCCAATGTAATATGTGCAGTATGGTGGAATCAGCCTACGATGGCTGTTGACACACATATATTTCGTGTGGCAGAACGTATTGGATTGACAACCAATGCAAAAAATCCGCTGGAGAGCGAAAAACAACTAATTAAACACATACCAGAAGACATTATTCCTAAAGCCCATCACTGGCTACTACTACATGGGCGTTATACCTGTCAAGCACGTAATCCGAAGTGCGAAAAATGCAGTTTGCATGAATTTTGTAGGTATTTTCATAAGAAAAAACAATAGGCTCTTGCATTTATGCAAGAAAATTAGTAACTTTGCGCTGTTTTTTGTAAAGTGATGAAAAAGGCGCTAATTGTCATAGGGATTATTCTAGGATCACTTCTACTTATTTTGGGTGGAAGTGTACTCGTTCTTCATCATAGCAAAGTGCAAACATATATCGTTAGTTTGGTTACGCGCAATTTATCCGAATCGCTGCAAGCTGATGTAGAAATAAAGCATATTCATTATCGGCCACTTAATCATCTAACTTTCGATAGTTTATATATTAGTGATCAGCAACGGGACACCTTGGCATTTATTGAGCAAGCTAATATCACTATTAACCTCCTTCAATTAAGAAAAGATCGACTGGACTTAAGTCATATACACTTGACTCGGCCGTACGTGAATATACAATCATTAAATGACACGACATTGAATTGTCAATTCTTATTGAATTTAATTCAACGACCCGATACTTTTGTATTTCCGCTGCGCGTGAATATTGATCAATTGAAATTACAAGATACACGAATTAGATACAACGATTTGCTTATTGATCAAGTTGATCTAGCGTTAAGCCTACCAGTACTCAGCGCTGATTCCATGGATATTATGATTCACCAAATGTCTCTTCAAGCACAATTAGATCAACTAGATGCAAAATTTGCTGCTAATATACATGGAAGTCTCGACTCTATCTTTGCAGACAAAATGCTACTAGAATATCGAGAAAAATGTTTATTTGCTGGAAATATTGCAGTATATCATCCTACTAAACTAGATTCATTGTATTTACAAGCAAATTGTGAAGATCTATATTGTAATTACGCGCTTCTTCAAGATATATTAGCCCAGCTAAAAGCTAAACCAATTGTTATTCCTAAACCAATCGCTACCCTTGGGCATATACGTTATCAAGGAAATATTTCTGGTCGTTTAGAAAACACAACATTGCGTGGTATATTCACATCAAATCTTGGATCTTTGAAAGTGAATGGTACACTAAAAACTGACACCACGTTGAAAGATCTAGATTTTTGCGGACATGTAAGCACCACACGTTTTCAATTGGGTAAAATATTGGATAATCCCGATTTTGGAACCATTGCTTTTCATGGACACATCGATGGACAATTGGACTCGCTACAATTTCAACATTGTGTAGCAGACGCCATCATTGACAAACTTGAATATCGAAACTACATGTATCATGACATTCACTTTGATGGAGAAATGAGTCCTACAAATATCAGTGGTATGTTGGATATTCACGATGATAATCTAAAGCTAAACGTCAATGGTTTAGCAGATTGGTCGTCAGAAAAAACTCAACTTAATATAGTTGCTTCATTATCTAGCTTCCGACCTGCAGCAATTCACTTGATAGACACTTATCCTGACATGGTGATTAGTGCAAAAGCAAATATTGATTTGCAAACTCGTGGTAAATCAAATAAGATGTTAGACAATCTAACAGGATACGTGATTATTGACACACTGGATATTCTAAATGGTGAGAAACAAGCGATTATGGAGCAACTGAAGATAGTTCTTGATAATGACAATAGTCGCACACGTCCGATTCATCAATTATACGTGCAGTCTGATTACCTAAATGCCAACTTATCAGGTGAGTTCCAATACACAACTCTACCAGCAACTATCCAACAAATGATACATTCATATTTACCATCATTAGTTGACAAACCTAAGAAAAAAAGTAAGACACCTAACCATATTGATTTCTACGCATACTTTAGGGAATTAAATCAACTCACTAATGTGTTTGATTTAGGAATTGACTTACCATTATACCCAACTATCAAAGGTTTTCTTCATGAGGAAGAAAAACAACTAGGAATACAAGCATATATTCCAAAAATTGGTACTTCAGGAACACAATTAGAAGATATTACCCTCTCTATTGACAACTTTAACGATGTGCTAGATATGTCGGTATATGTTTTCAACCGATTACCTAAAGATAAACCGACTGCCGCAAAGATTGGCGATGTAAAAGCACATATTGATATACTAGCAGCCGATGATGAGATTGATTTGACCATATTATTAGACAACACCGATAGTGTTCGTAATGCTGGAACTATCAGTGTTTCATCAAAATTGCAAAAGTATGCAAATCGTCCGTTGGCCAATATACACATTCATCCTACAGAAATTTTGCTTAATGATTCTATATGGAACATACAAGAATCCATACTTACTTACAATGCGACAGAGCAACTCATGAGTATTGAAAACTTTGCACTAAGCACAGATTATCAATCTATCGTCGCGAATGGTATAGCATCTAAAAACAGCCAAGATTCGGTACAAATAGAATTGAAGAACATAGACTTACAATATCTATTAGGATACACTTTAGTAGCAGATGCCATCTCAGTACAAGGCCCTCTAACAGGACAGGCTACTATCCACAGCCTATTGTCTAAGCCTATGGTTGAAGCCAAAGTAGGTATACCAAATGCAGGACTCAATAACACATATTTGGGTAATTTGACAGCAGAGGCCTATTTTGATCATCAGGAAAAAGCAATCATAATTTCTGGAGAGGTAATTGATTCTACCATGCATCAATGTGTGAATGTAACAGGGAAAGTGATTCCAGCAACGAAATGGTGGGGAATAGATATTCATTGTGATAGCGTTGATATAGGATTAATAGACTTTTGGACAAATGCCTTTTTTACGAATCCAACAGGTAGAGCATATGGTGATTTACAAGTATTTGGTCAAGAAAGAAAAGTATGGGTCACTGCTGGTCTATTGGGTAAAAATGCACACTTAACTGTTCCACAATTGGGTGCAACTTTCTACTTTAATGATTCTGTGGTATTAGACTCTACTTCTATACGTATTCCAAAAGCATTCGTATATGACCAAGAGGGGCATAAAGGTACTATCGAGGGAATCATCACACACAATCAATTCTTGGATATGGAATATGAGATTAAAGCTCATGTTGACACCATGTTGGTTTTAGACCTACCTTATGAGCCTCAAGCCTTGTTCTATGGGAAAGTATATGGAACAGGTAATCTCAATATACAAGGAGATGATGCAGAATGTAAAATATCCGTAAATGCTCGTACTGAGGAACATTCCAAATTTTATTTGAGTGTTAATACTGCTAGTGTAGCATCATCATCATCATTTATTGATTTTGTATCGCCTGACACCTCATCCCACTACCTACTCCGTTTGTTAGACCGTCCCAAGGAGCAGACCAATAAGGTAGTAAAACGTGATACACGCATGCTTCTAGCACTGCAGATTGAAGCAACACCTACGACCGATATTCATATTAAAATGGGCGGCGATGATGGTATAAGAGGCCGCGGCGAAGGCAATGTTCAGATTAATTATGACGATTCATCAGGCGACATACACATGTTGGGGACCTATACCCTACAATCTGGTTTGTTCTCTTTCTCATTGGGAAATATTGTTAGGCGAAACTTCGATATCGCGGAAGGTAGTAGTGTAACTTGGAGTGGCGACCCCTTATCTCCAACGGTAGATATTATAGGTCGCTATCATACTACCGCTTCGCTACGCGATCTATTTGGTAGCGATATGTCGCAAGTCTCTACCAATAGAACTTCAGTGCCTGTAAACTGTATGCTACATATGACTGACCAACTATTCAACCCTATACTGAAATTTGCTGTTGAATTACCGCAATCCGATGAGTCGGTACAAAGTCAAATTAACTCAATTATCAATACAGAAGAAATGTTGATGCGCCAAGTAATCTATTTATTGGTTTTCAATAGATTCTACACGCCTGATTATCTACAAAGTACGCAAACAGTAGGACTGAATGAAACCTACTCATTGCTATCTTCCACCATAACTGGACAGATTAACTCATGGCTAAGTAAACTGACTGATATCTTTACGATGGGTTTTAATTTCCGCACCGACGGAGAAGGCGAAACTGCGAGTCAAGAATATGAGGCCAACTTCCAAATACGACCTATTAACCAGTTAATTATAAATGGTAATTTTGGTTATAGATATAATGATTTAAGCAACCGTCCCTTCTTTGGTGATTTGGATATAGAATACTTATTAACCCCCAATGGCAAGTTGCGCGCAAAGGCTTTCACCCATACAGTAGACAAGTATTCATTAAAACAAGCCAATACTGTACAAGGAATTGGCTTGGTATTCAAACACGATTTCAATTGGCCTGCTAAGACTGAAAAGAAAGATACTATCTCAAAAACAAATGTCATTCCATCGGATACTATTCCTCTAAATCAATAAGCCATGCTGATTAAATGTTTTGGAGCCGCACCTCAAGGAATCGAAGCGGTAATTGTTAGCATAGAAGTACATGCAGTACCTGGTTTTGAATTTACTCTAGTTGGTTTACCTGACAATGCCGTAAAAGAGAGTCATGAACGCATTGTTGCCGCACTCACAGTAAATGGTTACAATAAACCCCGACATACATTAACTATTAATATGGCTCCTGCAGATATAAAAAAAGAAGGAGCTTCATATGATTTGCCACTTGCGATAGGTATGTTGGCTGCAGAGGAAGAAGTTCAATCCAAATTATTGGGAGAATTTGTCATTATGGGTGAATTATCATTGGATGGTTCATTGCAACCTATACAAGGTGTTTTACCCATTGCTATGGCAGCTAAAAAAGCTGGATTTAGGGGGATGATTTTGCCTGCGCAAAATGCTCGTGAAGCGGCTGTTGTCAAACATCTAGAAGTATATGGGATGATGAACTTGCAGGAAGTGGTTCAATTCCTAAATGGAGTCCAATCATTCACTCCTACGCGTGTTGATACTGCAGCTGAATTTGAAATGCACGCATTCCCTACTGAATTGGATTTTTCTGATGTTCGAGGTCAAGAGAATGTACGAAGGGCAATGGAAGTAGCAGCCGCAGGAGGTCATAATATACTGATGGTAGGTCCCCCAGGAGCAGGTAAAAGTATGATGGCTAAAAGATTACCATCTATTTTGCCTCCACTGACATTGGATGAAGCCCTTGAGACAACTAAGATTTATTCAGTCTCAGGAATGATGATGAGAAAAAAAGATTCTAACGGCATGGCCAGCGCGCTTATCGTACAACGTCCATTCCGTAGTCCGCACCACACTATCACAGACGTAGCATTAGTAGGTGGAGGTAATAATCCACAACCTGGCGAAATAAGTTTAGCACATAATGGTGTATTATTCCTAGATGAACTTCCTGAATATAAACGCAGTGCATTAGAAGTAATGCGTCAACCATTGGAAGATAGACATATATGCATAACGCGAGCAAAAATGAAAGTGGACTATCCTGCTAGTTTCATGCTTGTTGCTGCTATGAATCCATGCCCATGTGGACACTATGGAGAAAACAATCCTATTCATCCTTGTACATGTACTCCCGCACAGATTCATCGCTACATGAGCCGCATATCAGGGCCATTATTAGATCGAATTGATATTCAATGCGATATACAACCCGTTCCTTACTCAACACTTAAGGATGCCAATCCGAGCGAGAGTAGTGTGACTATCAGAGAACGTGTAATGCGAGCTAGATCTGTACAGCAACAGCGTTTTGCAACATACAATCAAACCACAAAATCTCCTATACACTGTAACGCGCAAATGCCCCCAAGATTAGTGCGTGAGTATTGCAAACTTGATGCACAATGTGATAAACTTTTGGCCTATTCAATGGATAAATTAGGGCTCTCTGCACGAGCATACGATCGCATTCTAAAAGTAGCACGAACAATTGCCGACTTGGCAGGAGCAGAAAATATTATGGCGCCACATTTGATGGAAGCTATATCCTATCGCAATTTGGATCGCAGTGATTGGCCGTAAGCTATTGTTCTTCAACCACATATTCATAGCAGCCCGCATCGGGTCGAGATTTACGGCGAATTCCCAAACGATCATAAGGATAGGAAACTGATATAATGGAATCTGCTATTCCCCGAGCAGGAGAAAGCGAGTCTAGACGATAATCATAATAGCGATACTCTCTTGACTTATAGTATATATTCTGAAAAACTATTGAATCAGAGTCTGATGCATAAATATTGTTATGGGCAAATGCCTTTTGCAACGAGTCAGCACGCATGTAATTACCTGTAAAATAACCTGAATAATAATCAGACAAGGGCGTTGCCACAACTATATTATTCTTGCGACCACCTGTGATAATACAATTATAGAATGATGATTCGGTGAGTGCCATGTTCTTACTTAAGTTGTTGATAAACACCGCTGCAACATCCTCACTTATCATATTATTGTGGATATTCATTGTTGTATATGGGAAACCAAAGTATGCAGCTATCGTATTATGCACAAAGTCATGTTTTCCTCCCGCTAAATATACACAATACGATGCACAATTGCTTATTTCAGTATTCGTTACTATGGCATCCACATTCTGTAATACCAAACCATATACGGAATGATTATGAACACGAGAGTTTTGCAGCGTTAGCTTAGGGCGTATTGATTTGGATTCTGAAATGGCATATATTCCAATGCTTCCTGATAAAATATCCACATAATTGAGTTGATACGATGGAATAGGCCATCCATCTTGATGTACTAAATACAGTCCTCCCCATTGACCAGATGCAACACGATATGGAACGGAGTCAAACAATCTATCCGTGCGGTATCCACGAACTACAATGGGCTCATCTAATGTAGCATTTGCATTCACAGAGCCATATGCATATATACTAGCACCCGTGTGCATATATATTGTGGTTCCTTTTTGGATGGATAACAAGCCTTTAACCACAATTGTATCGTACAGCAGATATGGTTTTACATTGGTTAACGCTAGATGATCGTATACAAGTAACTTATTATCGCCTCGTAAAATCTCCACATTTTGTCCATATGCTTGCAAACACACATGTTGTAACTTCTCATTCACTAAAAATGTGATTGAGTCCTCAACCAAAACTGGTGTGTTTTGTTGCTGAGGATCAATGTAAACTCGCACAAACAAGAAAAGACTATCTCCACCACGTAGCGTTATATCTCTCAAATGATTTAATTGATTTTCACCATCTAGATTGATGTGGAAATACCGACCATCTTGCATGCTTACTTGCTTTATTTGTACTGCATTCTTATTAGGATTATACACTAGCATACGCTTTGTGGATGATCCCATATCTGTAAATACAGTATCAAACATCAAAGTATCATGAGAAAAAGATATACACAAACTAGGATCATCTGACAGCACATCTTGTTGGCATGCTGATAATCCTAATAACAAAAATACCACTACGAAGACACTCCTCAATTTTATAAGGGCATTTTTAGTATATATCTTTGAATCAACTATCATTACTCGAAATTAAAAATTAAAGAAATCTGATGATTATTTAATTTTGATATAGCATCCGTATAGAAATAATCTGATTCACCGATATTCCATTTCTCTTTCTCGCGGTCTGCCACTGGAGTGAGAACGTCTAAAAATCCTATACGATACCGGATTTCTGGACAACATTTGAACCAACGAAAATAGAAATCACAACCAAAACCCACTTCTACAAAGCAATCAAATGGCTTAGGCAGAATCACTTTATCTTTATCTCGCATTACATCATAACTAATACCTCCGCCAGCTATCACATACGGGCGATAATTCACTTCCCTTTCTGCAGACCATTTGATATACAATGGTATAGAAATTGGTATGGACAATATCGATGGTTTATTATTTGTGCAAAGTGCTCCACTTATCAACGAGTCTACTTTTTGATAACTTTTATACGTTATCGTACGCTGTCCAAAGTGTAAAGCTGGACAAAAACGAAGATTCAGATGACGTGTTAGACGTAAGTCTGTAATAAATCCTACAGCAAATCCCATAGACGGAGCAGATACACGAGTATGATATGCCGCATCATGCATCTCTAGTTGCAATGCAGTATCCGTTTCTTGGATAGCATATGAGAGGAAATCCATACCTAATGAAAAACCAAAGTGTATTAGTTTATCATCTACATAGGGATTATTTTGTGCTTTCAATGATACAATACTAACCAGTGAAAGTAGGAATATTATAGATAATTTCTTCATAATCTTTTCTTTTTCAGTAACCATTCTACGGCTTGCAAATAGCCATCGGTACCCTGTCCTATTATTGATTGCGAACAGACGTCTGTCAACAAACTTATTCGTCTAAATTCTTCACGTTCAGCGATATTCGAGATATGCACCTCTATTACTGGCACCATCGCACATGCTACTGCGTCACGAAGTGCTACACTAGTATGCGTATAACCACCTGCATTCAGTACTATACCATCACATGGCTCCGTATTCAATGATGGAAAAGCAAACTCCTGTATCCAATCAATCAAATCTCCTTCATGATTAGATTGTCGATATTCCAAATATAAGTCTGGATGAGCACATTGTATGTCCAAGAGCACCTGCTCCATAGAGCGAGTGCCATAAAGCGAGGGCTCGCGCCTACCCAACAGATTTAAATTCGGACCATTAATTATTACTATTCGCATAACAATCTCTTATTCGCTCACCATCGATTAAATTGCCATTTCCCATTCTTCTGCCAGCCGTCTGCATCGGAATCTCATCGGAACATGACCATAAGTAAAGCCTATCTTGCCCCTGTCACAGCCAACAAAAACTCATCATTATCATTGGTGCGCTCCATATATGTTTTCAATTTTTCCATTGCTTCCACGCTATTCATGTCGGTTAATTCTTTACGAATCATCCACATACGTGATAGCACATCTGCGGGCAATAGCAAATCATCGCGACGAGTAGATGAAGCAGGAATATCCACTGCAGGGAAGATACGCTTATTACTCAACTTTCGATCTAATTGCAATTCCATATTACCCGTTCCCTTAAACTCCTCAAATATCACATCATCCATCTTGCTACCGGTTTCGGTGAGCGCAGTTGCAATGATTGTCAAGCTTCCGCCATTCTCAATATTACGGGCTGCACCAAAGAAACGTTTAGGTTTGTGCAATGCTTGAGCTTCCACACCACCTGATAACACTTTGCCACTCGCTGGCGCCACTGTATTGTACGCACGAGCTAGACGAGTAATACTATCCAACAAAATCACAACATCATGCCCACACTCCACCAATCGTTTAGCTTTTTCATGTACAATATTTGCCACTTTAACATGATTTTCTGCTGGTTCATCAAAGGTGGATGCTATCACCTCAGCATTCACTGATCGAGCCATGTCTGTCACTTCTTCAGGACGCTCATCAATTAGCAAAACAATCATATAAACTTCTGGATGATTCGAGGCAATAGCATTTGCTATTTGCTTGAGTAGCACCGTCTTACCAGTTTTTGGCTGCGCAACAATCAGTCCACGTTGGCCTTTACCTATTGGTGCAAAGAAATCAATAATACGCACCGACAAGGGATCACTTTTATCACCCTTACATAGTTTGAATTTTTCATCTGGGAAAAGCGGAGTTAGATTCTCAAACGCAATACGTTCTTTCGCCAATGCGGGAGCAATTCCATTGATTCGAATCACCTCTTTCATTGGGAAATACTTATCTGTCTCTTTAGGTGGACGTATCGTGCACTCTACAGTATCACCTGTCTTAAGACTATACTGGCGTATCTGTTGCTGTGACACGTAGATATCATCTGGGGAAGAAATATAATTGTAATCTGCACTACGTAAAAATCCATATCCATCAGGAGCACATTCCAATGTACCAATAGCAGTGATCGTATCACCAAAAGCTTCGGCTCCATCATTCAGCATTTCTTCTTCAGGAGCTATGACTGGTTTGGGTTGTGGTTTCTCGTTGATAGGAGTAATCTCTTCACCATTCGCTATTTGCTCTTCTCGCTTCGCTATCTGCTGAGTAATTTGAGCAATACGAGCATTTACACGCGCTTGGCGCTCCTCTCGTGTTTCGCTTTTACGACTTTGCACATGCGTATTATCTACCTTTTCTGTAGCAACAACTATTTCACTTGCTTCTACGACAGATTCATCAAGCATTACTTCTTTAGGGGTTGTCTTTGTGTTTTCGAGTGAAGATTGAGAGTTTTTCTTTGGACGACCACGCTTTTTACTTGGTGATTGCGTCTCTGCCTGTTCCATTGAAATAGTATCTACTAGAGGCTCTGAATCCATTTTCTTCCCTTCTGCTTTTTGCACTTTATTTTCTGACGCTTTTGACTTACAACCACGTTTCTTTACCGGTTGTTCTTCAATTTCTGGTGCAGCAACTTTTGATTCTTCAGTTTTTTGAGTTTCTGGTCCTTTAGCCCCCTCAAACATAGACACTTGAACTGCAGAAATAACAGGTCTTGGTACTGGTTGCTTAGACTGTTCTTCCTTGATTTGATCCAACGTTTCCTCTTTATTACCCACTGTAGCAAGCACACGATTACCTTTTAAATTATCCGTATTCACTTTTTGCGGAATGTTTTGTATTCTGGTACGTTTTCCTTTACGCTTCTCTTCGCGGGCATCTGCACGCGCTTGCACTTCTGCGCCATGTTTGTCAGCTTGTGCATCCAGAATTTGATAAATAATAGACTGATTATCTGCACCTCTTCCAATCTTAATATCAAACGATTGGGCAATTTCAGTTAATTGTTCGAGCGACATTTGCCCGAGTTTTCGCATATCGTATTGCATAAAAATGTATGGAATTTATCTTTTAAAAAGTAAAAAATATAGGAGAATATCGTAGTGCTTTACACTTTGACACTGCAAAAGTACTACTATTTTTTGAAATATACAAGAGTTTAAACAAAAAAATGCTTTTCAAATGCAAAATTACCTATCAACTACAGCTATTTATCACTTCAAAAGTATTAATCTTGCTCTTATCATAGTCACAATATACCTTTATATAATTGTCTGTAAACCCAGCCATTTGATTACCTTCTTTTTTTGATTCCCATAATACGACAGCTTCTCGATTGGTAAATTTATCATAAAAAGCCTTTGTCTTTTCTTCCGAAACAGCATGTAATATCTTACTTCGGCGTTGCCTTTCTGACTTGGGCACCACATAAAGATCCATGTCTAACATACGTGTATTAGCACGTTCAGAATAGGTAAACACATGTAATTGGCTTACATCCAATTCCTTGATAAACAACAAATAGTCTTCCCAGTACTCCTGTGTTTCACCGCGTACACCAACCATGCAATCTACACCAATAAATGCATGTGGCATTACCGCCTTAATGTGGTTCACACGTTCAGCAAAAAGTTCACGGGTATACCGACGCTTCATTATGGAAAGCACCTCATTACTACCTGATTGTAAAGGGATGTGGAAATGCGGTGCAAAATGTCGAGACTGCGCCACAAAATCAATAATCTCATCTGTCAGTAAATTTGGTTCACAAGATGATATACGAACGCGAAAATCACCATCCAACAAGTCAATACCCTTTATTAAATCTAAAAACGTTTCTCCCGTACTTCTACCGAAATCACCAATATTCACGCCTGTAAGTATCAGCTCTTTAGCACCCTGATTTATTGCCTCTTGTGCATTATAGAGCACATCCTCTATTTTTGGATTACGAGATTTACCACGTGCGTATGGAATTGTGCAATATGTACAAAAATAATTACAACCATCTTGCACTTTGATAAAACAACGTGTACGATCATTTCCTGAACGCACACTATGAAATGTCTCCACTTCACGAATCGCAGCCACACGAATCCTTTCAATATTTCCCTTCTTAGTTTCAATCTCTTCTACAAGCGCAGGAATATCATATTTTTCATTCTGCCCCAATACATAATCTACTCCTGGAATAATACTGATTTGTTGGGGTTGTAACTGAGCATAACAACCAGTCACAACAATAGTCGCATTCGGAAACTTTCTGTGTAACTGATTGATCATCTGACGATCTTTATGATCTGCAGCATCTGTCACACTGCAAGTATTAACCACACAAACATCTGGTACTTCATTAGCCAAAGTACGTTCATGTCCACGCAACAAAAGTTCTTTGCCGAGAGCGCTACTCTCAGCAAAGTTTAATTTACACCCTAAGGTAACAAATTTTATTTTCACCCAACTTATATTTTAAAATTCTCGCGTTATCAGTTTTCCGAGAATTCTTCCTTTCCGACTCCGCAAAGCGGGCAAACAAAATCATCAGGAACATCTTCCCATGCTGTACCTGGAGCAATGTCCATCTCTTCTACACCTACCGCGGGGTCATATTCCCAACCACACACGTCACATACATATTTCTTCATACTATCGTTTATTAAATTATGGTAATTATTTTATCACTCTCTTCAATAAAAGAGTCAAAAACTATGCCATAACGCCTGCAAAGGTACAAAAAAAAATACAGCTGAGCAAATTTTGTCAAAAAATTTGTACATATTCGTTTTTTTTCGTACCTTTGCGCAATAATTGCATATTATGGAGAATTATATCGTATCTGCTCGGAAGTATCGTCCTACAACCTTTGAGAGTGTAGTGGGACAAGAAGCTTTGACGCAAACTTTGCGTAACGCTATTCGTACCAATCACTTAGCACATGCATATTTATTTTGCGGTCCACGTGGCGTTGGCAAAACCACTTGTGCACGCATATTTGCTAAAACAATCAATTGTCTAAATCCAACAGATGGCCACGAAGCTTGCAATCAATGCGAATCCTGTACAGCATTCAACGAACAGCGTTCATTCAACATCCACGAATTGGATGCTGCGTCCAACAATTCCGTCGAAGATATTCGTTCATTGATTGACCAAGTTCGTATTCCACCACAAGTAGGGAAATATAGCGTATACATCATTGACGAGGTACACATGCTTTCACAGGGTGCTTTTAATGCTCTTCTTAAAACATTAGAGGAGCCACCATCATATGCTATCTTCATATTGGCAACCACCGAAAAGCACAAAGTACTACCTACAATTCTCAGCCGTTGTCAAGTATATGATTTTAGCCGTATTACTGTACTTGATACTATTCATCATTTGCAATATGTAGCACAACAAGAGGGTATTAATGCTAGTGAAGAAGCCCTAAACGTAGTAGCCCAAAAAGCAGATGGAGGTATGCGTGATGCACTTAGTATTTTTGATCAACTAGTATCATTTTGTGGTGGTAATATAAATTATGAGCAGGCCATTGAGGTATTAAACGTTCTCAACACCGATTATTATTTTCACCTTGTTGATGCAGCAATTTCGCAACAAGTCAGCAAAGCACTATTATTGCTTAATGAAGTTTTGCAAAAAGGATTTGATGCAGGACATTTCATTACGGGATTTGCCCAGCACCTGAGAGACGTATTAGTGAGTAAGGATGCTGTCACTGTACAACTATTAGAAACTTCCGATACAATCCGTCAACATTATCAGGAACAAGCCACACATTGCAGTGCTAAATGGTTATTCCAAGCGCTAGAGATTATAAATAACTGCGATATAAATTATCGAACCGCACGTAATAAACGATTAACTGTTGAACTTGCGTTAGTAAAATTATGTACTATCGGCATCAATTATACAGCAGAATCTACACCTCATATTCCCAAAAGCAATACAACATCAAGCGGAACAATACCCCAAGTCAATGCAGTTCCCATAAAAACGAATTCATCAAAATCAAAAGAAGTTATTTCTACTCCAAGCGTTGCCCCAAAAACAGCAACAAACGCATCACCAACTCTCAAACCTACAATGGATGCTATGCCATCACTTGGAAATTTAGGGTTGATTGATTCTAGCATAACTAGCCAACCACGGGCAATTAGCGAGTTAGTGCAAACAGGTGAACTTACAGGTTCTTCATCACCTAATAGTCCCATTTCTCAATCAACCAATCGCCCTTTTACACTTGACCAACTCAAAAGCGCGTGGGTTGGTCAGATTAAAAACTTCCAAGGAGAAGAGCGCTTTAAGGCTATGCTGACTACCTACGAACCTGTGATGGATACTGCAACTACATTCCACATAACAGTGGCCAATACTTTACAAAAGAAAGAATTCGCTAAATTCGGAAGAAAACTCATGGATGCCATTCGTAAAGAATTGCAAAATGACCTTATACAGCTTCATGTAAAAGTGGCCGAATATGAGCATAAGAAAATTGCCTATACATCAACGGAAAAATATAAGTTGCTTAACGAAATGAACAATCACTTAGACGAACTCCGCACTCGAATGAATTTACAACTAGAATAATCGTAAATACACAAATGATATGAATTTTCTATCTATCTTATTATTTTCTTTTGCGTTACTGACTGATACTCATATTAACATCAGTAACCCTCGTCCGACTGAAGATCTTCAGCGTTCTGTTGCTGATATCAACCAAAATCCAAATATTGAGTTTGTGATTGCAACCGGCGACCTTTCTGAAAATGGAGATCGTGCTTCTATCGAACTTGTCAAAAACACTCTCGATCAACTCAATATACCATATTACGTAGCATCAGGCAACCACGAGACAACTTGGTCTGAGTCTGGTGTGATGGATTTTAGTCGCGTATTTGGTGATAGTCGCTTTGCATTCTCTCACAACGGGATGTTTTTCATTGGATTTAATTCCGGTCCCGTGATTCGTATGGCAGATGGTCACGTAGCACCTCAAGATATTGCGTGGCTAAAATATAACCTTGATAGTATATCTGCTGTTGGTGATGCTCCTATTTTTGTATTCACTCACTATCCGCTACGCAATGGTGACGTAGATAACTGGTATGAAGTTACAGATGTACTTCGCCAGCACAATGTACAATGTATCATAGGGGGGCATTATCATCGCAATTTACTTTTTGATTGTGATGGTATAGCAGACGTACTAAATCGTTCGAATCTGAGCGCGAACGACACAATCAATGGTTATTCTATCATTACCATCACAGACAGTATCCGCTTCCACGAACGTACGCCTAATAGTCCTTTCCCAGCAAAGCAATGGTTAAGTTTGCCCTTCGAAAAAAAGAATTATGGTCCTTCCAACGACGAATTACGTCCTAATTTCTCAGTCAACAGCGAATATAAAAATGTTACCCGCCGTTGGCATAAAGCACTTAAGGGTGGTATCTACTCCACCCCTGTTACCGACGAAAAGAATCTTTTTATAGGTGATGATATTGGCTGCATGTACGCTTTAGATATCAAATCTGGCAAGATTCGCTGGACCTTCGACACAGGGATGCGCATCGTAGGTTCACCTGCAGTAAGCGAAGGAGTAGTCGTTTTTGGAAGTGCGAACTATAATATATATGGTTTGGATGCTAAAACAGGTAAGGAGATATGGCATTTAACCACTCGTCAGGCTGTGATGGGTGCTGCCACCATCCACGAAGGCATTGCATATATAGGAGGTGGTGATGGCAGAATGTTTGCTATAGATATCCATACCGGTAAAATAAAATGGTCATTCGATGAGCTAAAAAACTATGTTCTCACTCGTCCTCTCATATATGATCAAAAACTATATTTTGGTTGTTGGGATACATATTTCTATGCATTAAATCTATTAGATGGTTCTTTAGTCTGGAAGTGGAATAATGGAAAGGGCAATTCTAAACTCTCGCCAGCCAGCGTATGGCCAGTGGCTGCTAACGGCAAAATTTTCATCACTGCTCCCGACCGCTATTTCACCTGCTTAGACGCAAAAACAGGTGCCGAGGTTTGGCGCACCAAAGAGTATAAAGTTCGCGAAACTGTAGGTTTGAGCGAAGATGGGAAAACGGTTTATTCTAAGTGTATGTGGGATACCATAGTAGCAATGGATGCAACAGCACAAACGCCCATAACCCGATGGGCCACACATGCCGATTTCGGGTATGAGCACAATCCGGCTATGCCACTAGAGAAAGATGGTATACTGTGGGTTAGCACCAAAAATGGGTTGCTGTTGGGTATGGACGCTGCTACTGGCAAAGTACTATGGCGCCATAAGATCGGCAACTCGATATTGAATACGCCATTGCCATTGAGCAACAAAGAGTGTATCTTCACCAGCAGCGAAGGTACTATTACATACATAAAAGTAAAGTAACTGATAATCATATAATATTGTTTGATCTCAAAGCATATTTGCCTACTACCAAAAAGGAGTTGCAACTCCGAGGTTGGACCGAAGTGGATATTATCCTCTTCTCGGGTGATGCATATATTGATCATCCTGCTTTTGGTGCAGCTGTAATAGGACGTGTGCTAGAAAATGCTGGCTACAAGGTAGCTATAGTGCCTCAACCAGATTGGCGAGGTGATCATCGCGATTTTACAAAATTAGGGCGTCCTAGATTGTTTTTTGCCGTGACTTCAGGTAGTATGGACTCGATGGTTAACCACTATACCGCTAACAAACGCCTACGCTCTGATGACGCATACACCCCCGAAGGTAAAGCGAGCATGAGACCAGACTACTGCACCATCACATACTGCAAAATTCTGCGCGAGCATTATCCTGATGTACCTATCGTTATAGGGGGTATAGAAGCGTCCATGCGACGTTTGACTCACTATGATTATTGGTCCGACCGGCTTATGCCAAGCATCCTCATAGATTCAAAAGCCAATATTCTTGTATATGGTATGGGGGAGAAGCAGATTGTGGCTATAGCTAAAAGATTAGAGAATGTCACAAGCGAAAATAATTTCAAGTTTCAGGATATTCCACAGATTGCATATCTCGCAAATAGAGAAAAACTAGATGAGAAAAAAGAAGACGTAATAATTCTTCACTCTCATGAAGAGGCTGCTAGAAGCAAACAGATGCATGCTGAGAACTTTCGATTGATTGAAATCGAAAGTAACAAAATCAAAGCAGCCACTATTCTACAACCTATAGGTGATAAATGTATTGTGGTAAATCCGCCATTTCCTACTATGACTACTGAAGAGTTGGATTCTATATACAATCTACCATTTCAATATCATCCACACCCAAAATACAAGAACAAACATATCCCCGCATACGAAATGATTCGTTTTTCTGTATGTATGCATCGTGGCTGCTTTGGAGGGTGTAGTTTCTGCACCATATCGGCACATCAAGGTAAACAGATCACTTCACGTTCGGAAGAGAGTATACTTAAACAGATTAATCAACTCAAAGATTTGCCAGATTGGAAAGGTTATTTGAGCGATTTAGGAGGACCTTCTGCAAACATGTATGGCATGCACGGCAAAAACATGAGTTTATGCGAAAAATGCGCACGGCCTAGTTGCTTACACCCAAGCATTTGCAAAAATTTAAACCAAGATTTTGCGCCATTAATGCACATCTACAAACAAGTAGATCGCTTACCATACATTAAAAAATCTTTTGTAGGCAGTGGTATTCGGTATGACCTGATGAACGAAACATATGGCAGAGAACTTATCCTAAAGCACGTATCTGGACGTTTGAAAGTAGCACCAGAACATACTGCAGACGAAGTACTGAAGCTAATGCGAAAACCCTCTTGGGAGCATTATGAGCGATTCCACCATTTTTTTGAAGAAGTGAACGCAGCAGCAGGAATGCGTCAGCAGTTGATACCCTATTTTATTTCATCGCACCCAGGTTGCACCAACAAAGATATGCAGCACTTGGCAGAACAATGCAAGCGTCTTCACTATCGTCCAGAACAAGTACAAGATTTCACTCCCACACCTATGACACTTGCTACAACAATGTTCTACACAGGAATTAATCCATATACTATGCAGCCAGTGTTTGTGGCTCGAACAAAAGAGGAAAAACAAAAACAGAATGGTTATTTCTTTTGGTGGAAACGAAAAAACTAACAATGACATTACACTAGGAAAAGAATACTACACGATATAAACCACATTAGATATGACAATAAAAAAGAAATACAAAATTAACCCCGAGACCCTTGCTCTCGAACAAGTGGAACATGGTTTGGCATATTGGCTACGTCAAACAGGTATATATATTTTTGGAGGTATTATTTTGGGAATAGTCTTTCTATTCTTATTTCTAACTTTTTTCCCATCACCTCGAGAGAAACAACTTTTGCGCGAAAAAGAAGGTCTTCAATCACAATTGGAGATTCTCAATCAACAAGTAGATCAAATGCAAATTGTAATGACCGATTTGCAACAACGTGATGATAACCTATACCGTGTACTTTTCGGGGCAGAACCTATACCATTGAGCATTCGACAAGGTACTCAACGAAAAATCAGTTATTATGAACAAATTGCACAGATGACCAACAACCAACTTTCTGCTGATTTAGCATTGAAAGTAGATGTACTAGAAAAGGAAATTTACGTGCAGGCAAAGTCTTATGATGAAGTGCTAGAGATGGCTAAAAATCAAGAAATTCGAATGGAAAATATCCCTGCTATCCAGCCTGTGATGAATAAGGACCTTAAACGCGTAGCTTCAGGTTATGGCATGCGTATCGATCCAGTTTATCACGTACGTAAATTTCACCAAGGTATGGACTTTACTGCACCTACTGGCACTGAAGTCTTTGCAACTGGTAATGCGACTGTAAAATTCTCAGGATGGAAACAAGGATACGGGAATACCGTTATCCTAGACCATGGTTTTGGTTACGAAACACTCTATGCACACCTTTTTAAGTCACTCGTACGCAAAGGACAAAAAGTGCGTCGTTCAGATATTATTGCATTAGTAGGAAATACGGGTAAATCAACGGGTCCTCACTTGCACTACGAGGTGCGACTGAATGGTCGCCCCGTGGATCCACGCAACTACTACTTCTATGACTTGTCCCCAGAAGAATATGATCAAATGATTCAGTTGTCAAATAATTTTGGGCAGATGTTAGATTAAGAAAGCAACTCACTAATAGTTTTCTTAGCTTTATTGCCTACTACAACTAAGCGGTAAACCCATGTATCGCGAAGATAAGTCACCAATTCAAACGGATTACTTGGTGCAAAAGGCGATAGACGAAAGTAGCGATACAATTGTTGCACATAACCATTAGTAACAATTTGAACTTGTCCCAACGAATCTCCTATTTGTGCCAATGCATCGCCTTGAATTTGCGATTTTAAAGTATTGCGAATCATGCTAGACATCCCTATCAATGCATATTTGTCGCTGTCACACATAGGCCAGATATTAATCATCTCTTGCACTTGTTCACGCTCTTCTTCTGCCACATTTAGTAATTGCTTATCATCCCATAGCAAAAACCAGTTCACAGCTTTAGCACGAAAAAAATCCGTATAATAAGCAGTCTTAAAAATCAAGAAATTCTGATCTAAATGCAGACGAGCTATTTTTTCCATTTCGCCTTGGTGTTTACGTATCACATCATAGAATTCATCCGACCCTACTTGATCCATTAAAGGCATTATATCTTGGGCCATTTGCTGATTGAATTTTTCCAGATACTTCACTCGGGAGGTACGGGCTATGTTACACAAAGCCGTAAAACTGAGTTCTGGTACATCTGTCAAAATATCTTGAACCATATCATGAATATCTGGATTTTCACGCATAATCACATTGTTCTTCATCATCACCATCAATAAGCCCACTATTATGCGTTCACGCAATTCATCTGCCTTCACTAAATGATATGCTTTCATTAACAATAGCATTTTGTCTTTGCTCCATTGTTTCTCCAGCAAAGACAAAGTCAAACCTGTAATAGCCATTATCCCTTCAGATAAAATATCAGTATCCTGTACTAATACAAGAAAATCGGCACAATCTTCCTCTGTTAGGAAATCTGCATCACGATACAGATCAAATATTTGATTAGCAGTTATCATTTATCACCACCTATCACTTCGCGAACGAGATAATTATTGCGTTCACTAGAATTACGAATGATTAGTTCGCCCAAGAAACCTGCCAAGAAAAGCATACAACCCAATATCATCATAAGGATGCTCAAATGAAAATATGGATTCACTCCAACTAGCATTGCTGGTACACCATTTGCTAAGGCATATAGTTTCATTGCACCTACAACTACAATAGCTATAAATCCGAGGATGAACATAACGCTTCCTACTAATCCAAAGAAATGCATTGGTTGTTTACCAAATTTGTTAAGGAACCATAACGTTAATAAATCTAAATAGCCATTCACAAAACGGCTCATACCAAATTTACTTTCACCATACTCACGTTTACGATGTTGCACTACTTTTTCGCCAATCTTTGTAAATCCGGCATTTTTCGCTAGATATGGGATATAGCGGTGCATTTCTGAAAAGACCTCAATATTTTTAACTACTTCCTGTCTATATGCCTTAAGGCCACAGTTCATATCATGCAATTTAATACCGGTTACCCAACGAGCAGTAGCATTAAAGAGTTTGCTTGGTAAATTCTTTGTCAATTTATTGTCATAGCGCTTTTGTTTCCATCCGCTCACCAAATCAAAGCCATCTTCTTTTATCATGCGATAAAGTTCTGGTATCTCATCAGGCGAATCTTGCAAATCTGCATCCATTGTAATCACAACATCCCCTTTTGCCGCTTGGAATCCACAATGCAAAGCTGCTGATTTACCATAGTTGCGACGAAAACATATCCCACGTACATGTTCATCTTGATTATGTAAATCTTGTATTACAGACCACGAAGAATCCGTAGAGCCATCATTAAGAAAAATGATTTCATATGTAAAATTGCTATCATGCATTACGCGCACAATCCAATTATACAGAACTGGCAAACTTTCTGCTTCATTATACAATGGTACTAATACTGAAATGTCCATAAATATGATTTATCTTCGATTATACAATCCAATTACGCTGCAAAGTTACGAAAAATATTCGAAATATACATAATAATCTCATTTTTTTTTGTTTGTTTCATAAAAATTCATTACCTTTGCAGCCTAATTAGTCAAAAGGTATGCGTAAATATCAGGAGGAATTTGGTAAACTATGGGATCTTAACCCTATTTGGGCATCCCTCACACCAGAGCAAAAATCCTTTATTGATAACAATTCTGAAATCAAGAAGTATCGTAAAAACGAGATGATTCATCGTGAGGGAGACTCCCCCACACATATCATGATGGTTATTTCTGGTACAGTGCGTTTATCAAAAGAGGGAGTGGGACAACGAGTACAAATCATTCGTTTACTCAAGCCCTTTGATATGTTTGGATATCGTAGTGCTATTGTAGGCGATGCACATTCTTCCTGCGCAAGTACTTTGGAACCCACTGTAGTATATCGTGTACGCCGTGAAGCTTTCCTTAAATTAGTGCAACATAACAACGAGTTTTGTTTTGCTGTCTTAAAAGCAATGGCTAAAGATTTGGCTATATCTGAATCACAAACAGTAAATCTTACTCAAAAGCATATTCGTGGCCGATTGGCAGAGACACTTATCACGCTCAAAAGGACCTATGGTCTAGACGAGGATGGAGCAACTATTGCCATGTATATGGCCCGCGAGGATTTAGCTAATATGTCCAATATGACCACATCGAATGCTATACGTACACTATCTCAGTTTGCTAGTGAAGGTCTTATTGCTTTGGATGGCCGAAAGATTCAAATTCTTGACAACGAAGAGTTGACTCGTATCAGTCGTTTGGGTTGATTGGGGGTTATTCGCTTTTGATATCGGGCGTATATTCCTTACTATATTATTCACGATTCATGCTATCTTCAGTGCTTTGCTATTGACATTGATTTCCGCATCTCTGGACGATTTTCGGATGGACTATGCCTGATGGCAAGGTAGATAAGACTCATTTTCCATGGCATATATTCTTGCAGGCCATGATGAAAATTCTTTTGACAAAATATAGTTTGTAGATTTAGGTCTAGGATTCTACTATTAATCAATAATTATCACTACTATAATCAAGCATTACACAAAAAAAGGACGTGCATGCACGTCCTTTTCATTTATTAATCTGGCTGATTATTCAGCGGCTTCAGCAGCTTTCTTTGTAGCTTTTTTAGCTTTGGCTGGTTTTTCATCAGCAGCCATAGAAGCCTTAAGATCAGCGAGTACGCTCAAATCACCAAGAGTAGTTTTCTCCATCTTTGGCAATTCTGGTTGAGCCTCTTTCTCCTTCTTTACTTTCACCTCTTTAGCAGGAGCCTCTTTGCGCTCTTCCCAAGTGCGGAGGTGTGAGAGAAGAATACGTTTAGCATCACGATTGAACTCGATAACCTTGAAGTCCATAGCATCACCTACAGCCACAGCGCCTTTATCCTCTTTTTGAAGGTGACGAGCTGTGCAGAAGCCTTCAACTCCATCCTCAAGAACAACGATAGCACCCTTATCGGTAACTTCAGCTACTTTACCAGATACGATTGTATCTACGCCGTATTTAGCAGCAAGTTCTTCCCATGGATTCTCCTCCAATTGTTTATGGCCGAGTGAGAGACGACGGTTCTCTTTATCAATTTCAAGAACAGCAACCTCGATTTCTGCACCAATTTGAGTGAATTCATTTGGATGTTTGATTTTCTTGGTCCAGCTCAAGTCACTGATATGAATCAAACCATCAACACCTTCCTCGATCTCAACGAATACACCAAAGTTTGTAAAGTTACGAACTTTTGCAAAGTGGCGTGTACCAACAGCATACTTGGTATCAATAGTTTCCCATGGATCAGCTTTCAATTGCTTCAAACCGAGAGACATCTTACGCTCGTCGCGGTCGAGAGTCAAAATCACAGCCTCTACTTCTTGACCTACTTTCAAGAAATCGTTAGCAGAACGGAGGTGTTGGCTCCAGCTCATTTCGCTTACGTGGATCAAGCCTTCTACACCAGGAGCAACTTCTACGAATGCTCCGTAGTCAGCCATAACCACTACTTTACCACCAATCTTATCACCTACCTTCAAGTCAGCATTCAATGCCTCCCATGGGTGAGGAGTAAGTTGTTTCAAGCCAAGTGCGATACGTTTTTTATCATCATCAAAGTCGAGGATAACCACATTGATTTTCTCGCCCTCTTTAACGATCTCATTAGGATTGCTTACGCGGCCCCAGCTAAGATCGGTGATGTGAATCAAACCGTCTACGCCACCAAGATCCATGAACACACCATATGGCATAATTGCTTTGATGGTACCTTCAAGAACTTGACCTTTCTCAAGATGAGAGATAATTTCTTTCTTTTGTGCTTCGAGTTCTGCCTCGATGAGTGCTTTGTGCGAAACAACCACATTACGGAAATCAGGATTTACTTTAACAATCTTGAATTCCATAGTTTTGCCAACAAACATATCATAGTCATGGATTGGCTTAACATCAATTTGGCTACCTGGCAAGAATGCCTCTGTGCCCAAGATGTCAACGATCATACCGCCTTTAGTACGGCACTTGATGTAACCCTTAACTACCTCATTGTTGTCCAGAGCCTCGTTAACGCGATCCCAGCTACGAGCAGCGCGAGCCTCTTTGTGTGAGAGTACGAGTTGACCATTTTTGTCCTCTTGGCTCTCTACATATACCTCTACAGTATCACCCACCTTCAAATCAGGATTGTAGCGGAACTCAGCTGCAGGAACGATACCATCTGATTTGTAGCCTACATTTACTACTACCTCACGTTTGTTGATGGAAATTACAGTACCTTCTACTACCTCTTGGTCCTTGATTGCGCTAAGGGTAGCGTCGTACTTACTAAGAATTTCTTCGTTTTGTTTGCCTTGAGCTTCATTCTCAAATGCATCCCAGTCGAAGTTCTGGAGTGAAAGATTTTCTGCCATAATTAGCATTGTTTGGAAAGTCTCTAGAGCAAATTATATCATCACTATAGTACAAGACTTACAGATGGTATTTTTATCTCTTCTCTTTCCGTTAAAAGGTTAAACATATATTCTACTTTTTTCTCGTGCGGGTATATCTCCGCAAAAAAGCGTGCAAAAGTACAACAAAATTTTGATATATGCAAATATTTTTGTAATTTTGCAGCAATTTTATAAATTTAAACTTCAAATATCATACTATTATGTCAAAGCACACATGGACATACGCCAATATTGGCGGTAACACACGAGTAGTTATTAAAAATGATAAGGACATTCAGCACCTAGCTGAGTTAGACGAAAAACTTTGGACCGTACTAGCTTGTCCAGCATCTGGTTTGGAGATTGCTGATGAGAGTCTCAAGAGCATGGACAGCGATGGAGATGCCAAGATCCATATAACCGATGTTGTGACTACTTCGCAATGGCTATGCAAAATGCTCAAGGACCCACAAGTACTCTTCGAAGAGAAAGCTGCCCTTTCATTATCGGATATCGCAGACGAAGCTATTTTGGCCATAGCTACTCCACTTGCAACAGACGGCATCATCACTCTAGAAGCGGTGAAAGCAGCTATTGCTGGTGCTACCATTGAGGCACAAGCTATTCCAGCAGCACCATACGCAGGCGATGTGATTGCTGCGTATAAGGCATGTCAAGAAGCGTATGCCACATATTTCCATACTGCTAAGTTGCAAGAACTGGGCTTGGCCACTTTGCCTGCAGAAGCGGCAGTGCCTGGTCTTACTGAAGAGAAATTTGCAGAAATGGGCAAGAATATTGCAGACTATGAAGCTGGCAAAGCCGCTGCAGAAGCAGCTAACGCTGCAGCTTTAACTGCTGCGCAAGCGCAATACAAACCATTGGAGAAGTTGCTATTGCTATGCCGTGATTTCGTAACACTGCTCCGCAATTTTGTATCCTTCCAAGACTTCTATGCTAAACGTGGCAAAGCATTGCTCGGTCGTGGTGATGCAAAGGATGCGCCATGGGCTATATTCCAAGCTGGTACATTGGTGATTGACCAACGCGCATGCAACCTCTGCTTGAAGGTCAGCGATATGGCAAAACATAATACTCAAGCTCCTGATAGCGGTATGTTCCTCATCTACTGTAACTGCAAGCACCAAGCCTCTGGGCAAACCATGCAAATTGTGGCTGCTATGACTGTAGGCGATATTCGTAATCTGAAAGTAGGCAAAAATGCTCTTTTCTATGACCGCCAAGGTCGTGATTGGGAGGCTGAAGTAGTGAAGATTATTGATAATCCAATCTCAATCGGTCAAGCGTTCTGGAGCCCTTACCGCAAATTAGGCGATTGGGTAAGCGGATTGATTACCAAGTCGGCTGCAGAGAAAGAGAAGAAGTCTTTCGCAGATATGACCACCAAACTACAAACCGCTCCAGCAACCGCTCCTGCCGCAGGACAACCTGCTCAACCTGCACCATTCGATATTGCTAAGTTCGCTGGTATCTTTGCGGCCATTGGTATGGCTATCGGATATATTGGCAGTTTCTTCACTAGCTTAGCTTTAGGCTTGAAAGGATTAGGTTGGTGGGGATGGTTAGTTATTCCTGGTTTATTGCTCGTTATTAGTGGTCCATCTATGATTCTCGCATGGATGAAACTCCGCAAACGCAATCTCGCTCCTCTTCTCAATGCTAATGGCTGGGCTATCAACGCCGATGCTATCGTAAATGTATTATTTGGTAATACCCTAACTGATCAAGCTCAATATCCAATGGTAAAGCTGAAAGACCCATTTGCAAAGAAAGGTTTGTCGAAAGGTAGCAAATGGACCATTGCCGTTGCTGCGATAATTTTGGGCATTGCCATTGCGGTGGTAACTCTCTATTTGTGCGGTTTTCGCGTGTGCGCGTGCTTTATATAATTAGATGTAGTTACATATACTCAATAAAGGGCTCGATTATCGAGCCCTTTATTATGCTATCTCCACTATGAGATTACTATGTGATTACTATGTTATTCAGCCACTTTCGTGCTAATATCAAAAATACTAATTCAAATCATAGCCGTAGTGGCGAAGTCGTGTCTGCGAACTGCGCCAATCTTTGTCCACTTTCACGAAGAGTTGCAAGAAAACAGGTTTTCCGAAGAACGCCTCTATCTCGCGGCGGGCTTGCGTGCCTACACGCTTGAGGGCTTTGCCACCCTTACCGATGATAATACCCTTTTGACTATCACGCTCCACGTAGATGACCGCACCAATGCGGATGATGCCCTCTGGGTGTTGTTCGTCGGGTTCTTCGTCCAAAAACGACTCCACCTCCACCTCTACGCTATAAGGAATCTCCTTATCATAGTTGAGCAGAATCTTCTCGCGAATCATCTCATCCACAAAGAAGCGCGATGACTTGTCGGTCAATTGGTCTTTAGGGAAGAATGGAGGACATTCAGGCAGTGCCTCACGGATAGCTGCGAAGAGTTGGTCGGTGCCAAACTTCTGCTGTGCTGAGATAGGGAATACCGTTGCCTCAGGCAACACGCGGTGCCAATATTCCACCAGTTGCTCTAAAGTTTCTTGGGTAGTCAAATCAATCTTGTTAATTACCAAGAACACTTTCGTTTTGATACGTTTTACTTTTTCTAGGAAATCTGCATTCTTTTCCGGATTATCTTGTACATCGGTCACATATAGCAACACATCTGCATCCACCAACGCCGAACGCGAGAACTCCAACATCTGTTCTTGGAGTTTGTAATTGGGTTGCAGTACACCTGGCGTGTCGCTATACACCATTTGAAAGTCATCGCCATTGACAATACCCATGATACGGTGGCGAGTGGTTTGCGCTTTCGATGTGATAATCGACAGACGCTCACCCACCAATACGTTCATCAGCGTGGACTTACCCACATTGGGATTGCCTACTATATTTACAAAACCTGATTTATGCATAATTCTTTTGATGTCACTATAAATATCGTTGCAAAGGTACAAAAAAAAATGTATATGTGCAAGAAAAGTTTATTTTTGTTGCCATAGGCTACATTTTTTTTGCAGTAGCTTCGGGGGAATTGCACATAAGCAAGGCGGTGTCCGAATGTACTACTTTTTCTTCACATAGACAAATTGGTGCATGAAAAAATATGTTTTCCCCACCCGCACCGCACAATAACCGCACTATTTGTTTCGTATTTGTAACTCCGCTATGCCCTCGCGAGAAGAGAGAGAAAAAAAAGTGCAGACATTCCTGTCCGCACTTGCTATCTAACTGAAGCCCAAAGGATGTTCACTAAACTGTAGTGAAGCATCCTATAAACACTAAATTACAATTCCTGTCCCATAACATTGTACATCTTGTTATCACGAATAATCAATAGTTGACCATTTCTTAAAAGTTTCTTTGTCTTGGTTGCGATTGTCGCTACATCCTCTACACAGGTAGGTGTTACAACTACAATTAATGTAGTTTCTTCTCCCAAATATTGTTGATTATTGTCCATTGGACGCACACCAATGGTATATTGTCCTACTTCTGGAGCTGTAAATGTAATCTGGCTTTCAGATGTCTGCGTTTTACCAATTTGCTTGTTATTCGCATTCAAGAGTCGCACCTCCACTAACGGAGCTTTCGTAGTCCATCCCACGGTGACTTTCAAATCTTCAATGTTTACCAACGCGAGATCTATTACAGAATAATCATCTACTTCTATTACTAATTTCACTTCGTCCGCCAAGTATTGCTTATCTTCATCCACTGGGCGCACACAGATAGTATATTTGCCAACTTCTGGTGCATTGAAAGAAACTTGTTTTTCGGATGTGTACATCTTGCCTATTTGCTTGTTCTTAGCATTAAGTAAACGCACTTCTACCATGGTCGCTTCGCTCTCCCAAGCAAAAGTAACCTTCATACCCTCAATACTAACCAACGATAAGGATTTAATGCTATAATCACGTTGAGTAGATTTTTCATTAAATTTATAGATATATCCTTGAATCTCTGGCTCTGTACCATTTTTGGTTTGTAGAACTCCTAATACGACCACTTCATTAGCAATATTTATTTCTTCCCCTGTTGTAAAATCGGTATTATCCAGCCAACGAGTATTGTAGCAATAGAGTTGATTTGCGGTTGTGCCATCTTCAGAAATATCAAAACAAGCAGACTGATATTGCGTGATTTCTTCTGGAGTATTGCGTATATTGGATACGATACCACGCACAAAATAAGGCATAGTAGTTCCTCCTTTTGTAGCAAAAGTTTTCGCAATGTTCGATGATCGAGATGGCGTGAGCCATGCTGCGAGATCATAAGTCACTTGACTATCGTAATAATATGCAGCACTACCATCTAACATATACCATGTAGGTGCAATGGTATGTTTCTCACGATGTATTTCCGCATCAATCTCCATATAATATGTGAATTGTAGTGTTCCATTTTCACCTTCGCTAATGGTCAAGTGCAATTGTTTTGGGGTATATGTTTTGCAGGCTTGTGAAATACCTATCGCATAAACTGCACTACTGATACTACCCATTTGTTTACTATAAGCAGCATCCAGCACATAGGTTCCAACGATAGACGTTGTACTACTGCTTTGAATTATTAATTGTATTCCCACATCTGTACTAGATGGATCGGCTGCCAAAAATCCATCTGAATAAAGAGTTACTTGCCATAGTTTAGTGCCATTCATGTAAATGATTTGTGCCTGAGTGATGGGTGCGAGCTCTGCTGGCTCTTGTGGGACAAACGAGATAGATGACTCACTAATAGTCATAGGGATACGCACTACTCCTTTGTCTTTTACCAAAATCGGGCGAATAGTGTTGGTGGCATCTTTATACACCACCTCCAATTCGTATTCGCCTACGGACAAGTTCGAAGGAATAGCATGAGATAGAGGGATAGGAGTAGTATAGAAATACCCCGATGCCAACTCAAAATCTCTCACTTCAACTTCACTCACGAGACTGTCATTACTATCATAGATGTGATACATCAGTATGCCAGCAGCATCTGTGATACCTCTGCTCATAAAACCAGACAATGCTAAATTTAGTTTATCATTTCTACCTATTTCATCATTGGATGTGCGTTCGATGGCACTTACGGTTACAAGTGGTGTAGCAACTCCACCTTGATTAGGTTGAATACCCGTATATGTTATTACACGTTGGGTAAATGCCAAGTTACTGCTACTGCCACCAGTACCTTGTACATCTGGAGCCAGTGCCGAGTATGCGAAGTAGCCATTAGAGATGCCATCCCACCCCCAGTTGATATGTAAGAATCCATCGGATTGCATACCATCGCACACGAAAGCATGCCCCTCGCTATTGATAGTAGTTCCTTCCATAAACACAGGACGTCCTGCTTCCAAATCCGTAGCGATTGCTCGCAAAACATCACTCTCCTGTATATATCCCTTAGGTAAAACAGTAATATTCGCATCATAACCAAAATACGTATACAACGCTTTCATTGCATTAGCCCCTATTGCTCCACTGAAGTTGGGTGCATAATCCATATCCATAGCAATACCTGCATGCAACATCAGAGTCGCTACAGCTGTCGCTTGCTCTTCTGAATACGAACCAGAATAATCTGGCAGCATATTTGCCCAATCATATGTTGTTGCCCAAAAATCTGCACTCAAGGAAACTTTGTAAGAGTTGGTTTTGTAGGAGTGGCTACTTGTACCTTGTGCGGGATATTGATGCTTGTACATAATCTGCGCAATGGCAGTCGCAGCACAACCAGTAGGAGTTTTATAGCCACTCACTGTAGGACATAGATTGTTGAATGGAGCAGTTTGTCCCCATATAACACCATCCAATAGAGGTTCTACTGTAGGATAATTCGCAGGAGTAAGAGGCCTGAGTACCTGCAATGATGTTAAACCAATTGGCAGTGGTGATTGTTTGCTGACACTTGCCAACTCTTCGGCATACATGCGCAACCAAAAAGCCATATTCGCAGGAATATTATCTGCATCAAATTTTCCGTTATCAGCGTAACCTAAAATAGTGCGAGCCTCATCTTCTGCCGACACGAGTACATATCCATTATTCTCCGTTGCATTGAAAATATATAATGCAGGAGTAGTATCGTCTAATTGATAATGAGTATATGCCAATTCCACAGGGCGTTGCATTGCTGTGCGTTGTGCGTGCGATGGAATCATGATACTACGTTTTGCAATAAAATCGTTAGCTACTTGCGCTGCTTCTTGCAAAGTGCGCGCCTGAATCATGCTGATGCTATTCAATAGCAACACCAATAAGAATATAGAAATCTTTTTCATAGCGAAAAATGATTAAATTGTGAATAGTTGAATTCGTTATTAACAGATAATACCGCTGCAAAGGTAGCGAAAATCTCTGAATTATACAAATAGCTTTTAGATATTTCTCCCATATTGATGAATTTAGTTGTTAATATGTACAAAGGCATGCCTTTTTAATACAAAAAGCGCAGACCTCCGTTGATATTTACCAATAGAGGTCTTAGCATTACCTTAAAGTCAAAATATGCAACAGGAAACCTACGCTGGTATGATGACACACTACACCTAAACGAGATGTAGTATAGATATAATCATACCCATAGGCATCTATTGAAAAACTTTGATTTTTACTTTAATTTTTGAAGTTGCTAAGTTTCTATTGGTCAATACAAAGCGTCAATAAACGCTATTTAAATATGTCAGAAACCTACCCTAAAAGTGCGTCTGCAAAACGCTTTTTGCAAAACATATTGCCCTTCAGCGTAAGAATCGGGTGCAAAGGTAGTGAATTATTTTGGATTGAACAAGAAAAATCTCCGTTTAAGGTATTTTTTTTTAACAGATAAGTAAACGGTTTCAGGAAATGAGTCAACCTTTTTAGGAACCGAGTCAACTTTTTTAGGAAGCAAGACAACCTTATTTGGAGGCGATATTAACAAAAAGCACTTTTGGGGCAAGGAGTTGAATCGGAGTTCTCTCGGTTATCTCTCGGAGTTCTCTCGGTGGAATTAGGCAAGGTATAAGAGATGTAAAAGAGACAGCAATCTTAATAAAAGTACTATTTTGTGTATTACATAAAAACGCCATCTATGTTTGTGGCATAAATGGCGTTTTGGTAAGGTTCTATCTTGTGGCGATTAATAACTAAACAATCGTGATTTAGAGAGTTTGGTAATCTTGCCATACTTGGCTTTAATTTGCTTTTGGTCAATAAGTTTTGGATCACCCATAATGAGAATAGCAATCGGTTTACCTTTTACTCGTTGCTCATAGAAAGATAGCACATTATCAAAAGTAAAACGTTGAATGTCACGCACTTGCAGCATGGCAGGGTCCACTTTGTATCCCAATAGCATATTGGCTGTCAGGCGTTGGCTCTTGCCACGGAAAGTAGGTTTGTTGGACAATACCGATTGGCGCAACACGGTGCGGATATTTTCCATCGTTTCTGGATATTGTGGCATAGAATCCAAGAGGCTCATATACACGTCTATCGCATCAGCTACCTTGTCGGATTGTGTACCCACATAGCCTGTGAACTTGGTCAGTTGTCCTTGTTTTGGCGCGCGTGAGAAATAGCCATATGCGGTATATGCCATAGAGCGTTTTTCGCGTATCTCATTCATTACCAGACCAGAGAAACCGCCACCAAAGTACTCGTTGAATGCCATATAGTTTACTGCTTCCTTCACGTTGTATGGTTCGCCATCAATGAGGAAATACACTTTGGCTTGTTGCATGCTTGCATCGGGGAGGAAGTATATCTTATTCTCTGTGATAGGTACAACAGGACGCTCCACAGGCGATTTGGTTGGGCGTACATGCTGGTTGAGTGAGAGTTTGGTATAGAGGATATTCTTCACATCCAATGCTGGCAACGCACCTGCGTAGTGAATCTCCAATTCGTAGTTTTGCACTTGGTGCAACACACCTTCGAGTTGCGAAGGAGTCATTTGCAGCACCTCTTCCATCAACGCAGGACGCTTGATGTATGGAGAGTTCTCGCCATAACGTACGTAGTCAAAGGCCGCATCTGCCACTATATCGGTGTTGCGTTCCTCTACATGGCGCGAAGAATATACTTGACCCTTGATATTGTTGATTAGCATATCGTTCTCCGACTCGAAGTTAGGGAACATCATATGCAAATTAACCATCTCCACAATCTTCTCTAAGTTTTCTTCGTTGCCTTCTATATCTACATAGAAGTATCCGTCCGATACTGAGTAACTGCATTTGCCGCCCAACTTGGCGAGGTTCGCGCGGAACTCTGCTGGCTTGATGCCTGGTGTACCCTTGACACCCGACATATTCATTAGCGATGCAGCGTACTCTAATAGTGGCAACTCATATGTACCAACACCATATTTCAAACGAAGTGAGAAGATATGGTTCTTTGTGTTAGGTGTGCAATATACGCTCACGCCCTCGTAGAAACGATCTTGGTCAATGTCAGAGAAGTCTATGAAAGTAGGTGTAAGTTTGCCCGCAGGAATAGCATCCAAGTATTGGCAATACTCCGATTCGCCCTTTGGCGACTCCAGTGATTTGATTTTTGGTTTGGGCAGTTTGTCTTTTTTAGGTGTACCCTCCTCAATCTCAAACACCTTCTTTGGGGCACCTAAATACTGCTTTGCTACGCGCTTGAGGTCGTCCATTGTGATCGCAGCCACCAACTCTTTCTCGCGCAGGATCTCCTCTACGGATTGTTGATAAGTAAAAGCGTTGTATAGCAACGATACCTTCATCTGAGGGTACTCCATTGTGCGGTCAAACTCTTGGTAGAAGTTCTGGCGTACCATCTCCACCAACTCGGGGTCAATGTCGCCATCCACCAGTTTCTGCACCTCTTTCATTACCATTTCTTCCGTTTCTTTGAGCGAAGTATAGGTTTGCGTTTGAGCATCCATGTATGGCACTGCCACCACGAGGAAGCGACCTTGGTCGCGGCGTGTATCGTTGGCTGCTACGGCATACATGAGTTTATTGTCCAATGTCAGTTGGTCAAGCAAACCAATCTGCATGGAGTTGGAGAGCAGATTCGCTACAAAATTCAATGTCAGTTCATCTTTATCGCCCACAGCCACACCGTTGTATGCGATATTCAACTCAGGCATATAGCCCAGTTTCGCAGTATAGCGTTCATCTTGTGTGAAAGCAGTAGTAGGATACTTGGTGCGCTCAGGCAGAGGGCGCGATTGCAGTTTGCCAAAGGTCTTTTCAATCAATGGTTTAGTAGTCTCAATCTCAAAATCGCCCACCAAGATAAGTGCCATATTGTTAGGCACATACCATGTATTGTAGAAGTCTATGAGCTTGCGCAGTTTAGGATTCTTCAGGTCCTCTGGATAACCGATGATGTCGCGTGCGTAGGCATGTCCCTCGTATAGTTTGCCGAAAATAAAGTTGCGCACGTGGGTGGAGTTATCGTCAAGGTACATGTTGTATTCCTCAAACACATTCTCTAGTTCGGCTTGGAAGCTACGGAACACAGGATTAGTCAAGCGGTCTGCGTAAAGAGTGAGCCAACGCTCCATCTGATAAGATGGGAACGAGTTCATGTAGCAGGTCACATCGTAACTAGTAAATGCGTTCAGCCCTTCGCCACCAATACCCTGAATCAGGTTGGAGAACTCATCCGTAGCAGCATATTGCGCTGCTCCGCGCGACACTTCGTTAATGCGCAGTTGCACCGCCTCACGCGCTTGTTCATCGGTGGTGAGTGCCAGTGTATCGTATAGGGCGATGATTTGCTCGTAAAGCGGTTTCTCTTTTGCCCAATCAAGTGCACCTATGCGGTCGGTACCTTTGAAGAGCATATGCTCGAGGTAGTGTGCCAGACCAGTAGCATCAGCAGGCTCATCAATTGAACCAGCACGCGTAACAGTCCAACCCTGCACATCGGGTTGGTCATGGTCTTCCCACAAGTAAACGGTCAGACCATTGTCCAATTGGTACTGTACGAAATCATCATTTTGTGCCCATGCTGCAAAAGTGAGGCAGACACAAATCAAATTGACTAAAACTCTTTTCATATTTTCTCGCCTTTAAACTTTAATCTATAAACTCTAAACAATAGCGGCAGCGTCCACAAAACACGCTTTACCACTCGAGCAGTACTTTGCCACATTGGCCGCTAACCATGACGTCGAAGCCCTTTTGGAAGTCGTCGAAGTGGAAGCGGTGGGTAATCACCGGACTCAAATCCAAGCCACCCAACAACATCTGCTCCATCTGGTACCATGTCTCCCACATGCGGCGACCAGTGATGCCCTTGATAGTCAAAGCATTGAAGATGATATCCGACCAATTGACTTGCGTGTTGCTTGGCAAGATACCCAACTGTGCGATATTTGCACCCTTATACATGTGCGCGATCATATCATTAAACGCTGCTGGTGCACCCGACATCTCCAAACCAATATCAAAACCACGGATACCCAATTGTTTCATTGCGCCCTCTACGGTCTCGCCCTTTGAGCCATTGACCGTGATAGTAGCACCCATCTTCTTGGCAATCTCGAGGCGTTGCTCGTTGAGGTCGGTCACGACGATATTCTTCGCACCTGCATAGCGGCAGATACCTGCAGCCATCGTACCAATCAAGCCCGCACCCGTGATAAGCACATCTTCGCCCAAAAGAGGGAAAGCCAATGCGGTATGTGTAGCATTGCCGAAGGGGTCCATGATAGCGGCGAAGTCGTCTGGTATCTCAGGACGGATATGCACGATATTGCTCTCAGGGATAGTCACATACTCGGCAAAAGCACCATCCTTGCCGAAGATACCCACAGACAGCGAGTTCTCGCACACGTGTCCCATGCCACGACGGCAGTTACGGCATGTGCCGCAGACGATATGTCCCTCGGCAGTCACGCGATCGCCCACCTTCACACCACGAACACCAGGACCGACCTCTACAGCCACGCCCACGAACTCGTGGCCCATGATATAGGGCGGTGTGCAATGGCTTTGTGACCATTCGTCCCATTTATACATGTGCAGGTCCGTACCGCAAATAGCGGCTTTGGTAACCTTGATAAGCACATCATTCACGCCTACTTGAGGCATTGGTACCTCTTCCATCCAGAGCCCTGGCTCGGCATAACGTTTTACTAAGGCTTTCATCACTTATTTTATTACATCTAATTGTTTACCTATCTTTATAAAGGCAGCTACGCCCTTATCCAATTGCTCGGTGGTGTGGGCTGCGGAGAGTTGAACGCGGATACGCGCTTGTCCCTGTGGCACAACTGGGTAGTAGAAGCCCGTCACATAAATACCCTCCTCTTGCAATGCCGCAGCGAACTCTTGGCTCAAACGAGCGTCGTACAACATCACTGCACAGATAGCCGACTCGGTTGGCTTGATATCAAAACCAGCGGCTTTCATCTTACTGATGAAGTACTCGGTGTTGGCGTGCAAGCGGTCTTGGAGTTCGTTGCTGCGAGTCAAAATCTCAAAGGTCTTGAGGCCTGCTGCTGCAATCAATGGAGGAATAGAGTTGGAGAAGAGATATGGACGGCTGCGTTGGCGAAGCAGGTCGATAATCTCTTTCTTACCTGTGGTGAAGCCACCTACTGAACCGCCAAAAGCCTTGCCCAACGTACCTGTGATAATCTCAATCTTGCCGCGGAGGTCGTAACGCTCGGTAACACCATGACCTGTCTTGCCTACTACACCTGCGGAATGACTTTCATCCACCATCACGAGGGCATCGTATTTCTGTGCGAGTTCGTAGATCTTATCGAGTGGGCAGACATTACCGTCCATGGAGAACACGCCATCGGTAGCGATGATGCGGAAACGTTGTGCTTGCGCTTTCTTCAGTTGCTCCTCGAGGTCCGCCATGTCGCCATTGGCATAGCGATAACGCACTGCCTTGCAGAGGCGCACGCCGTCAATGATAGAGGCATGGTTGAGCGCATCGGAGATGATAGCATCCTGGTCGGTGAGGAGTGGCTCGAACAAACCACCGTTGGCATCGAAACAAGCTGCATAGAGGATAGTATCCTCGGTGCCGAAGAAGTCGGAGATAGCTTGTTCGAGTTGCTTATGGGTGTCCTGCGTGCCGCAGATAAAGCGCACCGATGCCATACCATAGCCACGCGCGTCCATGCGGTCTTTGGCTGCTTGGATGAGTTCGGGGTTATCTGCGAGACCAAGGTAGTTATTGGCGCAGAAGTTGATGACGTCCTTGCCACCTTCGACCTGAATGGCAGAGGATTGAGGTGTGATTATCACGCGCTCGTTTTTATACAATCCTGCCTCCTTGATGTCAGACAGGATTGTTTGTAAATGTTTCTGAAATTCTCCGTACATATCTTTCGTTGAAAGTTGATAGTTTAAAGTTTAAAGACGCGGATTATACAATTCCTTGTTCGAGCATGGCTTGTGCCACCTTCATGAAGCCAGCGATGTTCGCACCCTTCACATAGTCAATAGAGCCATCGGCTTGACGACCGAACTTCACGCATTGCTCGTGAATAGACTCCATGATATGGTGCAGACGGCTGTCCACCTCTTGTGCTGTCCAGCTGAGGTGTTCGCAGTTCTGTGTCATCTCCAAGCCAGAAGTAGCTACGCCACCAGCATTAACCGCTTTGCCAGGAGCAAAGAGGACGCCATTGTGTTGGAAGTAGTGGATAGCACCCGGTTGGCAACCCATGTTACTAACCTCGCAGCAGCACCAGCAACCATTGGCTTTGAGTTCCTTAGCATCATCTTCGCTGAGCTCGTTTTGGAAAGCACATGGCAAAGCAATATCGCAAGGAACAGACCATGCCTTCTTGCCTGCGGTAAAGTGCGCCTTCTCAGGGAACTTATCCGCCATGTCTTGCACTTTATTGCGGTTGCTTGAACGCATAACGAGCATATAATCAATCATCTCCGCTGTGATACCCTCTGGGATAGCGCATACGCCGTCAGGACCAGAGATAGCTACCACCTTCGCACCCAGTTCGGTTGCCTTTTGTGCAGCACCCCAAGCCACGTTGCCGAAGCCAGAGATAGCCACAGTCTTACCCTCGATAGACTTGCCTGCCTCATGCAGAAGGTGCTCGGTGAAATAGAGTGCACCGTAGCCCGTTGCCTCAGGACGGAGGATAGAGCCGCCCCATGTCATACCCTTGCCAGTGAGCACGCCTGTATGGTATTGGCGAGCCAACTTTTGGTACATACCATTGAGGAAACCTATCTCGCGACCGCCTACGCCTACATCGCCTGCAGGAACATCGGTATCCACGCCGATATTGTGCCATAGTTCGAGCATGAACGCTTGGCAGAAGCGCATGATCTCAGCATCAGACTTGCCCACTGGGTCGAAGTCGGAACCACCTTTTGCGCCACCCATAGGCAGAGTAGTCAGCGCATTCTTGAATGTTTGCTCAAAGCCCAAGAATTTGAGCATGCTAGGGTTAACAGCTTTATGGAAACGCAATCCACCTTTGTAAGGACCGATAGCGGAGTTAAATTGCACACGATAACCGAGGTTGGTTTGCACCTGACCTTGGTCATCCACCCATGTTACGCGGAAAGTGAAGATACGATCTGGTTCGACCATACGTTCAACAATCTTGGCTTTCTCGTACTCAGGATGTTGGTTGTACACTTCCTCAATTGATTCTAAAACTTCTTGCACGGCTTGCAAATACTCCGCTTCGCCTGAGTGCTTTGCAGCAAGTTGCTGCATAATGTCGGTTACTTTCATTGTAGTATTATTTTATGGTTTATATTATTTGGTCATTATAGTGATGTATCTACTACATCTCATCATTATCCCCTTCCCTTTCTTTGTAAATGCACAAAGAAGGTAGTTCCTTTAGCCGATGTACGGAACGATATCTTTCCGCCACTACCTTCTACAATATTTTTCGATATAGGCAGTCCCAATCCAGCACCAGTATTCTTGGTAGTGAAGTTAGGTACAAATATCTTCTCTTGCGTATCCTCTGGTATACCCGGACCGTTGTCCGAAAACGATATCTCTATCCATTGGCGTTCTTCGCTCAGGTCATGAATCTTGCGTTGGTCATCCGCTAAGGCTTTTAGGATGATGATAATATCACTATTAGGTCGTCCTTCCATAGCCTGTATGGCATTGCGCACAATATTGGTAAACACCTGTGTGATTTGTTCGGCATCTGCCAGGGCCATCACACCATTTTCTGGTCCTACATAGCGAATGGGTATCTCCGACGGATTATTCCGAATGAAGGTGATAAATGCATATAGTTTCGCTGCTACATCCACTTCAGTAGGATTCACCTCCGGCATTTTCGCAAACGAAGAGAACGACTTGGCTATATGGCTCAAGTTGTCTATCTGATCAATGAGTAGTTGCGTTGAACGGTCGAAATATGCATCAAAACGCTCCGTTCCCTTTGTACGTTGTAGTTGTTGGAGCGTCAGTTTCATAGGTGTGAGCGGATTATTAATCTCGTGTGCAACCTGTCGTGCCATGGTGCGCCATGCCATCTCGCGTTCGGACCTAGCTAACCGTTCGGTGGACTCGGCCAATGCGTCCATCATATGGTTGTATTGTGTGATGATTTCACCCACCTCGTCGGAAAACTCATAGTCTATGTGTTTACCTCGCTCGCCAAGACGATGTTTCTGCATCTGCGCGCTCACCATACTCAACGACGAGGTAATCATATACGAAACGGCCCATACGGCCAAAATAGCCGCTAATAGCAGACCAATGTATAATGGTAATAATTTGGCCATAAAGTTCTCTACGTGGGTAGTCATCTCAGTCTGTGAAATGAAACTAGGCAAGGCCACATAACCCATTTTCAAATAGTTACCATTGATAAATTCGCTGTAGGCCGATAGATAGCGTACATTGCCTATCTGCTCATATTGCACCATCATCGTATTACCCGAGAAGAATGGTTCTGGTGCCACGTAACGAGGTAGAAGCCCCAAATCGAAAAGCTGCGGAGCGGAAGTTCCTATCAGTCGGCCATTGATATCATAGACGTGAATGTCAGTCTCATATACGAAACTCATATCACGCAAGTCAATGTTCAGTGCAGCGGTATTCGATGGTGTGAGAGCCATATCCCAAAAATACATATTCTGCAGGGCCATCTGCACATACTGCGCCTTCTTGCGCAAACGCAACTGTTGCGTTTCGATAAACAAACGCCCTATGTATTCCACCGAAAGCATAAATATGGACAATAAGATCACCAGCACCACCGGAGTAAGCACCATTTGCAGTTTACCAGCCAAGCGCATGCGTCTAAAACCACGATACTTCACCAAACTGAAAATAGCCACAAACAGCAGCATACCTATCAATGATGCGGTCATACCATAGTACATACGCAATTTGGATTTCGCTGAAGCCTGCTCCTGTTGGTCTGATGCCAAAATTGCCTGATAAGAAAAGTTCTCAATCACCTCATTGGTACGGCCCGTAGTAGCGCCCTCTTCCATCCGTACTAGCGAAAAGAGATAAAGCCCATCGTAGGAATAAATAGGTATATTGTCAGCATCGCCTTGACGAAAAGCCAGTCGCCAACGCTCATCGCCATAGAAAGGCGCAATAAATTCATTGTGGAGCAAGGTGGTAGTTACCGAATAGTCGTATTTGATGGGGATAGCTACCAACAAGGTATAGTTACCCACGCGATGCATACGACATATACCTTGGGCATTATCCCATTGTACAAACTGCCATTGGTCATAGGCCTGACGCATACTTCGTTCTGACATACTGAGCCACGAATTAGACCAAAATACCAACTGACGCCCTTTATATACGTAAAAGAGTATACCTTGTTCGTTCTGCGAATATGCCCAAATAGAATCGAAATTGTTCGCCTCAATGGCAGCAGCAACATGCTGAGTAAGTTCATCTGCAAATTGTTGCTGACGATGCAAGGTACGCTGCAAAGCCTTGCTTTCGAGCGAGACATTGTGACAACTACATAGCATCAAAGCCATACAGCTCATGAGGATTGCTATAGCAAATTTCTGTTTCACGCAGCAAAATTACAAAAATTCTCTGATATAACCAACTATTTTTTGCATATATTCATTTTTTTTTGTAATTTTGTGCCCTCATTCCTAGCAAATAATCAAATGGTAAATATTTTCACATCCCTACTCTTGGGCTTCCTAATGATCCTTGACCCTTGTACGCTCTTCACTAGTATCGCTGCTATTGGGTATATTGATAAAGAGATCAACAACCGCCGCAAAGTGCTACTTAATGGATTGATGTTCGTCTTAGGCAAGTTAGCTACCTATACATTATTGGCCATCCCTTTTATCATGGGCGCACGCACTGAGGGAATCAAACTTTTCTTGCAGTCATGGGGCGAACCTCTCTTGGCGGCCTTTATGCTCATCTGTGGTGTGTTGCTGCTTTTCACAGGTCGCCATCACCATGAGCACGACCATGGTGTGAGCAAATGGCTCAAGAATGTAGATAGCCAGAGTAGCGGTTTCTGGTCGTTTATGTTAGGCATCTTTTTTGCCATTGCTTTCTGTCCCCATCGTTTGGTGTATTTCTTCACGATGATTGACATAGCCATTACCCTACCTTTCTCATGGAACTGGATTCTGCCTATTGTCTTTGGTTTGGGAACGGGATTGCCTATTATGATCATCGCATGGCTGATTTCGTATAGTGCAATGTCTATCAACACGCTCACCAGCAAACTCCACTCTGTAGAAAAATGGGTACGCTATGTTTCGGCTGCATTATTTATCGGTTTTGGCATCTATCTCTGCGTGCATATCTTCGCCCACGGCCATACCCACGACTGCAACCACGACTGCCAACACGAACATTGCGAAGTGCCCTGTACCAAGTTATAGACGCTAGAAATAGCGCAAAGGCGCGTTCACTAAATACAAAACATGAGTTCCCCCCACTTCCGCTTCAAACAGTTTACCGTATGGCACGACCGATGTGCCATGAAAGTAGGCACCGATGGCGTCCTACTTGGCTCATGGTGCCCCATACCCAATAGTCCTTCTGGACCACCAATAGGCGGAAGACCATCTAATATCCGACTCCTGGACATCGGCACGGGCAGCGGACTGATTGCTCTGATGCTCGCGCAGCGCCTTTCGTCTCTTGCCTTACACATCGACGCCATCGACATCGATACGGACGCGGTATCTCAGGCTGCTTACAACTTCTGCCAATCACCGTGGGCAGAACAACTGTACGCACACCACTCCACCCTGCAAGACTGGTCTCCCTCGCCAATAGCCTACGACCTAATCGTTAGCAATCCACCATATTTTCAAGAAAGTCTGAAAAACCCCGACGCACAGCGCGCAACGGCACGTCACACCGATACGCTCAGTTTTACCGAACTCATCCAGCACGCAGCTCGTCTATTAAGTGCAAATGGTACTTTGGCATTGGTTTTGCCTTTCGAGGCTAATGAAGATATTATCTCGCTTGCGCACACACATGGGCTGTACCCAACGCATATCACCCATGTGCATAGCAAACCAGGTAAACCCGCCAAACGCCTGCTCATCGCCTTCTCCCCCATATCCAACACACCATATCCAACACCCGAAATAATGTATATCGAATCAGCTGATTCACCTCGCAGCGAGGAGTACAAGAAACTAACCAAAGACTTCTACTTGTAACGATAGATTTTATCATTGCCTATTGGGTTAATTCTTTTTAGCATTGTATGACTCGATGGTCTTCGTTTGGATGATGACTGCCGTGTCGCCTCGGGTGAGGGATATACTTTCGGTGGTGATGGTGCGAGTGACATTACACAAGGTAAGTCCCAAGGCCATTGCGATGGCTGTGGCAGTAGCCACGGCAAGGTATTTGATTGCCTTAATGAGGCGTTGTTTTTGAGTTTCTGTTAACTTGTTCATAATTTGATGGAATGATGTTAGTACTGAGACATTTAAATTAAATGAAATTTGTTTTACGACAATTTGCGACAATTAAATCGACAATTAGTGACAATTTTTGGATTATTTTTTACAAAAATACGGCTTCGCCTACAAAAATAATTAAAAATGTAGTGTAAATGTTTGTCATTCTTTCAAGTAGTTTAAGTGATTTCACTTTGTCATATTGGGTGGTGTCCTTTCTATGGACGCGTTTCTATAATAATGCTGCAAAAAGTTTCGACGTTTTAGTGTTTTTGCGTCGAAGATTTAAGAAATTGACATTTGGAAAGACATATTAAGCATGCGGAAGACATTGATAATCAAAGTAGTCCTGCAGGAATAATTTTTCTTTGTTTTTTTTGTTATCGTCGAAGATTACGTCGAAGGCAGCAATATTTCGAGCATTTTCTCTATGGTAGGGATTGCGGTTTTTGGAACCTTCTGTTTACGTATCTCGTAGAATGGTCGGCTACATCCATCCATGAAATGACTTTCCGTGACTTGCCATATTTTCCTTTTATTGGGAATATATATTAGTTCTTTGTCCACTGCACGGCGGATGAAGTAATATAGATATGATTGTTTTTCTATCCATTTGACACGCGCAGTAGATGTTTGCCCAGAAAAGATAGCAAGGAAGTCATCGGGGGTGGTGTCAGGTGCTATCCATTTTGCACGGAGAAGATACTGATAGAGGGTTGTGATGCGGTTGGGAGAAGTAGCAAGCCAACGATAAGTGAAGGTGACATTGGTTACACGCTGCGGGGTACGCTTGGCTCTTATTGGTTGATGTGATACTAGGGAGATGGTTGGCGAATAATGCTTGCGGAAATGGATAGCAAGTGCATCATTGCTGGTAGAAAGATAAGAGGCAAGGAGTTTGCCGAGTTGGGCGTTTGTAGGTGTTGCCATAACAAAAACAGGTATTAATTGGTTAAACTTGAATTAATTTTGTGGCAAGTCTTGATGAGCCACACAATACGCCAATAATACTGTTTTAGGTTTACTTTTGAAAGTTATGATTATTTTTCTAAGAATATTATGTATATAAAAAGAGGATGTGTCATTATTTTGACGCACCCTCTTCGAGGATAAAGTAGCATAAGTATGCCTATCTGCTTCTTTGCAGTTTAAATCTTTATTACCACTTGCTGCACTAATTGATCATCAGCGTGGATATACAGGGTGTATTCGCCTTGCATCCAGCCGCTCATGTTGATTTGCACAAGATGCTCGCCGGCGGATTCTGTGCGTGCGGATGTGGAGTACATAGGCATGCCCAATGCATTGTGCATGTGCATATATACCGTAGCATCTTGTACTAACGTATAGCGCACTTGCAAATCCGTTTGTACAGGATTAGGCAGATACGATAAGTCCGTTAATAGCACTGGGGCTGTATCTTCCAGCGTTTCATCTACTACGGGTGCCAACTCCTTCGGATTGGAGTCTGTAGTATCTTCTACATGATAGTAGAACGATGTTTGGAATGCCAACTGCATGCTGTCTTCTACCATCTCGTAGGCAGTTACGCTCTCAAAGACAGGGATATAGGATTCCGCAGCAAACCACTGGTATTTATCCACCAACATAGCGGTACTATCTAAACCACTTTCTATGTATTGGCGTTGGCTATGCACACGCAGCACTTGCTCGTAGGTCTTATCAGGCAGGATGAGTTGGCCCTGTGCATCCACCTCAATGGTGTTTGTACCTGATATGGTCATCGGTATGCGATGACCGTACTCGCCTTTGGCTGCAAAGGTGGTAGTGAGGGTATCACCATAGCGCAATGGCAGGCGCAAGACCGCTTCGGGCTGGGTATATTGCACGACGGTGGTCGGGTTTTCATACCCCGTGCGCCAGATGGTATCGGCGGTGAGGGTGTAGTAGTAGCGTGTACGATGCTCGGTAGCACACCATTGGTGCATATAGTTGCTATCTGGTATGGAATATGCTACGGTGTACTCTTCATTGATTGGACTCAGCATACCAAAATCCCAAGTCAGTTCCTTGCCATTAGCACCTTGGTCTTTGTATGCTACTTGTTGTTTGATATAGGTATTGTCTTCTGCGTATAGTGTTGATACGCAGATGGAAAATATTATTAAAAGTTTTGATTTCATAACTTAATATTTTGATGATTCAATTAAAATCCTAACGCATTAGACTCCTCATTCGTTAGACCAAAGACTTCTGATATATATACATTAGTTAATTTTGCTTTTTCTATTGCATCTTTAACTTCATGTGAACAAACCCGGAGGTTAGTACCTTCTAACGAGAAGAGATTAGGCATATTTTCATGTAGATCAAAACAAGGGGTCGTTCCTGGTTTCAAAAAACTGGCTTTT
>JAZSEB010000022.1:0-47115 GCA_045531475.1 Paludibacteraceae bacterium
CGGTGAACAGTTATATAATCAATTTGGTATTGGTTTGGCTCGTATGTCTCGTACTGTTCGTGAACGAATGAATGTACGCGACAATGAAGTATTTACTCCTATTGATTTGATTAATGCGAAGACTATTTCTTCTGTAATCAATTCTTACTTTGGTACTAATGCATTGTCACAATTTATGGATCAAACCAACCCATTGGCTGAAATGACCCATAAACGTCGTATGTCGGCTCTCGGTCCTGGCGGTCTCTCGCGCGAACGTGCCGGTTTCGAGGTGCGTGACGTACACTATACTCACTATGGTCGTTTGTGTCCAATTGAGACTCCTGAAGGTCCAAACATCGGTTTGATTTCATCCTTGTGTATTTATGCTAAGATTAACGATCTTGGTTTTATTGAAACTCCATACCGCAAGGCAGAAAATGGCGTTGTAGATTTGGATAATGATCATGTAGTGTACATGACAGCGGAGGATGAGGAGAAATCTACTGTTGCTCAAGGAAATGCTCCATTGGATAAGAATGGTAAGTTCATCCGCAATAAAGTAAAGGCTCGTTATGAGGCAGATTTCCCAGTTGTAGCTCCAGATCAAATTGACTTGATGGACGTTTCACCATCACAAATTGCTTCTATTGCTGCAGCATTGATTCCATTCTTAGAGCACGATGATGCTAACCGTGCGTTGATGGGATCGAACATGATGCGTCAGGCAGTTCCATTGTTGCGTAACGAGGCTCCAATTGTGGGAACAGGTATTGAGGGTCAATTGATTCAAGATTCCCGAACACAAATTGTAGCGGAAGGAAATGGTAAGGTAACTTATGTAGATGCAGATAAAATCCGCATCAAATATGATAGAAGCAAAGAGGAAGATTTCATTTCTTTTGAATCTGCTGAGCAGGAGTATAAGTTGCCAAAATTCCAAAGAACAAACCAGAATACCACTATTGATCTTCGTCCTATCGTTCGTAAGGGTGAGAAAGTGGTAAAAGGTCAAATCTTATCAGAAGGTTATGCTACCGAAAATGGTGAGTTGGCTTTGGGTAAGAACTTGAAAGTAGCTTATATTCCTTGGAAGGGTTACAATTATGAGGACGCTATCGTTCTGAGTGAACGTATCGTTCGTGAGGATATGTTTACCTCTGTACACGTAGTTGAACAATTGCTTGAGGTACGTGAGACCAAACGTGGAATGGAAGAATTTACTTCAGATATTCCAAACGTAAGTGAAGAGGCGACAAAGAATTTGGATGAAAATGGTATCATTCGCATTGGTGCTCGCATTGAGCCAGGTGATATAATTGTTGGTAAGATTACTCCAAAGGGAGAGTCTGATCCTTCTCCAGAGGAGAGATTGCTGAAGGCTATTTTCGGTGAGAAAGCTGGTGATGTGAAAGATGCATCTTTGAAGGCTAGTCCATCGTTGAGTGGTGTAGTAATAGATAAGAGTCTTTACAAGAAAGCAGTCAAAGATCGCAAGCAGAAATTGGAAGACAAGGAAACGCTTGCGAAGTTGGATTCTGCTTTTGCAGTTAAAGCAGCTGAGTTAAAAGCGCTATTGGTTAGCAAGTTGGTAACTCTGCTCAAGGATCAAGTGTCAGCAGGGGTGAAAGACTATGTTAATAGCGATGTGATAGCTCAAGGCTTACCATTTACTGAGGGCAACCTCAAGGATGTTGACTTTACATCTGTGATGCTTGCAAATTGGACAGCAGATGAGCATATTAATAGTTTAGTAGAGCGTTGTATCATGAATTATATTGCTAAATATAAAGAGATTGACGCTGAACTGAAACGTGAGAAGTTCAATTTGACAATTGGCGATGAATTGCCAAATGGCATTGTTCAAATGGCTAAGGTATATATTGCTAAGATGCGTAAGATCCGTGTAGGTGATAAGATGGCAGGTCGTCACGGTAACAAGGGTATTGTAAGTAAGATTGTTCGTGTAGAAGATATGCCATTCTTAGCGGATGGAACTCCTGTAGATATTGTATTGAACCCACTGGGTGTGCCTTCTCGTATGAATATCGGTCAGATTTTCGAGGCGGTTCTTGGTTGGGCTGGTCGCGAGTTAGGTGTTAAGTTTGCTACTCCTATTTTTGATGGCTGTACATTGGATTCGCTTAATGAGTGGACAGATAAAGCAGGACTTCCACGTGCTGGTAAAACGCAATTGTATGATGGAGGAACAGGTGAAGCATTTGACCAGATGGCAACTGTAGGTGTAACCTACTTTATGAAGTTAGGTCACATGGTGGATGATAAGATGCACGCTCGTTCGATTGGTCCTTATAGTTTGATTACTCAGCAACCTCTTGGTGGTAAGGCGCAATTTGGTGGTCAACGTTTTGGTGAGATGGAGGTTTGGGCTCTTGAGGCACACGGTGCTGCACATATCCTTCAAGAGATTCTTACTGTTAAGTCAGATGACGTTACTGGTCGTGCGCGTACTTACGAGGCAATTGTGAAAGGTGAGGCAATGCCAACTCCAGGTTTGCCAGAGTCGCTCAACGTATTGCTTCATGAATTACAAGGTCTTGGTCTATCAATCACAATGGAATAAAATACATGAATTATGGCTTTCAAACAAGATAATAAGAAAAACGGTTTTTCCCGTATCTCCATCGGCTTAGCATCGCCAGATGAGATTATGCGTATCAGTTCGGGCGAAGTACTCAAACCTGAAACGATTAACTATCGTACATACAAACCTGAGCGCGATGGCCTGTTCTGCGAACGCATCTTTGGTCCTACAAAAGACTACGAATGCCATTGCGGTAAGTACAAACGTATTCGTTATAAGGGTATCGTTTGTGAACGTTGTGGTGTAGAAGTAACTGAAAAGAAAGTGCGTCGTGAGCGAATGGGACACATTAAATTGGTTGTTCCTGTGACCCATATTTGGTACTTACGCTCCTTGCCATCTAAGATGGCTGCTTTGTTGGGTGTTCCTACAAAGAAATTGGATTCTGTAGTTTATTACGAGAAATATATTGTATTACGAGCAGGTGTCCTGGCAGGTCAAGAGATTGATGATGAGATAGTACAAGATAAGATGTTGCTTGATGAGGATCAATATATTGAGTTGATGGGTCGTCTTCCACAAGACAATCAATTGCTTGATGATAATGATCCTGATAAGTTCATCGCGAAGATGGGTGCTGAGGCCATTGAGGAATTGCTTATGACCCTCGATCTTGATGCGCTTAGTTATGAATTGCGAGATCGTGCTAATAGTGATACATCTATGCAACGCAAGGCAGAAGCGTTAAAGCGTTTGCAAGTGGTAGAGAATTTTCGTGCAAGTAAGAGCAAGAATCGTCCAGAGTGGATGGTGCTTCGTGTGATTCCTGTTACACCTCCAGAATTGCGTCCACTTGTACCACTAGATGGTGGTCGTTTTGCAACATCAGATCTCAATGATTTGTATCGTCGTGTGATTATTCGTAACAACCGTTTGAAACGTTTGGTAGAAATTAAAGCGCCTGATGTGATTCTGCGTAATGAGAAGCGTATGCTTCAAGAAGCAGTGGATTCGCTCTTTGATAATAGTAAGAAGACTACTGCTATCAAATCAGATGCCAATCGTCCATTGAAATCCTTGTCGGATTCTTTGAAGGGAAAACAAGGTCGTTTCCGTCAGAATTTGTTAGGTAAACGTGTTGACTACTCAGCTCGTTCTGTGATTGTTGTAGGTCCAGAATTGAAGATGCATGAGTGTGGTCTGCCAAAGGATATGGCAGCTGAACTTTACAAGCCATTTATTATTCGCAAATTGATTGAGCGTGGTATTGTAAAGACTGTGAAATCCGCAAAGAAGATTATTGATCGCAAAGAACCAATCGTATTTGATATTCTTGAGCATGTAATGAAAGGACACCCAGTATTGCTGAACCGTGCTCCTACGTTGCACCGTCATGGTATCTTGGCTTTCCAACCTAGAATGATTGAGGGTAAAGCGATTCAACTTCATCCATTGGCATGTGCTGGTTTCAATGCTGACTTCGATGGAGACCAAATGGCGGTACACTTGCCATTGTCGCACGAAGCAATCTTGGAGGCTCAATTATTGATGTTGGGATCACACAACATCTTGGATCCTGCCAATGGTAATCCTATCACTGTACCTTCACAAGATATGATTCTTGGTTTGTATTACATCACAAAAGAGCGTACAGGCGCTAAGGGTGAGGGTTTGGTATTCTATTCTCCAGAGGAATGTGAGATTGCATTAAATGAGGGAAAAGTGGATATCCATGCTAAGGTTAAGGTTCGTATTGCGGATCAACGCTTGGGAACGACATCAATTGTAGAAACTACTCCAGGACGCATATTAGTGAACTATTATGTGCCACAAGAAGTGGGATATAAGAATGTCACTTTAGGTAAGAAGGCAGTTAAAGAAATCATTACCGATGTGATTAAAACTTGTGGTGTAGCTCGTACTGCTCTCTTCTTGGATGAGATTAAAGACCTTGGTTACAAGATGGCCTTCAAGGGAGGTTTGAGTTTTAATCTGAACGATATTCTTATCCCTGAAGAGAAAGCTGCATTGGTGGCCAAAGGAAACCAAGTTGTTGAAGAGGTTACTGAACTCTATATGGAGGGTCTGATGACTGACAACGAGCGTTACAATAAGGTTGTAGCAGCATGGGGTGATGTAGATACTCAGTTGCAAGATGTGTTGATGAAACACATGAAAGAAGCAGACCAAGGATTTAACTCTGTCTTCATGATGATGGATTCTGGTGCCCGTGGTTCAAAACAACAGATTAAGCAGCTCGCAGGTATGCGTGGTTTGATGGCTAAACCTCAAAAAGCAGGTGTAACTGATAGTCGTCAGACAATTGAGAATCCAATTCTTTCGAACTTTAAAGAAGGTTTGAGCGTGTTGGAGTACTTTATTTCTACTCACGGTGCACGTAAGGGTCTCGCAGATACCGCGTTGAAAACAGCCGATGCAGGTTATTTGACTCGTCGACTGGTAGACGTATCACATGATGTGATTATCACAGAGTCTGATTGTGGTACATTACGTGGTTTGACAGCAAAAGCAATTAAACAAAATGATGTGGTAGTAGCCACACTCACACAACGTATCTTAGGACGAGTAAGTGTACATGATATTTATGATTCAGAAGGTAATCTGCTTGTGGCTTCGGGTGAAGAGATTCGTGAAGCACAATGCAAGGCTATCGAAGAAGCAGGTATTGAATCCGTTGAAATACGTTCGGTATTAACTTGTGAATCAAAACAAGGTGTGTGTGCAAAATGTTACGGACGTAACTTGGCAACACGTAAGATGGTTCAAAAGGGTGAAGCTGTGGGTGTGATTGCAGCACAAGCTATTGGTGAGCCTGGTACACAGTTGACGTTGCGTACTTTCCACTCTGGTGGTGTGGCAGGTAATGCAGCAACACAAAACACTTATGCACTAACTCAAACTGGTCGTGTAGAGATTGATGATCTTCGCACTATTACTACCGAAAGTGGTGACGTGATTGTCGTAAGTCGTTTGAATGAAATGCGATTAGTTGATGTGAAGACAGGTGTGGTACTCTCAACCTTCAATATTCCATATGCATCTAAACTTTTTATTGTGCCAGGTGAAGTATATGAAAAGGGTACACAGGTTTGCGAATGGGATCCATATAAGGCTACATTGATTATTGAGCAAGCTGGTCGTTTGCGCTATGAGGATGTGATTGAAGGTGTAACCGCTAAAACTGAAACCGATGAACAAACTGGTAAGAAAGAAGTTAGTATTATTGAAACAAAAGATAAAACTAAGATGCCTTCCGCTCACATTGTAGATAGTGAGGGTAATATCATTCGTACGTACAACTTGCCAGTTAAGGCGTTGTTAGTTCACGCAGACGGTACTGAAGTAAAAATCGGTGACTCATTGTTTACTCAGACTCGTTCTTTCGGTACAGCAGGCGATATCACGGGTGGTCTTCCACGTGTAACAGAGTTATTCGAGGCACGTAACCCATCTAACCCAGCTATTGTAGCTGAGATTGATGGTGAGATTTCGTTTGGACGTATTAAGCGTGGTAATCGTGAACTCTCTATTACCTCTAAATTAGGTGAGGTGAAGTCTTATTTAATTCCATTAGGTAAACAAATTCTCGTTCAAGAAGGTGACTATGTACATGCGGGTATAGCTTTATCGGATGGTGCAATTACACCAAATGATATTCTTGCTATCCAAGGTCCTACTGCAGTACAAGACTATATTGTGAATGAAGCGCAATCTGTATATCGAATGCAGGGTGTAGAAATCAACGATAAGCACTTTGAGATTATTGTTCGCCAAATGATGCGTAAGGTAGAAATCCAAGATGCAGGTGATACACGTTATCTTGAGAAGCAAATTGTAGATAAACGTGACTTCCTCGAGGAGAACGATCGTATCTGGGGTAAGAAGGTGGTTACCGATGCTGGTGAAAGCGAGACTTTGAAAGCAGGACAGATAGTTACTGCCCGTCGTCTACACGATGAGAATTCTTCACTTCGTCGTAAGGACAAAAAGCTAGTGCAAGCACGCGAAGCTACCTGCGCTACAGCAAGCCAAATTTTGCAAGGTATCACACGTGCTGCTTTAGGAACTAAGTCCTTTATGTCAGCTGCTTCTTTCCAAGAGACTACAAAAGTCTTGAATGAAGCTGCAATCCAAGGTAAGGTAGACTACTTGGAAGGTATGAAGGAGAACGTTATCTGTGGTAACTTGATTCCTGCAGGTACAGGTTTGCGTGAATTCCAACATGTGGTTGTTCACAACGCTGAAGAGTATGCTGCTATTCAAGCTGCTCGAGCTGCAGCTGCAGAGGCAAATCTGCGTCGTCAAGAAGAGGAATTTTAATCTGTGTGGTTATAATTCTATCTAAATTGATATTGAAAAAAGGTTGTCTAGTTAATTGACAACCTTTTTTTTGTGTGTTTTTTTTGGTAAAAAATATCGTTTTTTAAGTTTTTGTTAAAAAAACAGAAGAAAATTTGTTTGTTCCGTATGATTTTTGTAATTTTGCGAAGAAAATAAGTTTATTCATTATGCAAGACGAAAAAATTCCATTAATTGATTGCCCAATTGATTATATTTTTGGTGAGGCAAGTGGTAAAATCCTGAACGAATATGGACGTTTCCCATGTAAGATTCAGTGTGCGGTATATGCTTTTATGGTTAAAGGAAATGCCCGAGCTACCCTTAATATTACTCGTTTTGAAATAAAGGAGAATGATTTGATTTATGTTAAGCCTGGTAGTTTTTTACTTGTGCACGATTTTAGTGAAGATGCTCGCTTGGTATATATTGTCTTTTCTTCATCTTTCGTGGAAAAGAATGCATATGGAATGCGCCGCTTCTCTTTGCCATCACAATCGTTTAATCCAATTGTTCATCTGAATAAGAATCAATCGCAGGTGGTTATACAATTTTCGGATTTATTAACAAATGCAATCAACTCTACTCCATCAATGCTATCCGTAGATAGTATGGTGCATGTTTTTAATACGATACAACAAACATATATTGAGTTGTTTACATCAATGGATAATCGCCAATCACATCTTCAGGATAGAAAGACAGAGATTTTCCAGGAATATAGTGACTTGGTGATGCGCCATTATCATGAGTGGCATCATGTAGCAGAATATGCGGAGGCGTTATGTATAACAGTGCCGCACTTATGTTCTACAATCAAAGCAGCGAGTGGACGTACGGCTGGAGATATCATTGTAGATGCAATCTTGATGGATGCAAAAGCGCAATTGAAAATAACAACGCTGCCAATAAAAGAGATAGCGAATATCTTAGGTTTTGAGAATGTGGCATTCTTCAATCGTTTTTTCAAAACGCATGTAGGAGTAACCCCAAAACATTATCGCAATAACTAAAAAAAAGAGGAGGAAGCCTCCTCTTTTTTATAACCCTAGTTTTAGACGGAAACGCATACACCAATATGGAGAAGCGGGATCATTGATGTGAGTAAGTCGCCATATGCTATATACTTCTCCAAGACGCAAGATATTACCAATACCTACACCCAGTTCTACATATGGAATAGTAGGTGCAGAAAGATGAGAATAGGCAGATTGGTAGGTAGAGGTCGTGGGGAATAGAATGACTGACTGATGGTTATTTCGTAATCCGCCATAAGCCACTTTGAATTCCACTAATTCTCGTAGGCGAAGATATCGAATACCAGGAATAAGATTAAAAAGTATACCCTTTCCATCCCATAATGTATGTAAAGCGATGTATTGATCTGCAGCATATTGATATGTATTCATCAAGGAAAAACGTTGCATGTCGAAGGTATGTGTTTGATTGCCTGCAAAAATATGCAGTAGAGGGTATGGAACACGTCCAAAGATTAATCCTGCTTGTAATAGATACTCCAAACTGCCTGCCATCCCTAAATCTATTTTTTGGCGCATCATTAATTGTAGATTACCATACATGCGATAGGTAGGCATATCTATCGTCTGATAACTGCCTATTTCAGCACCAAGATATAAGACAGGAAGATGGTTATAAATATATCTACGATGGAAGTATGAATCTACTTTACGCTCGTTGAAACTAATACGTGCGCTTCCTCCTAATGTGGTATAAAAGAATGATGGTTGTGCATTATAGTTGATGGTGGGTTGTCCATATCCCATCCGTCCTACTTTGAGATATGCATGTGTTTCAAGATGTTGATTCCAGTCGTTCTCAAAATAAAGTTTTCCTTCGCGTCGGCGTACCATAGTATTGTAGTAATAGTCTTCATTAAATGGGACTCCGCGAAGTAATTCAGTGACAAGATTGATTTGTGGATTAAAGACAGTATTTTCTCGTATGTACTCATCAAAGCTATTTACATCAGAATATATATAGTGGTCGCTATATCGTAGTTGAATGGTATGCCGACGCTTTGTGGGTAGAGCTATATTCATTTCTCCCATTCCTTTCCATGCTCTATCTCCACCGCTATAGGCTAGGAACCCTCCTAATGAGAAATTCTTCCACAATGCTTCTGTGGTACGCAAAGGTATAGCAATTCTTAGACCTTCAACTTTATTATATTTGATGATTTCATTCACTTGACCGATTTCCACGTATGTGTTTGTCGGAATGCACCCCGTTTGTATGACGTATGCTAGGAATTTAGCTGTTTTGATAAGTGGTGTGTTCCCAAGACTATCCATTGCATTAGAGACATCAGTTGGAAGATCGACAATAGGTAATGGCTGATTTGCAAGAGGATCTATATTTTGGGTTATAGGCATTTGGGTGTTGCGAGTGATAAGAAGGGTAGGGAATATACGAGAGGTATCGGCTTTGATAGCAAAGTCAAGTAATAGGGAAAGATTCTCGTTTTGAAGTTGGTTGTTCTTGGCAAAATTTTGATATACATTCAGTTGACGTAGATAATTGATATTAGTTTGCACAGGAACTGTTGCGTGGATACTCCGTAGTGCATATGTGGCAGAATCAATAGCCATTTCGCCGTTAAAAGTAGCATAAAATGCGTTTTTAGTGCGGAAATGTATGATATAGTGTTTCTCATCTGACGCCTGAACGCTATCTGCTAAGAAATAATTATAATAGGTATTTCCAGACGATGATAATGGACTGAGAAAAGATGTGGATAGAATATTGACGTTATTATGATAGAAATTACAAGTTGAATGCAATTGATTGAGCAGGATTTGATAGTCAGTAAGTGTGAGAAGCGTAGCTTTTTCGTCTATGTTTTTACCAATTTGTTTTCGCCAATATAGTGGAATAAGATAGCTAGAATCTTCGGCCTGTAGCATGCCGGATTTTAGACTTTTCCATAGATTTCTCTGGAGATGCTTAGATTGAATGTCTGAAACGAATAAGGTGGTTTGTGCATTAACTTGTTCAAGATCAACTTTTTGTTCGTTATTCTGGCGACGACGACGTACTTCTTCCATGATAGGTAGAGCTGGATTAGAGCCAGGATAAACGAATACGTCAGAAAGTGAACTCACTTTTTCTCGTAATGCAATTTCCACTCCTACTTGTTGTCCTGCTTCAATGCGAAATCGCTCAGTAGAATAGCCAACAGCCGATACTACCATAGTACGAGATCGGTCGATGTGTCCGCGCAGTAAAAATAATCCTTCTGTATTGGTAGTTGTTCCAATGGATGTCCCTTGAAAATAGATGTTTACATTGGGTAATGGCTCACCAGAAAATGCATCATAGACATCGCCTATGATAATTGTTTCTTGAGGAGGTGTTGCCTGCACTCCACTTTGTATGGCCAAAAAACTCAATAATATAATGATGAGTCGCTTCATCTGTTTTCGGGGTGGAATTTGAGTATGGCTTCACGTAGGTTTTGAATATCTACGTGGGTATAAATTTCGGTAGTTACTATAGATTCGTGTCCTAGCAACTGTTGTATGATACGAAGATCTGCTCCGTTTTGTAACAGATGTGTCGCAAATGAGTGCCGTAGAGTGTGTGGAGATATCGTTTTATTGATACCAGCTTCTTGAGCCAGACGTTTAACGATGGTAAAGATCATTGCACGAGTAAGTTGGCGACCATAACGATTAAGAAAAGCAATATCTACTGATTCTGGTTTTATGTCCAGCTCGCTTCGATCTTTGAGCCAATAGCCCAATTGTTTATTGGCTTCGGGGGATATTGGAACTAATCGTTGTTTACTACCTTTCCCTATAATGCGCATATATCCTTCTTGGCGATAGATATTGCTAAGTCTTAAGTCTGTAAGTTCGCTAACTCGCAAGCCACTACCATAAAGCATTTCAATGATGGCACGATTACGATGTCCTTCAGCTTTAGACATATCAATATGTGCAATCATTGCATCAATTTCGTCCAATGTGAGTACTTCGGGCAATTTTTTCTCAATGCGTGGCATCTCTAGGAGCTCTGACGGATCTTGTTCGATATAGTGATGATAGAGAAGAAAACGGTAAAAGGAATGAATACTAGATAGGAGTCGCGCTTGTGTTTTGGCGCTATTGATATGCTTAAAGGTACTGAATACAAATTCTTGCAAATCATCAAAAGTTGCATGTACGACATCTATTTGATGTTCGTCCATATATGCTTTCATGCGTTTGAAATCCATTTCATACGCCATCACAGAGTTGTTACTTAAGCCACGCTCTAGCTTTAAATATGTATGGTATTCACGTTCAATCATCGATAGATAGCTGGGCCATGATAGGTAGCATGATATGTAGATGCTTGACTATTATTTGCAGTGTCTACGTAAAGTGTAATGTCTAGGTTGATATCACCATTGGAGTGGTGTACTTTCATCTCTCCTGCAGTGAAACCAATGATTCGATTGAGATTACTGTTTTTTATGTCCAGTAGATATGTACCTGTGACTTCTCCTTCAAAATACATATAAGGAAGGAATGTATATGGTTGTGCAGTCGTATCCATATGGTAGAGCCCATCTTGTAGTGTCGTACTATTACAGGGCAAAAAGATATCGGATATATAAAGATTACATCCTGTACCATTAATGTGAAAAGCTGAGTCAAAGGCAAGTCCTTCAGATAATAGGTCTATTGAAAAAACTTCGCAATCTAGATTAGGATAGTATTGCTTATGCCATTGTAAATCAGCAGATACAAAGATACTGTCATAAAGTTTTAATCCTCCATCTATGTCAGGATTTTTGCCATCTGGTCGGCAAGCAGTCAATAGTATTAGGACGGGTAATATGTATTTAATTGTTTTCATTTTTAATGCTGATTTGTTTTGCGGGAATCCAGGCTGTAATAACCCCAAGGACAAGTACAATACATGCAACAAGCAATATATCACTTGCTTGCACCGCTACAGGATATGCAGATAGGATATATTCCGTTCCAGTACCCATCTTAAGAATTCCAAAATGTTCTTGAAGTAAGCATATAACAAGTCCAATAATTAATCCAATTATAGCGCCTAGGGTGGAAATCATCCATCCTTCAAAAAGAAATATACGGCGGATCATTGATTCGTTAGCTCCGAGATGGCTAAGGGTTCGGATATCCACTTTTTTATCAATGATAAGCATTGATAAAGCGCCGATAATATTGAATGAGGCGATAAGTAAGATAAATATTAACAGAATTGTAGTAAGTAATTTCTCTATTCGTAGGATTTTGAAAAAGTCTTCTTGTTGTTCGTATCGATCTAGTACTTGGAACTCCTCTCCCAGTAATTGTTGGATATTTTTTTTCGCTTGCCGTACCGAAGTGTTAGGTGCAAGCTTTACCATTAGAGCTGTGACCTCGCAAGAATCATAATCAAGTAGGCGTCTGGTGAAGTCAATATCTACAAGCATAACTTCATCATCATATTTGGCTTGTTGTACAGCAAATGTTCCAGCAATGAAACATGTCTCATGGTTGAAACTTTGGTCCGGGCGCAACATGTTTACTTTTGCTGTTCTTTTGGGTGTGTATACGTGAATGGCATTGATGAATCGCGCACCGATTCCCACTTTCCATGCCAACCCTCGTCCTAAAACTGCTCGATCAAAGGCACCATCGTACACCTCGTAATGCCCCTCAGTAATGATGTTTTCTATTTGTGTGATGTACGGAAAAATGGTGTCAACTCCATGCAATCGAATAGGCATTTGCTTTTCCTCGAACTGAATCAGTGCTGTTTCTTCAATGGTTTGACTTACCATCTGAACGCAGGATAGATTGCGTAGTTCATCAAAGGTATCACCTGCAGTGTTGAATGATTTTCCAGTGGTGGCTGTAATGCGAATATCAGGGTCAAATTGCGAAAATATTTGCTCTACCATGGTTCCAAATCCATTCATTACACTTAGTACACAAACCATAGCAGCTGTGACTACTCCCACTGCTGCTGCGCTGATACCAGAGATAATGTGGATGGCATTATACTGTTTTTTTGCAAACAAGTATCTCCATGCTATTTTAATTTCTGTTTTCACTCACTGTCGATGTTTGGAAGAATGGTGTTTATTGTTTGAGTAGTTTATCAATGCGTTCCATACGATCAATTGTTTCATCGAGATGGAAATGCAATTCGGGGATGACACGCAACTGGTGGCGCTCTCGTCGTCCAAGCTCACCGCGGATTTTACCAGTATCTTCTTGTACTTGCTGGATTGTACTAGCCACTTTATCCTGTGGAAAGATACTAAGATATACATGTGCTACACTCAAATCGGGTGAGATGCGTACTTCGCTAACGGAGATTAGTGTACCACTCATCGCGCGTGCGTACTTTAAAAAAATATCGCTCAAGTCCTTTTGGATGAGTCGTTCGATTTTTTGTTGTCTAGTTGATTCCATATTATTTCTTTTCAAAAATCATTAAAACATGTGTATTTTCTAGTTTGAATTAACGCAATAAGGGAAAAGAGTATCTCTTTTCCCTATGCTAATGCCTTAGGAAAAAGCCCTAAGGTAGTCTAATCACAGATTAGCGTTTGTGGCGACCTTCGTCTGCTACTGTCAATTTCTTACGACCGTGTGCGCGACGAGCAGCCAAAACACGACGACCATTGGCAGTTGCCATACGAGCGCGGAAACCGTGTTTGTTACGACGACGGCGTTGGCTTGGTTGGAATGTACGTTTCATTGTTTTTATTTCATTTTATGCCCCATCTCGTGGGCGTGGTTAATAAATTTCGTGCGAAAAATCGTGCAAAGGTACTGCTTTTTTTTGAACTGACCAAATTTTTTTAGGCAAAAAAACAAAATGCGTTGTTTTTATGCTATTTTTATAAAGTTTAATTGCCATTGATTGGAGTGAGGTCGGTGGCTGTATGTACAAAATCCGCTAAAACTAAAGCAGTCATGGCTTCTACGATAGGTACGGCACGTACAGCTACGCATGCGTCCATTCGTGATGGTGGAGTGGACGTTTTTGCGCTTGATATATGCTCTAGCGTTTGTGGGTTAGAAGGTGTGGGCTTGAATACGCAGCGGAAAGTAATGGGTGTGCCATCTGCAATGCCTCCTGCAATACCTCCAGTGATAAGATCCTGGTTATTTGTTAAATACATCTCACTGCCTGTCTTTGCGACATACTGAAAACCAGAACCATATTCAAACCCTTTGCAAGCATTGATACTCATGATTGCAAATGCCAGATGTGCTTGAAGTTTATCAAATATAGGTTCTCCTATTCCAATAGGAAGACCAGTAATAGTGCATTGAATAATGCCTCCAATACTGTCCTTTTGTGCTTGGATGTCTGAAATATATGTGGCGAATCTCTCAGGGATGGTTTCTGTGCCAACTTGTATAAGCTTCGCTTGGATGGTAATTCCTTTTTGTGCTAGAAGTTGTTTTGCTATTGTACCTGCAACTACCCTGGATATAGTTTCACGGGCTGATGCACGTCCGCCACCTCGATGGTCTCGAATACCATATTTCTGTTGATAAGTGAAATCGGCGTGCCCAAGGCGAAATGAATGCTTGAGCCAATCATAGTCTTCGCTACGTGCATCGCGGTTGCGAATGATGAATGCAATAGGAGTGCCCAGTGTTGCACCGTCCAATACGCCACTAAGCCATTCTATTTCATCGGGTTCGTTTTTGGCGCGTGGTGAGGTGGGTATTTGTGAGTGGGTAGTTGATTTTGGATCGTTTGTCTCTCGTCCAGAACGTCGATTGAGTTCATGACGAATCATGTCCATGTTGATGTGTAACCCTGCAGGAACACCATCTAGCACACCGCCAATAGCTCGGCCGTGGGACTCTCCAAAAGAGGTAAATGTGAAATGCTCGCCAAAGGTATTCATAATTCTGTGCAAAATTACTGCTTTTTTTGCACATATGCAAATTTTATCATATTTTGCTATCGCTTTTACGGCTAGTGACGGATGCTTTGATTAGGCGTGAGGCAATAAAAAATAGGCTTTTACTTGCATATCTGCGGAAATTTTATTACCTTTGCGCGCTCTTTATGCGTATTTGACGCAGAAAGTATGTATTATTATGAATTTACGACAGTTTATTAATTTTATTGAGATATAAAACAATTTAATAAGATGAAGAAGATACTTATTCTACCTCTATTGTGCTTGTCATTGTTCGCTATGGCAGAGCGTATTGAGCCCGTGCCTTTTGGTGATATGGAACAATGGACAGTACGATTTATCGAAGAGTCAAAATTGTTAGGTGGTCAAACAAAAGTCTTGTATTGCTTAGATCCCACTGATACAATACGTGAGAATGGCCCATATATATTTGGCCAGAATGGCAACCCGTGGAGTACCAGTAACGCATATGCTAATATAATTGGTATTGAAAAGGCTGCGGGTACAATGAAGCCAGAGGCACGTGAAGATGGTGGCACTTGCTGCCGCCTAGATGTGGATATGTTGGGCGTACGTGTGATGGGAATGATTGATATCCAGGTGCTTGTGGCAGGTACGTTGTTCACGGGACGTAATATTGAACCAATCACTACAGCTGCCGACCCATACCAGAATATTGATTTTGGTGTTCCATTCACGAAACGTCCTTCGGCTTTGATGTTCGATTATAAGTGTATCGTAGAACAAGAAAATTGGGTTTGGTATGCGAAAGGAACTGCAAAACCAAAGAAAAAGGAGTTGGAAAATGGTGATATTGATGAAGCAGAAGCATATATCTATTTGCAACATCGTTGGGAAGACGAACGCGGAAAGATTCATTCGATTCGTGTCGGAACGGGATATGAGCGTTTCTCTAAATCACAAGAAGAGTGGGTGAATGGACATCGTGTTCCTATTCATTATGGTGATATTACTGGTGAACCATGGTATAAGGAGTATATGGGCTTTAAGTGCATGCAACGTGCCACAAACTCGCGCGGAAAGATCACTCCTATCATTGAAGAAGGATGGGATGGTACTTTAGAGCCAACTCATATGGTTATCGTTTTGACATCAGGTAAGATGGAAGCATTCGTGGGGCATGAAAATAATGCCTTGTGGGTGGACAATGTGAGCCTTGTGTATGATGAAGAAGTAACAGAAGAGCCTGAAAAGCTTGCTCCATGTGTTGTTGAATAAGAAGTGCAATTCGCATTATCACATATTGATTACTATTTACTAGGCGCATTGACATTGCTGATGCTCTATCAATGCTATTTCTATCTCCGCTACATGTCTGGAGTGAATCGATGGCATCGCAAAAGCAAGCAACGTACAGTGGAGAACGACAGTGAGTTGCCTGGAGTCAGTGTGATTGTGTGCGCTCGCAACGAGCAGACCAATTTGCAAGACTACCTACATACTTTGTTGAATCAAGATTATCCTAACTATGAAGTGATTGTAGTTGATGATGGTTCGGAAGATGATTCAACACTCATTCTAGAGCGATATGCGATGCAGTGTGATAAGTTGTACCACACTTTTGTGCCTCGTGAAGCGCGAGTGATAAGCAGCAAAAAACTAGCCTTGACTATTGGCGTGAAGGCATCGCACCATGAGTATCTGCTACTCACAGATGCAGATTGCCGTCCACAGTCCAGAAATTGGATTCGAGAAATGATGCAGGGTTTCGCTGATGAGAAGACGGAAGTAGTGCTTGGCTATGGCGCGTATTTCGAGAAAAAGTCATGGCTCAATAGCATGATTTGCTACGATACTCTATTCATTGGATTGCAATACTTGGGAATGGCGGCTTCTGGACATCCGTACATGGGTGTGGGGCGCAACCTGGCATATAAGAAATCAACTTTTTTTGGCAATCATGGCTTTCGCGGACTATTGAGCGAAAGGGCTGGCGATGATGACTTGTTTGTGAATAAAGTGACTAATCGCCACAATACCGCCATCGTCTGTTCAGAGGATAGCGTGACATGGTCTGCGCCAAATACGTCATGGAAAGACTGGCTACACCAGAAACGCCGACATCTATCAGTGTCGCACAACTATAAGAATAGCAGTAAGTTGCGTTTGGGCATAGAGCCATTGACGCGTGGACTATTCTATGCGCTAATAATTGCCACTTTCGTGTGGGGATCTGGATGGGCAATGATGATTGCTTATGCTATGTGGTGGCTACGATTAGTGATGCAACTCTGTGTCATAAATATTTCCGCTCATAAGTTAGGTGTACGATTGTTTGGCATAGAGATTGTGGTACATGATATAGTACTACCACTGATTTCGTTGTACATATTCTGTACACGGTCATTGCACAAAAAACAAATGTATTGGTAAATAATTTACAACAAGATATTAGAATTATGGAAGAGCAAAAACTTAACATCAACCTCTCGCCAGAGGTGGCAGAAGGTACCTACAGCAATTTGGCTATCGTGGCTCACTCATCATCTGAGTTTGTAGTGGATTTCGTGCGCATGATGCCTGGTCAAAAGAGTGCTAATGTACAATCACGCGTGATTATGACACCAGAGAATACCAAAAAACTGCTTTTTGCCCTGCAAGAGAATGTGGCCAAATATGAGAAGCAATTTGGTACCATCAAACTCAATGGCACTCCTGCCCCAGGAAGCACTATCCCTATGTCCTTCGGCGGCGGTCAAGCCTAATCCCTGTCTTTAAACTATCACCTTTAAACTTTAAACTAAAAGTATGAAAAAGACATTCCCTGCTAGTCAACTCATTATCAATGAGGATGGTAGCGTATTCCATTTGCACATTCGCCCCGAACATCTGGCGGATAAAGTGATATTAGTCGGCGACCAAGGTCGCGTGAATATGGTGGCTTCGTTCTTCGATGAAGGCAGTATCGAGTGCGACATCCAAAGCCGTGAGTTTCATACCATTACGGGCAAATACAAAGGCAAACGTATCTCCTGTATCTCTACGGGTATTGGCACCGACAACTGCGATATCGTACTCAACGAATTAGACGCTCTCGCCAACATCGACTTCGCCACTCGCACCGAGAAAGACGAACACCGCACCTTAGAGATTGTGCGTGTGGGCACGTGTGGAGGTATGCAAGAGGATATCCCTCTCGGCACTTTTCTTGTGAGCGAGAAGTCTATCGGTTGGGACGGGCTCTTGGCTTTCTACGAAGGTCGAGATGAGATTGCCGACCTTGGCTTTGAGGATGCACTCGTGGACTTCATTCACTATCCTGCCAAAGCGGCTCGCCCTTACGTGGTGGCTGCCAACCCCGAACTGGTCAATCGCATCGCAGGCGATGATATGATGCGTGGTTGCACCATCGCTGCTAATGGTTTCTATGGCCCTCAAGGTCGCGTATTGCGTTGTGACTTGGCGGTGAAGGACATCAACGAACGTATCACCGACTTCCGCTATGAGGGACAACGCATCACCAACTACGAGATGGAAGGTAGTGCTATCGCAGGCCTCAGCTTGCTGATGGGACACAAGGCCATGACTGTCTGCTGCGTCATCGCCCAACGCAAAGTCGAAGCTGCTAACACCGACTACAAACCTCGTATCAAACAACTCGTACAAACTGTATTAGAAAGAATATAAGATGAAGAAATTAGCAATCCTCAGTCTTGCGCTCGTAGTACTCAGCGCATGCTGCAAACAAGAACAAACATTCGACTACACCGTGGACAAGTTTTATGACCTCGAAATTCTGCGCTACCAAGTGCCAGAGTTTGACTCACTGAGTCTGCAACAAAAGACCCTCGTTTATCACCTCGCCGAAGCAGCTTTGCATGGTCGTGATATCCTCTACGATCAAAATGGTCGCTACAACTTGCGCATCCGTCGCGCACTCGAAGCCCTCTACACCCAATACCAGGGCGATAAGACAAGCGAGGAATTCCTCAACTTTGAGAAATACCTCAAACGCGTATGGTTTGCCAACGGTATTCACCATCACTATGCTTCTGACAAGTTCCAACCAGAATTCTCTCAAGAGTGGTTCGTTGCTGCATGTGCCGAAGCTGGTGTGACATACGATGAGGCCATCCTACCAGTGATGTTCGACCCAACCGTGATGCCTAAGAGCTTGAGTCTTGACGGCGAAGACCTGCTCCTTGCGTCTGCCAACAACTACTACGAAGGCGTGACCCAAGCCGAAGCAGAGGCATACTACGAGGCACACAAAGACAACTCTCCTGAGCCACTATGGATTGGTCTCAACAGCAAACTCGTGAAGGAGAACGGCAAAGTGGTAGAGCGCGTATATAAAGTAGGTGGCATGTACGGCGAAGCACTCAGCCATGTGGTTGAGCACCTCGAGAAAGCCCTGCCTTTCGCAGAGAACGACCAACAACGCCTCGTTATTGAGAAGATGATTGAGTTCAACAAGACAGGTGACCTCCGTGCTTTCAACGAATACTGCATCGCTTGGGTGAAAGACCTCAACAGCCGCGTGGACTTCGTGAACGGCTTTACCGAGACATATGCTGACCCTCTCGGCATTACAGGTACTTGGGAGTCACTCGTGAACTTCAAAGACATGCGTGCTACCCACCGCTGCCAAACCATCTCCGACAACGCACAATGGTTCGAGGACAACTCTCCAACCGACAAGAAATACAAGAAAGAGGAAGTCAAAGGCGTGAGCGCAAAGGTAATCACCGCAGCTATCTTGGCGGGCGACTGCTACCCTGCTACTCCAATCGGTATCAACCTGCCTAATGCCAACTGGATTCGCAAAGACTATGGTTCGAAGTCCGTCACTATCGATAATATCACCCATGCCTACAACGAAGCAGCCAAAGGCAATGGCTTCAACGAGGAGTTTATGATTAGCCCAGAGGTGATTGCCATGTATGAGAAAGCAGGTGCTTGTGGCGACTTACATACCGACCTCCACGAGTGCGTAGGTCACGGTTCGGGCAAACTCATGCCAGGCGTTACCAAAGATGCGCTCAAGGAGCACGCTTCTACCATCGAGGAGGCACGTGCCGACTTGCTTGGTCTATATTATATGGCTGACCCTAAATTGGTAGAGCTTGGCTTGTTGGAGGATGAAGAGGCATACAAGGGCTTCTACTACCAACAGATGATGAATGGTCTCATGACCCAACTCGTGCGTATCGAGCCAGGCAAAGACATCGAGGAATCGCACATGCGCAACCGTCAGTTGATTGCCCTTTGGGTATATAAGAACGCTCAAAACAAAGAGGTGGAGATTATCGAGCGCGATGGCAAACACTACCTCCAAATCAATGATTACGAGGGCGTTCGTCGCCTCTATGGCGAGTTGCTGCGCGAGATTCAACGCATTACCTCAGAGGGCGACTATCCTGCTGCTAAAGCAATGGTCGAGGAATACGCTGTGAAGGTGGATCAAGACTTACATCGCGAGATTTTGGAGCGCTACGAGAAACTCAACCTTGCTCCATACAAGGGCTTTGTAAACCCAGTTTACACCGCGCACTACGATGCAGAAGGTAATGTCACGGATGTTACTCTCGACTACACCGAGGGCTATATCGAGCAGCACCTCCGCTACTCTCGCGACTATTCCTTCTTGCCTGACATCAATTGATGCAGATTGAACTGCCAATATCGAAATCCATTGCAAATCGCCTATTGATTTTGCAAGCTATACACGGAGACGGTCTTATAACCGTCTCCGCTTGCGGGGTCCCCGACGATGCTCGCATCGTGGGGTGCTTCGATTTGCCCGAAGATGTGCAGATTCTCCATCGCGCTTTATGCCTTATCGCCTCATCGCCTCATTGCCTCATTGATGTGGGAAATTGTGGAACCGCCATGCGCTTCTTAACTGCATACGCAGCACAATTGGAAAATAAAGTCACTGTTTTGGATGGCGTGGAACGCATGCGTCACCGCCCCATAGGTCAGTTGGTAGATGCTCTCCGCAGCATCGGAGCACAGATTGAGTATTTGGGCGAAGAGGGCTTCCCACCTTTGCGCATTAAGGGATGTATATTGGATAAGCATAGGATAATTACTCTTGATAATCCCCAATCTACACAGTTCGTTTCCGCCTTACTCCTCATCGGTGCAAACGTCCAAACCAATAGCACCTCGCCTTACATCACTCTCACCCGCGAGATAATAGAAAGCTATCTACAGCGAGTAAGACGTGCAAACTACAGCGAGCAAAGCGAGCGAACTACAGCGCAGCGATCTACAATGAGCATAGCAAACGAACTAGAAAAGGACTGGTCCTCCGCCGCCTTTTGGTACGAGTATGTGGCTCTTTACGGTGGTGAGATCACGCTCCCTGGCTTATTCCGCGACTCCTTACAAGGCGACAAAGTCGTTGCAGACATCTTCGCCCACCTCGGTGTCCACACCACTTACACCGCCGAAGGCATCATCCTTTCGCCTATCGCCTATAGCGAAGCGTCCAATAGCCCACTGAGTGGGCGTCCTATAGCCGCACAAGCGGCGTCCCGTTCCAAAATCCTCATTCAGGATTTCGGAACTTGTCCCGACCTCTATCCCGCTGTCGCTCTCACCTGCGAGCGTTTGGGCATAGAGTTACATGCCACAGGCACCGAATCGTTACCAATCAAAGAATCCGACCGCCTGCGCGCTGTGCGTGAACACCGCACCGACCACGACCACCGCATGGCAATGGCGTTGTTAATTGCTGGCTACGAAGTGGACGACACCGCCTGCATCAGCAAATCCTATCCTCAATTTATGGAAGAATACTATAAACTATTTCCACAAACTCCCTGCTCGCACCGCACAATAACCGGACAATAACCGCACTATTCGGAGCAGTCATAGAACCTCGCGAAAAGACTACTATTCCACACCCATCACGGTGTATGTCTTGCCATCGCGGAGGATGAGAAGTTGACCATTGAGGATTACTTTGGTAAATGAAGAACTATTGTTATTCTTAGAATGTGTGTTTTCTGTACCTGTTGGGGCTATTGGCAAGATAGTGCCAAAGTCTTTCCAATAAATGGCTGATTTATATTCCTCTAAAGATTCATTAGGTACATATAACGTAGCCTCCAGAAATGGTATGTTGGCAAATATATTATGCTGACAATCTGGTACTTGAACCGCCTCGCAAACGACTGTCGTAAGAGCAGTGCAATCCCTAAAAGCATCGCGCTGGATTTGCGTAATGCTGTTGGGAAGCGTAACTGACTTGAGGGAAGTACAATGGTGGAAAGCACCTGCCCATATTTTCGTTACACCATTAGGAATAATGATGGAAGTAAGAGCTGAATATTGAAAAGCACCTACACCAATATCAGTTACTGTATTAGGAATCGTGATGTCAGTAAGATTAGATCCTGCAAATGCTTCATTAATAATCAATCGAGTACCTTCCTTAACTATATACGAACCTGTAAGCCCTCGTTTCGCTTGAATCAAACAGTCGCCTATGTAAAGCACACTATCTTCCCAATTAGACTCATCGTTGTAAATACCAGAATTAGAAAATGCAGTGGGTTTAATAAACACCACGCTTTGGGGGATATTGATAGAGTTGAGCGATTGGCAATTCTTGAAAGCGAATGATTCTATGCTAGTTATTGAATTGGGGATGGTGACAGAGGTGAGTGCGTAACAATCTTCAAAAGCTCCCGCTCCAATTCTTTTAACAACATAGGTAATGTCACAATAATTAACCTTCTCTGGAATTGTAGCCGATGCAATCTCGTAAGGGAAACCAGGATGATTGGTCACTTCAGCAGTGTAAGGTATGGTGTCACTGATAACATTGTAAAACAAACCACCAGCTTCGAAATCATACCCCCAAAGGTATGTAGCAGCGAGGATTGCCATGAAAAGAGAAGATAACTTTTTCATCTTTACTTAGGTTTTATGTTATTTCAATTGATTTCTTGTTTGTTAAACTTAATGGTTTGCAAAGATAATGAAATATTTTGAATGGAGCAAGAAATTGTTTAATAAATTCGAGATTTATGGATAATTGTTGCATATCTCAAAAAAATGTACTACCTTTGCAATCTCCTATAGACTAGACGACTTTGGATATTAATAGCAATAACATATCAATCATCATCCCGCGACGGGGAATCAACGACGAAGGGAAGGGCAAGAAAAATGCCCTTTATCGCCTTATCTCTGAATCCCAAACAGAGTATATTTGGATGATGGATGACGATGTCGCGTTCGCTGTAAACGGAAAACTGAAAAGTGAAAACGGAAAGGTAAATCTGGACTCTGATTTGCTCATCTTGACTCTTCGTATGAAGTCGGAGAGGGAGAGTCCATCGCTATTAGAGCGGTTGCAGATAGCAGAGTATGCCGCCATTCAGCAACTGACCATAGAGACAGCCAAGCGAGGGCACGCGGTGATGTGTAGCGGAGCAAACCTTATCGCCAAGCGCGATAGATGGTTGGAGTCCTATCCCGATTTGCACCCCGAAATACCCAGTGGCGATGATATGTTTCTCTTAGAGTCCTTCAAGCGTCGGGGGCTGAAGATTGCAGTGAGCGAGAGCGAGGAATTGACCGCCATCGTTCGTCCTCACACCTCGTGGATCGCGTTTTGGAAACAACGCATGCGTTGGGCAGGTAAAGCTCCTAAATACACGGACAAAGATATTCTTGGCTGCGGAGCAATCGTGTTGATAGCCAATGTGATACAGGTGTTGTGCCCTGTGGCTTTGCTCGTGAAGTTTCCGATTGAATATTATTTGATAAAAAAACGCGATCAATCAATATCATTTTTCATTGCTCTGTTGCTCGAATTGGTGTACCCAATTTATATGCTCATTTGCCTACTTGGAGGCATGTTTCGAAACTATATGCCAAGCACAAACCTTGCAACATGGAAATAGCAACTTTGTTTTAAAACGAAGTTTGTCGTTGTTTTGTTTGTTTAGATGCTTTTTTTGTAGTACCTTTGCACTATAATTAAAAAGCAAAAAGAAATGAATTGGTTGAATAGTCTGTTTTTTGGTACGGGAGTACCTCATTCTATTTTTGTTCTAACACTCGCAATTGCTTGCGGAATTTTTCTTAGTCATCGTCTTAAATTTAAAGGTATTACGTTGGGAATCACGTGGATACTTTTTTGCGCTATCGCTTTTTCACATTTTGGTATGCATATAGATCCTATGGTAGAGACTTTTGCTAAAGATTTTGGATTGATTCTGTTTGTATATTCTATTGGATTACAAGTGGGCCCTAGCTTCTTCTCCTCATTTGGGCAAGGAGGAATCAAACTTAATCTGCTAGCTATGAGTATCGTATTATTGGGATGTGTGACAGCATATTTGATTCACCTATGTACTGGAGTGGATATGGCCACGATGACAGGTGTATTATGTGGAGCAGTGACCAATACTCCAGGTTTGGGTGCAGCTCAACAAGCATTTTCAGATCTCACAGGCATGACAAATGAAAATATTGCTAGTGGTTATGCTATGGCGTATCCTTTAGGCGTAGTAGGTATCATTGTCGTGATTTTGGTTATGCGATGGATATTCCGTATCAAATTAGATAAAGAAGAAGCGCGTTTAAAAGACGAGAGTGAAGTACAAAAAGAAATAGAGTATATAGATATCTTATTGGCTAATCCGCAAGTGGAAGGTGCACATATACGTGATCTGAGTGGACTATGTAATATGAATTTGATTGTATCTCGTTTAGTCCGCCCGTCAGGAGAAGATGAACTGCCAGATGTGGATACTGTGTTGCATGTGGGTGATAGAGTACGTGTGGTAGTAGATAAAGAGCATGAAAAGAGTGTGCTGCTATTAGGTATGGAGACTAGTATCCAAACAGATCCTAAACAACATGCGCACCTTGTTTCACGTCATATAGTGGTTACTAAACCAGAATTGAATGGTAAAAGAATAGGTGACTTAAATGTTCGGGCAACTTATCGTGTCTCAATCACTCGTATTCGTCGTGCAGGTATTGAACTATTGGCTACTAAGGATTTGTATTTGCAACTGGGTGACCGCATTACTGTTGTGGGCGAAGAGAGAGCAGTCGATAAAGTGGGAAAATTGTTTGGGAACTCTACCAAACGATTAGATGCTCCAAATCTAGCATCAATATTTTTAGGTATAGCTATAGGTGTAGTGTTGGGATTAATACCGATTATGTTACCTGGATTGTCGCAACCCTTCAAGCTAGGTATTGCAGGTGGCTCGCTCATTGTAGCTATTTTAATGGGATGTTTTGGTCCTAAGATGCATGTAATCACTTATACAACTAGCAGTGCAAATTTAATGATAAGAGAAATAGGAATTGCCATGTTCTTGGCTGCAGTAGGCTTTGGCGCGGGAAAAACCTTTATACCAACTTTATTAGATGGCGGGTATGTATGGATAGGTTATGGTGTGATTATTACGCTTGTCCCATTGTTGATTGTTGGTGTGATAGGACGTGTATGGTTGAAACTTGATTATTTTACGTTGATAGGTCTGATAGCTGGAAGTACTACTAATCCCCCTGCTTTATCATATGCTACTACTTTGTCAACGAGTAATGATCGGGCTGCAGTAGCATATTCTACTGTCTATCCGTTGACGATGTTTCTTCGTGTTCTAGCGGGGCAGCTAATGATATTATTTTTCTTGTAGATTAGAGAATAACTCTTCAATAAAGAGATTGTGTCAACAGGCAGCATGGCACATCTAGAGCGGTCCTTTAGGCCGTGAGATAATTGAGGAATTGCAACGGAATGGTATTGACGTAATAACGTGCTCTTATCTACCCGTTATGAATCCGTCAAGAACCCATAAATGATAAGAGAGAGACACGTCTGCCTCTCTCTTATTTTGGTTGGGACTATCCCGTTTGTCAATAGCAATAACCTGATTACTCAGCGATTTCTTCAGCACCTTCAAATTCAGGAACTGCTTGTGCAGCTTGCTCTGCCTCGAAAGCCTCTTGCACTTGTTCGGTAATAGCACTACCTTCTTCTGTCTCAGCTTTTTCACCTTTGTTGAAACCAACAGCTAAGATACTCAAAACGATGATGATAGCCATTAAAGTCCAACTTGCTTTCTCCAAGAAATCAGCTGTTTTAGGAGCACCCATCACTTGGTTGCCGCTTGAGAAACCAGCAGCCAAACCACCACCTTTGCTGTTTTGCACCAGCACCAACAAGATGATTAGCACAGCTGCAATTACACTCAAAATAGTTAATAAAATGTACATAATATTGTTAGTTAATAGTTAATATTTACTAGTTTTTGTCTCTCCTAAATAGAGAAATTTCACCAATTAGCCCGCAAAGGTACAATTTTTTTTTGATACTACCAAATTTTTTACCATTTTGCTACCGTATCATTGTAAATTTGCTCTGCAATCTCTGTAATCATTGTACTACAGAGTTGGTCTTGTACGTCATTGAGCATTTGTGAGGCATCGAAAGTCTGGTAGGCAGAATATGTTTTTTCGAAACTTTCTTCTGGTGCGACATTGTTGGTGAATCGAACCTTGACCGTAATAGTTAATTTTGTTTCTGCTGCATAACTATCTGCAGAAACTGCCATTGGTGTGAGATTGTAGCCCGTGATTTCTCCCTCTAGTTCTAGATTTCCTCCACGTCGTACAATTTCTAATCGTGTTTGCCGTTGATAAAGATCCTTTATACCATCTGTGAGGTTTGTGGCCAATGGAGCATATACCAATGCTGCATTGTTGGTGAAATCGGCTACGGATATAGTTTTAGTGGTGGAATAGTCAATACTAGCTCCATTGAATTTATAAGAGATAGAGCAACTATTCAGTAAGCAAGCAATAGCTATAAGAAAAATGCCGTATAGTGATGTTGAATTATGTGACATGATGTAGTACTTTTTATAATCCATATTCTTTGATTTTTCGGTATAGAGTCCGTTCAGAGATGTGCAGTTCGTTTGCTGCCATTTTTCTGCTTCCTTTATTCCGCTCAAGCGCACGGCGAATGCTTTCTCGCTCTATGTCTTCCATCGTAGAGAGTGGTGCTACGTCAGCTAGAACTGCCTCTTCAACATCTTGAGTGCTTAAAGGGGCTTTAATGTGTTGTGTGGCTTCGTCTTGTACCTCTTCAACAGGGACGTATTCAGTATGTTTATTCACAACTACATCTGTACTCCTGTGTGTAGGGGATGTGGTAGAAGAGAGTAGGCCATTGAGTTGCTGACGCATCTCTGTCATATCACGTTTCATATCAAATAGCACTTTGTAAAGGAGCTCGCGTTCAGTCATGTAGGTATCATGACTCGTTTGACTATCTGCCCCTAGCAGCGCAATCCCTCTTTGCATCTCATGCTCGGGAAGATACTTTTGTAAAATTTGCGCCGTGATAATACGCGTAGCTTCAATGACGCAAATCTGCTCTGCCGTATGTTTGAGCTGGCGCACATTGCCATTCCAATAGTAATTTTTGAGTAACAACATAGCATCATCGGTCAGTTGGATAATAGGCATGTTGTATTTTTGGCAAAAATCAATTACGAATTTCCTAAATAATAAAGGAATGTCTTCGGTGCGCTCGCGTAAAGCAGGAACTTTAATTTCCACTGTATTAAGTCGATAATAAAGATCCTCACGGAAACGCCCTTCTGAAATGGCGCGCTTCATGTCAAGATTAGTCGCTGCTACCACGCGTACGTTTGTTTTACGAATTTGGCTTGAACCGACACGCATGTATTCACCACTTTCTAGTACACGCAAGAGTTGAGCTTGTGTTTCTAAAGGTAATTCGCCCACTTCGTCCAAAAAAAGTGTTCCTTCGTCTGCAATTTCAAAATACCCTCTGCGTTCAGTTCTTGCATCAGTAAAAGCTCCTTTTTCATGTCCAAATAATTCACTTTCCAATGTGCCTTTAGGTATTGCTCCACAATTGACTGCAAAATATGAATCTTTGTTGTGGCGACGGAGAGAATAAGCATGGATGATTTTTGGGAAATTTTCTTTTCCAACACCGCTTTCTCCAGTAATCAGTACACTCAAATCGGTAGGAGCTACTTGTACAGCCACCTCAATGCCACGATTCAATAATGGGCTGTTGCCAATGATATTAAATCGCTGTTTGATGTTTTGTAAATCTTTTTGTTCCATAGTTATTTTTGGTTAAATGTATGTCATACTTGATACAAAACTGCCAAAATGGCAGACAAAGGTACAATAAAAATTGCATATACGCAAGGAAATAGTGTTAAAATTGATAATTAAGCGAAAAAATGCAGATGAATTTAGCAAAATGGATAGAAAAAGTGTTGTGCAAAAGTTGTAAAAAAATGAATAGATGTGTGTTGGATGGCATATTTTTTGCTGTGTTCTATTACAAACTTTAATTTTAGAAATATGAAGCGTGTATCATTAATATGTTTAATTTTGCTATGTTGTGGAACGATGCGTTCGTTTGCACAATATACCTTATCGGGCACAGTTGTGTCGAAGAGCAATGGTGTGCCAGTAGAAATGGCAACGATACGCTTATTCTCATATACCCATATTTCAGAAGGAAAAGATTCTACCTTAGTTCAGGGTGCACAAACGACATATGATGGTATGTTTGTACTTAGTAATATTTCTCCTGGTAAGTACAAACTTATTGTTTCTTCCGTAGGTTTTTCGGAGATAGCAAAAGAGATAGAAATGCCCAATCGCCATCTAGATCTGCCTACGATTCGATTGCATGAAGCAGTGCACCATTTAGCAGAAGTAAATGTGGAAGGACGTGCAGCAGAAATGACAGTAAAAGGAGATACAATAGAATATAATACAGCCGCTTATCAGGTAGCAGAAACTGCGGTAGTAGAAGACCTACTGAAAAAAATGAATGGTGTGGATGTGGATAAAGAAGGAAATGTGACTATCAATGGTGAAGAGATAAAAGCGGTACGTATTGATGGGAAGAAATTTTTTGGTAGTGACGTACAAACGGCCACAAAAAATATCCCAGCTGAAATGGTTGAGAAGATTCAGGTAATAGATGAAAAAAGTGAAATGGCCAAACTTACTGGCTTTGAGGATGATGATACGGAGCGAATAATCAATTTAAGTTTGAAAAAAGATCGGAGAAAAGGAGTCTTCGGTAATTATTCTGGTGCATTAGGAGCAGATATGGTAACTTCTAATGAACGATGGTTTGCCTATGGTGATCCCACTTTAGGGGCTACTCCTGCCATGAGAGCACAGCATTTTTTTGAAGATGATTTTCGGTATAATGCGAATATATTTACAAATATTCTTTTAGGGGAGAGCCAGACTACTATTATTGGTAATGCAAATAATACAAATGAAATTCGCTCTGGGCGGGGCAGAGGTTCTTTTGGCGGACAAAATGCGGGTATTACGTGGTCTGAAAATTTAGGTGTTAATACGAATGTAGATTTAAGTGGTAAAATTAGTAAAATTGATAAACAATCTGCATTGTTACTAGGTGGTGATGCGACTTTCAACCATTCTATGAATGATATGCGTACAGAATCTCATAAAGAGAGTTATACGGATGAATATACCTATATCAATAGTGATTCCACTAACAAAATCTCGCATGCATGGGATGCTCAAATGCGATTAGAATTAGAGTATCAAATTGATTCTCTTAATAAACTAATTTTACGCCCAACGATTAGTTATACAAATAATGAATATTCATCACACAATGCTTATACCTATGACCGTGATACTGTGATAGATACACTAAATCAAGTAACTCGAATTAATGATGGATATCAAAATCAACAAAGTGTATCTGAAGACATCTCAGCAGGACTTCGTGCTATTTATAATCGCAAATTTGTGCGTCCTGGACGCTCGTTGACGATGCAAGCGAATATAAACTTCACAAATACTCAGGGAAGCATCCAAACTTATGCTTATGACCAATTGCGTGGAATAGCTTTAGTGGACCAACGGACATTATCAGGAAACGACGCATTGAACTACTCACTGCGTACATCTTATGTGGAACCCATCTATAAGAATAATCATTTGCTAGAAATGGTATTGTCTTTGTCTGGTAATAATCGTATGTCTGAAAAAAATCAATTCTCCAAGGATCAAGTCACGGGTGAATATACGGCATATGATAGTATTTATTCGAATAATCTGTACAATGGATTCTATTCTGAGCAATTGGAATTAAACTACCGTTGGGTAGAAGAGAAATTTGATTTAATGGTTGGAGCACGCGCTATCGCACAACAAACGCATTCGCGTACTTTTTATGGAGGTATTCTTGCGCGCGATACCTTATATAATAAGTGGAACTTTTCGCCAAATATGAATTTTAGATATAAATTCGAACGTAAAAAGTTTGCACGAATCATATATCGAGGAACAACTAAGCAACCATCGATTATGCAGATGGAACCAGTGCGCAATAATTCTGATGCGCTGAACGAAACAGTAGGTAATTTGAGTTTACAACCTGCATATAATCATAATATATTTATGATGTATTCAAGTTTCAATCAGGAGAAGTTTTCAAGTTTCATGACCGGACTACGCGCCACATTAACTGAAGATGCATTAACGAATAACACCATTTACGACCAAACGGGTAAGCGATATATGCAGACGGTAAATGCAGATGTTATACCATGGAATATAGGTTGGGATATCATGTCCAATATGCCATTCTACAAGAAAATGTTTCAGTTCCACTCACGTACTGCGGTTAATTATAATGAGCGCGTGGCCTATATTTTGCGTGAGCAAGATGCGGCAGAAATAGAGCAGATGATTGCAGCTAATACCATGCCATTAGGAGAGGCGTCACATACGGGTAATCTGCGCGTAAGTAGCGATTTATCACTTCGTTTTACTCATCCAATAGTGGATATTGGTATACGTAACTCAAATATTTATTCGCTTAGTAGAAATTCACTTAATGATCAAAGTAAGAGTAATGTAGGCGATTGGATTATTAGAGGAGATGTAACATTTCATCTCCCCAAGTCATGGAATATATCTACTGATATAGGTTTTACAGGTCGATATGGCTATACAGGAATCGATGACCCCAATGAAGTAGTTTGGAATGCTTCGGTGGATAAGACCTGGGGGAATGCGACACTTACACTAGAAGTGTATGATCTTTTGCATGATAAGAAAAATATCGTACAAACGGTGGGTGACGATTATATAAGTTATAAGAAATTCAACACTTTACCCACCTATTTTTTACTCACGTTTACTTATAAAATTAATCGAATGGGTGGCAATAAGGCTTCTGGTCGCGCTGCATGGATGCAGCAAATGGTTGAAAGTGGTGGCCGTCCACCGATGGGGCCACCAATGTAATATCAAATGCCAGAATCTGATGATTATTGGGTGTAAGTAGAATCTATGATATCTCTCCCCAATTGCCAGCAGTAATTCGGAGATAGTCAAGCCGCTGTTTGTATATGCGGTTGTGCATATCTTCGAGCAAAGGATCGGCATCTAGTATTTCCATGGCTGCATGACGGGCAACATCTAATAATTGTCCATCAGTAGAAAGGCTTGCAATATGCAATTCGAATGGTAACCCTGATTGTTGAGTTCCTTCTAAATCCCCAGGCCCACGTAGTTGAAGGTCTGCTTCTGCAATGCGAAAACCATCGTTAGTCGCTACCATTATTTCCATTCGTTTACGAGTGTCTTTACTCATTTCCAAACGGGTAAGTAGAATACAATAACTTTGTTCAGAACCTCGTCCTACGCGTCCACGAAGTTGGTGTAGTTGACTTAGCCCAAAGCGTTCTGCATTTTCAATAATCATCACGCTGGCATTAGGTACATTCACTCCTACTTCGATGACTGTGGTTGCCACCAGAATCTGTGTTTCTCCATTCAGGAAACGTTGCATTTGAGCATCTTTATCTTTGGCCTTCATCTGTCCATGTACCATGGAGATTCGATAATTGGGGAAAGTCTCACATAGTTGATTGTAGCCATTAGTAAGATCTTGCAAATCTAGTTTCTCGTTTTCATTGATCAGGGGATAGACAACGTATACTTGTCGTCCAAGATCAATTTGTTGAGCGATAAACTGATTGATTGTAGCGCGTCTTTGGATGGAGTAGTGAAGTGTTTGTACGGGTTTTCGTCCGGGAGGAACCTCGTCAATAATACTTACTTGTAGATCGCCATACACGGTCATTGCCAAAGTGCGAGGGATTGGAGTCGCAGTCATGACCAAGATGTGTGGAGGATTAATATTTTTATTCCAAAGTTTAGCTCGTTGTGCCACTCCGAACCGGTGTTGTTCGTCAATTATACATAAACCGAGATTAGCAAATTGTACGTTATCTTCGATGAGTGCATGTGTACCTATCAGAATGTTGATTTTTCCAGATTTCAATTGATCGTGGATAGGCATGCGTTGTTTAGATGTAGTTGAACCAGTTAATAGGGCAACATTCAATCCTCCATTTTCTCCAATGAGCGGAGCGAGCAGTTCACAAATGGTTTGATAATGCTGATTGGCAAGAATTTCTGTAGGCGCCATGATGCAAGCTTGATATCCGTTATCTATAGCTAACAAGGCAGTCAGCAGTGCGACAATTGTTTTTCCGCTACCTACATCACCTTGTAAAAGACGATTCATCTGTTTGCCAGACTTGAGATCGGATTGTACTTCTTTGACTACTCTTTTTTGTGCATTAGTGAGGGGGAATGGCAGACAATTTTGATAGAACGAATGAAACGATTTTCCTACAATCGGCATAATAAAACCATGATTTTGTTCACGTCGTTTCATTTGCCGTAGTATTTGCAGTTGGATGTAGAATAATTCTTCGAATTTAAGTCGTTCACGTGCTTTCTGCATCGTAGGCATATCCTTAGGGAAGTGGATATTGCATAAAGCATCTGTTAATCCCATGAGGCGGTAGCGTTGTACCACATCCATACCAATGGTATCAACTATACCATGTTGTCTAAGTTCTGGTATGAGTTGTGCAATAATAGTGCGCATTGCTTTCGAGTTAACCCCCGCACGTTTCATACCTTCTGTAGTATTGTAGTGTGGTTCTAACCCTTGTGTCATTTCGGGCTGCACCTTACTCATGGGAGTGAGTTCCGGGTGTACAAAATTATATTGATGGTTAAAACGCGATGGTTTTCCAAATAATAAATAGGGTACGTTACGCTCTAGTTTGAGATATTTTACACCCTTAAACCATACTAATTCTATATTGTGTCGCCCATCAGTGAATGTGGCACTCATACGCTGCGCATTGCCAATACCAATGGTGTGCCAATCGGTTATCTGTCCAATGATTTGTACGTATGTGTCTTCGTCCTCAATTTCATGGATGTAGTAAAAACGACTACGATCTATGTATTTATATGGGAATTGATACAAAATATCGAGCGCGGACTTTACTCCTAGCTCTTTACGAAGAATGTCGGCACGTTTAGCGCCGACACCCTTACAGTATTCAATATTTCTGATGGATAAATCCATCTTAAATAATAAATTCGATATTATTGCAAACGGAAGTTTACAGGTAAAGTATATTTCACGCGTACTGGTTTGCCACGTTGTTTACCTGGTTTCCATTTAGGCATGCTGTTAATCACGCGTTGAGCCTCTTTGTCAAGTGATGCTTCACCAGAAGAACGTACTACCTGAATGTCAGACACCTTACCGTCTTTTTCTACCACGAACTGGCATATTACACGACCTTGAATACCATTCTCTTGTGCAATAACAGGGTATTTAATATTCTCAGCAATGTAACGCATCATGGCTTGTTGACCACCAGGGAATTCTGGCATAGACTCTACCACCACGAAAATCACTTCCTCTTCCTCTTCCTCAACTGGAGCTTCTACTGGAGGAGCAATTACAACTTCCACATCTTTGTCATCCTCGGTGTTGATTTCAATAGTTTCAGTTTCTACGTCGTCTTCTACAACATTGAGAACTTCAACCTCTTGAACAGCTGGTGGTGGAGGTGGAGGAGGGGTTTCTTGTGTGGTTTGTTGGATGTCGATTTCCTCTTCGAAAGCAAATTCGGTATCCACCACTTCATACTTGGTTACTTCTTGCTCTGTCCATTCAAATGCGACATAGCAAATGCTCAATACCAATACTAATCCTATGAGTACATAGGTTAGTTTCTTGTCTTCCAAGCTCGCTTGGGGAGATTTCTTCTGTTGCATATTGTTTTGTGTTTTTATGTTTTACTTACCAATGCGCTTTCATGGTACACTACCATTTCGGAGTGCAAATTTACAGCTTTTTTCTGAATTGTGCAAATATATTAGTGTTTTTTATCAAATTTCTTGTGAAATAGTTGTAGTTTTCGGATAAATGTAGTACTTTTGCAGTTGAAATGAATCGCTTTTTGTCGTTTATATCATCTTCTGGAGTACGCAATGTACTGAAATTGCTTTCTGCTAATGTGGTGGCTCAAGTCATCGGTTTGGTAGTCTATCCTTTCTTGACACGTATGTATTCTCCAGAGGATTTTGGGTTATTAAACCTGTTTCTTAGTATAGGTAACGTACTGGTTGTGCTAGCACTTGCAGATTACTATTATTCTATTGTTTTGCCCAAAGAGGAGCGCCAAGCAAGTAGTTTAGTGCATGCATCGCTGATATTGTTAGTCTTGACAACAGGTCTATTAGCAGTCAGCATATTTTTCTCGAAGCAGGTGGCTCATTTGTTTAATTCCCCTCATCTAGCAGAATACTATTGGTTATTACCCATATATGTTTTCATAATGGGCTTGTGGAATATATTAAATTATTGGTACATACGTCAGAAACGATTTGGTAGCATTAGTACTTATCAAGTGTCTCAAAATGCTTTGTCTGCAGGTGGTAAATTGCTTTTTGGTTATGCCGGGGTATTGCAAGGAGGAATGATTTATTCTGTAGTGTTGGCTCCAGTAATTTCTTTGGTTGTAAGTATTGTAGTTCGTTTTCGTGAAGTGCTACGTCCTTTAATGTCTGTCTCTGTAAATGGCATACGTGAAATGAGTAAGAAATACCGCAATTTCCCGTTATATGTTTTGCCTCGTAGCCTTGTTAATGTACTTTCAGGACAGTTACCTGTATTATTATTGACTCCATTTTTCGGCGGAAGATTTGTCGGACTATTCAGTATGGCACTATTATTAGGATATATGCCAATTGGGACAATAAGTAGGGCACTTTATCAGGTGATGTATCAACATTCAATAGAAAGTGTACATCATGCTCAGCGAATAGGGCAAGTTTTCTGGCGATTCATAGGATATACTTCTTTAGTAGTAATCCCAATATTTGTTTTGTTGTATTTTGTGTTGCCAGATCTAACGGATTGGCTATTAGGTGGTGAATGGCGCGTTGTAGGAGAATATATCCGTTGGATGCTTCCATGGTTGTTTGTATCGCTTCTCACTGGTAGCACGTGCTATCTATCCGATGTGTTCATGCAACAGAAGAAAGGATTGTTCTTTGAAATCTTGTTGTTTGTATCGCGCGTTGTAGGATTAGGTATAGGTGTTTGGTATAATGATTTCACGTTAGCTATTGCTGGCTATTCAATAGGTACTGCTTTGGCTATTTTTGCGCAGTTAGTATGGCTTTCATGTTTGGTTAGGAGATATGACAATGGGTTGTCAATCAAATGATTGGTCTAAAATTGTTTGATACAAATGTAGAAGAGCAGCTCCGACGCTTTGGTAAGAGTATTTTTTTCCAGTAAGTTGTATACTTTCTTTTACGTAGTCTGCCCGATGGTCTATCATTTGGCTAATGGCTTTTCTGAGAGCTTCTTCATCTTCAGATGGAACTAAGATTCCCTCTGCAGATGATATCATTTCAGGTATACCGCCCGCATTTGAAGATACGATAGGCAAGCCTACAGCTAAGCACTCCGATAATACAACAGGAGCGTTTTCGTAGCGTGAAAACATCACAAAAGCATCACTTAGCTGCATCCATTGGGCTACTTCATAAGGAGTTTGTTCGCCTGTAAAAAAAAGTGTACTTTGAGGGAAATTTAATGTCTCTGCATATGCCTTATCTATCTCAAAGTCTATACCTGTTCCCACTATAACTAATTCAAAATCTTTTCGTTGATCAGAAAGTTTTCTGACGGCTCGCAAGATACCTTGGATATTTTTTGCTTTCTCATCAAAACAACTTACATGTAGCAGTCGAAACTTAGTAGGTGATTTCAAGGGTATTGTAAACGATGTGATTGGGAGGAAGAAGAAATCATCTACCACATTGTGGATACGTTGCCAATGTTCATTTCTAATACGACATTGCTTCATTGCTTTTTCCAATTGATGACTAACGGGTAATATACATTTGGCATGCTTAGCAATAGTACGCATGACATATCCATGCCAACCACCTCGAAACGAGAAATTTTCTGGTAAGTACCCAGACCAATGCTCTATAATAATATAAGGTATGCGAAAGCGAAGTCTCAGCCACAAGGCAAATAGGCCATTTTTATCTAGTACATTCATTTGTACAAGATCAGGAGTTCCCCATTCACGTTTTAAGAGTTTCCATTGTTGCAAAATTTCTTTGCACCATTGTATGCCAGTTGCCTCGCTATAGATAACACGAACGTCCACTCCTTGTTGCTCTACCGCTCGAGCGTGTTTCTGCACAAAAAGCCCTGCCATTGCATCACGATGGGTGGGGTACCAAGCACTTAAATAGAGAACTTTCATTGCATTTTTCGTTGTTTGAACCAGTTCCATGCTGTAGCGAGTCGGAACCACCATCGATAGTACTTCTCTACACTATAGTATTGTGTGGCTGTACTGCCGAATTGTTTGTAGTGATTGGCTACACCTTTAATCATACTTCCTTCAAAATCGAATGCTACGCCAATTTGTCGGGCCGTTTTTATAGCCTCCAAGGCTAATAAAGCACCAGCACCCGTATCTTTGTGAGCTTCACTATAACAAGGAATTAGATAATACAATGATTGCTTATCCCATACTAAGAAAGCTGCAGCCAGTAATTCATTATCTGCATTACGAATAGCAATAATCTGACTCTGCTCCAAGCGTTTTGTTTTTCTCTCCAAAACAAGAAGAAACTCTCTCGTGTAACTAATTTGTTTGTTTTTTTCTTGTAAACATTGTGTATGGAAACGATAAAAGTCTTCAATACCTAAATCGCGTGTGGCGTGTAGTGATAGAGCTTTTTGTAACTGACGTTTTTTATTTTTGGAGAAGGCATCAATTACCTTGTCTAGATTGCTCAAATCTTCAATGCGATAGGTTATGCGTTTTTTAGTTTTAAAACCGAGTTGTTCCATTATCATTGGAACGGTGCTATGCAAAGGGTATTGTTGATAATAATACGATAAGTCTAATGCTTCCAACTGCTGTTGAAAAGATACACAGATAGCCTGCATCATCGTATTATCTTCTTGAATGTCCTTGCGCACCCAAATACCGCCGATTTGTGTCATTTGTGGCATTATGATATAGCGCATAAAAGCACGTTGACGAAGCAAATAAGGCATAACTGCACAAATTTCACCATCTTGATGCTCATACAATAACACATCCCATTGCTTTCCTGCACATACTGCATCTAGCCACCACGACTGCATAAAAATAGGCAATTCTGGCGTGTTTGAACAGAATTGTATATATCGTTCTCTGTTAGTCATACTACCGCAATCTATATTTTGTGTGCAAAGTTACTGTTTTTTTTTTATTTATGCAAATGATGCTTGCATATTTCAAAAAAAAGTAGTACTTTTGCACAATATTTCTGATTAAGCAGTTTAATCTTTTAAAAAATTACAATCATGGTGGTAGAAGCTAGTCCATACAAAGTGTTTGCAGGGTCAAAGGGAGAAGCGCTTGCAACGCGTATTTGTGAGTATCTTGGATGCTCATTAGGTCACGTTCATGTGGCACGTTTTTCTGATGGCGAGTTCGCTGTTAGTTTTGAAGAATCTGTTCGTGGTCAATCGGTGTACATTGTACAATCTACTTGCCCTAGTAGTGATAATTTAATGGAACTATTGTTGGCAATTGATGCTGCTAAACGTGCTAGCGCATATAAGGTTATTGCCGTAATTCCATATTTTGGATGGGCTCGCCAAGATCGTAAAGATAAACCTCGTGTATCTATTGGAGCTAAGTTGTGTGCAAACATGTTACAAGGAGCAGGTGCTGATCGTGTAATCACAGTAGATTTGCACGCAGATCAAATTCAAGGTTTCTTTGATATTCCTGTTGACCACTTATATGGCGCTAATGTGTTGGCTGATTACATCAAATCGCTCAAGTTGGAGAATTTAATTGTGGCGTCACCTGATGTCGGAGGCAGTAAACGTGCTGCTGCTTTCTGCAAAAAGTTACACCAAATCCAAGGAGAAGAAGTGCCTATGGTAATCTGCTATAAGCATCGTCCTGATGCCAATCAAATCTCTGAATTGCGTGTGTTGGGTGATGTGAAGGGTAAAAATGTTGTGATTATTGATGATATTGCAGATACTGCAGGTACCCTCTGCAAAGCTGCAGCTATGATGAAACAAGCTGGTGCCACTTCCGTTCGTGCCTTGGTATCCCATGGAATTATGTCGGGACCCGCATGTGAACGAATTGAAAACTCAGACTTGGAAGAATTAATTTTCACCGACTCTATTCCTTTCGATTTGCAACGTTGCTCAAAAGTGAAACTTGTTTCTCTAGCAAAACCAATTGCAGAAACGATTCTTGCTATCCAAGAGCATCGCTCAATTAGTGAATTGAATATACATTGATTTATAAAAGACTATTTTATATTATCGCTGTGCTTGGCTTGATGGCATGCCAAACCAAGCCTAAAACGACTACTACTGATGTCCGCTGGAGTTTTTCAGCGGACTCAGCATATAATTATATCGCACAGCAAGTGGCATTTGGCCCACGAGTACCTAATTCAGCGGAACATAAAGCATGTGGGGATTGGCTTGTGAGCGAATTACGACGTTTAGGCGTCCAAGTGGAGGAGCAATATGGTACGATGACTAATTATGCAGGTGAAAAGCAACACCTACGTAATATTATTGCACATGTGCCAGGTACATTACCTTCTACTGTCATCCTTTGTGCACATTGGGATACGCGTCCTTGGTGTGATGAAGAAGATAACTATGATGATCGTTTCTTACCGGTAATCGGAGCTAATGATGGTGCTAGTGGGGTAGGAGTGATATTAGAAATCGTTCGTCAAATCCAATTATCGCGTCATGCTGATGATGCTATACCTTTTCCGTCTGTTGATATTCTTTTCTTCGATTGCGAGGATATGGGTACACCTAATCATTATACCGGTGTGCAGAGAGAAAATACATGGTGTCTAGGCAGCCAATATTGGGCAATGCAGTATAAGAAAACACCAATTGAACTTCGAACGAAATATCAATTTGGTATCTTATTAGATATGGTGGGTGATCCTTCAGCTACTTTCCCCCGTGAGTATTTCTCCACTACTTATGCAGCAGGATATTTGGAGCATATTTGGCGAACTGCTATCCAATTAGGGTATGGACGATATTTTGTCAATCAAGCGACATATCCCATTACTGATGATCACTTCTATATAAACACGATTGCTGGTATTCCATGTGTGGATGTTATTGATTATAAGCCAAATACACAAACCGGTTTTGCTGAATGGTGGCATACACAGCAAGATGATATGCGAAATATTAACAAACAAACATTGCAAGCAGTCGGAACGACTGTGATAAATTCTATATGCTTGAAATAAAAAACTTACATGCCTCCATAGCAGGCAAAGAAATACTCAAAGGGCTCAATCTCACTATCCATGAAGGGGAAGTGCATGCAATCATGGGACCTAATGGGGCGGGTAAATCTACCTTGTCCAATGTCCTGACGGGACATCCTGCATATACAATTACCGAAGGCGAAGTGATTTTCCGAGGCAAAAACCTTTTGGAAATGTCGCCTGAAGTGCGTGCTCGAGAAGGAATGTTTCTCTCATTTCAATATCCAGTAGAGATCCCAGGAGTTTCGATGGTAAATTTCATGCGCACTGCAGTTAATGAGAAACGCCAATACGAGGGGAAAACACCTCTCTCCGCATCAGATTTTCTTAAACTGATGCGCGAGAAAAAAGCCTTGGTTGGTATGGATAATCGTCTTACTAAGCGATCGGTGAATGAGGGCTTTTCTGGTGGTGAAAAAAAACGTAATGAAATATTCCAGATGGCAATGCTAGAACCATGCCTTTCTATCTTGGACGAAACAGATTCTGGTTTGGATATTGATGCACTACGTATTGTGGCTGAGGGAGTTAATACACTTAAAACACCACATACTGCATCCATTGTTATTACCCATTATCAAAGACTACTTGACTATATTGTGCCAGATTTTGTACATGTACTGGCTGATGGTAAGATTGTTAGAACAGGTGGAAAGGAACTTGCTCTCGAACTGGAAAAGAGTGGCTACGCCTTCCTCAATTCTTAATTGTATATTCTGTAAACCAGAACTTTAAACATGCTAAATCACATTGAACTACATACGGGCGAAACGCGTGAAATCATAATCTACAACGAGTCTAACGTTGATTGGCATATCGTGCAAGAGAAAGGGTCTGTACTTCGTTTACATGTCCTTTGTCTTTCTCAGAGCAATACGGCTGATGAGCAATGGAAAACATCAATTGTTGTGGAGCAGAACGGGAAGGGATGTCGTACGGAACTATATGGTATGGGATTATTGTATGGCACGCAGCAGGCGCATATTCATACAAAGGTGATGCATAATGTGGGAGGTGGATATTCTTCCCAGTTATTCAAGTTTGTTCTGGATGACCAAGCCAAGGGATCGTTCCGTGGAGAATTAAAAATTATGCCAGATGCACAGCAGACAGAGGCCTATCAAACGAATCGCAATATTCTTCTTTCGCGCCAAGCGGATATGCTTACTGAACCACAGCTGGAGATATACGCAGATGATGTTAAAGCTAGTCATGGTGCTACAACTGGACAACTCGATGATTCTGCGCTATTCTATATGCAGCAACGCTGTATTGACCGAGAGACAGCTACAAAACTATTGCTTTGTGCATTCTTTGATGATGTGATTAAAACAATTGCGGATAATCAATTGCAAGAAACGATTATCGAAGAAATCAATCAGATATTATAGTTGTTGGCTATTCTATTACTTCATGCGGTTGATAGCATAGTCCAATAGAGTAATCAAACTCTCTTTGTATTTATTATTAGGAAAAACAGATAGTGCTGCTAAAGCCTTTTTGCGGTGCTGTTGCATTTGTTGATGGGCATAGCGAATACCATCATACCGCAATACAAACGATTTTATATCTTGTTCTGCCTCAAAGATATCCAAATGAGGCGCTTTATTTGCTAGTGCTTCGGCTAACTCACGAATATGTTCGGCTTCTTCTTTGCTTGCGCGCTGTAGCGATATAAGTAAAGGCAAGGTTGCCTTACCGTCGCGGATGTCGTTCATTGTAGGCTTGCCAATGTCTTCTGTGTCGGAGAAATCTAGCACGTCATCTTTCAATTGGAAGCACATGCCCAGATGAATGCCAAACTGTTTCATAGCAGTCATTTGGCGTTGAGTTCCACCCGTACTCGCTGCACCAGCTTCACTGCACGCTGCAAAAAGGCAAGCTGTTTTTTGCTCAATGACTTGATAATATTGCTTCTCGCTAATCCACATAGATTGACCCGAGTGCAGTTGAAGTAGTTCGCCAGAGGTGAGCGATGCTCCCATGTCTGATACTATATTCAATATGGAGACATTGCGCAGTTCGGCAAGAATAGCCATAACACGAGTGAGGATATAATCTCCTACCAATACTGCAATTTTATTATTCCATAAAGCATGAACGGCTTCGCCACCGCGACGCATAGGAGAGTCATCTACCACATCATCGTGAATAAGAGAGGCAGTGTGCATCAGCTCCAATGCCACAGCGGTTTGAATGGTCTTTTCGGTCACACCACGACATAATGCAGCGGACAATAATACCAATATAGGACGTAATTGTTTGCCTCGTTTGGAATGAATATAATCCAATACTTGCCTCAATAATGCATTATCTGATTGCAGGGATTGGGCAAAAGCTTCCTCGTACTGTCGGAACTCCGATTGAATGGTCTTGCGTATGTCGAGAGAATTATTCATTCTTCAGTGTTTCCCATTTTAGTTTATTCAAGTATCCACGATATACATCGCTATATGCTCCTACAAATGATTGACCGCCAATAATGAAGATATTATTTTGTTTATCTACCACAACGGTCTGATTTTGACGGGATGTATATGTAGCAGGTAGTCTATTCTCTGCTGTGTCTGGAACATTCCAATTCATACCCTCATCATTAGAGTAGAGAATATCGCTGCGCCATGTCAAATCATTATCAATACCTCCAAACATGATGAGATGGTTGTTGTACTGAATAAGCGATATACCTGTCAGTGAATTAAAGGATGGTTGCTCAATCGAGAAATCCACAATACGATAACCTGCGGACAACTCATATTCTAGGTTCCAGCGTGTGTTAACTGCTGTACCATTGATTGTGCGTCCGCCTACAATCATAGCTCTTGGACGTTCACTACTGCTTTCGAATGGAAGTGCAGCAAAATCACTAACAGGGAAATTCTCCGGAAGAACATTGCCCTCTAATCCGTAGATATCTTCTACTGGAAGTATCTCGCCATTGGAAACCGTTCCTAAGAACAACTGCTTGTTGGAGCGATCTTGCAAAATACACCATGACTTATTATCAAATACCACAAGCATGTTGATTAAATCAAAATCTCTAGAGGAGAAATCTGTCTCTACCCATGTAGTCAAATCAAGTGATGTGTACAACTTATTGTTTGCTACATAGTACATTGTGTCGCCATGTTGCAAAATATCGCGCACTTGACATGGTACAGGTAATCCAGTAGGATTTAATGGTTGTGCCCATCCTGCACCATCGGTCGATTGATATATGGTTGTACTAAAACCATTATTCACAAACAAGGATATGGTATCGTGAGTCATAAAGGCTTTCATCTCACATATTTGTGGGTCGAAAATCTGATCGGTCATCTTTTTCCATACATATAGATTAGGATCTGCTTGATGCACAAATACATTGATACGATACCAGCGTTGATGTTCTTCTACTAAATCCGATGCCTTCACATGCAAGTAAATAGGTCCCTTGCTAAAGTTCATCGTATCTGCACCAGTACTAACAATTGTATCACCTGGCAAGTAGAATGTAGCTGATCCTGGAGTAGCTTTATAAGTGACGTAAGGGACTACACTATCTAAGCAAGTACCAAATCGCAAGGAATCGGTGCAATAAATAAGACCTGTATCGGTCAAGTGTTCAATCTTATAGGTGGCTTCTGTTAGACCAGGGTTGGCTGTATCTTTATAAAAAGTGAAGGTATGTACCCTTGTCTCAGAAGATGTCTCTACTGTCGTAGAGTTATCATCACAACATACAAACGTGCCTATAATGAGTATGAGAATTGGCAAAAATTTACGCATGTGTATTAAACTTTGTAAAATTATAAAAATATACGGCAAAGGTACTACTTTTTTTTCATATACGCAAAATATAGCCCTGAAAAATAAATTTTTAATCTTTTTTTTGCTAATGTGCAATATTTATTGTACCTTTGTAGTCAAAATTTACAATGCTATGCTTTTCGAATCCAATATTAGAGATTTATTGAGTCTATTACCTAGTCATCGTCTGCATCGTGCCAAGCAGCAGATGCGTGAACTTTTGATACAAAAGAGGCGCATCATGTCTGCTGAAGAGCGTCAGGAAAAGTCTGAATTGATTCTCCAGCAATTGGAGCAGATGCAATGTTTTTGTGATGCAAAAACAATTCTATTGTATTATCCTAAGAACAATGAGGTAGATGTCTTGCCTCTATTTAAGCGTTATAAACGTCAGAAGACCTTGCTCCTGCCAGTTACTTCGCGCCGAGGAATGACTGCTAACCCTTACGAGGGAAATGAAAAAATGCATCGTGGTAAATTTGGTATTCCTGAGCCTACAACGCAACCATATGAAGGTCATATTGATTTGATTATCGTGCCTGCAGTTGCATTTGATAAGGAAGGGCATCGCCTTGGACGAGGAGGTGGGTATTATGATCGTTTCCTAAAAAAATACCCTCGCGCCACGTTGATTGGCGTAGGGTATGATTTTCAGTTGGTGGAGAAGGTGCCTACTGAGCGACACGATCGAAAGATGCATCGTATCGTTCTTCCTTCTCAAACCATTATCGTGTAATCTGCCGATGATTCTTCGTTAGTCTTCCGACCACTCTAATTTGGTTTGTTGAGCTTTTTCTTTTAGAATCTGCTGGTCGGTAGCGGGAGTGAGGCGTGTTTCGCCTGTTCTATAGTAGTATATCATGCCATATGCTTGGCACTTGGTGAGTTTAGCATAAGGCAACTCATCTTTATAGAACTCTTCTACCTGATCCCAAATAGCTAGGATGAGCGTATCTATTTCTTTACGCATAGTTTCGATATTTTCAAATACGCGGCTATGCGTTTTCTTATGCACCACATGTGTGTTGTAATGCTCACGGAATATATCGTAGTGCACTTGTACTTTGTTGATAGGTGGGTTGTAAATTGGGAAACCGCCCTGACTAGTACGTGCATGTTCGCCTTCGATGATATTCTTTCCCCATTGCAACAGCAGTTCTTCGGTACTCAAATCGGGTAGAGTATGGTTGTGAGGATCTAGCTTATACAACTCCTTTTGTCCCTTTTTTATCTCGCCTCGAATAGCTGCTAGATTCAGCACTTGAATAAAGTGCGATATATACATACGAGCATTGCGGACTTTGTGACGATACTGCTTGTTGTCCGATACTTTGGTGTCCACATTGGCGTGGTATTGTGCAACTTGATTCTCAAATTGCATCAATAATCGTTGCGCTTCAATCAAGGTCTTGTAGTGGATAGCTTGTTGATTAAACGCAGCTTCACCTGCCTGACGAACGGCTTGTTTTAGTGCGTGCAGGCGTGCTTGATCTGTTTTTGGTAATCGACGGTAAGGCATAAATATATGTTACAATTTACGGTTGTGTAATTTCATAGCTAGCTGTCGCAATTGTTCGGTGGCAGCATTTTGTGGCAGTGTAGCTAATAATTCCAAGGCGTGAGTAGTATATTCATCTACTTGTTTCTCACATGCACTAAGAACGTCTAACTGCTCAAATATTCCCTTTACAGCGGCAATCTTCGCCGTGTTATCCTCGTTTACTTGGCTATACCACATGTGCAATTCTTGTGCACATTCTCCGTTGGCTTTTTGTAGTGCAGTGAGATAGACGAAGGTTTTCTTATTGCAACTGATATCTCCTCCCACGGCTTTGCCAAAGGTGGCTGGATCTCCCCATACGTCTAGGATATCGTCTTGTATCTGGAATGCCAAACCAATGTTGATGCCGAACTGATAGAGAGCTTCTTGTGCTTTTTCGTCGGCATTGGCTATATAGGCCCCCATCTTGAGTGCGGTGGCGAGCAGTACAGCTGTTTTCAGGCGAATCATCATCAGGTAGTCTGCAATCTCTACATGGTCTTGCGCTTCAAAATCCACGTCATATTGCTGTCCTTCGCAAATCTCTGTGGCCATTAGGTTGAATAGTTGGAGTGCTTTGGGCAGCTTTGAAGCAGGTACGGAGGATAGCTGTTTGTATGCTTCAATCAGCATTTGGTCTCCAGATAGAATGGCGGTGTTGTCGTTCCATTTTACATGCACGGTGGGACGTCCTCTTCGCACATCGGCCTTGTCCATTACATCATCGTGTAGGAGCGTGAAGTTGTGGAAGATCTCCAGTGCTATAGCTGCGGGAGCTACCTCTTCGGTGTTTCCGCCGAACATCTCGCATGCCAGGATGGCCAGTTGTGGACGTACACGTTTTCCCCCTGAGGCCATGGTGTAGGCAATGGGTTTGTAGAGTCCTTGTGGTTGACGTTCCCAATTCAGTTTTGCTATTCTATCTTGAATGTCCATAGTTGTTGCCATTAATGGTTAAGGGTATCTTCAATGATTTCGCTGAGCACCTCTCCTATATTCAGTCCTGCAGCTCGTATTTGCTGCGGAATGAATGAGGTGGCTGTCATGCCTGGGGTAGTGTTCACCTCGAGGAGATTGATGGTCCACCCCTCGGTGAGGATATAGTCAATACGAATAATACCTTTGCATCCCAGTATGTCGTATATCTTCAGTGTAAGTGCTTGCACGGCGTCTCTCACATGGTCAGGTATTCGTGCAGGGGTTATCTCATCCACTTGTCCGTTGTATTTGGCATCGTAGTCGAAGAACTCGTTGGAGGTCACCACCTCGGTGATAGGAAAAGCTACAGCTTTGTTGCTTGTTTTGTAGGCACCACAAGTGATTTCCACTCCCTTCATATATGCTTCGCAAATGACCTCGTTCCCCTCTGCAAAAGCTTTATCGATAGCAGGTTGCACCTCTTCTAGTGTTTTCACTTTTGTTACTCCGAACGACGAACCGCCCACGTTTGTTTTGATAAAACAGGGCAGTCCTACTTGTGCTACAATCTCCTCATCGCTTAATCGCCCATTCGCCTCATCGCCCAATCGCCTTAGCAACACACTCTCGGCTACTCGTACACCAAAGCATTTGAGATAGTGGTTGCAAGCATATTTATTGAACGTGAGAGCTGCTGCCAGTACGCCGCAACAGGAGTAGGGTAGCTTGATCATGTCGAAGTATCCTTGTAGCAGTCCGTTCTCTCCGGGAGTACCATGAATGGTGATATAGGCGAAGTCGAATGTTATTTTTTGTCCTTGGTGGGTGTATGAGAAGTCATTTTTGTCGATGTCCACCCATGTATTTTCGTCTATTTGTGCTTTCCAGTCCTTGCCTCGCAGGCATACAATGGTCAGGTTGTATATATCGTGATTGAGAAAGGAGTATATCCCCGCTGCACTCCGCAGCGATACTTGGTATTCAGAACTGTCTCCTCCTGCTATAATAGCTATTTGTCGTTTCATTTTCAGCAATATTCGATTCGTTTTTTTGGTGAAATTCAATTTTGCTCGCAAAGGTACAAAAAAAAATGCACATACACAAGGGTACGTGCATTTTTTAGGTTAAAGGTGTTTAGTGAACGTACCTTTGGCGTTACTGTTTAACGTTTAGGGATATGAGGTGATCTTAATGTCTTATACTGAAATAGGTTTACTCATAAAATGAACAAAAAGTATCAATTATTAAGATTCAAGTTTTATGAAGCGAACTCTAAATCGTTATTCTCCCTCGTTCAAGCAACAAGTTTTGGATGATTATTTTCAG
>JAZSEB010000005.1:0-35345 GCA_045531475.1 Paludibacteraceae bacterium
AGAATGTTAAGGTTAATGCAAAACCTGTTAAGATGATTAAGAACGGTCAACTCATTATCATCAAGAATGATAAAGAGTACAACGTTCTCGGTGCTACTGTAAAATAATCATTCGTGATTAAATAAAGAGAATGGGCTGCTCATTGGAGCAGCCCATTTTTTGTACTTAGCTTATTATTTGTCGTTAAAAACAATGCATCTAATAAATTCTCTGGGTAATAATGAGGTGGTAGCGATTTAACAACGGAGAAGATAGCTATTTACTGAATTATTACTAATTCGCATTAAGAGAAAGGAAAAACAATGTTCTCCTACTTTTTTCTGCTACAAAATATTGCAAAAGTAAAAAAAAAGTAGTACCTTTGCAGTTGAATATATAAAACATTATACTATGATTAACGAGAAAAGTTTCGACAAGATTGTTCAAGGTAAGCAAGTAGGACTGTATACCATTATATCGAATAGTGGTTTGAAAGCCCAGATTACCAACTATGGCGCAAAAATTGTATCGTTGTTTGTACCAAGCGATAATGGTAATCTTACTGATGTGGTATTGGGATTTAATACGCTAGATGAGTGGTTAACACAAGAAGTGTATTTTAATGGTATCAATGGCCGAGTTGCAGGGCGTATTAGCAATGCGCAGGCCGAAATAGATGGGCAGATATACAACTTTACAAAAAACAATGGCATACATACTCTCCATGGTGGTAACCAGGGATTTAATGATAAGGTATGGGAGGTGGTTGAAACTTCTGAAAATGCTATAACCCTTCATTATCTTTCTCCTGATGGTGAAGAAGGGTTCCCTGGTAACTTACATGTGTTAGTGCGTTATGTACTAGAAGGTAATGATCTTAATATTTATTATGATGCTAATACCGATCAACCAACAATCATAAATCTAACGAACCATGCCTACTTTAATCTCAAGGGTGAAGGGCAGGGCTCAATACATGATCATACATTGCAAGTGTTGGCGGAAGAATACATCCCATACGATGAAAATACGCTGCCTATTGGATGTGTAAAATCAGTTGAGGGAACGCCTATGGATATGCGTCAATCAACTCTTATTGCTGATCGTATCAATGATCCGTTCTTTGCTGCTGGATTGGGCATTGATAATGGATGGGCTTTGCCTGGTTGGAATGATCCATGTAGTACTTCTCCATTGCGCTTGGCTGCAGTTCTAAAGGGGGGCAATTATACTATGGAAACTTGGACTACATTCCCTTGTATGCAAGTATATTCGGGCAATTATGTAGAGAATCATGTTGGTAAATCAGGTGCTGAGTATGCGCCACAGTGTGCCATTTGTTTGGAGGCAGAACTCTTTCCTGATGCAGTACATCATGCACAGTTCCCCAACTCTATTATTCGACCTGGTGAAAAATGGCAACATCAAACGGTATATAGATTTTTATAATGAATATACTTATAAAATTACGGCGCCCTATATATAGGACGCCGTAATTTTTATTTGTAATGATGTTGGTTATGCGAGATATAGTTGGATGTTCTTATCTTTAAGACGAGTAGAATAACCTACTGGTAAATTATTGTCGGTGACAATTGCATTGATTTGGTCGGCATTAGCAATGTGGCAGAAACTGCGTTTGTTGAACTTTGAGCTATCAAATACAGCAATCACTTCATTAGCCTGTGCAATCATCGCTTGATTGAGCATAGCCTCTTCTATATTAGGTGTGGAAATTCCATTCTCAAATGAAAAAGAATCTACTCCCAAAAATAATTTATAATTAGCAAAGTGGCTAATTGTCTTTAATGCGATAGGACCAATGGTTGAATGACTATTAAATCGTACATGACCACCCAAAATAACTACTGTGAAGCGATTGTATTTCATCAATTCTTCAGCAATATTAAGTGCATTTGTAACAATAGAAAGATTTTGAAAACTATCTAGATTTTTAGCAATTTCCAGTGTGGTTGTTCCGCTGTCCAACATAATATAGTCGCCATCCTTGATAAGTTTCGCAGCTAGTTTTCCAATGCGAGCTTTCTCATGAAAATTGAACATACTTTTGCGGGAAATAGCAGTATCTTCACTCAAGTTTTCTACTGGACGTCGAATAGCACCTCCTCGTGTGCGTACGAGCAGACTCTTGCTTTGCAGAAGAGTTAAGTCCTTACGAATAGTGACTTCCGAAATGCCAAGGATTTTACTTAGTTTAGTAACTGACACTTCATTTTCTTGGTCGAGCATTTTCAGAATCATTGCTCTGCGCTCTTTAGCGGATGGTGAATAATCGATTTGCATAATGTGTAGAATAAGATGGTAACGGAAATTTTGACAAAGTTACGAATTATTTTCGAAATATACTAATTCGAAATCTCAGATAATGTGTTTCGAAACGTTTCGAAACGTTTTGTTGTTGAAATAAGAAAAAATAATTCATTGAAAATCAATGGATTTTTTTTGACAAAAAAATCATATGTTATACAACATATATTTGTGGAGTCACGCGCACGAAAATTTATGTACCTTTGCATCATATAATCAGTTAAAAAGTAATCAATATAATTATTCAAATGAAACGATCGACTTTATCTCTACTATTTATTTATTGTGCAATATTCACGTTTGCAGCGAACGTGTATGTAACTCCGAATGGTAATGATACATTGGATGGTAGTTCCTGGGAAAAACCAAAAGCAACTATCCAAAAAGCTATTGCTATGGCAGAACAAGGGGATACCGTTTTTATATCAGGGGGTATTTACAACCAAACTATTATCATTAAAGATGGAGTGCATATATTTGGAGGATATTCATTAGCAACAGGTGAACGAGATATAGACGTATATCCTACTATTTTGGATGGTACAAATTTGAAGAGTAATCTAGTGATAAAATCAGGTTCCGCATGTAAAACGCCTACGTATATTGATGGCTTAGTGCTACAAAATGCTCATCATACAGCTAATGGCGGTGCAGTTGCTTTGAAAGCTAACTGCGTATTGAACTATTGTACAATTCGCAATTGTTATACCGATGGCAGTGGTGGTGGAGTGCACAATAATTCAGGTATTGTTCAGAATTGTATAATAGAATTATGTGAATCTCTAGGTGCTGGTGGCGCTGTACATAATATAGCTGCAGGTTTGGTAGAGAATACTATCATTCGGGGCTGTAAAGGTAATTATGCTGCGATACGTAATGAGGGAGAGTCTATTGTACGTAATTGTTTGCTGCATAATAATGAGCCATCGAATTCTGCATGGCCCAATTCGGGTGGGATATACAACCCTAGTGGCATCGTATATAATTGTACAATGGCTTGCAATTTTGGTAGTCAATATGCAGGCTTCCATAGCGATAATATTGCGTATAATAATCTAATGTGGAATAATCAGTCGGAAGAAGGGTTCGCAGACCCTGCCAATTTCATTTCTGGTGAAAATATAAAATTTGGTTCTGGAAACAACGCTGCGGATTATTATTTTGAAGCAGAAAACTTCACAGTTAACTTATCTACTGATAATATGGCATCTAATGGACCCCATTTTGTAGCACCAACTAACTTTGTTGGTGCACCAAAGAATGCAGCAGAAATTGCAGCAATGCGTGCAGCTAATTTTTCTATTACAGAAGGCTCTGCAGTGATAGACAAGGCAAAGGTAGAAACTGAATTAGCATATGATATTGAGAATACGCAACGACCTATTGGTGGAAGATCAGATATTGGATGTTATGAATATAATCCAGAAGCGCCTATAGTAGCAGTAACGGGTGTGTTGCTGAATATGGATACGTTAATAGTTTATACCACTGATACAGCTCTTATTACTGCAATTATATTACCAACCAAAGCAACTAATCGCAACTTGGAATGGTCAATAGCTGATACGAATATTGCAAAAGTGGAAAATGGAGCAGTGGTAGGGCTTAATGTGGGTGAAACAACAGTGAGCGTTGTAACAGAAGATGGAAAATACAAAGATACTGCTTTGGTAATAGTGGAACTGAAGCCCCTAATTATTATTCATCATGAGGTTTTACAAGCTGATAGCCTTTATAGTATAGAAGATTATACAATACCGTCATATATTCCATTCTGGATGGCCAAAGAGGCTGCACGTGATGATTCCACGGAGGTGAATTTACAAGCGTTACGAGACAAAATAACTTTGCTTCAGCCTTATCAAATGCCATATAATGTGGTGGCTAATATTAATGGTGATCCCAGAACTTGTATGGCTTTTTGCTGGTTTACTAATGAGAAAATGAAAGAAGGATTAGTTGAACTTATGCCAATTGCTAAGGGGCAAAAAGTGAAGGAAAATGAGTTCGTATCTACCATAACTATGAATGCAGTTCCGACCATCACCAAACCGCTAAATTATGCGACTTCATTGTCCGGTATCTTGAAAGCAACCAAGATGCCGGCAACCCAAAAGTTCACCTATATAAGTCATAAGGCAATTGTAGATAAACTATTACCTAATACTACTTACGCTTACCGCGTAGGTGTGGAAGGATATTGGAGTGAAATAGGTACTTTTACAACTGCGCCAGAGAATGATGATGCATTCACATTTATCTATATGACAGACTCACATATTATGAATCAAGAGTATATTGATGATGTACGTTTGTGCGCGGAAAAAGCAACGGAGTATACGCCCGATGCTCGGTTCTGTGTATTCCCTGGAGATTTTGTGGAAACGGGAACTAACAGAAATTCTGAATGGGAGTGGGAACGATGGTTTGATGAAGCAGTACGCCCTGTAATAATGCAAATGCCTATTGTGCCTACAGACGGAAACCATGATGATTCAAGTAATCAAAATTACACATACCATTTTAATACGGATAACCAATTTAAGGAGAATGCTAAGGTCAAACCTCAGTTTGATGGTACAACTTATTCATTCATGTATGGTGATGTACTATTCTTGGTGTATTCTCTGCAAGATTATTGGAAAGGTTCATACAATCTATCTACACTTACGTCTACATATTTAACCAATGATGTAGGTAATTGGTTTCGTGAGCAAGTTGCAGCCCATCCTGAAGCAAAATGGCGAGTAGCATTAGTGCATAAAAATGTATTTTCAGGCTCGGGGCATCAAGAAGATGAGGAAACACCTTTGTTCCGTGAAACAATGTTGCCAATATTCAAAGATTGTGAAATAGATCTCGTACTACAAGGACATGACCATTGCTATGAAATAATAGGCCCAGTAGATGCAGATACTCGTACACCAATTCTTAATGCAATTTCTGATGTGGAAACTGTCCCAATGAATATGGTTTCAAATATGACGGGTAAGAAAGGAGGTGTTTTTAATGTGAATGATGGCACATTATATTTTATAGGTGCTACTTGTGGGACAAAGCGTTATAATCCTAATCATAAACTGACCATGGAAGCAGACTATGAAAAACATAAAGTGGAAAATTATTACGACTTATTCACAGGTATGTTTGGTCAACCTGGTCGGCCTTCGTACTCGTCTTTTACTGTAGATGGTAATATTATTACTGTGAATTCATACAAAGTATATGAAGGAATGGAACCAATGTTATTCAATACATTCCATATAAAGCGTACCAGAGAACATACACCATATTCAGAAAAAGCCCATAAGACTCTAGAACAAATGATTCAGGAGTATGGTACAGTGAAAATATTGCATAATGGTCATATGTTAATTGTGCGTGAGAATATTGCTTATGACACTTTAGGACAATTAATATACGATAATAGAGACTAATAAACTAATGCTATTTAGAAGATAAGCACATGTGTATTTGCATATGTGCTTTTTTTTTTGTACCTTTGCAGGCAAATTGCCTTAGCATTGTTCTTCTATAGAATAGGGATTGTGAGTACAAATAATGACATAGTTGTATCAGGCGCACGAGTGCATAATTTGAAAAATGTGGATGTGCGTATACCACGAGATAAACTTGTGGTGATTACTGGATTGTCAGGTAGTGGGAAGTCGTCATTGGCGTTTGATACTATTTTTGCAGAGGGACAACGTCGTTATATGGAGACTTTCTCATCATATGCTCGTGGGTATATTGGGACTATGCAACGGCCGGATGTGGATAAGATTACAGGTCTTTCGCCCGTTATTAGTATAGATCAGAAAACTACATCACGTAATCCTCGAAGTACAGTAGGAACAGTGACAGAAGTATATGACTACTTACGTTTGCTCTTTGCTCGTGCAGCGGATGCCTATTCGTATGTTTCGGGTGAAAAAATGGTTCAATATACAGACGAGCAGATTGTTAACCTGATATTAAAAGAGTATACTGATCAGAAAGTATTTGTACTTTCTCCAATGGTGAATAATCGAAAGGGACATTATAAAGAACTATTTGAAACAATACGTCGCAAAGGATATCTGCATGTGCGTGTAGATGGTGAAGTACAAGAGATTGTACAAGGAATGAAGCTTGATCGTTATAAGAACCATACAATCGAGGTCGTAGTGGACAAACTAAAAGTGAAAGGGGGAAATAATGAGGATATAAAACGTCTAAAAGCTACTGTTGATAGAGCTATGATCCAGGGTAATGGGGTGATGGCAATCGATGCTGTTCAAGGAACCGAGGTAAAACCAATTCGTTATTTCTCAAGACATTTGATGTGCCCAACTACGGGTATGAGTTACACAGAACCAGCTCCACATACATTCTCTTTTAACTCTCCGAAGGGATGGTGTCCATGCTGCCGAGGTTTAGGGAAAGTAAAAAGTGGAAATATAATTGACCATTCAGATTCCTCAGATTTATCCAATATCCTACGAGATGATGAAAATTGGTATACACGGATGTTGGCATATGTACAGCAAGATAAAGAGCAAGAAGAAAAAGAGGAAATATGGATAGAATGTCCTATTTGCCAAGGGAAACGCTTAAACAAGGAAGCATTAAGTTATCGCATCGCGGATAAAAATATTGCAGAATTATCAGCGATGGATGTTGTAGATTTACGTGCGTGGTTGATGAACATACCTGCCACGTTGAACAATAAACAGCGTACAATTGCAGAGCCAATAATCAAAGAGATTATCTCACGCCTGGGATTTATGTTAAGTGTGGGACTATCATATCTTTCACTTTCTCGTTCTTCTGATAGCCTTTCTGGTGGTGAGAATCAACGCATACGATTAGCAACACAAGTAGGTAGTCGTTTGGTAAATGTATTGTACATATTAGATGAACCAAGTATAGGCTTGCACCAACGTGATAACCAAAGATTAATAGATTCACTTAAGCAGCTGCGTGATATGGGTAATTCGGTGATTGTGGTGGAGCATGATGAAGATATGATGCGTCAAGCTGATTTTGTTGTTGATATTGGTCCAAAGGCAGGCCGCCTAGGTGGACATATAGTGTTTGAGGGTACACCTGCAGAATTGTTGAAATCCAATACTCTTACTGCAAAATATTTACGTGGTGATCTTTCTGCTACACTTGATAATAGAGAAAAAATAATTAAAGGTAAAGATGAGCCTATTAGCAATATCGTCAATGTTATAGACATGACTAAAGTGAACTCCCTTGTTCTACGAGGTTGTTGTGGTAACAATCTTAAGAATGTAGAGGTGAGTTTTCCGTTAGGGAAAATGATAGTAGTGACAGGCGTAAGTGGTAGTGGTAAATCAACATTGATCAATAAGACATTATATCCTATTTTGAGTCAGCATTTTTATCGGAGTTTACAAGCACCTTTAACGTATGATAGTATAGAAGGAATTGAGTATATTGATAAAGTGATTGGTGTTGATCAATCACCTATTGGACGAACACCACGTAGCAATCCTGCTACCTATACAGGTGTCTTTACAGATATACGTAATCTCTTTGCACAATTACCAGAGAGTAAAATCCGTTCATGGAAATCAGGGCGTTTTTCATTTAATAATGCAGGTGGAAGATGCGAGGAGTGTAGTGGCAATGGATATAAAACGATTCAGATGCATTTCTTGCCTAATGTGTATGTTCCTTGTGAAGTCTGTGGAGGTAAACGTTATAATCGTGAAACATTAGAGGCTCGATTTAAAGGTAAAAGTATTGCAGATGTATTGGACATGACAATCAATCAAGCGGTAGAGTTTTTTGAGAGCCAACCCTATATCCTAAAGAAAATAAAAACATTGCAAGATGTAGGATTGGGATATGTTAAATTAGGGCAGTCTTCTACAACACTTTCAGGAGGCGAAAGCCAGCGAGTTAAGTTAGCTACTGAATTAGCTCGTCCAGGGACGGGTAAAACATTATATATACTAGATGAACCTACTACGGGACTTCATTTTGAGGATGTTCGCGTTCTAATGGGAGTATTACGAAGATTGGTGGATAAAGGAAATACGGTCATTATCATAGAACATAATCCTGATGTTATTCGTTCGTGTGATTATGTTGTGGATATGGGACCTGATGGCGGCCGTGATGGTGGCTATGTCGTAGCAATGGGGACAGTGGAAGAGATACGTAAAAATAAAAATAGCATAACAGGAAGATATATATGACAATATCGCCATTATTAATATTAACCATCGTGATTGGTATCATTTGGTTTGTGCCAATTGTATGTCGTAGGGTTCATGTGCCAAGTATTGTCGGTTTTATTATAGCTGGCATCATTATCGGCCCATCTGTACTTAATATTGTTAATGAAGGTCCGACCATTAAGATCCTTGGTTCATTAGGTATGTTGTATATAATGTTTCAGTCTGGTAGCGAAATTGATATTAACGATTTTAAACAGTATAAATATCGTTCGTTATTCTTTGGTTTATGTACATTCTTCATCCCTATGACATTAGGCATAGTAACGAGTCACTATCTTTTGAATTTTAGTTGGGTGACAAGTATACTGCTTGGTGCAATGTATGGTAGTCATACATTGATGACTTATCCTACAGTGAGTCGATATGGTGTGCAGAAGAATATGGCAGTAAATATTACCGTTGGTGCTACAATGTGGGCTATTATCTTGTCATTGATAGTATTGGCCATAGTGGAAGCAAAAACATCATTGATAGGTATTGATAATGGGAACATGGCTATAATGGATGGACTATGGATAATAGGCCGATTGTCTGTTTTTTTGTTAAGTGTACTATGGATATTTCCGCGTTTCGTCCGTATGTTCTTTAAGCGCTACCGTGAACCTATTTCTGAGTTTATGGTGGTCATGCTTATGTTAGTGGGTAGTGCATTGTTAGCTGATTGGTCGGGATTAGAAGGTATCTTAGGAGCATTTCTTTGTGGGGTTTCACTTAATCGACTGTTACCCAATCGATCTCCATTGATGGGGAGAATTACATTTATGGGGAATAGTGTATTTGTGCCATTATTTTTGATAAGTGTAGGACTAATGATTAATATCGAGGCATTTTGGAGTAGTTGGAAAACTATGCTCATAGCCATAGTGATGATTGCAACAAAGTTGGTGGGTAAGAGTCTTGCAGCATGGATAGCTCAAGGGGTATTTCGTTTTTCGAAACATGAAAGACAATTGATTTTTGGCCTGTCGCATGCCACAGCAGCAGGTACATTAGCAATTATTACGATTGCCTATCAAATGGAAATTGTTTCTTCAGAAGTTTTGAACGCAGCGGTCTTGATGATTTTAGTGCTTTGTACTACAGCTAGTTTTATTACTGAACATGCATCCAAAGAGATTGCATTGCGAGAAAGTGCGAAATTGGTCGCAGATCACGAAGATGACTATTGGTTGCTAACATCCGTGGGCGACGATTTGCGGCCTGCTATGCGTGAAATAGGGGAGATGGCTTCGCTGGATAATATTGAAATTAAACAATCAGCTGATTGGAAAGATGTATCAGATATAGTTGAACATACTAGTAAATCAGTCATTGTGTATCATGAAGCACAACCTATCAATACAATTAATCGTTTGGTAGTGGCAGTCCCTCGATATGCAGAGAAAGAACGAGATTTTATTACTTGTTTTGGATTGGTACGTCGTTTGGCAGGTGAGTTGGGTGCAAAAGTGGTATTTTATGCCCATCCAGATACTCAGGTTGCGCTACAAGCAATGTGCCGTCGACCAGGAAAATATTTACGTGCAGCATTTCGGATAATGGAAGGATGGGAGGAAATTAATATTCTAACACATACAATTATAGACAATGATATGTTGATATTGCTTTCTTCTCGTAAATCAACGGCTAGTTATCATCCTTTATTCAAAGATATACCAACGATGTTAACGCAATATTTTACTGGATATAGTTCCATGGTAGTTTACCCAGAGCAGTTAACTGGTGGCCCAGACATGGATACGCTGCTTATGGAAATACCTCCAACTAGTAAAACATGGTCGATGATCTCACGTGTCAAGCGATTTGTTCTACGCATGTTTAGGATAAAATCTTAGGTGGTCCATTAAGTTATAAAATTATATATCATCAGAATATAACATAATATGTCATCTTATCTCCGTCGCTTAGCACAGGTGTTTGCTCATGAAGTGGGTGATGAATTGCAGAAATACACATTTGTATTTCCTAATCATCGTGCAGGATTGTTCTTTCGCCGTTATTTGGGAGAATCGTTATCTCATCCCTTATTTGCTCCGGAAATAATGACTATCAATGAATGTTTTGAAGCATTGTCAGACCTGCGTATTATTGATCAATTATCATTAATAGTTCGCTTATATGAAATATATAGTGATCTTCGTCCGGGAGCTGAGCCAATATGCTCTTTCTTGCACTGGGGAAAAATGATGTTGGCAGATTTCTCAGAAATAGATAATCATTTAGTGAAAGATGTGATGGCTTTGTATACAGCGGTGGATGATATACGAGATATAGATGTTCAATTTGTATATCTTACTGATATACAGCGTGATGCAATAAGCCGATTTTGGGGAGAATATCATTCCTCTCAAGCTAACCATCAAGGCCATATGCATACTAATTTCTTGCATACTTGGAAATTGTTATATCCTATGTATGAGCGGTTAACAAAAGAACTGCTTAAGGAAGGGTTAGCATATGAAGGGCTACTTCATCGTCAAGTAATTACAAATTGGAAAGCAATTGCATCAGAAAATTTCCGTCAATATTATGTTTTTGTTGGTTTTAACGCATTAACAGCCTCAGAGAGACAATTGATGATAAATCTGCGTGATTGTGGGCGGGCAGATTTCTATTTTGATTACGAAGATGATTGTTTGTCAGACTCTAGCAATCGGGCTTCGCTTTTTAAAGAATATAATCTTAATATATTTCCTTCAAAGTATAACCTCCCTCCAAGAGACATTAGTCAGCGTCCTTCTATAACACATATTTCAGTTTCTTCTACGATAAGTGAGGCTCATGAAGTATATCATATTTTAAATGAGCTGTATTCCGAAAATAGAGTTGATGAGGATTTCACGAGAACTGCAGTTGTATTACCTGATGAACAATTATTGATCCCGTTGCTAAATTGCTTTCCTACATCGGTGAAAAAGATTAATGTGACAATGGGTTATCCATTGCGGGGCACTGCATTGTACAAACCTATCGCATATCCTGAAAAATATTTTTCAAAATTACCAGAAGGAGGTACAGACATGCTTCATTTATTGCGTACTACATTCGCTAAAATGCGTAATGATGCCAATAGTGATGCTGTATATATGATTAACAAAGCGTTGGAACAAATAGAAACTGTGATTTGTCGCTATCCAAATTTAAAATTTTCTTGTGATGCGGTCGTGCAAATCTTACGAATGCTAACATTAGACATATCAATTCCATATGTTGGTGAACCTCTAGATGGCTTACAAGTAATGGGGGTGCTCGAAACACGTGCTTTGGATTTCGATAATCTAATAATTACTGGATTTAATGATGATTTATATCCAGGAAGATCAAGAGCAAACAGTTTTATCCCGTATGTATTACGTCGTGGTTTTGATTTGCCTACACCAGAACGACAAGATGCAATTTTTGCATACAATTTTTATCGTATGTTGTCGTATGCAAAAAATGTATGGTTGATTACGAATGCAGTCGCAGATGATATACACTCTGGAGAAGTATCTCGCTATTTATATCAATTACAATGGCAATATAATTATAGGATTCAGCAGGTTCATGTTGTAAACTCATTATCAACGCCTTCTATCAAAGAAAGCAGTATTATTAAGACAGAAGGTCTACTTCTACAATTAGATAAACTAAAGGAGCATTCTTTCTCAGCTTCAGCAATTAATACTTATTTGTATTGTCCTAAGAAATTCTATTATAAATATGTTTTAGGAATAAAAGAACCTCCACAAAGTGATGAGATTACGGCTTCTGATGCTACTCTAGGTACGATTTTGCATGAAACACTTCAAATGCTGTACCAACCTTTTGAAAAAAAAGTGGTGACTTCATTGGATATACAATCTATTATTGATACGCTTGAGGATAAATGGAATATTTTGCCATTGTGGAAACTTGAAGATGACCCATTGGCCCTAAACGTTGAAAAAATGTACGTGCGGTATCTTTTGCACTACGATCTAACTCAAACGCCTTATTACTACTATAGTAGTGAGTGTCCAGTTAATGGAAAATTGGAAGTCCCTTCAGTAGGAGAGATAAATTTTTATGGAAAAATAGACCGAATTGATTTGCAAAAAAACGTATTGCGTGTAATTGACTACAAAACAGGTGCTGCTAAATTAGAGTTTAAGGATGTGTCGCAAATATTTGATCGTAAAGAGAATCAAGATCGAGCTTTGCAAACTCTGATGTATTGCTGGCTATTGAAGCAAAGTAAACGGAAAGAGGTAAAAGATAAGCAATTAACTGCTCATGTGTATGCCATACGTTCAATGGCAAATCCTGAAGACGTTAGCACAAGGGTGCATATGAAAAATGTGATAGATTTTACTTATACACCAGAATTTGAAAAAGATTTTTTAGATGGTCTCGTAGGTGTGATTCAAGAAATATTCAATCCTGAAATTCCTTTCTGTTCAGCAATTGATAGAACACGTTGCGAAAGTTGTGCTTATGTACAACTATGTAAAAAGTAGTAATTTAGTAGTATATTTGATTATTTACATATTATGTTGAAAAATAACCGTTTTCTACATAATATATGGAAGAATTCTCTGGACTTGCTTGTACAATGGAAGTAAGATGCTGGCGGTCTGTATCCGTAATAAAGATTTGCCCAAAACGATTGCTACTTACTAGTTGAATAATGCGCTTTACTCGTTCTGAATCTAATTTGTCAAATATATCATCCAGTAACAATATTGGTTTTCCTAAAAAGATGGATTGCCCTAATTTCATTGCTAATAAAAATGATTTTTGCTGTCCTTGACTTCCCACACGCTTAAGAGGATAGTTATTTAGTTGCATGTCTAGTTCATCTTTATGGATGCCCTGTGTAGTCCAACCAATAGTTAAATCGCGTTGACGTGTGCGCGCGAATGATTCCATTAAATCGCGATTTTGCATTTGAGATGTATACTCCAATGTCACTTGTTCGTTATCGCCTGAGATGACAGTGTACACTTCTTGAAAAGCAGGAATAAATCGCTGGATAAAGTCTGTACGCTGCTCAAAAATATACGTTGCATGATCAACCATTTGCATTTCGACAACTTCGAAAAGATCAGTTGGTGCATCCAGAGGACGGTCCTCGAATTGCTTCAATAGTGCATTACGTTGTTTTAGTAGAGCATTGTATTGTGTAATATGTTCTAGATATGATCTGTTATATTGCGAAATCACCCCATCCATAAACTTGCGACGTTCATCACTCCCTTCGCTAATGAGTTCGCTATCTCGTGGGCTAACCATCACAAGCGGGATTAATCCAATATGATCTATCAATCGATGGTATTCTTTCTTACCACGTCGGAATTGCTTTTTTAGGCCACGTTTTATACCGCAAGAGATAACCTCAAACTCATTTGTTGATTGATGCTGAAAAGTGTATTTCCCTTGAATAAACGCTAAGTCTGCATCATGGGTGATGTTTTGACTATCAATGGTATTATATGCTGATTTCGTGAAACTTAAATAGTATATGGCATCTAATAAATTTGTCTTCCCTTGGCCATTCAACCCCACAAAACAATTCAACTTGTCCGAAAAACATAGGGTGGTTTCTCGGATATTTTTATAGTTGAGTATGCTTAATTCACGCAGTATCATCTTGAAAATTTTTAGACGTACAAATTTACATCTTCAGGTGTAATCACATCTCCAGATAAGATAATAAGGCGTTCTACTACATTACGCAGTTCCCGGATATTGCCTGGCCAATGGTGTTGTTGTAGTGCAGTAATTGCCTCTTCGCTAATTGCTTTATTTTTCCATCCTTGTTCGGTGCAAATTAATTGGATAAAATGATCAACCAATAGTGGGATATCATCTTTTCTATCTTTTAAGTCTGGAACATGGATTGGAATTACATTCAATCGATGGTAAAGGTCTTCACGGAAATTACCCTTCTCAATTTCTTGTTTTAGATTCTTGTTAGTTGCTGCAATAACTCTCACATTTACCTTTATGGTTTTATCACTCCCGACACGAGTAATCTCATTTTCTTGCAGTGCACGTAATACTTTTGTCTGGGCTGATAGGCTCATATCGCCAATTTCATCTAGAAATAAGGTTCCTCCATCTGCTTGCTCAAATTTTCCAGCACGATCTTTCACGGCACCAGTAAAACTGCCTTTCATATGACCAAACAACTCACTTTCAATCAGCTCAGTCGGGATGGCTGCGCAATTGACCTCTACCATAGGTCCTTTGGCACGTTGGCTGTTTTCGTGAATAAGATGTGCTACAACCTCTTTACCTGTTCCATTAGAACCTGTAATCAGCACACGTGCTTCTGTAGGGGCCACTTTGTCAATGATTGAACGTACATGTGAAATGGCAGGACTCTCTCCAATCATTTGATTGCGTTTACCAACTTTCTTGCGTAATACTTTTGTTTCTTGTACTAATGATTTATGGTCAAGAGCATGTTTAGTTGTTACTAATAATCGATTGAGATCTAATGGCTTTTGTATGAAATCGAAGGCTCCGCCTTTTAATGATTCTACAGCTGAATCCACGGAACCATGTCCCGTAATCATAACCACAGGCGCTTCTTCTCCATGTTGTGTAACCCCTTCTCGATATGCATGTAGAAACTCCATACCATCCAGTTCTGGCATCTTAATATCGGAGAAAATAAGATCGAATGAAGTTGTTAATGCACGTTCCAACCCAGTACGTCCATTTTCTGCTACTTCTACGGTATAGCCTTCGAATTCTAAAATTTCCTTTAGCGTGTTACGAATAGCGCGTTCGTCATCAATTATAAGTATCTTTGCCATAAATCAAGGTATTTGTTTGCAAAGGTACAAATTTTTTGGTATACGTGCAAATATTTTGATTAGATTTCTTTAAATTTGACTTGTTCACGACAAAAACGAAATTCTACAGGATAATAACGGAAACCTCGTTCATTTGTAATAGGATGCCCCCAAAATAAGTATGCGTGCTCTCCTTTACGAACAAATGCACCTTCTTCTTTCCATTGCTCATAGGTCTTTAATTCTGCATCTACAAGATTGTAACACTCACGAAGTAATTGATTACAAGTGTATTTTGATCTTCCTGCAGCTCTTGCCATTTCCTTTAGTCCGTTTGTAATCGTACGGAGGTGTAAGCGGTAGTTTTGCATACGAGTTGGATGAACTTCTGAAATGATAAGTTCTTCTTTGCTGGTGTGTGCATTCGCCTTGTTGTTCATTGTTTCCATAATAATTTTAATTTAAAAGTGAATAAATATGCTTGTTAGAAAATTAATGATTCGATAGAATTTGCATCCATATTAGAATGCTATACATAGTGTTAAAAAATAGCTTTGAGCTTGTTTGAAAATCCACTGTTGGATTGAAGTCTAATTCTAGTTGCATAGTCTTTTGTTTATATTGTTATTTTATACTGGTCGAAGAGATATTGGTTCTTAATAATAACCCATTCATCTTTTGACGCTGCAAAATTACTATATCAAACTGCTAAAATATGTCATATTGAATTAGAAAAATAAAAAAAAAGTGCTTTTTTGCACTTTTTTTTAAAATCTTCCTTGTTTTCTCACAAAACCAATCTCTTTCTTGACTCTTACGGGGTCATGACGGGTTCAAAATGAGTTATGATAATACTAATATTCTTTATTTATGATTTATAATTATCTAACTTCGGCTATTCACAATACATATCGTATGCTTTTTTTGCTTCTGTTCGAAATATCTCCACCAATGCTTTTGGTTCTCTTACTCGAATATCTGTACCATGAGTACGTAGTTCTTGAATAAAATCAAATGTAGGTGCGATATAGTATTCAAAAAAAGTATTGCCATTATATTGTTGCAACTCTTTTTGAGAGGGATGCAGAGGTAGTAACTTCAAGTATTGTGTAGATTTTGGAGTAGCCTCAATGATAACTTTAGTTGGTTCTACGTTGCGGAACACACCATAATATGGTGCAAAAAATGATTTGGCACTAAAGTTTTTTGGATAAACAAATGAAATATCTATAGGACGCATATTTTGTACTCGGTCAAGAGCATATATGCGTATCTCAGTGGGATGGGTAGATGGACATCCCGCTACGTACCAGCGTTGTTTAAACACTTTCAGACAGTAAGGAGATAGTGTGAGTTCGTATTGTTCTTGTCTATTAAAACTATGATACGTGAAGTGCAATTGAGTGCGTTGTTTGATGGCATCAACAATCAAACTAAGATATTGAGATCCTTCCGGGATATCTTCATATAGAATACAATCATTAATATCTTGTGCTTGGTCTAACATGGAGTGAACTGCCATTGCATTGAGTAACCATTTTCGAGTAAATCCTCCTGATATATCATCTCGATTTTCAATATAATAATAGTTACCACGATTACGTTCGCAGCGAATTTCCACATCAAAAATTTCTTGAATCTCTTCTTTATAACGATGAAACTTGCGTTCAGGGAATATACTTTCTCCATTATCGTTATAACGACAATGTGCCCAGCGGCGGTTAATATCATCGCGAGTGAGACGTCCTGATGCGATTGTATCAATTAACCAAAAATAAACGTTTACTTGGTGTGCTGCTGCCATAAGAAAGTTGGTAAAGTTATAAAATATATGTTTGATAGGTAGTCGAAAAATGCTTCAGTGTATTTTCATGGTCGTAAAATGAGCATTTCGCATTTTCTGCAGTCAAATTCTAATGATAGAATCGTGCCATTTTGCAAGCGTAGATAGCGTGGCTCATTTGTCATAGGATTTGTTTTCCTGCAATGCCCCAATTCGTACAGTATGCAATACTTACACCTCATTAGAGGAGTGGAATGGTTGACTATATTGTTGTTAATTCTCTTCTCCATTGATTGATTAGATTAATAGGTATGAAATATGGGAACTCTGTGTTACATACATCTCCTTCTGCTATAATAGTAATATTCTTGGCGATGAAACATGTATCGCCTAGTTTGCCGAGTTGTTCTTGTAGTGTTTGTAGTACACGTCGTGGATTGTTCGCTATTTGGTGCTCCATTTCGAATGAGGCAGTCTTTTCTCCTATTGTGAGGCGAAATCCTGATTGAGTTGTTTCAAAGCGAATATCTACAGGAATACGTCTATGGGCGTTTAGCGAGCGAAGAAACACTGTGTCCAGATTACGATATAAAATCGTATTGGGTAGTATATTTACAACTTGATTGGTGTAAATCCATTCTCCATCTACACGATTAACGGCAAAACCTTTATCACCATAGCATAACCCATCTCCATTGTGTAAGACAATATGTGGTAATAACTGTATGCGTATAGCATTGCCACGTGCTTCAATTACCTCGCCAATCTGCTCGCCAGTGGATTTTGGACTATTCCAATTGGCCATTTTTTTTGTGCGGCCATGCAGGAAATAATCAATAGCACCGCGATGAAATGTTTTGGCAGGATTGGGTATGAAATTATATTCGTACACAGATGGAGTAGATGCTGTTTGTATGTGAGGATTATGATCAATCAGTTGGTCAAGTAGTTGCCTATAGTATGCTACAATATTGGTTACATAATCGCGATCTTTCAGTCTCCCCTCAATTTTGAAAGTTGTAACCCCCGCTTCTATAAGTTGCTGCAAGTACATACTACGGTCCATATCTTGAAGCGAAAGCAGGTATCGTTGGTGTATAGGGGACCCCTCGTCGTCAAGAATTTCGTTGCCGTTTTGATCAAGAAGGTCATATTTTTGACGGCATAATTGTGCACAATATCCACGATTGGCGCTCCGATTCATCAATGCCTCCGAAAGGTAGCACAAACCGCTATAACTTACACATAATGCCCCATGCACAAAGGCTTCAAGTTCGATGGAATATTGAGATGATGTGTTTTCTGCGGCTTGGGAAAATAGAGCATGACTGATATGCGCAATGTCACTAATCGATAACTCCCGAGCAAGTACAACACGATGAAAACCTAATTTCTGCAATTTAAATATTTGTTCCGGTGTACGATTGTCACATTGTGTGGATGCATGTAACCGTATTGGAGGAAGGTCAAAATCTAATAGATGTAAGTCTTGAATAATGAGTGCATCAACTCCTATATTATGTAATTGGTACGCGAGCGAGCGCGCGCGCGCGTATTCATCATCGTGGAGTAGAGTATTTAATGTTACAAGTACTTGTACTCCAAATTTATGAGCATATGTAACTAAAGTGGCTATATCTTCTATGCTATTTCCTGCTGCTTGACGAGCACCAAATTCTGGAGCACCAATGTACACCGCATCAGCACCCGCTTGAATGGCTGCTATTCCTACTTCTAAATCGCGGGCAGGTGCTAATAATGTTAGTTTACTATTTGACAATATGTGATTTATTGTTGAAACCATTCTGTTGTTATCTCAACATGTTGCTTAACTCGTACATCACTATCCCTGCTGTAACACTCACATTGAGTGAGTGTTTTGTACCATATTGTGGTATTTCAATACAACCATCTGCAGCATCTACTACTTCCTGTTGTACGCCAAATACTTCATGTCCCATAATGATAGCAGTTTTCTGATTATAAGGTAGTTGTATGTTACTTAACTTCGTAGAGCCATGGGCTTGCTCAATGGCATAAATTATGTATCCTTCAGTATGAAGTTGTTGTACGGCATCTAAGGTCTTCTCAAAATATCGCCAATCTACAGTTAATTCTGCTCCGAGTGCAGTTTTGTGGATCTCATTGTTTGGAGGACAACAGCAAATGCCACATAGCCATACTCCTTGTAAACAGAATGCATCCGCTGTACGAAAAACAGCACCAATATTGTGCTGACTACGAACATTATCAAGAATCACGATAAGTGGTACTTTTTTTGCTTTGTGAAAGGCCTCAGGGGTTAGGCGATTCATTTCTTGTATGGTAGTTTTTTGCATCGTTATTGCTTTATAATATGGAATTCTGTGGTTATTCTCTTGTAAAGATAAAAGGCAAGCATATAGTCAATTTCTTTTCTTCAGGATTAATATCAATGATAAAATCCTCATGGATTGGAAGGAGGTAGTCATTCTCAAGGGTAATAAGAGTGTTGATTGTCGTTTCATCTACATGTGTTACGACACCTAGTTTTCCTTGATCAGTATCAATGACTTCATAACCCACTAAACCTTGCCATGTTGGTATAAACTCATCATTTTCACAAACATCTGACTTAAGCATATATGCTTGACAGCCTACGAGTTGTTGCGCACTTGGTTCTCCAGTAATACGATCAAGTTGCATAATCAATGAGTCGCTACCTTTACCACGCCAATCTATGACCCTAAATGGAGTTAATATATTGTTAATGTTAAGAATGAGAAATGAAGCATCTGCATTATCCCAATACTCGTTACTCATAAGGCATTGGATTTCACCTTTTTTCCCATGCGTTCGAGTGATTCTTCCAACGGATATAACTTGATCTATGGTAATCATATGTGATTAAATTTGTTCTATTTTATATTGTGCTACATATACGATATATGCCTCTACTTGGTATCCCATTTGCTCCAACAAGAGTACATAATTACGTAACTGTTCTTGATAAATATTATGGTGTTCGTGTCCAAACTTATAGTCGATGACAGTGGCTTTTCTTCCATCAATCATCACACGATCAGGACGCAAAACTTTTCCTGTTGTAGTAAGAATATCGTGTTCGTTGAGTACTTTACCGGGATGGATGAACCATTGTTCTTTTCTCTCACGCTGCAATAGTGATTTTAGATCTTGTAATTGTTGTTGCATGACATCTTGTTGCGATGTTGTAATACGCCCCTCATATAGCATACGCTCAAGAGCAGGTTTCGCATCTTCCCATGTGATAATTGTAGCCAACCATTCATGCATGAGAATACCCAAATCAATTGTTTCTAAAGAAGCCTCCTCGGCGAAATCATCTTCTGATCGACTGCGAAGTTTAAGACGATTACCAATAGGAGATGAAACAAATGCAGCTTCACGTGTTGCAATCTTTTCGTCATTTGCGGTAGGTATAGTAGTATTGTCGTCTTCTATATGATAGGTGTATGAGCCATCATTATTATTAATAAGTTGGGTGATGCTACTATCCTTATCTGCGTTTTGGTACTCTTGATCGCAGATGTATGACAAAAGATGACCGATACATTGAATTTTAGGCTGATGGTCTTTGTTTAGTGTATACATTGGGCCAAAACCATATAATCGATATTTGGGACGAGTAATAGCTACATATGTAAGATTTAGATTATCAATGTGTTGAGAAATGGCCTCTGTGATGTAATCATCTCGGAAATGTGTTTTGAGGATTGTTTGAGATGGCAATATTGCCACTAACGGCATTTGATTGAATGGCTCTTTTGAAGGACAGCACCATAGGATTTCTTCTCTATGCCATTTTTGCAATTCCCAATTGAGAAATGGAAGAACTACAATATCAAACTCTAATCCTTTGGAATTATGGATTGTCATAATTCGTATGGTATTATTAGTAGAAGTAGATGGTATAGAAAAACTATCTTTTTTCTGTTCCCAATATTCTAAAAATGCACCTAAATCTGCTACGCGATCTTGAGAGAATTGATAAACTTTATCCTGAAAAGCAGTCAGATATGGTGATGCCCCATCTATTTGATAAAGGTGCAAGAAATTAATCAACATTTGAATTTGTTCATATAGTGGCAAGTCAAATGTCTGCTTTATCGTATCTTCTATTTCCGGTGTTAGCAAAATATTCAGCTGATCTGCAGTAGAATGAATAATAGAATTGACGATATCATTATCATCCTTTGTGTATTTTTGCAAAATAGCCACTAGTAGCTGGACAGATGCGTGAGAATGAATACGCATACCGTCTGCTGATTGTACTTTATATCCTCTACTGATAAGGAAGTTTGCAGCCATTGCTGCTTGAAAACCCTTGCGAGTTAATATGGCTACACGACTCAAGTCAATTTGCTCCTCAACTAACTGTTGTAGTAATTTATCAAGAGCTTCTAAACATTGTTCGGTAGTATTTCCTGTTTTTTGGTCGAAAAATTCAAGATGAAATACCCCTGGTATTTCTTTTTTTGCTTTTTGATGCATTGCATCGTATGAGTATATCTGCTCAATAGCTTGTGCGAGTGGATTATCTTCCCATTGGTTGCTGTGAATAAGATCTTTTACCCATTGACTATATCCTTGCATTATCCATTCGTTACGCTCTATAAGCAAGGGAGCTGAACGCCAATTGTATTCCATTTTCGGCTCTCTGACAGAATGAAACTCTTTATTTATCTCGTTTAAAAGACGCCAATCTGAATTTCTCCATCGATAAATACTTTGTTTTACATCCCCCACGATTAGATTATTATAACTTTTGCTCTCGGCTTCAGTAATTAATGGGTGAAAGTTTTGCCATTGTAGTGCACTTGTATCTTGAAATTCATCAATCATAAAATGATGCAAGTATTGTCCCATTCGTTCATAAATAAATGGTGCATCCTGTCCGTCAATAACGTCATGAATGAGCATATTGATAGCCGACATGGGTAGTCGCCCTATCTTTTTATTTGTTGCCTCTACTTGTTTTGCCACATCTTGTAGTAGCCCGATAGTGTAAATGTTACGAAGAATAGCTTGCGCGGTATTGTAAATAACAATCTCTTTTTCGAATATCTCGGCTAATTCGATGAATAATGGTTGTAATTTGGAATAGTATAGGTCTAGGATGTCACGTTGCTGATTTTTATTTGTTTTGCTTTTCGTGTATAAGTAGTTTGGATTGTCAAGAACCTGGTAAAAGGTATTACTTAGTCCTTTGGCTATTAGTGTTTTAGGATCTTTTCTAAAATTCCCTAAAACCTTTGATGATAAACCATCAATACCATCAATTAATGAGCTAATTTGTTGTATCGTTCTCGCAACATGTTGAGTTGTAGTGTGTGTGATTTGCTTAAGTTCTAATTGGTATGCTGCAATACGCTTCTTATCTGCAAAAAACTCATTTACCTCTGCCATATGGCGTATTAGTTTCTCTTGTAATAGGTTTCGTGAGAACTGGCTGATGGATCCGTGTGGATTCCAGTATGCGTCATTTTCAAGATTTGATAAGGAAAATTCTGTGATCCAAGATGCAACATCTGCATTTTTTGTATCTTGGTAATTCCTAAGGCTACGGAAGATGTCATCTACTGCTTGCTGCATCACTTCCTTACCATCCATGGCTAATTCATAGGTGGTGGACAATCCTAACTCTAAAGCAAAAGTACGAATGACTTGCTGAAAAAAGCCATCAATAGTGGATACGAAAAAGCGATTATAATCTTGAAGAATGCCAATTAATAGATGTTTAGCATACGATTGAATGGTGGATATGTTCGTCTGTAAGTGAGCGATTAAATCCTTTCGAAAAGGTGATTGGGTTGGAGATGAAGATAGCACATATAGGGCTTGTAAGATTCGCTCTTTCATTTCTGCAGTGGCTTTCTTAGTGAAAGTAACTGCCAAGATATGCCCATGTGGCATAAGGTGGTCGCGCTGTACATGATAGTCATGAAAGAGCATTAATAGATACTCTCTCGTCAATGTATGTGTTTTACCACTTCCTGCGGATGCTTTGTATATACTGAGCATATCTTAGTATGTAGTTGAGCCTAATTGAAAATATGTAGCTGTCCTCCAGTAGCTAGATTGCGATAACTTGTTCGATAGATTTTCATTGGCTCGCGTGTTAGACCTTTAGTTGGCACACAATAGCCATAACTAATATCGTAATGTTCCCCGCAAATCTCACACTTAGTAAATAATCCATCAACTATCAGTGGTTTATCTTTTCGTACGCAATGTGGGCAACATAAATCTGCTGCGTGATAGGAATTATCCATCCCGACCCATATCAATAATCCTGCATAACCGATATAGTCTTCTAGAAACGTGCGCTCTGTGATAACCATTGTTTGAAAACCATTCTCTACCACAAAATTTGGATGTTCACGTGTGATGTAGACTGTATAGTTTACAGGAGTATTAGGTATTGAGCTGCGGTAATTAATATCCTTACATCCGCTCAATATTGTCATGATTCCTATTATGATGAATAGATGCTTCATTAATCAATACTATGTAGGTATACGCGGAAGATAAGTGTACTATAAGGAGGAATAAAATTAGAGTTGCCCTCTTTGCCTGAACCATTCTCACCATAGGCTAACTCATATGGAATATAAAATTCATATTCTCCAAATTGATACATCTTTTTCAATCCTTCAGCAAAGCCGGGAACAAAAGAACTAACATACCCAGCATATTTCTCGTTGGAATCAAATACGTATCCATTGATAAGTTTACCTTTATAGTCAATGGTGACTATTTTAGCATCATCAGGACGAGCGGATTTGTCCCAACCTTTTTCAATGCATTTGTATTGTAAGCCTGTAGGGGTAGTTACAACACCTTCTTTTTTTGCATTATCTTGCAACCATAGTTGATTTTGAATCTTCCAATCCAACCATTCATCTCTTTTGCAACCGCAGACGAGTACGATTACAAGCAGCAAACTAATTATTTTCGTTGTTTTTTTCATATATTTTTTATTATGTTTTATTCATACTACTTTATTGTGCCAACCATAAACTTGGATTCAAGATACTACGGTCTTTGTATATTTGAAAATACAATTCTGTTTTGTTGTCTTCGCTTGTATCTGTTTGTATTTGTCCAATAGCCTGTTTAGCTTGCAATTTATCACCTTGCTTTACATATATCTTCGCTAATTGTGAATATACGCTTCGATAGTTACCATGTTGAACAATTACTGCATAACTGCCATTCATTTGTGCACACCATGTTACTTCTCCTTCATAAATGGCACGGGCATCAGCACCACTAACGGTTTGTAGATAGATACCTTTGTTCTCAATGGTCACATGTTCGTGTATGGGATGCTGATGTTTACCAAAATATCCACTGATAAATCCTTTTTCTACAGGCCATGGCATACGTCCTTGGTTGGCCTCAAATCCTCCTGCTATGAGTTGTTGCTCTTTAGTGAGTGTAGTGGTAGTTCGTACTTGTTTGGAGATTAACTCCTCAATTTTCTTATTCAGCTGATCTACTTTTTTCTGTTGCTCTTTTTGTTTTGCGATTAAATCTTTTTCTTTCTTCTTGAGTGATTTCAGCATATCTTTTTGTTTGCGTTCATCGCGGGTAAGCTTATCTTGTTCTCGTTTTTGTGATTGCAGCGCAGTTGATCGATTAGTCTTTCGCTCTTCTAATAGCGAGTTCTGTATATCTATTTCTGTTTGTAATGATTCAATTTTTTGGACTTGTTCTTTTCTATAGGCGGCAAATTGTTGCATATATTCTACTCTGCGCATCAGTTGCTTAAAGTTCTCTGCAGAGAGGAGAAATAATAGAGGTGATTGCTGCATATCAGCATAGTGGGTTTCGCGTATCAGGCGGGCATAATCATTTTTTGCTTCTTCTAATTCTTGTTGTAGAGATGTACGCTTTTGGCGAAGCGTACTCATTTCTCCATTCAATGTGTTAATTTCGCTCTGAATATTACGAATGAGTTTTTTGCGCGTTTTGATGTCATTGTTGAGCAAATTGAGTTTATTCTCTGTTGCCGTCTCATTCTTTTTTGTTTGCTTGAGCATCTTGCTTGTTTCTTCCAATTGTTGCTGCAACTCACGTTGTTGCTTCTGCAACTCTTTCACATTTTGTGCTGCCATTGGCATGGCTAATAGCATACATATGTATAGGATGATTTGAATTTTCATAATGGCAATATCTCGCGTAAGCTTACTGATTTATATTTGTTACTATTTGTTCGCGTAGGTTGCGATAGGGTGTTTTTTTCACTATTTAGGATATTGTAAGATAATGTAATTTGGTGATCCCCTAAAGCCATAATCCACTTATTAGTTGTAGTAGTTCCTGCAACAGTTGACTGAGTTACAAAATTCTGCAATGTAGTATATGATATATCTGGTTTCACCATATGATTAATACTCTCATAAGTTATTGCGGTATAGCGTCGATTCATTTTTTCATAAACAAAAATACTATCAGGTGTAGCTTCTGCTCGTACTAACTCAATACCCAACATGGGTTGCAATGAAATAATGATTAGTTCATTTGGCCATAAGCGTACCGCACAATTCATCACATATTGTTGATCATCTATTCCCAACGTAGCTTGTCCCCGTAATGATAAGGACTGATATGATGGTTGCTCTGCAATTTGTTTCTTTACCGAACAAGCGGATAAGACTATTATGCTGAAGAGTACAACTAGTATATTTATCTTCTTCACTTGCATTGTTTTTTGATAGCTTTATAATGCATTTTAATTTCTTTATCCACTACTTCGGTTGAGTTATCTATTGCTCGTTCTATGAAGAATAGCGCCGACTGATAATCTCCTTTCTTGTACAATATCCATGCGTATGTGTCAAGGTATATTGGATTTGTTGGCTCGCGCATAATGGTGATATGGGATAATTGTTCAGCACGATTGAGGTCACCGCCACCAATGCACAAGTTCCATGCCAAATTATTCATCACTACAATATTACGTGGATCCATTCGCAATATAGCATCGTATGCAGCAATCATTTTGGTGGGTGGTTGTTGCGTCTGTTCATATAGTTGCATACGAAACACCTGAAATTGATAGTTTTCAGGTTCTATCTCCAGATATCGCTCAATCTCGTAGATGGCTTGTTGGTTATTTTTCATCAATGCATTCAAGCGGTATCGTTGCATTGCACTCATAGCATTATAGCCGTTGATAGAGTCAAGATTGTCTTGTACTTTCAGAGCTTTTTTATATGAATGAGACACTATATATGCCTTTTGTAATACCTCGAATAATTCAGCATTTTTAGGATCTTGTTTGCCGATGAATTCAAGGTTTTTGAGTGCTAACTTCTGAGTCTTCTTTTCGTTACTTTGCAGTAGCAATACATTGTAGTTATACCAATATTCGCTGGTGTTTAGCTCATATGCACGCTTAAAAAAGGCCAAGGCTTGATCTGCTTTTTCATCTTTTTGTGCGTAGAGCCCCATGTAGTTGTTGATGGTTGCGTCGTTAGGATTGAGATCATAGCAGAATTCTACTATTGGCCGTGCTTCATCTATACGATTGGTATGAACTAGTCGTTGTGCTTCGTAGAAATAGTATAGAAATTGCTGTTGTTCCTCAATGCTCATGCCCCCATTTTCGGGCGTACGAGCAAACGTAGAGATGGATATACATCCCTGCATAAATAACAAAAACAATATGTATCTATTTCTTTTCACTTCCTTTATTTCACTCCACTATGTCCAAATCCTCCAGCACCGCGTTCGGTCTCGCCCAAAACGTCAACTTCTACTAATTCGGGTTGTTCATGTTTTGCAACCACCATCTGGCAGATACGTTCGCCAGGTTCAATGGTTTGTGGTTCATTGCTCAAATTGATGAGTATCACACCAATCTCACCACGATAATCAGCATCAATAGTACCTGGTGTGTTCAGTACTGTCAGTCCGCGTTTGAGAGCTAAACCGCTACGAGGACGTATTTGTGCCTCATACCCTATAGGCAACTCTATGTACAATCCTGTTGGCAGAAGTTTGCGTTCCAATGGTTGAAGTGTTATTGACTCTGCTATGTTACAACGGATATCCATACCTGCTGCTTGTGCGCTCTCGTAACGTGGCAATGGATTATTGCTTTTGTTGATGATTTTTATTGTCATAATCAATTGTATTTATTTGCTATTTGGTGGAATGCTTGCTTAGTTTGTTCGCATGACTTAAAGGTGATGCCATGAATACCTATTACTTGTGCAGCATCAATATTGCTTTGTCTATCATCAATAAATACGCATTCATCGGCTTTCAAGCCATATCTATCCAGTAAAATTTGATATATGCGTAAATCAGGTTTAGCAATCAGCTCTTCTCCAGACATCACGATGCCGTCCATCATACCAAAAACGGGGAACTTATTCTTTACCAATGGAAATGTTTCGCTAGACCAATTACTTAACCCATATACGTTGTATCCTGCTTCTTTTAACTCGCGAATCCATTCTTCCATCCCTTCCACTGCTCCGCCAATCATGTCTTCCCATTGTTCCCAATACATGCGTATTTCCTTCTCCCATTCGGGGAACTCCGCTATTTTTTCATCTACAGACTCCGCAAAAGTTTTTCCGATGTCTGTTTGATTGTTCCATTCCCATGTGCATACATTATCTATGAACCAATCGGTCTTTTCGCGGCTCCCAAAATAGGCATCATACAAGTTGTGTTGGCTCCAATATACCAACACGCAACCAAAATCAAAAATCACATTCTTTATCATCCCCTAAAATCTTTTCTTTACAAGAACTTTAAGCCCATCTTCCACAATTTTTACGTGCAATTCTTTCCCCATTTGTATGGGGGTTCCATCTATATGCACAGCTCCTTCATACGCGCGAGTCAAAGTTATATCTTTGGTGCGTAAGGTGTTCATGTACAAGTTTTCGTCAATGTCCTTGGTGAACAAACTAAGTGCTAGACTAGGAGCTTTCATCATTGGGAACTCACTGACAATAGCTACATCTAACCATCCATCTTGCACACTAGCTTTGGGAGCGATATATGCGTCGTAACCCCATTGACTTGCGTTGGCAAAATTTACAAGAAAAGCAGTTGTCGTTAAGTCTATGCCCTCGCCAGATAAGTGATAACTCTCTGGCTTATATTGAAATAGGTCTTTAAATATACTTTGCACATAACCTTTGAAACCACGGCTACTATCTGCAAAGTCCTGAGCTACTACAGCATCAAAACCAATGCCGAATGTAGAAAAGAAGGGGATATCATTTACGGTTGCATAGTCCACGCGAATAGTTTCACTATTATTAAGCATCTCAATAGCACGATTCATGCGGGTTGAAATGTCTAGATGACGAGCAAAACCATTGCCGCTGCCATTGGGAATGATTCCTAGTGCAGTGTCTGTGCCCACAAGTCCACTAGCTACTTCGTTTACTGTCCCATCCCCTCCTACGGCTACTACGGCATAGTAACCTTCCAATGCAAATTGTTGAGCCAGTTGGGTGGCATGACCTGCGTATTCAGTCGCAACTACCATTGGTGAGAATTGCTGCAAATCTAGCAATTCACGAATCAACTTTGCAACTCGACTTTTTGCTTTTGTGCCCGAAATAGGGTTAACTATAAACGCTATATTCTTCATAATCTTTTGGCTGTTATCTACATTTCACTACATAGTAGTGCTATTTGCACAAAATATCGTGCAAAGATACAACTTTTTTCTCACATATGCAATACCTATTCTATTTTTCTAGATTTTTCCTCAAAAAACTCTGCCTCATCACCTCTCACCTTTAACCTTTAACCTTTAACCTCTCACATCTAGTTAGTGATTAGTTAGTGATTAGTTAGTGATTACTTAGTGATTAGTTAGTGATTAAGCCATCAGCACCATATAAATACCGCACTTCTATTGCGCGTAGTACAATATTTTTTTCAATAAAGTGCGATATATTTGCTTAATTAAAAAAAAAGTTGTAATTTTGCACCCATATATCTTAAATCATTTTAATCTTGTTGACAAATGGCACATTCATTCTTACCTGCTGATCTTGCGCAACTTGAAGCGCGTGGCATTTCTGTGGAAAAAGCTGAAAAACAACTCCAGGCTTTTGCTACTGGTTTTCCTGAATTAGACATTGTTTCCGCTGCTTCTGTTGGAAACGGAGTTCTCAACCCTTCTGAAGAGGAAATTGATGCTTATGTAAAAGCATGGAAAGATTACCTCGATGAGGGACATACTGTACTGAAATTTGTGCCTGCTAGTGGTGCTGCAAGCCGTATGTTCAAAAATCTATTTGAGTATCTAGAAGATGGGAAAAAGACCGATTTCATCGAGAAATTCCTTAAGGAGAAAGATAATTTTGCTTTTGGTCCACAGCTCGCTAATCTAGATGAACAAGCTGCGGTCAGCTACTTGCTCAAGGATATGAACTATGGCAATCTGCCTAAAGGATTACTGCTCTTCCACTCCTATGAAGATGGACCTCGTACTCCTGCGTTGGAGCATCTCGTAGAAGGTGCAATGTATGCGGCTTCTAAGGGTGAAGTGAATATCCATTTTACGGTTAGTCATGAACATCTCCCTCTTTTCCAAGCACATATCGCAGATAATATAGCAGCTTATGAAGAAAAGTTAGGTGTGAAGTTCCATGTGTCATATTCAGAACAAAAGCCTTCCACCGATACCTTGGCTGCTAATCCTGATGGTACTCCATTCCGTACGGCTGATGGCAAACTTCTTTTCCGTCCAGGTGGTCATGGTGCTTTGATAGAAAATCTTAACGAGCAAAATGCAGACGTTATCTTTATCAAGAATATTGATAATGTAGTGCCAGATAGACTCAAAGATGATACTATTCGTTATAAGCAACTCCTTGCAGGTGTTTTGGTTACAGAGCAAAAGAAAGTGTTCGAGAAGTTGCAAGATCCTGCGATTTCATCGGAAGAACGTGCTCGTTTAGCACGTCCGTTGCGTGTTTGTGGTGTAGTGAAGAATACGGGTGAACCTGGCGGTGGTCCTTTCCTCGTGCGTGAAGAAGATGGTAGTATATCTTGCCAAATTTTAGAGTCTAGCCAAATCTCTGACCCTGCACTTATGCAACAAGCTACTCACTTCAATCCTGTAGATTTAGTTTGTGCCACTAGAGATATTAATGGTCAACCATATTATCTACCTGATTTTGTGGATGAAAAGACTGGCTTCATATCTCATAAGTCTAAAGATGGTAAAGAACTCTTAGCACTTGAGTTACCTGGTCTTTGGAATGGTGCGATGAGCCGCTGGAACACAATTTTCGTAGAGGTCCCCGTATCTACCTTTAATCCTGTAAAAACTGTAAACGACTTACTTCGCGCAGAGCATCAAGGATAATGGCTTAATCTGAGTTCCCACAGGGCTAAAACTGTGCGATGATATTGTAAAGAATATTTAAAAGTTAATTGGTAAATAAGTGGATATGAAATGTTTATCTAAATTTATTGCGGTACTTATTATTATCTTATTTGCTTGGCAAAATATATGGGCTGCAGAGCAAGACTATGTATCTGTAGATCTCACTCGTAGCATCACATCTGTGCAACCTATGACGGGACTTGTTCTTTGGAGAACGCATGACCAAGTAGATAAATACGCTTCAGCAACTACACTTGAATTTTCATACTGCCTTGCATGCAAAGTAGTAACTGGAAAAAAAGATGGTCAAATCCAATATGACTGGTCATATTTTGAAGATATACTCAACGATATAGCATCCCGTAACCACCAAGGAATTATTCGTTTCCGATACGAGAATCCTGGAAATACAGAGGTTGGAGCTACAGGCGCTACGGCTGTGCCCCAGTATATCAAGGATATGAGTGACTATAAGGAAACGTATAACAATACTGAAAGCGGAAAAACATATTACGCAGACTGGACAAATGCTGAATTGAAATGGTTTACAAAGCAATTTATAACCGATTTCAATGAAAGGTATAAAGATGACCCACGTATTGCTGTCATTCAACTTGGATTTGGTCATTGGTCAGAAGGGCACATCTATGGCACTCAACTGAAGCTAGGTGTGAACTTCCCATCGAAGGAATATCAAAAAGAATATTTTACGCACGTTAGTAACACATTGGAAATTCCTTGGGGAATGTCCATCGATGGAGGAGACTCCTACTATTCTCCAGTAGCAGATGATGAGGAGTTACTTGCACTCGAATTTGGAGCATTTGATGATTCTTTTATGCATGCAGGTCATGAGTTAGCATCTGGTAGTGGCTGGAACGAAATGTGTTGGGATGGCATTGGTAAAGAATACCGTTGGATAAAGGGAATTTGTGGAGGGGAGATTAGTTATTATACTTCCAATGATCAGAAAAATTTCCTAAACCCAAATGGCATGTATGGGTGGACATGGGAAGCGGCAGCAGCCAAATATCATATTTCATATATGCTAGCAAGTAGTGCACCTGGAGGTAAGCATGCAACCGTTGAACGTTTCCGAGAGGCGGGTATGGCTTCAGGCTATACGTTTCGCGTAAGTGATTGTAGGACAAATGGTTCTGAAACTCGATTAACAGTTAGCAACCAAGGTATAGCTCCAATCTATCGTGATGCTTTTTTTGCGATTGGAAATGTACAATCAGAAACTTCTTTACGCGGATTACTACCGGGTAAAGGAATGGAAATTATTATTCCTGTAGCCTTAAATGATGCAAATGATTTACAGATTGTTTCTCCATTTATATTGCCAAATCAAAAGATTGAGTTCGAAACGGGCGAGTTCACTGCTGTTGAAAATATCGAACTACATAATACCACATCTACAATTAAAAAGATACAGGATGGACAATTAGTAATCATCCGCAACAATGTTAAATACACATTGATGGGACAAATTATACAGTAATATCTAGTTTCGAAGGATGCAAAAACACGTATGAAGACAAATTCAAAGAACGCATATTTCTTTGACATGGATGGGGTGTTGTTCGATTCAATGCCCCGTCATGCTATTGCATGGGAAGAGGTGATGAGCCGTCATGGATTGCCATTTACGGCTCGTGACTGCTATATCAATGAAGGCCGCACAGGCGACTCAGTGATTCGTGAGGCATTTCAAAAAGCACTTGGTAGAGATGCTACCCAAGAAGAGGTGAAAGAAATATACGCAGAGAAATCTGCGTATTATCACCAACTATTAGAAACCACAACTCCTACAATCCCTGATGTAGCAGAGGTGCTGCAATTTGTAAAGGATTGTGGTAGTCAGATTTGGGTAGTTACAGGCTCTGGTATGCGAACACTACTGGATAGTCTTAATACTATATTCCCTTCCATCTTTCAGCAGGATAGGATGATTACTGCGTTCGATGTTACACATGGTAAACCACACCCCGAGCCATATTTAAAAGCATGGGAACGTTCAGGACTCAAGAAAGAGCAATGTTTTGTGATTGAAAATGCTCCGTTGGGAGTTCGGGCTGGTAAGGCAGCTGGACTTACTGTTTATGCGGTGAATACGGGGATACTTATGCGAGAGGACCTGCTAGAAGCGGGGGCTGATGCTGTCTTTAACTCAATGAATGAGTTATTAGCATTCTTGAAAACAAAATAGATTTAGGATTTTTTTAGGAAAATCTCATTTGGATATTCGATATGAGTAAGGAATAGTCCTTCTGCTGGAGCAGAGTCACCAGCAGCGGAGCGATTATGTTGAGTAATAATCTCGGCAAATTGCTCTTTGGTTATTTTTCCACGACCGACTTCGAATAGTGTTCCTACCACAGCGCGCACCATGTTTCGTAAGAAACGGTCGGCCGAGATGGTAAATACAGCGTGTCCATCTTTCAACTCTTTCCACTCTGCTTGCATAAGATTACACATGGTAGTTTTCACATCGGTGTTGGTGCGGCAGAAAGATGCAAAGTCTTGTTTGCCAATAAGTAATTGTGCCGCTTCATTCATTGCTGCGAAATTCAGTCCTGACCGTATACGTGTGGCTTGCGTATGAAGAAAAGGATCTTTATGGTCAATGATATGATACTCATATGTACGGCGTACGGCATCGAAACGAGCGTGTGCTTTATCTACCACTGGAAGGACATTAAAAATGGCGATGGAATCAGGCAGAATACCATTCAATCGAAAGATCAAGTTTTCATTCTTTATCATCTCCTCTTTATCTAAATCAAAATGTGCATACATCTCGCGAGCATGGACACCAGCATCGGTGCGGCCAGCAAAAGTTAAGGGTATTTCTTTACGGAAAATCATAGCTAGAGCTTGCTCTAATGTTTCTTGAACAGTAATACCATTGGGCTGACGTTGTGAACCATGAAAGTCAGTGCCATCGTATGCAAAATGGAGAAAATAGCGCATATAAGAAATTAGAAATTAGATCGCTTACGCTGTTGGAAGTTAGAACGTAAAGACCTTACTTGTTGGTTGATTTCGGGAGAGAGGTTTTTGTTCCAAGCTACGGCGCAACCACCTCCGATGAGGACTATGGTGCGAATAATACTACTTAACCATATATTATTGATTGGCAAGTAGGCTTGCCACAGGAAATTCAGATTGAGTATCACCAAAATCAGAAGAAGAATCTTCAGATGTTGGCGCGTGAAAGTGGGTGCATGGAGCGTGTAACGCACTGTCAGTGTGATTAATAGAAAATATATTGCGTAAGCAATGAGATTGCTAACGGCTGCTCCATTCATACCAAAATGAGGAATGAGAAGATTATTGAGCACTATGGATAGAGCCGTTAGAATGAAGGAAAACAATAAGGAGAAAGCATAGAAGCGGGAGTAGTTGAGTGCCGAAGAACTAAACGAGCAAACGGCAATAATGAGTTGGCTGGTGCCTAACATCAATACCACTTGGCGGGCAGTAGCGTATGTCTCGCCATTAGGCAGAATATGGAAGATAAGATCAATATTGAGCCAAATGAGACAGAGAATCATGCCGCCTATGAGCAAGAGCGTACTGCTGACTTGCTGCATAAGGTGAGCCGTTTCGCACTGATTATTCTCCTTGATAGCCGTTGCCAATTGTGGTGAGGCAATTGCTGTCATGGAGCGATAGGGTATGCTGACCATTACGGCTATATAGGTGGCAATGGCAAAGATACCTGTATAATTTAGTCCCATTTCTGCTGTGATAAAAAACGAAGATAAGGTAGGTGCTAGCACGCTAGCTACTGCTGATATAAGCAAGAATCCTGTATAAAGCAGATATTGACGTACCAAAGGGCGATTATTGCGCAAGAATTCCCAATCGGGGCGTAGCGAAATATTTCCTAATGAGAAAAGGTAACCCATATTGCAGAGCATCGCTAGAGCATATACGCTGCAAAGTGCTACTACGAATCCGTTGATATCCACTACGCGAAAAGCATATAGCAAATAAACTATTAGAAGTCCAATGCGAGTGATAAGTTCGCGTACTGCACGAGGCACTACGATATGCATACGCACATTAGCATTGGTCTCAAAAACAGTCTGATAGAGCATGAAGAACGCCATCGGGAGTACCATATAGTAGTACTCTACAAAGAGAGGGGACTTCTCTCCAAACCACAGACTGAGTGGTTCGTGGCAAGCACAATAAATGACGGTAAATAGGGCGTATCCTACAAGTGGAACTATCAGTGTCCAGAAGAAAAAACCGTGATCGGAGTTTTCGCTTGTCGCCTTAAAGTGCGGGTAAAAGCGAATGATAGAGGAGGAAGTGCCCAATTGGGCAAGTCCGATAAAAAGTGTGGCAGCATCTACCAATACACGTGCTAAACCAATCTCTTCTGCAGTGAGAAAACGTGTAAGTACAAAGAATGTAGTAACAAAGCCCACCGCCACCCCAAGATAGGTGACGATGGTGCCTCGAATACTTTGTTTGGCGATGATGCCCATAGATAATTACTTCTCAATCTCGATTAATTCTACTTCGAAAATCAAGGTTGAGTATGGAGGGATAGAACCTGCTTGTTGTGCGCCATAACCTAACTCTTGTGGGATGTAGAATTTAAATTTACTGCCAACAGGCATGAGTTGAACACCTTCTGTCCATCCTGGAATAACTTGGTTCAAGCCAAAAGTGATAGGCTCACCACGCTCTACACTACTGTCGAATACAGTACCATCAATTAATGTTCCGTGGTAATGTACTTTTACCTTGTCAGTCGCAGCTGGCTTTTTGCCCTTACCCATCTTGATTACCTCGTATTGAAGACCACTTTCTGTAAC
>JAZSEB010000008.1:0-3433 GCA_045531475.1 Paludibacteraceae bacterium
TCACTCTGTACCAACCATTGTAGCACGTGTGTAGCCCTGGACATAAGGGCCATGATGACTTGACGTCATCCCCACCTTCCTCCGGTTTGTCACCGGCAGTTCCGCTAGAGTCCTCAGCTTTACCTGTTAGTAACTAGCAGTAGGGGTTGCGCTCGTTGCGGGACTTAACCCAACACCTCACGGCACGAGCTGACGACAGCCATGCAGCACCTGTGCACAGTCGTATTGCTACGCTTACATATCTCTATATAATCACTGTGCATGTCAAACCCAGGTAAGGTTCCTCGCGTACCATCGTATTAAACCACATGCTCCACCGCTTGTGCGGGCCCCCGTCAATTCCTTTGAGTTTCACCCTTGCGGGCATACTCCCCAGGCGGTACACTTATCGCGTTTGCTTCGACACCCACTCTTTTGAGCAGACATCCAGTGTACATAGTTGACTGTGTGGACTACCAGGGTATCTAATCCTGTTTGCTCCCCACACCTTCGCACCTCAGCGTCAGTCATCTGCTGGTAGGCTGCCTTCGCCATTGGTATTCTTCCAGATATCTACAGATTTCACCCCTACACCTGGAATTCTGCCTGCCCCTCAGTGACTCTAGTTATGCAGTTCTCAACGCAGTCCAGGAGTTAAGCTCCTGCCTTTCACACCAAGCTTGCATAACCGCCTACATGCCCTTTACGCCCAATAATTCCGAACAACGCTCGCAACTTACGTGTTACCGCGGCTGCTGGCACGTAATTAGCCGTTGCTTATTCAAGTACTACAGTCACCTTAATGTCATTTCCTACACTAATTATTCCTCATACTTAAAAGGATTTTACAACCTTCCGGCCTTCCTCATCCACGCGGCGTCGCTCCGTCAGAGTTTCCTCCATTGCGGAATATTCTTAGCTGCTGCCTCCCGTAGGAGTCTGGGCCGTATCTCAGTCCCAATGTGCCCGATCACCCTCTTAGGCCGGGTAACCATCATCGCCTTGGTATGCCGTTACCACACCAACTAGCTAATGGTACGCGGGCCGTTCCTTCAGCAAAGCCTTAGCTCCTTTCATTCCTACCCTCTAACAATAGGAATCGTATTCGGTATTATCTACTATTTCTAGTAGCTATCCCCAACTGAAGGGTACGTCACCCACGCGTTACTCACCAGTCCGCCACTCTAGGATCGGTGCAAGCACCAATCTTGCCGTTCGACTTGCATGCTTAAGACGCGCCGCCAGCGTTCGTTCTGAGCCAGGATCAAACTCTCCATGATTATTTCAAAGGTCCGAAGACCTATGATTACCTCATTCAAGTCAAACCCATTCGCTTATATTTAATTGAATTGATTTGGTCGTTAGTTTATTAAAAAAACTAACAAAAGATTTGTAGTCAATTTTCAGAACAAAACTATTTTTTCAGTTCACACTGACGTTTTGTTTTAGAACCTTACTTGTTCTATCTTTTCTTTCCTTCCCTTTTCTGTCAAAAAGCGTGTCGCTCTTGTATTGCGCGACGGTGAATATGAATATATACCTTTAATAAAAAAGTGTCAACTCCCGAATTCGCTTTTTTTGAAAATTTTTCACTTTTTTTTAAACTTTTTTTTTTACTTTTTTTTCTACACTTGTTTTACCTTTATTGTGAATTACATGACTAAAATACCTTTTTTTATATTAGAAATATGTGAAAAAAATTAAAAAAGATTTTTCATATTTTGTAAATTTTAATAACTTTTACTTGCGAAGGCGTGGAGCTACGTAGTTCTGAAGTGAATAAAACTTTTTGTTTTATGAACGGAAGAATGAGCGTTAGCGAATAGCGGAAGGCCGTTTGGTAGTTGCGATGTCGCCCGGAAACACAAAAAAAAAAGAGCACAGAAGATTTCCATGCTCTTTTGTAAAAAACTAACTAATCAACTAAAGATTAACGGTTTGCATCGTTGATGAGTGCTTGCCATTCGTTCTTTGTTGCTTCGTATTGTTCTTGTGGAGTTGCCCAACCACCCCAGAAGTTCCATACAAATGAACCTGAGTTGAATCCTGCAACCAATGTATCATAACGTGGGTTTGCATTTTCAAGCATTAATGTCAATGTTTCATCTACAGCTCTTTCATCACGGAACATTGGATAGTAGCTTTCTTTCCATGTGTCTGAATCTTCATATCCAGGAACTGGGTCTGTCCAAAGGTCAAATGCTTTTGCAATGTTTTGAGCAGTTTCATCATCGTATGAACCTGGAATGATGTACATATTATCATCATGGAGTGTTTTGTATTTTCCATCACCTTTTGGTCCCATTGGGAAACATACAAATCCGTAATCATCTTTCATATCGTGGAAACGTCCACCAACTTGTACTGTATATTCTTGGTCAATTGTAAATGCTGTTTCTCCGTTAGCAAATGCTGTATACATCCAGTCCCAGTTTGCACCTTCTGGAGATGGCATTTCGTAGTTATCAACCATGTGACGAATCCAGTTCCAAGCTTCCATAGAGTTATCTGAACCAGCGTTGTTGAATAATTTTCCATCAGCACCGCGTCCAATCAAAGATGCACTGTTTGAATCAAGTGCAAGGTAACAGAATTCTGTAGAAAGAGAAGCCATAGCATAAATATCATTTACACCATCGTTATCAAGGTCTCTTGTACATTTTTTACACATTTCTTCAAATGTTTCCCATGTCCAAGTTCCATTTGCTTGCATATCATAGATTGAATCTGGATCAATACCTGCTTCTTGGAGCAATCTCTTATTGAAGAAAACACCACCACGTGGTTCTGGAGAAATTGCACGCATTGCATAGAAGCTGCTACCTTTTGAAAGTTTTTGTTTTGTAGCTTGATCCCATTTGTCTTTTGACCAATCGATAGAAGTAACTTTTGACAAATCATAGAAAAGATTTGCTTTTAATCCAGGACCAGCTGAACGACCATCAATTACAAATACGTAATTTTCTTCACCACCAGTTGTACAGAAGTTTGCAACATTCTGTGGATGAGCATTCCAGCTACTAATTCCAAGGTTTCTCATTGTAAATTTATAAGTTTCTTGAATCCAATCTTGCCAAGCTCTCTGATCTTCTTCTGCTTGAGAAACAGGATCTGGAATATCTTCTGCTGTCCACCAGTCTGCAACAATTACATTCATGTCTTTAAAATTCCAAACTTTGTTTTTAGAATTTTTTTCTTTTGGTTGATTTTTGAATGGATTATCACCTTTCTTTTTCTTTGGAGCAGCTGTAAGTGTTCCTGCAACCATCAAAAGAGATAGTCCAATACACATGGCTTTTTTCCATGTACTTTTAATCATTTTTTGCCTCCTAATTTTTCAATGATTCTTTACATTTTTTAATTATACCACAGTTTATTTAATTAAAAAACTTTTTTTATTAGATATTTTTATTTTTTTTATTACAAATTTATTCTTTTAAATATTTTTTCACAA
>JAZSEB010000017.1:0-84180 GCA_045531475.1 Paludibacteraceae bacterium
ATGGTGACATAAAGCCGAGCAGTACTAATTGCCCGAGATCTTTTTCTAGAGAAGAGATTCTCAAATAAGCTTACTAAAAACTACGCTTTTGAACTTAGGGTGTTTGCTCTAAGCTTCTACAGTCAATACGTTAACCCCATATTTAGGTGGTTATAGCGCTGAGGTCCCACCCCTTCCCATTCCGAACAGGGTCGTTAAGCTCAGCAACGCCGATGGTACTGCGTTTGTGGGAGAGTAGGTAGCCGCCATTTTCAGAGAGTCTAAGTAATACTTAGGCTCTCTTTGTTTATGTATTTTCGAGGCTCTTTGTTTATATATGTGAGTAAAGAAACTTTATTTTCCTTTACGATATTCGCTAGGACGAAGACCTGTTTGCTCTTTGAAGAAACGGCAGAATGTGGCATTCTCCTTGAAACCTAATTCGTATGCGATTTGTTGTACAGTCATGTCACGACGTGTGGATAAGAGGCGTTTTGCATGTAGAATAAGTATTTCATCAATCCATTTTGCAGCGCTTTTACCAGTTGTTTGGCAAACACTAGAGGATAGGTACTTCGATGTCAGACATAGTTTCTGAGCATACCACTCTATTCTATGTTGACAATGATAATTTTTGATTAAGAGATTGTAAAAGGAATTGAATAAGTGTGTACTACGTGCTTCATCTTTCTCTTCTCCTCTATATCGCATTAAGGCATAAAATAAGATATCTAATAGATTGGCAAGAAGTTCGTGTCTTTTTGGATGATCACTATTACATACCAAGCGAAGAGTATTCAAGATTGTGACTACTTTATTATACTGCTCTTCACTAAGTTGGAAGTTAGGTTTTGTTTTATATTTTAAATAATCGCTAAATGATTCGCGATTAATTAATTCCTCGTAAAACGATTTGGCAACAATGATAAGCGTAACTCTATAATCTTCAGTTGTATTTCCTTGTCCAATGATGTGGTCTGGTAATACGACAGCCATATTGTGTAGTTTAAACTCAACAGGACGCATATCATACAGAGTTTGAGCCTCACCACTATGATTAAGCGAGATCGTTAAATTTGGAGATATAAAAGGATCTGAAACATTGGTTACTGGTAGTGATTGTACATCAGCAATTACTACTTCTTCTTTTTCTATTCTCTCGGAGTCGTAAACGAGGTGTTTATTCATAATATCCAACCTTTTGTTAGTAATTATGATACAAAGATACGTATATTTACTGATATGTACAATTGATTGCTACTTTTTGTTAATGATTAACTCCTAAAAAATAATAAACATTCTAAAAAAAATAAATAACTTTGCACTTCATAATGAAACATATTACTAATCCCTCAATATGAGCCTATGAAAAAATTCTTTTTAGTGGTAGCTACTTGTAGTACTCTAGTGGCACAAGCAGGAACGTACAATTTTCTTGTATTTACCAATAACGCAGGTACTAAAACTGCTTTCGATGTGAATAATCTCACGCTGAATGTGGATGGCAGTAATTTGCAAGTGACCAGTGCAGAAGGCACAGTTAATATGCTATTGACAGATCTTAAGTCAATGCAGTTTTCCACTGATGGAACAATAACTGGATTAGAGGATCTTATCAATACTAATGCTCCAGTGCAAGTGTTTAGTATATCGGGTACTTCGCTCGGTGTGTATGGCTCACTTGTGGAAGCGGCAAAAATGCTCAATGCAGGTGTGTATCTAATTTCTAACGGAAGTGTAACGCAAACAGTTGTTGTGAAATGAAAAAGATAATGGTATTGATAATCAGTTGTTTCGCTATTGGTGGACATCTGACAGCTCAAACACTGAATGTGCAAGTAGGGCAAGTGAAATATCAATTTCCAGCTGAGCAAGCAGGAAAGATGAGTTATACCGAAGGTACTACGTTGACTATTATGAATAAAGTATTCACTTTGGCGGATGTAGCAACAATGTATGTGAATGATTCGGCAGTGATGGATAATACTGTAGAAGTAGTGTATAACGGACAGATGGCTGCTATCACTGTGGCAGGTAATGTGGCGCAATACTTGACTATTACCACGAAGGGCGCACATGTGAATATAGAGCAGAGTAGCGAGTTGGCGGAGGAAATAACCTATACATTGTCAGGTAGTTCTATGGATGGAGAGTTTTATATGTCAGGTTCGTATAAGGCGACTGTGGTGTTGAATGGTTTGACCTTAACCAATGCCACTCCTATGACTTCGGGCGCGGCTATACACATACAAAATGGCAAGCGCGTCAAGGTGAAACTGCTAGAGGGTACAAACAATACCCTCGTAGATGCGGCTAGTGGTTCGCAGAAGGGTGCATTGTATCTCAAGGGACATCCTGAGTTCTCTGGCAAAGGAACGCTGACAGTGAATGGCAATGTGAAACATGCCATCAAGTCGGGCGAGTATATGACGGTGAAGGATGCCACTATCAAGGTGCAATCTGCTGCTGGCGATGGTATTAATTGTGGTCAATACTTCTTGATGGAGAGTGGTATGCTGAATATTAGTGGTGTAGAGGACGACGGAATACAATGTGATATCGATGATGCTGAAGTTGGTTCGACAGGCGAGACTGCAGACCATGAGGATGAAGACAGCGGAAATATTTATCTAGAAGGTGGACAAATCACTATCAATACAGCGGGTATTGCTGCTAAAGGTGTGAAGTCGGAAGGCGATTTAATGGTTAAGGGTGGCACGATAAATATTACGACTACAGGGAATGGCAAGTGGGATGAAGAGGATGTAAAGACCAAAGCAGCTGCTTGTTTGGGAAGTGATGCCAAGGTGGTAATATCTGGGGGAACGCTGACTTTGACTAGTACAGGTGCAGGTGGTAAGGGTATCAACTGCGATGCGGCGTTTGAGTTGTCGGGTGGCGAGGTGACAATTGTGACCAAAGGTACATTGTATTTTCACAATGGAACAACTGAGAACACCAATTATACGGGCAACACGGATAATGTAAATAGCGATTATTATTCGTCTTCCAAGGGGGTGAAAGCCGATGGCGCAATTACTATCTCTGGTGGAACGATTAGTGTAGCTACTGCAGGTCGTAATGCCGAGGGTATTGAGAGCAAGACTTCGATTTTGATTTCGGATGGCGAAGTGACGGTTAATTCATACGATGATGGTATCAACGTGGGTGGCGATGGAAGCGATTTGATCATCTCGGGCGGTTATGTATATTCACGTGCTATGAATAATGATGGTATCGATGGCAATGGCAATGTGTATGTGAAGGGTGGTTTGGTGTATGCTATTGGTGCTAATGCTCCAGAAGTGGCTATTGATGCGAACTCTGAGGAGCAGAAGAAGTTGTATGTGCAGGGCGGAACGCTGATTGCCGTTGGCGGTTTGGAGAGTGGAGCGCAGATCTCTGGTGGTGTGTGCAAGCAAGTCAGTTCGTTTACGTCAGAGGCGTGGTATGCGTTGTATAGTGGCAGCGAATTGGTAGCGGCCTTTAAGACTCCTGCGGCTTCCAGTTCCAGCTCGGGTGGTGGTCGTCCTGGTGGCGGTGGAAGTAAGAAGTTAGTGGTGTATACTTCATCTACTCCTGCGTTGAAAACAGGCGTCACGGTTAGTGGTGGTACGGAATATTTTGATGGCGCTGCGAATATCGGTGGCGAGGTAAGTGGCGGTAGTTCAGTGACATTGAGTGATTATACCAGTAGCGGTGGCCCTGGCGTATAGGACGCTACGATATAGAACGGCGCAGAGCGCCTATAGGTTATAGAAAAAAAAACGGTAGCATGTGAATGCAACCGTTTTTTGTTGTAGGTAGTCATTTATCTAGATTTGTCTATATGAAAATAAATAAAAAAGCAGTAATTTTGCAGTCGAAATTATGTTGTATGCTTTCAAAGCAAGATTTCTATTAAAGTTGTGCCCGACACGGATAAGGGAATACGATTATGAAACACATTTTAGCTGTATTATTATTGTTTGTCGCAACGATGCTTTCTGCCCAAACACAGAACCATGATTTGATCATCACCAACTCTTCGGAGCGAATAGATGCTGTGATCATAGAGGTCACTAGCACGGAGATTAAGTACAAGCAAGCGGATTTTCAGACTGGTCCGACCTTCGTTTTGGCAAAGAGCGAAATCGCATCTATCATTTATTCCAACGGACAGGTACAGACCTTCCAACAACAAGCTGCACAGAGCGTACAACAGCAGCAACCACAGTATCAGCAGCCTGTCTATCAAGGTAATCCATACTATGGTGCTCAACCCACGATGCAAACACGTGCTCAGATGGGACACCTGACATGTGTTGGTAATGATATTTATTTGGATGGACGCCCTTTGACGGCTTATCAATATGCCGAATTGCTGCGTCGTAATTGCCCACCGGCGTATAACGAGTATCGCAGCGGATTGATTATGCAATACTGCGGTTGGTCTTTCCTTGGTGCCGGTATTCCATTGATGGCTGTAGGTTTGTGGATGGCCATAGAATGGAGTGATGCTTTCTGGGGTATGGCAGCAACAGGTATCGCTTTTACTACAGCATCTGTTCCTTTGCTGGCAGTAGGTTATCCTCGTGCGAAAAAGTCGCATCAGACCTATAACCAGTATTCCATGGGTTATCCTATCACACTGAATATGCAAGCAAGTAAGAATGGAGTAGGTCTGGCATTGAACTTCTAAAAAATAGGCGTATGAAACGGTTCGTATTATCGATGATACTATTGTTGGTGGCTCTCGGGATGTTCGCTCAGGAGACCGCTCATGATGTGATCATCACCCACGATGCGCAGCGCATTGATGCGGTAATCACGGAAGTGTCTGCGGTAGAGGTGAAATACAAGCAGGCGAATTTTCCGACTGGTCCTACCTTTGTGGTAGCGATAGACGATATAGCAACGATCATCTATTCCAATGGCAAAGTGCAGGCTTTTCAAAAGAAGGCTACACAATCCACACAAGTGGTTCAACAAGGCGGGTATTCGCCTTATGGCAATCAAACAGCGCAGAACTACAATGATATATTTTTGCTAGGAACTAAACCTGCGAAGCAGAAGAAGCAGTATCCAGCACCATTTATAGGCGTGAGCGCTGGTGTGGGCGGTAGCTTTGGTCCGTATTATCGTTCGCTGGATGGTGCCTTTAGTTTGGATATGGCAGGCAGTTGCAACGATGAGTTTGCCTTGGGTGCGTACCTCAAGTACCAGAGCGTAGCAAGTTTGTCTGCTGGTATGATTTTTCTGCATGGCAATCATAACGAGGGGGCAGCGTTTATGTGGGGCATGGGCTTCTTGGGCGCGATGCCTAGGAAGTGGTATAATCTACCTGTGCCTAGCATGCCCAATGATGAGTATTTGACGATGGATCGTAAAATCTATTACCAATTGGGTGGAGAGTTGCGATTGGGTTGTAAATTTACATCGTCATGGTATATGTGGCTGGATATCTCTGCGCGTTATGCGGAAGTGAATACGGACTATAAGCATTTCGCCTACCACTTCAAATATGGTTATACATATCATGAGACAGGTTGGGAGGATCGTTATATCATAGCTACTAGTTTGAGCGTAGGATATAAGTTCCCAATAAAACAAAAATCGACAAAGATAGAGGAGGGTGTGTTATGAAAATGCGTATGATTTTGCCTATTATAGGTATAGTGTTGTTGCTGTGCAGTTGTGAGCAGCATTTAATGGGAGATGCTTCGGATACTCCTGCGTTTTTGTATTTTGATGCAAATGGTGGTGAATTTGACGATGACTATAAAATGCGTATATTTGTGGGATATTACGAAGAATATAGGGCTTGTTATACTGTTGATATTTGGGACAGTAGCGATAAACCTCGTCGCGATGGTTACAAGCTATTAGGCTGGAACTATGTGAAGGATGCCAGTAGTTATTATACTGATTTTAATATTATCCTCAGTACACATACGGATACGATTTATGCTATCTGGGAGAAGGAAAAGAAACCAGCCAACGTGCGTTTTAAGAAAGTGCTGGACTACACCTATGTTACTTGGATGGGTATTTACTCCTTACCAATGAATTATACTACGACAGAGCAATTGGAGTCTTATTACTTTGGTACTTATGCTGGCACGAGTGCTTACTACGAGATTGAGGCTGGTAGATGGTATCCTGCATATTATTATACGGAGTTTTCGGGTGAATGGAGAACGATGAACGAGCCATATAACTTCGAAGAGAATCAAAAGTACACGTTTGTCACCAGTGACAACGGACAATACCTCACGTTCTATGTGACGAAGGATGGGGCTTGGAATGCTCCGGAGCGTTTGCCTATGAAAGCAGATACCGTACAAGTAATCCGCACGCAGATACCCGTAAGGTGATGTGTAAAAATGGATTTTGTGGCAGAAAATATAAATAAATTTGTGTATATCAATAAAAAAGACTAATTTTGCAAGCAAATGAAGCTGCATAGACTATTCATATGGTTGTTGGCCATGGGCTATGGGGTATTGGTGTATGCCAATAAGGAGAATGCGCCTAGTGCGCATGATCCTTTTGCTCTGCGCCAAGAGGCCTTGCGCGATTTTGAAAGCGGGAAGGCCGAGGATGCACAACGCAAACTGATAGCAGCCTATGAATTGTTTATTGAGACAAAAAACTGGGATATGGCATCGATGTGCCTGTATGAACGAGCCATCGATTATATGAATATGGGCGATTGGGAGAATATGCTGGTTCAGCAAAACGGTTTGGAAAGCCTATATGAACAACATAACTCTCCGATGGTGGCGTATAATTATCACTCGGTGGCATCGGGTTATTATTCGTATATAGATAGTATAGACTTGGCTCTCGAGCATGGCAGAAGAGCCATCGTAGGACTGGAGCAGATAGCCGATCCGCGTTCGTATAATATCGTGCCGGTATGGAGTTACTACAATATGGCGTTCTTCTATGATATGTACTTCCAGCCACCGCTGGTGGATAGTGTGCGGCATTATTTGTCCCGTGCGCGCGCATCAATAAATGGTTCGCGCACGCGCAAAGACTCGTTGGAAGCATTAATTAGTGTGGTGGATTTAGAAGCGTGGCAGGAATATTACGAGAAGGATTACGCAACAGCCGAGAAGATGATGATGGATGTGCTAGATTTGATAGATACGGTGGCAGTAAGTTCTCCGAATACAATAGTGACCGAGCGAGGTGAGGCGTATAAGTTTTTGGCGATGATTTATGAGGAACAGGGGGATTGGAGAGAGGCACTAGAATATCAACAGAAGCTAACGGAAAACAATGAAATGCGTTATGATGTGGATAAAAGACGTGTGTTACAAGAGGTACAAACGCAGTATGAGGTAGAGAAACAGCAACTGAAGATGGATAAACTGGAGGCGGAGAATAAGTCACGAGGGTGGTTAGTGATAGCATTGGGCTTGCTATTACTGCTGTTGGTAATAGGTTATTGGCTATTGGTGATGGGCAGAAAGAATGCAGAAGCGAAATTGTATGAAGCCGCTTTGGAGGCAGATAATATGCGTCAGACAATAAATGAATTAGAGACCCAAACCAATGTCGAACCATTGCGATTATTGGTGGATGGACTAATTAAACAGTTATCAAGTGGCGTCAAGAGAGATTATACCGATGCTGCATTGAAAGGAATGCAAAGTTTAGATTTGGGACAGATCCAAGTACTTTTAAGCCATGGTACAAAGTTGACAACGATGGATAAGCGATATATTTTGTGTTTTGCTGCAGGAATGAGTGTGGAGCAAATAGCCGATTTCATGTGCTTAGAGGCGGCTAGTGTCTATACCGTTCGTTACAGAATTCGTAAAAAAATGGGGTCTGAATACCCGTTTCCGTACTGATTTTGTCATTTATCTAGATTTGTCTATATGATAAATGCATAAAAAGCAGTAATTTTGCGGCGCAATTTCATAATCATGCGCCATGGACAGCAAGCAATTAATTATTCAAAATGCTCTTACCCAATTAAATCATCGTGTAAATTCATCTCTCCTGGGTGGAGCGGAAAAACTATCAGTAGTAGAACGTATAAAAGGTGTTGATACTCAATTGTTGGTGCGTCTATGCACAGAATCCACCCGTTCTTTATCAGTAACTAATTTATTGTATATTATTTGTTTTCTCGCGGGTTTGCCTACGCAAACCATCGCGGAGATCTTTGGGATTGAAATAGGAACTGTATATTCGGTTCGCTATCGCTTGCGTGCATATTTTCCTGCAGATATCTTTTTGCCATTTTGAAACTAAAAACACTTAAATTTAAATATTATGGGACTTTTTGACAAGTTACGTTCTGATGGTCATACACATGATGGTCAGGGAGACGCACGTAAAGGATTTATAGATAATGTTATTGTAAATCTGGAGAAAGAATGCTTGGTGCATAGATATCCTTATGATAATCTATCAACGCACGCCAAAGTAACAGTACAAGAAGGGCAACAAATGGTATTTATGTCCGAAGGTATGTACTCAGATTTGTTTCTTCCGGGTGGACATGTGCTATCTACAAATAATATTCCATTTCTAGAGAAAATAGTCAATATTCCTTTTGGTGGTGATACCGCATTTAAAACGACCTTGTATGTGGTGAATACTACTCGTCAACGTTTTGCAGGTGATGAGGGAGGCTGGGGAACAGGTCTAACGATACGTGATTACACTTTAGCAAATACTCCACAAGGTGTGACAATCGGTGTGGGGGCATATGGAACGTATGAGTTTCGAATTACAAATGCAATTGCATTCATTCGTGAATACTTGGGTACGAACCATGAATTGTATTTGAACGACTTCGTAGGCGAATTCACTGCAGCGGTTGGTCAGCGTGTGACGGTAGCATTAAGTAAATATTTCAGTCAGCAGCGCGTAAGTATCACAGAGGTGAATAACTACCTCTTTGATTTATCAGATTTCTCGAAGAAGAGTTTGAATGAGTACTTCGAGGATTATGGTGTAGAGCTGACTAAGTTTGATGTAGAGGGTATTAATCCACATGAGGATGATCCTAATTATCAGATGGTTATTAATGCGCAAGCACAAGCCGCAAGTCGTTCTATACAAGGTTTCACCTATCAACAAGAGCGTCAATTGGATGTGATGGAAACTGCAGCTGGCAATACAGGCCCGATGGGTGGTATGATGGGTGCTGGAATGGGATTAGGTATGGGCTTTGGTATGGGTGGTGCTATGGGTGGCATGATGGGAGGAATAGCCCAGAATGCGATGAGTGCGACTCCACCTCCTCCAACTCCACAAGCAGTACAAATTTATTTATATTTGAATAATGCGCAAGCTGGGCCATATGATATGCCAATCTTGCAGCAGTTGGTAACGCAAGGTGTGCTTCGCGCCGATACGCTGGCTTGGAAAGCAGGTATGCCACAATGGGCAGCAGCTAATACTATACCTGAGCTGGCAGCGTTGTTTATGCCTACACCACCGCCAATGGGTGCGCCAACCCCTCCAGTTCCACCTACAATTTAATAGCATATGAAGACAAATCCATTCTACACATGGTTACCCGGTCTAATGACTATTGTGGTGACAGTTTTGGGCTTTCTGGTATTTGCTCCAGAAGAGCCTACTAAGTTATTCTATGTAAACATGGTGTATCTTGTTTTATTGGAGGGAATATTCTTTGGATGGTTCCACATAGGAAAACTGAAGAGCGACTCTTCACAGACACCATACTTTAAAGTGTTTGTAGGCGTGCATACGATGTACTATCTAATGGCTTCTTTGCTTTGGTTGATAGTATATACATTGCTCCTTTCAACCTCTGGCCATGAGTGGTTATCTAGGGTGTTGCATTGGGAGGCGATAACGTCTTGGCCTGCGTTGAGTTTGCGCGCATATGTTCTAGTGATAGCTATATTATCGCTGGTGTGGATTGTTCTAGCAAGTATTGTGGGGAGCCAGGATACGCATTATCACAAGCAACAAACACAATTGGAAGATACAACGATGGATATTCGTGCTTTTTGTGATGAACTTAAGTCCTTAGCAGCGGAGCATTCAAGGCCCGAAACAGCGCGAGCTTGGAAACAACTGATTATGGAGGCTGAGTCTATAGCCCCAAAACAGTTTGCTTCTCGTTATGCACAATTGCGTGAAAAAGCTGATAAACTGATAAATTCATAAATAACAATTAAAAACACTACTATTATGGGATTCTTAAAAGACAAATTCAAAAAAAGACGTGAAACACATGAGAATGGTTATGTTTCTTTCACGCAAGATGACTTGAAAGAGAAAATGAAAGCCAATCCGGCCAACGAGAAGGCGTATGAATTCTTGGATGCAGCGATGTGCACGAGTAGTCATATTACTGCCATAGATGAGAATAATCAGACTGTCAATATAGATGATGTATATCCATGCTCGGAAGCAGAATGCGATGAGATGGATCGCTTGTTGGACCGTGCGGAAGCTGAGGTGAAAGACAAGAACGACCAGTTCTTCAAAGAGCGTTACGACGAGTTACGCGCTATTGTTAAGTGGTCTAGAGAGAAACACTGGACCTTCAAGTGGTCATTGATTGCTGGATGTATCCTGTCAATCTTTATCATGTTCTATATCTCTGAGCAGGTAGCTAGCGATCGTCAATCGATTGAGGCAAAAGTGGAGGGTATCAAGAATTGGCAAAAACAAGATACCACGATTGCGTTTGCAGATTGTAGAACCGACTCATTGGTTTATAGCCTAGCCAATGCGAATGCACACAAAGCATACCGATTGGGCTATATCAAAAAGAACTACGAGGGTGCGTTGGAGAGCGTAGAGGACTACAAACAACGATTGGATACCGCACAAAGTCGTGAGCAGAAGAAAGCATACAAAGAGCAGATTAAGTACTACGAGGACAAAGCGAAAGAACATCTGAAAAACTATGAAGAAATCAACGATATGAAGTTTAAGGCATATCGCAGGGCCGTGGTAAAGAGCTACAAGGATGACTTGCGCGCAGCACGTTGGTTGGACCGCATAGTATGGTTGATTTGTATCTATGTAATGCTTTTGACCCCATTCTATATCTATAGCAGCCACCAATATGGTTATTATATCACTCGCTACCGTGCAGAGAGTGCACGTTTGGATAAACTGCAAAAGATTGGCTTTGGCTTAGCATCTTTCTTGCTGGGTGCAAGCTTGGCCTTGGAGTTCTTCCCAGAGACAAAGGTGACCACCGTTTACTCGAGCGGCCGAAGAGAGACCCATACCGAGTCGAATCCGTTGGATATCGCTATTATGATTCTGAAGTTGTGCTTGTTGGCTGCTGCGGCATGTGTATTTAGTTTCGTATCAATATACATTATGAGTCATGTGACTATCGCTGCTTTCAAACGCAATCATGATTGGTCTAAAGTGGCAGCAGCCACCGCAGCATTGACCAGCAAAGCCACAGAGGTAGCTGGTAAGGCAGGCGCAGTGGCAAAACAAGCTGCTGGAAAAGCTATTGAAGCTGCAAATGATAAGATTCAACAACAAAAAGCATTGAAAGATGGCAACCCTGAAGATCCTAAGATGTAAGAACTGTACGGCACCTCTGCCAGCAGGGACTACAACTTGTCCGAAATGTCATGCGGTTAACCTCGTGCAAAGCGAGGTTAACCCATTGCAATTACCTAGCAACCTGGCGAACGATTATATCGAGTTCTTTAAGCAACAGACCGAGTCGAATCCGAAAGACACCAACGCATTGTTTGGTATGGGACTCGTGTATATGGGTTTGAAGAACTACGAGTTGGCACAACGCAACTTTAAGTTGGCCGTAGATCAATCGCCATTGGATGCGGATGTGTACTACTATTTTGCGTTGTCGTTGTTTGAGGGACATAATCCAATGCACCTGAAGAACACCATCACTTCGCGCATCGAAGAGTGGTTGCATACAGCTACCAACCGTCAAGCCAAACGTAAGTATTTGATTCTGCAGATGATTTTGCGTCAAGGTGCGTTTATAGCCAATGGCTTGCAGGTGAAAGGCGAACAACCAATCGAGTTGTTTAATCGTATCTGCACGATGGTGCCCGAATCAGACGAGATCAAGGAGATAGAGGAGCATGTGCAAATATCCGATAAGCAGACCTTGGAATGGTTGGCAGAAATAAAGGAAGGAAAAGGTGCATTAAAGAAAGCAGTCCCATCTGAAGCAGAAAAGATGATGGGCTATTTCCCTATGCACGCCTTTCTGACCATTGATTCGGGTTCCGCTCGTGATGATTTCTTCAGCGATGATGTGACTCTGTCTACGCACGTATCGCTCCTAGAGAGTCCGATGATACGCGAGGAATTTTTTGATTATCAATATCCACCGTTAGAGCCAGAGATGGAGAAGAAACCTTTCTATCCAATATGGCGAATGCTGAAGGTGGTGATTGGCTATTTCCTACTGTGGATTGTAGCCCTTGTGGTGGTAGATGTGGTGCCTGTGGGATTAAACCATATCAAGATTGAGCAGGTTAACCAACAGACACACGCGGAGGTGCAAGCCTTCTTTGAGAACCATGTGGTGATAGCTTGCGAACCCGCAGAGGAGGGATCGATTGAGACATTGGGTTGGTATAAGGAACCAGCAGAAGACCTAAATACGGTGCTCAAATACGAGGGTATAGAACGTTCGTGGATGGGCCTAGCGGGTGTGGGACTGCTATTGCTGCCAATCGTTATGTTGATTATACACTGGCTAGTCATTATTGGATCTACCTCTAGAAAACGTGGGGCTGTGGCCACCCGCAACAAAGAGAAACAAGTGAACTATCACAACACCATGGCAAGGCATAATTCTCGTTGCACGAAGTATGAGTATATGGAGTTCTGTCGCCACCATTTGTCGCCACAGAGTCCATATCTGAGCGATAGTTACGATCCAGTGGCTGCGGCATTGGATGAACAACGTATCGATGAAAACGATATGCGAGGTAAGATATTGTTCGTCAATTATTTTGAGGATGAGGATATGGATGGCGATTACACCACCAACCCTCTGATTGCGTTGCGCCATGTCTATTATGTGATAGCTATCCCGCAGCGTGATAAGCTGGTGATGCTCAAGAATAGATGGGATACGATGACAGATAGGATGGATACTTGCGATGCAGAATCAGTATTCTATCGCAATATCTTGTCGCTAAATGTTAGAGGTGATGAGATTGAGATAGGACTGGTAGGTGGAACCACTACTGGTATCGTATTGCCAAGTGCAGGCCAAAGCATCTTCTCGTATCAAGATACAGATCCTTCTGAGAAGATGACCTATTCAAGTACGCGCACATCGGATCCTCATGTCTTTGTGAAAGCATTGGAAACCTTAATCGCGAGCCATTAATTGGTATGTGATCAACTGATAGATGATTTAAACAATTAAAAATTATGATTATGAAAAAGTTTGTTATGGTAGCTATGGCCGTAATTGTAGCAAGTGTTTCTTGTTTTGCAGAAACGAATACAGAGAAAATTCGTCAAGAACGTAATGAAATCAAGAAATTGGCTAAAAAAGAATTGTCTGCTCGTGTAGATAAAACCACAAGAAAAGAAGCCAAACGTTTGCAAAAAGAAGGTTGGTCTGTTGCACCTGGCGCTCTGCCATTGGAAAAACAATTAGAGCGTTCGTACCTCATGGAATTTGAATATAATGCGGATTTGTTTCCTAAATACATCATGGCGAATGCTCAATCAATAGCGGAGAACTATGATGCAGCAAAAGTAGCAGCTACTTCTTTGGCTATCACAAACCTAGCAGGTCAAATCCAAACAGAGGTAACTGCGCTGATTGAGAATACAGTGGCAAACAAGCAGTTATCGGCAGAAGATGCGGCGAGTATTTCTGAAACGGTGATGAGCAGTAAGAACTTGATAAGTCAGTCTATTGGACGCACCATCGTCGTGGTGGAGTGCTATCGAATATTAGACAATAAAAATCGCGAAGTGATGGTCCGTCTTGCATATGATGGAGAAGCTGCAAAAGAAGTAACTAAGAAAGTCGTACGTGAAGAGCTAGAAAAGAAAGGCCAACAACTTCATAATCAATTAGACCAAGTACTTGGTTTCTAATGAAGCGATTATTGATAATAGCAATTATATTGTGCTCATTAGAGACATTGCTTGCGCAAAATGCAATCAATGTCTCTGGTGAGTATATATATCATGCTCCAATTAATATCTCTATTGAAGAGGCAAAAACGATTGCTTTACAACGTGCCCGTTTACAATGCTTGGCTAATCAATTTGGTACCGTTGTAAATCAGTCGAATTCAACGATTATTCATACCAATCAGGACGAAACGAAAGTTTCTCATTTCTCTTTGGGTGGAACTGAAGTAAAAGGGGAATGGTTGGGTGATTTGCAGGCTCCGGTTTATCAGATTCGTTATGACGAACAGAGCGAATGCAATATAGTGCATGTTAAGGTGGTGGGTAAAGCGCGCGCGATAACGAGCGCGAGGATTGATGTAGCGTGCAAAATCCTATGCAATGGTCATACGCCGCGACATGAGAGAGAGGTCTTTTATGAGGGCGATCAGTTGTTTATGTCCTTTTTATCGCCCGTTGATGGCTATCTGTGTGTCTATCTGGTGGATGAAGAGGCAAATGCCTTTTGTTTGTTACCTTATGAAGCTGACAGCAATGGCTCGCAACGTGTGCAATCGAACAAGAATCATCTATTTTTCTCGAAACAGTTATCTGACAATCCCGAAGTAGTAGATGAATATGTGATGAGTTGTGCAAAGGATGGCGAGTCGAATGTTTTTTATATTATTTTCTCGCCTAATCCTTTTTCTAAAGCAGTGGATTATTCGTCTTTTACATCACTTCAACAATTATCGTATGAGGATCTGCAAGCGTGGCTCTTGGATGTACAAAGCAAAGATGCACAACTGCAGGTTATTCGCAAGACGATAGGCATTAATCGATTAAAATGAAAATCCTGAAATATATATTCCTCATTCTACTATGCGTGCTACCCTTGTCTGTGGGGGCCGCAGAAGTATTGCCTACAGCACAACAGAAGGCAATAGAGAAAAGTTTACGTACACAATATACAGAAGTAGAATATCATCCGCAAGCAGGCGGATGGTTTTTGCTGCAGCATGAGAAAGACGGTGAGATGTATTACTCGATGGCTGATGGCAAAGGAGAGATCATCGCTTCGGATGCTATTGAGTACACAATGTATGATGGATATATTCGTATGCGCATAGCCGATAAGGCAAAAAAACGAGTGCATGATCTTTGGAAGCAAGACATGGTCACTTATGACAAAGCATATCACCAATTTTGTCAGGTGAATGCGGAGTATGAAGAAGTCTTGCTGGCCTATAATACGAAGGTGCAGTCGGCGCGACAGAAAGCCCAGGAGAAGTATAATAAGCTGGTGGATGAAGCACAGCGTGCAGCGCAAGCTGAGCAGAAAAGCAAGGCTTCGAATACGGGTGGCATATTAGGAGGTGTGTTGAATGTGCTAAGTTCTGCAGTGGCAACGGCTAGTGCAACGGCCAGTGTTAATTATGACGCTATATTGCAAGAAATTTTGGAGGAATCCGATCTGTTGGTTCCACCTAGCAAACCCTATAACCCTGAACCCGAGAGACCACAAGAACCAGATAGTGGTTATTATTGGAAAGCGTTTACCTATCAGCAACCTTGTCCATATGATTCTGTCGATTTCCAAGCAATAACTGAGCCTAATACGTATGCACATGTGACACTGAGAGGTAAGTATGGTGTGGTTAACGCAAAACTAGAGGAGGTAATCCCATGCGTCTTTGATGAAATAAAGTGTGAGTATGGATTCTTCATATGCAAACAAAATAATCGTTGGGGGGTATTTACTAGTCAGGCAAAAGAGTTGTATCCTTGTCAATATCAAGATGCTAAGCTAGGTAAATTGGGTGAAGATCTGTGTCTGTTTATTCAAGATAAGGGTTTGTGGGGCGCTTTGGATTTATATTCGGGTACAGAACTTTTGCCATGTCGTTTTGCCCATGCTGAGCCTTTGGGAGAAACGGCAGAGTATATCAAGACGACTGCGGATGATAAAGTGGGATTGTACACGGCAAGGGGTGTTTTGTTGTTCCCATGTGAATATGCAGATATCAGAGGGGTGGAAATGCCCGAGTATGGAGAAGAGATTTTGTTTGAATTATCGCAGAACAATACTGTAGGTTTATATAATAATGAGGGCGTTGCCATTATTCCTATAGGCAAGTATGACGCCTATGTCTATCGCCCTCCGTTTTTTCAAGTGGAGCAGAAGGGTTTGTGGGGCGTGTGTTCGGACAAAGGGGAAGAACTTGTACCGTGTAAATACAAGAGCATTGCTGCAACTACAAAATTGTTTATTGTAGCTTCTGCGGACAGCAAGCAGGGACTGGTGGACTACAATGGTCAGGAACTGTTTCCTTTTGTTTCATCAACTATTGTCGATGTTTTGCCAGATTATATAAAAGTGAGTGATGGCGGTGGAAAGTTTGGAGCCTTGAATTATCAAGGTCAGGTGATTGTGCCCGTTAAAAATCAGCCAGAGAATGTGGCGAAGAAGGTACAAGCATATGCCAACAAGAATAATTTGACGGCAGAAAATGCGGCTATCACAGAAAATGTGGATATCGCATACAATGCATTCAAGTATCGATACCATCAAATTGTTCGCCAACAAAACACCTTCCATTTTTATGCGCAAAACTATGTGGAGCGTATTGTCAACGAGTGGCAAAAGAAAGGTGAGTTTGAGAAGATTGCTGAATGGCAAAAGCGCGTAAATGGCGAGACACGCAAGCAAAAGGTCTTTGTGCTGACCAAGGATGCGCAAGATGACTATATAGCTAAATGCACGCGAAATCTACCGCAAGATACAGTAGTTATTGTTGGCAGCTATGATCCAGATAACGAGACCTATCGTATACGTACGAAATATAGAGAGGAGGATATTTTGGTACCTGTGCCAACGGCCGATGCATTGGAATTTAAGACCATGTTTTCATCGCTAAAAAAAGTGCCATCGTTTTATGTGGAGGGCGATAGTATTGGACTGGCTGAATATCAATTCTATCTATCAGAAGACCGAGTGTATAAATTCAGTAATTCAGCATCGTTGACGTATAATATCGCGAAGGTAGATTACAATTTTGATGACATATCCATAGATGCCACTATGGTAGGTGTGCCTTCGAAAGGCAAGCAGATTATGTCCACCAGCAATATCGCTATTGGCAATTCAGATGTAGATATTCAGATACCTACCACCTCCAAGAAACAAGAAAATACGTTTGTAGTGATAATTGCGAATAAGAATTACGATGAAGCCCCCAATGTAGATTACGCGTTTAATGATGGATACATATTCAAAGAGTATTGTATAAAGACGCTGGGTATTCCTTCTGCTAATATCCGATTTAAGGAAGATGCAACTTTTAATAATATTCGTGAGGCAGTCAACTGGATTCGTGATATAGCGAACAACAAATTGTATAAGAATACGGCGCGTTTCATCTTTTATTATTCGGGGCATGGCGTACCGGACGAGTTAACCCGCAGTATGTATCTTCTGCCTAAGGATGGTGTGGCTGCGAATATCGCTAACACAGGTTATAAGATTAGCGATCTTTATGATGCCTTGGCTGAGACCGCAGCAGAGAGTCTTGTGCTATTGGATGCTTGCTTCAGTGGATTCACGAAGTCGGGTTCTGCTTTGGCTTCTACCAAAGGGGTGGTGAAACTTACTAGTGGTACACCTCGTGGAAATACGGTGGTGTTTAGCGCCTCATCTAGTAATGAGGTAGCACATCAGTACGATGAGAAATCACATGGTTTATTCACATACTATCTGTTGAAGAAACTACAAGAGACTCAAGGAGATATCACGTTGGGGGAACTATTTACCTATGTGGAAAAACAAGTTGTACGTACCTCTTTAACGGTAGTGCGCAAATCGCAAACACCTTCTGTAGCGGCAGGAATAGATGCCCAAGCATGGAAGGAAAGAAAATTGTAGAGAAATATTGGCTCTAGCTTATTTCGTGGTAATTATTATGATTTGCTTGCATTAGCAAACTATATTTTAAAATGTAATTGAAGATGATGAATCGTTTCTTTGCTCTTGTATGTATATCACTGCTATCCATGTCCATTAGTGCGCAAACTAATGAATATGAGGAGTTTAAAAAACAACAGATGAAGAATTTTGCTCTGTTTAGTTCGGATCAACAAGCAAAATATGATGCATATCGAAGAGAACTAAATGAGCAATATGCTCAGTTTATGGAAGATAGTTGGATCAAACTATCTGCACTACCTGCAGTAGAGATCCATGAAGAGCAGACTGTGCATCCTGTGGTATATGAGATGGATAAGGAGCCAACATTTGAGCTTAGTGAAGAAAAAATAGATTCAGTAGCTTCATCCGATGCAATACTTGATTTTATACCCATCCTGCTTAAAAAGGAGGTAATCAAAATTCCTACTCCCACACCGCAACCTGAACCCATTGCGCCAATTCAAGCGAAAGTAATTCCTCATGATTTAGTGTCTGTGGCATTTTATGGTACATTGGTTTCGATACCTTTCCCCATCAATGAAGAATGGAGTATCTCGCATGTCAATGAGAAGTACCTAGCTAAAGTGTGGAAAGAATTATCTACGAGTGCGTACGATATGACTATCCGTGGTGTTCTAGACCTGCGCGAAAGTCTTCAACTCTGCGATTGGGGATATATGCAAATGTTACAAGCTGTCTGTGAAAAGAAATACGGGAAATCGAATGAGGCGGTTTTCATGCAATCCTATTTGATGGCGCAATCTGGATATAAAATTCGATTGGCATCTAGCAATGAAAGACTATATATGCTAGTCGCAAGTGATTACAATATTCTATCGATGTTCTACTTTATAGTTGATGCAGAGAAATTCTATCCCATCAATTGCGCAACAAGAGAACTGGCTGTATGCAAGGCTGCATTTGATACCGAGAAAAAAATATCTCTGCAAATAGCCAAGGAACAAAATTTGGATGCGGATATAGTCGAGCCACGTAAATTAACATCAAAATATGGAATTAGCGTTGATGTAGAACGCAATCAAAATCTGATGGATTTTTATAGCGATTATCCATCATCATACATCGATGGTAATATCTATACACGATGGGCTGTATATGCCAACACACCTTTAGATTCTTCAATAGCAGCAAGCTTGTATCCTGATCTTCGTTCGTCAATTGCAGGGTTGAATGAAAGGGATGCTGTGAATAAGCTACTCAATTTTGTTCAAACTGCATTTGAATACGAATACGATGATAAAGTGTGGGGAGGAGATCGAGCTTTTTTTGCTGAAGAAACGCTGTACTATCCTTATGCAGATTGTGAAGATCGTGCTGTGCTATTTTCACGTATAGTCCGTGATATTATGGGGTTGAATGTGGTATTATTATATTATCCGGGGCACTTGGCTGCTGCTGTGGAGTTTAATGAAGATGTGAATGGGGATTATTTGATATATGATAATATAAAATACATTGTATGCGATCCTACATATATTGGAGCACCTGTTGGGCGAACAATGCCCAATATGAATAATCAAGAAGCGCAAATAATTCTATTATAATTCACAAATACTATACATATGCTGACAAAGAAGGCTAAAATAGTAATCTATATATTGTTATCGTGCCTATTACTAGCTTGTGTTATCGGTGTATGTACCATTAAGAAATCCGATTCTACCGTAGTTGCTGTAGATGTCCAGGACTTCAATAGCAATACGAATAGGGTGGTGTTCTACGATGGCGAAAAAATCGATACACTGATGATTGGTAAGTGGCAGCATTGTATGGATACTACGTGGTTTCGTGTCTATACGACGGAACCCGCAGGAGACGGATATTACTGGGGCAAAGAATGGAATACATCAGAAGATATTTTTGAGGAAGACCTTATGCCATATGGCAATGGATGGTTTAAGTGGAAAAAAGATGATAAATCAGTGATGGAGTTTCAAATGACAGAGATAAAAGGAATAGCTATACCCTATGAATACAAAGTCATGCAATTGAATCCTCAACAATTACAGTTCAAGGAAAATTTCTCATCTAAAAAACATTTCTTTCGTAAGATATCATGAGATTGTAGATAAAGACAATATCTCCAACCGAAATAATTTGCGTGTTATTTGCATATTTGCATTTTTTGTTGTACCTTTGTAGGCGAAATGAAGAAAAATGGATTTTTTTTAATTTTGCTGCTGGGGTTCACTCTTTCTGCGCCAATGTCAGCAGGGGTGGCAGAGAAGGTCGATTCGCGCTTCTCTTGGTCGGCAAATGCCACGGTGACAAGTAACTATTTGTGGCGCGGACTCTATTGCGGTGGACCTAGTGTGCAATTGGATGCCACGGTGAATTATGCAGGATTCTTTGCCAATATGTGGTGGAATATAGGAGCCACGGATTGGGCATTCACTGATTTTAATCCTGAACTCGATCTCATGATTGGTTTTAGCCGTTGGGGATTGAATATCAACTACCTCTACTGTTTCTATTTCGATCACTACCCTGATGGTAGCCCCACCCGATTTTTTGATTTCCGCAATCACCCCCGCGGTGGAGGTGGTACTACAGGCGAATGGCGCATCTCCTATCGCGTGAGCGACAAGATACCATTGAGCTGCTTAGTGGCGTTCCGTACTTTTGGACGTGATGGCTATTATATCTCCTTGGATGATGGAGAGAAGGTGGATATAGTGGGAGATGTCATACCCGGAAATGTGGCGCTCAAACGTGCTTATTCGACCTACATCGAACTAGGATACGACTTTGCATTGGGCGAGAATTGGCAACTGGATGCTCGTTTGGGATTCACACCCGCTAAGAGCTTGTACACCCGCTTTGAAGGCGATTTTGCGGTGACCTTAGTGGGACTGAAACTGCATAAGACATGGGCGCTGGAGCACTGTAGCGTAAAGAGTTTTGCGCACGTGATGCTGCAACCTTGGCGAGTAACAAAGGATAATCTAATCAAACCCATCGCAGAAGCAGGAGACCAGAAACTGAATATGGCAGTAGGTTGCTCCGTCGCGTTCGGCAATTGATGCGCACTGAACTCGCTAGGTGACTTGGAAGCGCTCAATGCCTCCGCTCTCCCCACTCACTCACGAAGTTCGTGGGGCCCTGTAAAAACAAAATATAACCATTTGAAAAACAATAAGATTATGAAACGTGTACTATTCCCAGCCATTGTATTGGCATTGTTGTTTCAGTCGTGTGAAAAGACCGCACAGCTGAGTTACGAACCTTTTACTGGCGAGTTGCGCCATGCCTTTGGTATCTCTACCAACACGCGCACTACAACGCCAATCGTTCTCACCCGCATCACTCTCGACGGTAAGACGGGCTACGGCGAAGCAGCACTACCCCCTTATCTGAAAGAAACACAAGAGTCGGTATGCGCTTTTCTTGAATTGGCTGAGCCTGTAATCAATAGCTGCACAGAGCCATTGAATGTAGATAGTGTCATGCAACTGGTGAATGCCCTTGCACTGGGTAATCATGCGGCGAAAGCGAGCATCGATATCGCACTGCACGACCTATATGGCAAACTAGAAGGCAAACCATTGTGGCAAATATGGGGTATTGATCCTAGTGCCACACCTTGCACCAGTTATACGATTGGCTATGATGCCTGCGACTCGATTGTGCTACTCAAAGTGCGCGAAGCCGATTGGGCGAAAATCTTGAAAGTAAAACTCGGTCGTGAGGAAGCGGAAGACAAGCGTATGATACGTCTGATACGCAGCCTTACCGATAAACCTATCTATGTGGATGCTAACCAGGGTTGGCCCACCAAAGAGCACGCGCTGATGATGTGCGAGTGGTTGGCCGAGCAGGGCGTGGTGATGATCGAGCAACCAATGCCCAAACATATGAACGAGGAGCACGCTTGGCTATGCGAGCAAGTGGAACTGCCTATCCTAGCCGACGAGGCATGCCAGACCTACGACGACGTGGAAAAACTAGCACCTTACTACGATGGTATCAATATCAAACTCATGAAGTGTGGCGGCGTGGCAGAAGCGCGCAAGATGATCTCTTTGGCACGCGAATTGGGTATGCAGGTCATGATTGGCTGTATGACGGAGACCCGTGCAGGTATCTCTGCGGCGACAATCTTGAGCCCACTGGTGGATTATGCCGACTTAGATGGCCATGTGTTGATTGCCAACGACCCTTATGATGGTATTCAAATTGTAGATGGTAAACTGACTTTAGTGGATAAACCTGGTACGGGAGTGAGTCCGCTTTGACGCTTCGCTACTGAATCTAGAACTACTAGATACTCTAGATAAAACGAAACAAAAAAGAGATGGTTCTCCATCTCTTTTTTGTTCTATTGATACCCAATAACCGATTAGAAGATATCTTCCATCTCAAGGGTAGGAATACTGCTATTCTCAGGTAAATGAGTTTCTTGATGTGTCTCCTCTGCTTGAATATTGGAATTGCGATATTCTGCAGGGCGATAGACTACTTGGATGTTTTCTGCAATAATCTCTGTTTTGCGACGAATTTGACCATCTTTCTCCCATGTGCGTGTTTGCAATTTCCCCTCTACATAGAGCTTCATGCCTTTGCGCACGTACTTTTCAGCCCATTCTGCTAGGTTGCGCCAGAGAACAATGGGGTGCCATTCTGTACGATCGGGTACTTGTGTTCCATTTTGCATAGTGTAGCCACGTTCGGTGGTGGCAAGATTGAAGTTGGCAATGGCTGTACCTCGATCGAGATAGCGCACCTCTGGATCATTCCCTACATTGCCAACTAAAATGACTTTGTTTACTGATGACATTATGATACTAAATTAATTGTTATTGTTATAATTTGTGTTGTTGTGTTCAAAAAAAAGTGATTTCTTTAAAAATCACTGCAAAATTACAAAAAACTTTTGTACATTCCAAAAAAATGTAGTACTTTTGCAAATATTTAACAAAAAATAGTATGCATATCTTTAATCGTTCTATTTTAGTAGCTCTCTTGCTACTATGTTCAATGCCATTTATCTTCGCAGAAGATGACGCAATGATTTTGCGTTGTGTGGCGTTTTATAATCTGGAAAACGTATTTGATACCATTCATGATGAAGGCAAGAATGACTATGAATACTTGCCTGATGGTGGCATGAAATGGACTAGTTTCAAGTATGAGCAGAAAATTCAGAATATGGCCTATGCAATTGCTCAGCTAGGTACGGATGAAGACCCTCGTGGAGCGGCATGTGTGGGTGTGTCGGAAGTGGAGAATATCGGTTGCTTGCACGACTTGTGCAAAGAACTGAAGGAGAAGCACAATCGTACATACGAACCCATTCTGCTAGAAGGACCAGACCGCCGTGGGGTGGACGTGGGGTTCTTGTATAACCCTAGTATGTTTAAGCCAGTTTCGGTGAAGGGCTATGAACTCAAAGCCCATTATGCTGATGGTGGCGAAGTGAAGAGCCGTTTGCAATTGTGGATTTCCGGCTATATGCTAGACGATGATCGCAAGATTGTGCGCGATAAGTTGCATATCAGCGTGCACCACTGGCCTAGTCGCTATGGGGGTGAAGAAAGTAGCCGCGCTACACGTGATACTGCTGCTATGCTTTGCAAACAAGTGTGCGATAGTATCTACCTCAGAGAACCCAATGCGAAGATTATTGTGATGGGCGACTTGAATGACGACCCATTCAATCATAGCTGTGCAGAGGTAATGGGAGCCAAGAAAACCCGTGAGGAAGTGGGACCACAGGGCTTCTTCAATACCATGTGGCAGAAACTCGACCGAGGTATTGGTAGTCTTGCCTATCAAGGCAGTTGGAACCTATTCGACCAGATTTTTATCTCCGAACCACTCATGAATGCCAAGGTGGAAGACGGTAAATGGGTATATTGGAAGTCGCAGATATTCAATAAGCCTTTCCTAACCGTGCAAGAGGGTAAGGACAAAGGTACTCCTTTCCGCACCGTGAAGAGCGGCGTGTGGCAGAATGGCTATGCCGACCACTATCCAACGATGATCTATTTGATTAAGAGTAAGTAGAACATATAGACTAGGATCGCCCTTGGGGCTAAGCTCTTCAGCGCAGCGATCTAAACACTAAAAAACAACGATATATGGAACAAGGAATTTTGAGAAAAACGACCATCGTGCGTATGCGTAACTATGGTCGTATAATCCAAGATATGGTACAGTTGGCAGTCGCTGAGCCAGATATGGAGAAACGCAAGGCGATGATTGTATATATTGCTCAATGCATGCGTCAGAAGAATGCACTCTGGAATAGAGAGCAAGAGTCGGGTATTGAGCGCTTGAAAGATGACATTAGCGTATTGTCACGCGGTGCATTGAGTTGCGATTTCCCCGAGTTTGAGGAAATGCTCAAGCGCTTGTCGCTACGCCCAATGCCAAGCCCAGATCGCCAAATGATGCAGAAGAAAAAGAAAAAATAAGAAGTATAGTTGATAAGAGTAACATCAACAATCATGCGCGGCAATAACCATCTGCCGCGCTTGTTAAAAATATACTAAAACCATGAAGAAAATCGTTTGTTTATTTTGCCTATCTCTGTTTTGTATAGGCGCTATTGCGCAGCAAGCATACAATGTGCGCACACCCTTCGACCCTGCTACCGTAAAAGTAGAAGAGAAAGATCGTGGCGAAGTCATCAAGTTCGCTATCAACGATTCTAAGTTCTATCCTGGCACCGAGCGTGAGATTCTCGTATATGTCCCTCAGCAATATAGAAGTAAGAAACCTGCATGTCTGCTCGTATGTATGGATGGCATCTTGTACGATGCTACCACGGTGATGGACAACCTCATTGCTTCGGGCGAGATGCCGGTTACGATCGGCGTCTTTGTCAATCCTGGCATCGTATATGATGAGGATAGAGAGGTCGTGCGCTACAATCGTTGCAAGGAGTTTGATTCTACCGATGATACCTTTGTGCGCTTCTTGGAAGAAGAGGTCTTGCCACTAGTGGAGCAGCAGAAAACGGAGAGTGGCAAGTCTATCTCCCTATCGAAGGATGCTAACGACCGTGCTATCACGGGGGCCAGTAGTGGTGGTATAGCTGCGTTTACAGCGGCATGGAATCGTCCCGACCTCTATAGCCGCGTATATACTACGGTAGGCACTTTTGTGGCCATGCGCGGAGGACATGAGTACCCTGCAATCATTCGCAAAACAGAGCCCAAACCACTGCGAATCTATCTGCAAGATGGTTGGTACGATGTGTGGAACCCGATTTTTGGCGAGTGGTTCGAGTATAATTTCTTGATGGAGTCTGCATTGAACTTCGCTGGCTACGAGGCCTTCCACAAGTGGGATAGGGGCAACCATAATATCAAGTATGGTACCTTGGCTTTCCCCGATGCCATGCGCTGGTTGTGGAAAGGCTACCCTGCAAAAGTGCAAAAAGGAGTGTCGAATAATGGTATGTTGCAGGAGATAGTATTGGAGGATAATGATTGGCAAGAAATCGAACTCTCAATGGCTGTCGAAAGCGACTTGTTTGCAATAGCCGATAACGGAGTGGTCTTCGCCTCGGGAAACAAAGTCTATAAGGTTTCTCCCGATGAGGGCAAATACAAGGTAGTGCGCCATGCGAATCTCAAAGCCAATGAGGTCTTGGTCGGAGGTGAACTCACGATGCGAGATGCCACCTTGTATCGAGAAGGTAAGGCTGTACTAGATAGTCTCTACGATGTCCAAGCCATTTGCGCGTTACTAAATGACAAATACCTCGTCTTGGGTGGCGAGAATACCATTCCAATGCCAAATATCATGATTGTCAAAGCGGGCTGTCGCAGTTTGGCTATCTCGCCGGATGGACGTTTCTGCGTGACGGGAGAAGAAAATTCCCACCACCTCATCAGTACGATTATCAGCCACCAAGGCAAGATGCTCTATAGCGAACCTTTCTACTACCTACACGATCTGAGCAATACAACGAAGCAAGTGGCTGGAAATATGGCATTTGATACGAAAGGCAATCTATATGTAGCCACTGCAATGGGCGTACAAGTAGCCGATCATAACGGTCGTGTACGTGCGATATTGTCTTTGCCCGCAGGTGGCGTGACCTCTTTGGCTTTCAGCGGAAAATATCTGTATGTGCTTTGCGGCGATAGGATGTTTGTCCGCAAGATGAACGCTGAAGGACATCTGCCTTCTACTGGCAAAGTAAACTACAAGTCGCAAGGACAAGGCTAAGCATGCTTGATCAGACCTTCATATATCCCACCACCAACGGAGATGTCACTATCCATGGATTTCTTGCCTTCTTGCTCCAGCAGGGCAAGGACTGGGATTTCCGTTGCTTAGAGGCAGACGCCAGAGACTATCACGCGCAACAATATGCTCGCATCCATCCCACTATCGCGCTGCAACAGGAGTTGCAATGGTGGTTAGATTTTGTTCATAATGAGCTACTCGACACGCTTCCTTCCCACGACGAACTTATCGAGGCTGGTCTCATCTATCTCCAGTGGCGAGTGCACGAGCAACTCACACCGCTATCCGATGCCGAAAAACTCAATACCGAGATGAGCATCCACATCGATGAATATCGCGGAATATGCAAGGTGGATAATGCATTGGGCATCTTCGACCATCGCACCGAAGACGCACCGCAAATCATACATGGCTTCCCTGCACAATTGCTCACCTATGCGGCTTGCACCACTATTGATATGCATATACAGCAAATGGATAGAATCGATTCGCTAGAATGGGTGGACTGTATGTTTGGCTTTCTGCAATCGCCTGCCACTATCATGCTGCGCTATATTCGCTTTGATATCCCAAATGTCTATTCGCTCTACGAGAGTTATCTGGTCAGTGCCAAAGCCGAGTGGGATGATAATAACCGCCGACACTACCAGTCGGGCAAACCGAAATCGCGCTATTTCATGCCGCGACTTCTTGAGCAAACGCAATTCGAAACCGAGGAGGCCCTTCGCCATCTATCGGAATACCTCTCTGCTGAACAATATGCCTCTTTCTCGCGTTATCTGTATGAATGTCAGCAGTATATTCGCGACCGAATCACCACCAAACGCAAGGAGCGTTCCGATGAACTGTCCCAGTTCTACCGGCCGAACGTGTATGGCAAGTCGCGCCATCTCATCACGCGCCGCTTGCACGAAGCAGCTACGCACCCCACCAACCCTGCCGCTGAACTGGCAAGGGTGGTGAATAAGATGCAGAGCCAAAGGGTATTATCTGCGAACATTCGTCCACACACCCATTTCATTGCGGTCATCAACAAAACTTTCGGAACCAACATCAAGTGCGATAGCTTCTCCAAACATTTCAGGAACTATTGACGAAGGCGCACAAACTTCTGCCCAACGGTCTTGTCTTTTTGATTCAATTTGCCCTTCATTTTTGCTATGGGGGCGATAAATGTTACTTCTGCCATATTATCAAATCTATTGGTTATACTATGTGATTACTATGTGATTACTATGTGATTCGTAGCACTTCCCTCTACCTTCCCTCTACCAGAATTACTAGTACGGCTAATGCCACTATCCTTACCTATGTGATGTTTATCTGCGATTGCGATTTCTGCGATTTCTGCGAAAAGTGCGAATTTCTGAAATCGCACGTTTCGCAGTTTGCGCATTATCTTTTTAGGCCCCTTTTTTTCGATATTTGCCTTGCTCTATCCGTTGAATATCATTGGATTGTGTATATTTTGTCAGCCATCGTTTCATAGTGTCAACCGATATTCCAAGGACTTGAGCTTGCTTCACAGCGTCTTGTTTGGTGAAGTCCGTGGGAAGTATTTGGAAGAATTGGCGTTGGAGCATGTTGCCCACCAATCTCACCCATAGGAGTGGCTTTCAGTTCGGGCATCATTTGGAATACCATCGCTGCGTGCATCAGCAACTTATCCAAACGCAAGCCCGCGAGAAGCATAGCGATACGTGGAGAGCGAATCTCAATGAACTCGTTGTTTTGGCGACGGAGTTGGCTAACGGTCTCGTGCTCAAAGATACAGCAGACAATATCACCAAACTGCTCATACGCAGCGCGGAGTGTTTGCGTGTGGGTGTCCACCTCTGAAATGAAATTCATCTGTTCCATAGTTAAATAAGTTTTTAATGGTTTATAAATATATTGAATACATCTTTTCTTTACCGTCCGCTGTGTTGTTGCGAGCGGAAAAAAACAAAGATTTTGCGGCTTCCGCATTTTTAACAAAATTGCCCCAACTGCCAATATAATTTGCATATATCCCGATTTTGTTGTACCTTTGCATGCAAAATGAAATATTCTATACTACATATATGTCAAAGTGCATGCAGAAGGGTCTGTGTGTTAGGGTTGGTGTGTGGTGTGATGTGTGGGTTGAGTTCCTGCCAATGGCACGAGGCGGATGCTGTGGTTGCTATGGCGGATAGTATCGACCAGAATCATCATGTGATTTATGATGATACGGTAGCTTTACGCAAAGCAATTCATACCTTGAACACCCCCTTGGGCAGAACCTTCAAACGCAGTACGCTGGGCAAAGCGTTCTACTACATGGGGCGCAACTTGGAGGATGATTATAGTCAAGTAGCGCGTGCAGCGGAGTGTTACGTAGCAGCCGACTGGCTGAAGATTGATGACCCCATTTATCGTGGAAGAGTCAATTCGTGTATGGGTAGAATCTGTGGAAACTATAATAAGGATAGTCTATCGTTGTTGTTTTATGAACGAGCGTTGGAGCATTTTGCATTATGTGATGATACAATCTATTATGCAAGAGGTTTGCTGAATATCGCGACTATGCATGATGCTTTACAAGATTTTGAAAAAGCAGATAGCATATTACGTTTGGCAGCGCAATACCAGTTTTCGGATGGCTATCGCTTTTCCGTAAATGATGCTTTTGCTCATCATTTCTACCGTCTGCAAACTCCTGCTACGTTAGACTCTATTATCTATTATTTACGACGGACTCCTATAGAAAATTCATGGCGCGCGTGTACATTGGCAGGTGCGTTTTATGATTTGGAGCAAATGGATTCCGCTGCATTTTATGCCCGAAAAGTAATACAAGAATATAATGAGGTGCCAGGAAATAATGTAAGTGCCTATTATATTTTGCACAAGTATGCAATTCAACAAGGTGATCTTTTAGCAGCAGATAGCATCTCAAGTTTGCGTATGGATGAGCGTCGAAAATTTGAAGCAAAGAAAATAGATTCGTTGGATGGCATACAAGTCTTTGAGGAGTATTTAGCATATTGCGAGGTATATCGTTGGCGGGTATTGCTATATTGTTTGGCAGGATTGTTAGTTTTTTCGGTAGTGCTAGTACTACTATGGTACTGGCAGAGAGCAAAAAAGGAGGTGCATGCGCAAGCAGAGGTAGTACAGCAAGCTGAAAGGGAATACCATCAGACCTTGGAAGAGCAACGCAACCAACGCATGGAAGCACTAAAGCAGCATGTGGAGCATTTTCGCGTTCGCTATCCAAAACCAAATAAAGACTGGAGCAACTATGAGAAAATGCGTAGTGAACTGAATCAGTCGCTATTATGCCTATTAGATAAATTAGCTGAGCGTAAATTGTCGGAAAAAGAGATTCGTTTGTGTATTTATTGTTTGCTTTATCGTGATGTGAGCACAAAAGTTTTGGCAGAATATATGATTTATTCGGCAGTGGGTATTCGAACATTCAAACAACGCACTGCCCAGAAATTGGGTACTACTGCTGCAAATTTATACGATTTTTTGGTAGATTTGGCTGTTTCTGATTGAGTAAAATAGCACGTTTTTAGTATTTGTGCGCAGGATAAACTTGCAATCGCTTGATAATAAAGCGGTTGCAAGTTTTGTTTTGTGCGCTATATTTTTTGTATACACTCTGAAAAGGCAGTACCTTTGCACCGCAATTTGAATACAATCATATCACATGCAGCCGTGGGATAGTCAAGATGACGATAAAATTGTACGTCCCGATATTGGAAATAATGTTCGTGCATTTATTAATGGGAATGAATTGTATGTAAGCATGGGTAAGGACGCTCCCGCGTATGCGGAACTAATTGATTCGGATAATGGTGATGTGGTTGCAGAAGAAGAATTTGTAGGCGAAACAGCGATGTATATTCCACAAAGTGGCGATTATGAGTTGTATATTTATATAGAATCAGGTATAGTAATGGTTGGCGAGTTTAGTGTAAAATAATTACTTCATACAGACAAATTGAAAAGGTTAAATTCGCCATCCATTACTTTTTATAATTATTTACATCTCAAAACATTATTTTTATGAAGCGGTTAATTTTTATTGGATTATCAATCATTATATTTGGTATAACGATTGTTTCATGTACCTCAGATAATGAATGTGTACTCACATTTGAGATGGAGGAGTTACAGATGATTAATGCATCTGTCAACACTGAATTAGAATGGAATGCATTTAATCAGGCATTGGATTCTCTGAATAAAAAATATTTGCCCAATCAATCATTGAATCAGAAACAATTAACTGGTCATACTTTTGTACCTAAAGCTATTTCTTATGCGGATGCTGTGGGTGCTGTGAAAGGCTTAGAAATTGTGGATAGATTGCCTAATGGTCAGTTTCAAGTGGAACCTACTACTGTAATTTTTAGCGTAATTAATTCACTAGATAAATACAAAGAGTATTTAGATCTTGAGACAACTTCGACACCGCTAACTCCAATACGTAATATTAAATCAATCCTAAATTTGTGTTCAAATAGTCCTTATGCTGATTTGGGTTTGAAACATAATATCATCATAAGCGATTTATTAAGTAGAAATGGTGTGATGGATATGTCTGATCAGGAATTAGTGAATCTAATAATCGTATTGTATGAAAAGTGTTTTTCTGCTATATGGCCTGCCACTAAATCTTTTTTGCGCTCTGCAAATTATTTTAGTCCTCCAACAGCAAGTTCAAATGTTATGCAGACAAATCTTCAGTTTTCTGCGATTATTTACCCTATGTCTGCAGTTACGAAACGTAATTATACCGATGATTATCTATCACTTGTAGATTCTACATTATCTGACAATCTTGAGAAATGTCAAATAATGAGTTATGCAAGTGTGATGTATTACAGTGAATCTCTATGGCTAATTGATTATTAGTCGCTCCTAACCAAAAAGAGGGTGTGCCTGCATTTTGACACACCCTCTTTCTTTTTGTTGGTTGGTTATCGGATATCGGTATTGCGGAATTAATCCTCGTCCTTTTGGGTTGCTTCGTACTCTTTGATGAGTTTCTCTTGTACATCAGCAGGCACAAGCTCGTAGCTCTTGAACTTCATGGTGAAGGTCGCACGACCACCTGTGAGTGAAGACAATGTGGTAGAATAAGAAGCCATCTCCTTCAAAGGAACCAACGCCTTCAGGGTGGTGAAGTTCTTCTCAGTCTCCATACCTAGTACCATACCACGGCGACCATTGATATCAGACATTACATCACCCATGATCTCGCTAGGAACGAATACCTCTACCTCATAAACTGGCTCCAACAATTTTGGATTTGCATTCTTGAACGCCTCAGCAAATGCGTTACGTCCGGCCAAACGGAAGGAGATTTCATTGGAATCTACTGGGTGCATCTTACCATCATAGATAATAACGCGCACGTCACGAGCGTAAGAACCTGTCAAAGGACCTTGCTCAATACGATCCATCAAACCTTTGAGGATAGCAGGGATAAAGCGTGCATCAATAGCACCACCCACGATAGAGTTGATGAGCACCAATTTACCACCCCAATCCAATGGGATTTCTTGAGTATCCTTCACAGAGATACGATACTCTTGGTTGCCAAACTTGTAAACTTCTTTTACTGGAACACCTTCCTCATATGGCTCAACAATGAGGTGAACCTCACCAAACTGTCCAGAACCACCTGATTGCTTCTTATGACGATAGTCAGCACGAGCCGACTTGGTGATAGTCTCGCGATAAGGGATCTTTGGCTCGCTGAACTCAACCATCATCTTGTCGTTGTTCTCAAGACGCCATTTCAATGTGCGGAGGTGGAACTCACCTTGACCAGAAACAATCACTTGTTTCAACTCTTTGGATTGCTCTACTACCCAAGTTGCATCCTCTTCGTGCATACGAGTGAGAAGAGCAGAGAGTTTCTCAGAGTCGCTCTCGCTAACTGGCTTAATAGCACGGCGGTATTTTGGATCTGGATAAGAAATCGCAGGATATTGGTTCTCGCAGTCTTTTGCGTTGAGGGTGTTGCCAGTACGTGTATCTTTGAGCTTCACAGTAGCAGCAATATCACCAGCAGCCACTTCATCTACAGGCACGCGGATGCTACCTGCCACAGAATACAATTGGCTGATACGCTCTTTGGTACCACGATCTACGTTCAGTACGTCGTCGCCTGGGCGAAGGGTTCCTTGCATCACCTTGAAATAGTTAACATCACCAATGTGTGGCTCAACCGATGTCTTGAAAATAAATGCAGAAGTAGGAGCAGCTGCATCAGGAGCTACTTCTTTAGCATCCACTGTAAGTGGTTTTGGAGCTTCAGCTACAGATGGAGTCATCTCGCCAAGGAAGCCCATAAGACGGCGGATACCCATGTCTTTCAAACCGCTGGTGCAAATCACAGGATACATGCTACCTTCAGCGAAGACAGTTTTCAGACCTTGCATGAGCTCTTCGTCAGAAAGTGTACCTTGCTCGAAATACTTATCCATGATGGTCTCATCGGACTCAGCAGCCCACTCAAGAAGCTGTGCGCGAATCTCTTCTACAGTAGCTTGCTCGCTTTCTGGGATGTCTTTTGCTTCAGGAGCACCACCTTCTGCTTTCCAAACAAGCATCTTGCCTTGGAGCACGTCAATAGCTGCATTGAAGTCCTTACCTGCGTTTACAGGATATTGGAAGAGAGTACATTTGTTGCCAAATGTCTCTTTGAGTTCGTTGAAAGTACGCTCGAAATCAGCATTCTCGTGGTCGCACTTGTTGATAACGAATGCGATAGGTTTCTTTGCTTTTTCAGCACGACGGAAGTTGTTTTGTGTACCTACTTCTACACCACCATTAGCAGAAAGCGTGATGATAGCTGTATCCGCTACGTGAAGTGCAGTAATAGCACCACCGCAGAAGTCGTCGGAACCTGGGCAGTCAATAATATTGAGTTTTTTGTTATTGAACTCGATGTTGCAAACTGTGGAAAAAACGGAATAACCGTATTCCTTTTCTACTGGGAAATAGTCGCAGACGGTAGATTGTGTCTCTACAGAACCACGACGTTTGATGACCCCGCACTCGAAGAGCATGGATTCCATCAGGGTAGTTTTACCCGAGCCACTGCCACCCATGAGGGCAATGTTCTTAATCTCGTTAGCTTGATAAACTTTAGCCATAGACGTGTTTTGTTAGAATTTAGTATTAAGTATATTTATTTTCGGTTATCAGATATTGGGCGCAAAGGTAAGAAAAAAATGCGATATATGCAAATTTTTTTTATTGAAAGTGTAGAGTTTAGAGCTTAGACACAAGTTTTTTGAGTGCATCCTCCTCTTTTGCCGTCATTTGGGCCTTTGTTTCAGGTGTTTTGTCGGCTTGCCCCGTAAGGTGGAGCAGTCCGTGGATGATAATCCGATGTAACTCGTGAAGAAAAGTTGTACCCTCCTGCTCAGCATTGGATTGTACGGTATCCAACGAGATGAATATGTCGCCATTCACGCGTGCGCGTGTGGTATAATCAAAGGTAATGATGTCGGTATAATAGTCGTGTTGCAGAAACTCACGGTTGACAGAAAGTATTTTCTCATCGTCGCAGAAGATATAATTAAGTTCTCCTACGGCAAAACCATACTGCGCAGCCACCGCACGAATCCATCGCTCCACTTGTGGGTAGTCGAGTGCGGGTAGTGCCATATTTTCAGCAGAAAAACGTATCATCCAAAGAAAATGTTTGCCACCGTGAATGCCACTATAATTCCAATCAAGTCGCAGAAAAGGCAGCAACCTACTGCATGGCGAGTGTTCTTGATACCCACACTGCCGAAATATACAGATATGACGTAGAAGGTTGTGTCTGTGGTTCCTTGCAAGATACAACACAAGCGTCCTACCAACGAGTCGGCACCATGCGTAGCCATTGCCTCAATCATCAATCCACGTGCACCACTACCCGAGAGGGGCTTCATCAAGGCGGTAGGCACCGCACTAGCCATATCAGGATTGATGCCTATCCATGAGAACAACTGCGCTATACCTTGCTCTAGCAATCCCATGGCTCCGCTGGCGCGGAACATGCCAACCGCTACGAGAATAGCAATCAAATAGGGTATGATGCCAATAGCCGTTTGAAAACCTCCTTTTGCTCCGTCGATAAATGCCTCATATACATTCACTTTGCGAACTGTCGCTTGTATGATAAACCAGCATATAATACCCAACAATATAACGGCAGCGATGAGCGACGAAAGGGTGTTTAGCGTTTCTTCAGGCAAATGACGTGCTGCCAAAAGCATACCTACCATCAGGGCTGTGAGACCAATCAGCGCACCCAGAATAACCTTATCCCAGATCTTTATTTTTTGCACAAAGCACACCGCCAATAATCCCGCGAGGGTGGAGAAGTATGTGGCCATCATCAGCGGCAGGAAAACATCCGCTGGGTTGGCAGCTCCCATCTGTGCGCGGTATGCCATAATCGTAGTGGGTATGACTGTCAAACCACTAGCCCCTAGCACTACGAACATAATCATGGCGTTGCTCGCTTTCTGCTTGTCGCTATTCAGCTCTTGCAACTCGGACATGGCTTTCAGTCCGATAGGGGTTGCTGCATTGTCCAAACCCAGCATGTTGGCAGAGAAATTCATAAACATGGTACCAAACACAGGGTGTTTAGGCGGAATCTCAGGGAAAATGCGGCGGAAGAATGGTGCTACTCCGCGAGATAGCGTGTTCACAACACCACCTTGCTGACCGATATTCAGAATACCCATCCACAATGCCAGAATACCCGTTAATCCGATAGAGATCTTAAACCCATTCTCGGCCGATGCAAAAGTGGAGTTGAGTATCTCGGTGAATATATCACTTTGTCCAAAGACAAAGAATTGTACACAGCCCATGATGACTGCGAGAAGAATAAGCGCTATCCAAATATAATTTAATACCATAATCGAGCGCAAAGGTACAAAATTATTTGCAAATTACAAAATTTATGAAGTATAATTTTATTATTTGTGGTCAAAAGCTGCGTAACAGTCGCCTTACTCGTGCGTTTTTTCTTGCGCATATACATTTTTTTTTGTACCTTTGCAGCGGATTATGTATTTAGGAGTGTTGCTATATCGCGCAAAATCATGGGTTCGGCACATGCTGACTGCCCGAAATACTGGGGGACACGGAATCCATTCACCTTACTTGTTTGAACTAGTAAGGATGATTTTACACGATAAAAATAGCTACTACGCATGGGAGAAAATTGAATCTGTGCGCGAACAGCTGCTGCATGATGAACGAGAAATTGCCTATGTGGATTACGGTTCGGGTGCAAAGGTGAGTGGGGAAATGAGTAAACGGCGAGTGTGCGATGTGGCACAGAATAGTTTGGAAGCAAAAAAATTTGCCCAGATATTGGCTCGGCTGGTGGGTTGGCTTGGAAATGAAACGAGCGCACGCAAAGGCCTAGATATTGTAGAACTGGGGACTAGTTTGGGGGTAACAACCGCTTATATGGCATCAATGGATAGCCGGAATAGAGTGGTGACTTTCGAGGGTTGCCCAGCCGTTGCTGAAATGGCAAAAGCGAACTGGGATGCGTTGGAAATCAGCAATATAGCATGCCAATTAGGAAAGATTACGGCAGATAGTTTACAGAAGATTGAAAGAGTGGATTTGGCGTTTATAGATGCCAATCATACGTATGAGGGAACGCGTGAATATTTCCATGTTTTGGCGGGAAAAACACATGAAAAAAGTGTGATTGTCATAGATGATATCCACTACAATGCGGAAATGGAAAAAGCATGGCGTGCGATTTGCGACGATGCACGCGTGTCAAGTACGATAGATCTCTACCAAATGGGTATGGTGTTTTTTGATAAGCATTATTGGAAACGAAATTATAAAATACGATTATGAAAATTTACACAAAAACGGGCGACAAAGGCGATACATCTTTGGCTGTGGGTGGTCGCGTTCGCAAGTCTTGCAAGCGTTTAGATGCATATGGAACGGCAGATGAGTTGAATAGTTATGTGGGCTGGTTGCGCGCGAAGATTGATGCTCAGTCGCCTATCTGGCATATCGTGGTGGATGAACAATTAGGCTGGATTCAGAACCGTCTTTTTGATGTGGGGGCCATCTTAGCAGGTGCGGATATGCAAATCTCGGAAAGCGCTGTGCATCTGCTGGAAAAGTGGATAGATGATATGCAATCGGAATTACCTGTTTTGCGTGAGTTTATTCTTCCTGGCGGCGATGAGGTAGTGTCGGTTTGTCATGTATGTCGTACGGTGGCTAGACGTTTGGAACGCAATATCGTGGATTGCTGCGATACGGAGGGCAAAACCTTGCCCGAGGAAGTGGTGTGTTTCGTGAATCGCTTGAGCGATTATTGTTTCATTTTGGCTCGTTGGATAGCGAAAGAGGGTAAAATAGTGTTGTTTTCTTGGAAAAAAGATTAAAAAATAAAGATTTTTTTGCACATGTAAGAATTTTTTACTACTTTTGCGCGATAATTCCGTAACAAGCGCAATTTGTGTTTTAGTAAACTATGTATTGGACCCTAGAATTAGCTTCGAAGATTGAGGATGCACCATGGCCAGCAACTAAGGAAGAGTTGTTGGACTATGCACAACGTATAGGTGCTCCTATGGAGGTTATAGAGAACCTTCAAGAGATAGAGGAGGAGGATGAGGTATTTGAATCAATAGAGGATATTTGGCCTGATTATCCAACAAAAGATGACTTCTTTTTTGACGAAGAGGAGTATTGATTTGTAGTAGAATAAACCGATAATGCTGTGAAACGATATATTGTACTATTATGTGGTTTGATGTGTTGCGTAGCGTTAGTGCGTGCGCAGTTTGATCCACAAGTAGGACAATATATGTTTATGCAGCCTACATATAATCCTGCAGCGGTAGGAGATGGCGATATGATGCGTGTTTTTGGTAGTCATCGTATGCAATTCACGGGCATAATGGATGCTCCGATGACGACTTATTTTTCGTTTTCATCGCCGTTTGTAATAGGAAAGACCCGTCATGCAGCGGGTATACGTTTTGTGAATGACCGATTTGGATTGTTCTCTAATCAGAGTTTATATGGCACATATGCCTATAAGATCCGTCTAGGAAAGGGCTATTTGAGCGTAGGTGCCGATGTGGGCTTCTTGAATTTGAGTTTCGCGGTGGATAGCGTGAACTTGACTAATATAGCTCAGATTGAGGATAATGCCTATCACATGGCAACCGATGAGGCGATTCCTACAGGTGGAGGAGCTTCTGGTGTGTCGGGTATGACCTTTGATATGGGTGTGGGCGTATATTATTCATCGCCAACCTGGTGGGCTGGAGCTAGTTATGGTCACGTGTTGAACCCTGTATTGGAATGGGCTGATAGAGCAGAAACGAAGGTACGAGGTACTTTCTATGCCACGGGAGGATATAATTGGCGACTGCGCAATAAGAGCTGGGTGCTGAAGCCAAGTGCGATGCTAACAACTGATTTTGTTGCGTGGGACTTGAATTTGACCATGTTGGCTCAGGTGAATAATCGTTTTAGGTTTGGTATGGGCGGTCGTTTTGCGGCAGTGGAAGTGGATGAAGCGGTGAAAGCGTCTGGCGCGTTGAACGTATTGTTTTCGGTGGATATAGTGAGTGGATTGGAATTGGGCTATACCTATGAGTTGCCTTTGAATAGTTTGCTACGAGAGAGCTATGGCTCGCACGAGATATATTTGGCATATGGATTTAATATTCTGAAGCCAAAGCGAACAAACAAATATAAGAGCGTAAGATTTTTGTAAATAATGAAAATTAAAAGTAATATGAAATTAACAAAAGTATTGTCAATTGTAGTATTGATGTTAGGTTTGGTGGCTTGTAATAAACCTGCTGGTGAATTGGTGGGTGCAAGTACTGGTCATGCATTTCGTGAGGTGAATCCCTACGGAATGGTGTTTATTCGCAAGGGCGCATTTTTGATGGGTGCAAATTCTCAGTCTGCGGTATTTTCTCAGCCAGATAATAATGTGATGGTGACCGTAAATGCTTTTTGGATGGATGAGACTGAGATTACCAATAGCGAATATCGCCAATTCGTGAATTGGGTTCGCGACTCTATCGCTTATACCTTGTTGATTGAAGAAGAAGGTGAAGATAGCGAATATGCAAAGCGTACAACGTACAATTCTGATGAAGTGTTGATTAACTGGGAAGCAAAAATTCCATGGGGCCATCGTTTTATTGAGGACGATCCAATGGCTGATGTCTTGTCTCCATTGTTCTACGAAGACGGCCGTGGCAGCCTGCGTACAACTGCTTTGCACTATAACTATGAAGTGGTAAATACCGATGAGGCAATCAAATATACCAACAAGTTTGATGTGACTCGTAGTCGCTATCCAGAAGGTGTGTCAATTCGCGTGGATTCGTTTTGGGTAGAGCAAGACGAGATATATTCAAAGACTATTACTCGTCCATTGCACCAACCAAAGGATATCTTGTCCAACAAGATTATCTGCGTATATCCAGATACAATGGTTTGGGCACGTGATTTTGACTATGCATACAATGATCCATTGCTTCATGGTTATTTCACTTTCCCTGGCTATGCTCAATATCCTGTAGTAGGTGTAACATGGGAGCAAGCTCAGGCATTCTGCCATTGGCGTACGAACTTCTTGAAATCGAAGTTGAGAATCCCATTCAACTCTTACCGTCTGCCAACTGAAGCAGAGTGGGAATATGCAGCTCGCGGTGGTCGTCGTATGGCGATGTATCCTTGGGGTGATAAGTACGCTCGCGATGCAGAAGGTTGCTTTATGGCTAATTTCAAGCCATATAGAGGTTCTTACTATAATGACTTGGGCGTTACTACCATGGCAGTTAAGCAATTCCAACCTAATGATTTTGGATTGTATGATATGGCAGGTAACGTAGCAGAGTGGACTGCTTCGGCGTATTCTACTATCGCGAATACAGGCGTTCACGATATGAATCCAGACTTTACGTACGCAGCTCGTGAGTCTGATCCTAACTCGCTGAAACGTAAGGTGATAAAGGGTGGAAGCTGGAAGGATATTAGTTATTATTTACAATGTGGTACGCGCACATACGAGTATCAAAATGAGGCCCGTTCGTACATTGGTTTCCGTTGTGTTCGCTCTTTTGTGGGCAATGATTAATGTGTATAATAATATAATTATAATAAGGTAAAAATATAAAGTCTAAAAATATTATGGCAAAAGAAGTTAAAAATGGTCAACAGTCACGTTTCATGCATTGGTATGGATCGTACAAAGGCAAAGTAGTAGTAAACTGTGTGTATTCACTAGGTGCTTCAGTGGTAATTATTGGTGCGTTGTTTAAGATTATGCACTTCCCAGGAGCTGGAGCAATCTTGATGGTTGGTATGATTGTAGAGGCATTCTTGTTTATGATAGGTTGCTTCGAGAAACCACATCCAGAATATCATTGGTCCAACGTATTCCCACAATTGTTGGAATATGGTGCAAAACCAGAATTGTTGGAGGAAATGAAGTCTCGTCCAGTACCTACTTTGTTGGGCATGGGTTCCAACCAATCTTCCAATAATGCTAGTGTTCCAAGTCTTTCAGACAAGGAATTGGAGTCATTGAAGAAAGGTATTGATGGTTTGGCTAAGACCGCAACGCAATTAAGCGAATTGGGAACAGTAGCAACTGCTACTACACAACTCACCGAGAAATTGGCCGCTGCTGGACAAGCTGCAGACCAATTTGTTCAAGCAGGCAAGGTAATTGAATCTAAGGGTGAGACTTTGAGCGCAGCTTATGCTCAGGTGACTAGCGAAATGGAAAAAGTAGCTGCTGGTACCAAGGATTATGAGGCAAAAGTAGCAGGCGTAGCTAAACAATTGACTAGCTTGAACGCAATATATGAGTTGCAACTCAATGCAATACAATCGCAAGTGGATGCTGTAAAAGCACAAAACGATAAGGTGGCAGCTGCTAATGCACAATTGGATACCTTGTCTACCACTATGAAGAAAATGTCGGACGTGGCAGGCGAAGCATTGAAAAACCAAGAAGCATACGAAGCTGGTGCTAAACAATTGGCTGGTCATGTGGCTGATTTGAATAAGGTGTACGGCAATATGCTCAATGCGCTTGCATAATAATAGAATCGCTAATACTTAATTATTTATTTAAATAAGATGGGTGGAGCAAAGAATTGTCCGGAAACACCGAGACAAAAAATGATAGGCATGATGTATTTGGTGCTGACAGCCATGTTGGCGCTGAATGTGAGTGCGGCTATCATGAATGGATATACGCAAGTGGATGATAGCTTGCATGCAACTATCGAAACTATGCAACAAAGTAACAAAGATACCTATGCTACTTTCCGTGCAGCGATGGAAAAAAATCCAGAGAAAACGGCAGAGTACTACGAGAAGGCAATGGAAGTGCAGAAAGTGTCGAATGAGTTTTTTGACTATGTGCAAAATTTCAAAGATGAAATGGTGCGCATGGTTGATGGAAAGAAAGCAGTGAAGAATGCTCATGTAAGTGATATCAAGAAGCAGGATGATACCAACATCCCTCAACAATATGCTATCAACGAAGGAAATGCAAAGTTGTTGAAAGAGAAGATGTTGGCATATAGAGATTTCTTGATTTCTGTCACAGGGGATACCTATGCTTTGGATGAAGAGTTGCGTACAACTTTCGCAGCAGAAGATGGTGTGAATGCAGAAGGCGAAACTATTTCTTGGGAGAACTTGGTGTTCAATGAAATGCCTATGTGTGCAACGATTACCATTCTTACAAAATTGCAAAATGATATTCGTCACTGCGAGGGAAAAGCTGTTCAACAGTTGCTTGCATCTACTGATGCATCAGACCTTCGTGTGAACAAGTTTAATGCATACGTGATTCCAGCATCCGATTATGTGGTGAAGGGTAATAAGTATACTGCTCAGATTATTTTGGCAGCCATTGACTCAACTCAAACTCCTGAATATTACGTAAATGGTCAGAAGATCAATAGCAATGGTTTGTATGAGGTGCTGGCTAACTCTGTGGGTGTACAACGTATTACAGGTAAGATTGGCTATATGGATCAACAAGGTGTGATGCAATACTTGCCTTTCGAGCGTGAATATACTGTGGGTGAACCAAGTGCTACAATTTCAAATACCGATTTGAATATTATGTATCGCGGCTACAATAACCCATTCTCTATCTCGGTACCTGGTGTAAGCAACAACCAACTGAGTGTGAAATGTGCGCAAGCTACCATTACGAAAGAAAATGGTATGTGGATTATCAAACCAAATGCAAGTGCTCCTGATAAATTGAATATTGAAGTTTATGCCAATATTGAAGGACGTACTGCGCTAATGGGATCACATGCATATCGTGTGAAGAATTTGCCACGTCCAGATGCTTATTTTGAAATTAATGGTGTACCAACAGATGATACAAAGATTCCTCGTTCACAATTAGTTAACCCTAAGAACAAGCTGGTGGCTTCGTATGGTGCGGATGGATTGGTACAAGCGAAATTCGAAATCGTAAGTTTCCAAGTAAAATTGCCTACTGGAGCATCCATCATGGTAAAGGGGGATCGCTTTGATAATCAATCTTTGGCTGCAATCAAGAAATTGAAGCAGGGTAATATGCTCAACATACAGTACATTAAGGCTAAAGGACCAGATGGTAAAGAAATTCAACTTCGTGGATTACCCATTGAATTAAATTAATATAGTGTTATGAAAAAATTATTAGTTATTCTCCTTGCAGTGGTAGGATTTTCTACCATTCAGGCGCAACATCAAATCAATTCGTTTTTTGACGATATGGGTATTGTGCGTTTAGAAACGCAAGAACTTTCTGAGACCTCTGATACTCTTGTGAAAGTTACTCACCGTTCTGATGATATTGTGTGGTCGCGTGTAGTGTATCGCATCATTGATATGCGATTTAAACAGAACTATTCTCTTTATAGTCCCGTGTCATCAGAAGATCCACAATATAGTTCATTGTTCATGGTAATCTTGAAAGCTATTCAGGATGGTCTGCCTGTGTATGAGAAATCTATCGATGTGGGAGATATTAAACCATACTTCAATTTGCCAGAAATGCCTCGCGAGATGATTCCTACTGTGTTGAATACTGACCGCACCGGAGAATTGGGCGATGGTAATATTGCTACCTCAGAATATATGCTGTTGAATTATGACTCAACTACCCAAGAGATGCGTTTTAACAACTACTCTTATAGAGGATTTGCGCGTAATCAATTGAAATATATGATTCAAGAGATAATATTCTTTGATAAACATTACTCTCGCTTTTATTCTAAGATCATGAGTATTGCGCCAATGCATTCAGACAATGTAATCTACTACGATGATATGCCAATTATGGATGCATTGTATGGACAAATTCTGTTCTGGATACCATTTGATTATCTACGTCCATATATGGCACAGCAATATATGATGCCAACGGATAATGATACCAAGCGCCTAACCTTTGATGAGTTCTTTGCAAAGAAACTATATTCTTCATATATCGTCGGTGCAAGCAATGTGCATGGCCGTATGATTTCTGATTACGCAACAACTCCTGAGGAGATTAAAAAAGAGCAGGATCGTATTGAATGGGAACTCCAATGTGTGGAGCAAGATCTTTGGGAATATTAATCATTAAAACATATGAGGGCGGGTATAAAAACCTGCCCTTTACTTGCTAAAATGAAGAGTCGTCGTTTGTTTAATATGTATTTCATCACCACTATTTCAGTGGCGCTGGTGCTGTTCTTGGTGGGAATGGAGTGCCTCGTTGCACTCTCTGCTCGTGAATTGATGCGCCATGTGAAAGAAAATGTAGTATTGTCAGTAGTGATGAACGAAGAGAGTGGCGAAGAAGAAGTTGCACGTATGGAGCAACTTCTAAAAACAGCATCTTATTGCTTGGACTATGAATATATCTCTAGTGAACAAGCTCTGCAAGACCATATTGAACATTTAGGCGAAGATCCTCAAAAGTTTCTTGGCTATAATCCCCTATCTGCATCTTTCGAACTACGATTACACGCACCATATGCGCAAGCAGATAGTATAGCTAAAATAGAAGCAAGTCTACTCTCTCTTCCATATGTGAGTAAAGTGGTTTACCAACGTGATGTGGTGAAAGTGCTGGATAGACACCTGGGAGAAGTGGGAGTGATACTCAGTCTGGTGGCAATAGCTTTGTTGGTAATTGCATTAGTGTTGATCAGCAATACAATACAACTGCAAGTATATTCCAAACGTTTCCTAATCAATACGATGCGTCTTGTGGGTGCTACGCCCTGGGTTATCAAGTGGCCATTGATTCGCCGCAATTTGCTGATGGGTTTTGAAGCCAGTTTGATAGCATTAATTTTGTTGGCTCTCAGCTTCTATTATTGTCAGGCACGTTTGGGCGTAATGTTATTCCCATTGACATGGGTGAATATTTGTATTGTGATAGCATTAGTGATGATTTTTGGACTACTAATCACATTCTTTGCTTCGTTGGGGGCAACCAATCGATACATCCGAATGAATATAAATAAAATGTATGAAATCTAATCTTCCTAAAATAAATAGTATATTGATTGCTGTTAGTTTGGTAATCATTGTTGTGGGATTTGCTTTAATGGCAGGTGAACCAAGTGGAGCAACCGAATTCAATCCCGATATATTCTCAGTGCGTCGTATTACGGTAGGACCAATGATCTCTTTGTTTGGTTTTATGGTGATGATTGTTGCGATTTTATTTAAGCCTCGTAAGAAATGAACTGGTGGGAAGCATTGATATTGGGACTTATTCAAGGCCTGACAGAGTTTCTTCCTATTTCTTCATCTGGTCATCTTGAAATAGGTCAAGTATTGCTAGGCACGACAGGTGAGGAGAATCTCACATTTGCAATTGTTGTGCATACGGCTACTGTATTGTCAACTCTGGTTGTTCTGTGGAAAGAAGTAGCACAATTATTTCGAGGAACTTTTACTACGATGCAATGGAATAAGGACAAGAATTATGTAGCAATGATTCTAGTCTCTATGATCCCTGTATTTATAGTGGGAATGTTCTTTAAAGAGCAGGTGGAAAACTTTTTTGGTAGTGGTTTGCTATTAGTGGGTATATGCCTTTGTGTGACAGCTGTTTTATTGTATCTAAGCGAGTGGTTAAGCAAGCGCAAAGCAGGAGAGGGACACGAAGTCGGCTATAAAGATGCTATTATAATTGGTCTTGCGCAGGCTGTGGCTGTTTTACCTGGTCTCAGTCGAAGTGGAACAACAATTGCTACAGGCCTGCTATGTGGAGTTAAAAAGGAAAGTGTGACCCAATTCTCGTTTCTGATGGTGCTTATACCTATCTTGGGTGAGGCATTCTTGGAATTGCTTGATATACTGCAAGGTGAAGTGACTAGTACATTGGGACTCCTTCCGATGATTGTAGGATTTTTATCCGCTTTTCTTTCTGGTTGTTTGGCATGCAAGTTTATGATAAATATTGTTCGTCGCCAGAAATTGATATATTTTGCCATCTATTGCCTATGTGCGGGTATTTTTGCTATAGTTTATGGACTTTGTTGAGGGAGAGATATTGGCATTTGACAAACCCTATCGTTGGACTAGCTTCGATGTAGTAGGTAAGGCGAGATGGTTATTGTGTCATAAGTTGGGAGTGAAGAAACTTAAGGTGGGCCATTCTGGTACGCTGGATCCATTAGCGACGGGAGTAGTAGTAGTCTGCACTGGTAAGAAAACAAAACTGATTGATCAACTGCAAGCACACCAAAAAGAATATGTGGCCACATTGCAACTAGGTGCTACTACGCCAAGTTTCGATCTAGAAAAAGAGATAGACGCCACATATCCTACTGAGCACATAACTCGTGCGTTGATAGAAGAGGTAATACCTACATTCGTTGGTGAACAATGGCAAGTACCACCCATGTTTTCTGCGGTGAAAGTAGATGGTAAAAGAGCGTATAAATTGGCACGCAAAGGAGAAGAAGTAGAACTAAAACCAAAGTTATTGGTCATTGATGAGATAGAGATACTGGATTTTGTGAAAGCATCTATGCAATTGACCATTCGAGTAGTTTGTTCTAAAGGCACTTATATTCGTGCATTAGCACGTGATATAGGTCAAAGACTTAATAGTGGAGCCCACTTGATTGCACTTCGGAGAACCCGAGTGGGGGATATACGGATAGAGGATTGTATAACATTTGAACAATTTACAAACTTGATAGATAATGAGATTAAGTAATTTCAAATTCAAACTGCCAGATGAATTGATTGCGCAGTTCCCAAGTCGCTTTCGTGATGAAGCACGTATGTTGGTGTTGCACGCGAAAACTGGAAAAACAGAACATAAATTAGTAAGTGATTTTGCGTCTTATTTTGATGAAGGCGACATTGTTGTAGCTAATGATACGAAAGTTTTTCCTGCACGTTTGTATGCTAAAAAAGAAAAGACTTTAGCCAATATAGAGGTGTTTTTGCTTCGCGAACTGCAACACGAGAACCGTTATTGGGACGTGTTGGTGGATCCAGCTCGCAAGATACGTATTGGAAATAAATTATTTTTCGATGAGGATGCAACTATCTTTGCTGAGGTAATTGATAATACTACTTCGCGTGGTCGTACCTTGCGTTTTCTTACTGATTACGAAGGCGATGAATTCATTCAGCATCTCTATAGCATGGGAACAACGCCATTGCCTAAATATATTGCTCGTCCAATGACGGAAGAAACGCGCGAGAAATATGAGGAAGTATTTAGTGATTTGCCTGTTTTTGAGATGGATGAAGAGCGTTATCAAACGGTGTTTGCAAAGCATATCGGCGCTGTAGCAGCACCTGCATCAAGTATTCATTTTTCCAAGAATCTCCTCAAACGTCTTGAAATACGTGGTGTAGATACTCATACTATTACGTCGCATGTCGGTTTAGGAAACTTCAAACCTGTAGATGTGGAGGACCTTACCAAGCATAAGGTAGAAAGCGAACAAATCTCTATTCTGCAACCTGTTGTAGATGCCGTGGATAAGGCACATGCAGGAGCAAAACGTATTTGTGCTGTAGGTACAGAGGTGATGCGTGCATTGGAGCATGTTGTAGGCACAAATGGGCAAATCAAAGCATACGAAGGTTGGACCAATAAATTCATTTATCCTCCATACGATTTTACCGTAGCAAATGCTTTCTTCGTCAATTTTTATATGCCACAATCTACCCAGTTAATCATGGTAGCAGCTTTTGGTGGTATGGACAATGTGATGAATGCATATAAAGAAGCGATCAAAGAAGGATATCGCTTTGGTGACTATGGTGATGCAATGCTGATTCTCAACGACTAATATCTATCATATGACTGTGCGTATTGACGAGAGCTGGCGACAAGTCTTGCAACCCGAATTTGATAAACCCTATTTCGAGTTGCTAACGGATTTTGTACGACATGCCTATGCTACACGTCAATGTTTTCCTCCTGCTGGACAGATTTTTCGTGCTTTTGACCTTTGTCCATTTGACAAAGTGCGAGTAGTAATTATTGGTCAGGACCCATACCACGATGTCAATCAAGCTCATGGACTTTGTTTTTCGGTGCAGGATGGCGTACGTATTCCGCCTTCGTTAGATAATATTTATAAGGAGATAAACCGCGATCTAGGTAAACCAATCCCTACATCGGGTAATCTTACGCATTGGGCAGAGCAAGGAGTACTTCTACTGAATGCTACGCTCACAGTGGAAGCACATCGTGCAGGAAGTCATCAGGGAAAAGGCTGGGAAGAACTCACCGATGCTGCCATACAGGCTCTTAATAATCAAAGAGAAAATATCGTTTTTATGCTCTGGGGAAGTTATGCACAACGTAAAGGGCAATTCATTGATCGCCAACGTCATTTGGTACTGACTACCGTTCATCCTAGCCCGCTAAGCGCATATCGTGGATTTATTGGTTGTGGACATTTTTCTCAAGCTAATACCTATTTGCAACAACATGGTCAAGCTCCTATAAATTGGTAATTTGACCTATAAAACTTTCTCTACCTTGAAAACTTTATTGCTCATAGATGCATATGCGATGATTTATCGCGCCTACTACGCTTTCATTCGTGCACCGCGCATGAACTCGCGTGGAGAAAATACTTCTGCTATTTTTGGTTTTGTAGTCACACTTGAGGACCTACTTAAACGAGTTAAACCTACTCATATTGCTGTAGCCTTCGACCCTGCAGGTCCTACTTTTCGTCACGAAGCGTTTGAGCAATATAAAGCACAACGACAAGAAACACCAGAAGATATACGCTGGTCGGTTCCTCGAATTAAGCAATTGCTTCAAGCAATGAATATCCCAATACTGCAAGTTGATGGTTTTGAGGCAGATGATGTGATTGGGACGTTGGCACGCAAAGCAGAGGAAGAGGGTTTCGAAGTATTGATGGCGACGCCCGATAAGGATTATGGACAGTTGGTTACTGAGCATATCTCTATGTTTCGACCACGCCATACTGGGGGCTTTGAGAAACTAGGTCCTGCTGATATTTGTCAGAAGTATGGTCTGCAGCATCAATCACAAGTTATTGATCTGTTAGGGCTAATGGGTGATAGTAGCGATAATATCCCTGGCTGTAAAGGAGTAGGAGAGAAAACAGCAATACAACTACTTCAACAGTTTGGTTCGATTGATAATCTTCTTGCCAACACAAACCAACTCAAAGGTGCACTTCAACGTAAGGTACAAGAACAAGTGGATAACATCCGTTTCTCTCGTTTTTTGGCTACTATCCGCACAGATGTACCACTAGAGTTTGATGCTCCTTCGCTAGTATATCAAGAGCGCGATTGGGAGAGACTAGCACCTCTCTATCGCGAATTAGAGTTCAACTCTCTCCTCAAACAGGCACCCGCCTCTATTGCTCGTGGCCAAGTAGCTTTGACTCAATCGTCCAAGAAAGTTAAAGCGCAGGAGGCAACGTTGGATTTATTTGCCACTATCGAAAGTGAATCCAATCAATCGCAGTCCAAAGAAGTGGGAATGGAAGAAACTCAAGATACCTTGGAGAAACGCTTAGTGAGTTATCTCCTTAATCCAGAGGTGGCATATAATCCAATGCAACCTATCCAATGGGATACACTTAAAGCAGATACTGCTCTTTGGAACCTCTATCAGGAGGTTGAATTACCATTAGCTACTATCCTGCGCGAAATGGAAAATGCAGGTGTCCGCATTGATGTGCAGATGCTTAAAAAGGCGGAAGTCCAACTTGATAAAGAATTGCAAACGCTTGAACAGCAGATATATACATCTGTTGGTGTAATATTTAATATCAACTCCCCCAAGCAAGTCGGTGAAGTGCTTTTTGATCAATTAAAACTTGATGCAAAAGCTAAAAAATCGAAGACGGGTCAGTACTCAACTTCCGAAGATGTTCTTCTTGCCCTCAAATCCAAACACCCTGTTGTGGGGATGATTCTTGCATATCGTGAACTCAAGAAACTTATTTCTACCTATATATCGGCTCTTCCTTCGTATATCAATCCTGAAACAGGCAAGATACATACTACATATAATCAGACAGTTACAGCAACTGGCCGACTTTCTTCTTCTAATCCAAACCTTCAAAACTTGCCCATTCGATCAGAACGAGGACAACTCATTCGCCAAGCGGTTATTCCTGACGAAGGATGCTTGTTCCTATCTGCCGATTACTCTCAGATTGAACTTCGATTGATGGCGCATTTTTCGCAAGATCCTCACCTTGTTGAGGCTTTCCGTTCTGGACAAGATATCCATGCGGCTACAGCTGCAAAAATCTTCAATATACCTATTGAAAAAGTCACTAAAGATCAACGCCGACAAGCTAAAACAGCCAATTTTGGTATTATCTATGGAATTTCTGCTTTTGGATTAGCACAACAACTCGACTGCTCTCGTAGTGAGGCAAAAGCACTCATTGATGGCTATTTCGCAGCTTTCCCCGGAGTGATTGATTATATTGAACGTCAAAAAGAACTGGCTCGTCAGCAGGGATATGCCATCACGCTTTTCGGACGCAAACGATATCTGCCAGATATATTGTCGCACAACGCTACTGTGCGCTCTTTTGCCGAACGAAATGCAGTAAATTCACCTATCCAAGGGACGGCTGCAGACATCATCAAAATGGCAATGGTCACTATTCACCGACGCCTGAAGGAGGAAGGACTAAAAGCACAAATGATCATGCAGGTGCACGATGAACTTAACTTTAATGTACCTGTTGGTGAGGTTGATAAAGTGCGTGAGATTGTTATTGGTGAGATGCAGAATGTGGTTCATCTTACTGTTCCTCTTATTGTCGATTGTGGAGTGGGAACCAACTGGCTTGAAGCGCATTAATACCTATTCTTAAGATTCTTGCTTCGCTGCATCGTTGCTGCTTTTTAGCGGAGGATAAGCGGTAGATGAGCCGATGATAGAGGGATGATACGAAGGCTAAAAATGTATCATTTCTTAAGATTGGCTTTTCTTCGTGTACGGCTTCTGTGGTACAAAATTTACAGAAAATTTGCATACGTCAAAATAAATCACTACCTTTGCAATCTAATTTTAATAAAACCTGAAGTTATGAAACTGCAACATCTTATTTTAGTCTCGCTTACGTTTTGCCTGACTGGTTGTTGGACACGTATTTGGACCGTGGTACCAGTGCAAAAACCCGCTACTCAAGTTATTTATACTACGCAAGTTACAACGCCAGCACCTAAATATGTAACAACTACTTCATTGGCGGTTACTTCTTTCAATACCGATCCTTGTTTCTATCTTGATTTGCAGGCTGTTGCTGCAGCATTTGCTGAATCAAGAAACGTGCAAGAGTTTGAGATGTTGCTCAACTCTAATCGTTATATGATCAATAATCTCGATTTGAATGGAGACGGATTTATTGATTATTTACGTGTTATAGAAGCGAGAAAAGGACAGTATCATACTTTCCTTATTCAAGCCTGCATTGCACCTTCACTTTTCCAAGATGTTGCAACACTGGTGGCTGAACGTCGTGCACATGCCTTGTATGTGGAGGTGATTGGTGATCCATACCTTTATGGTTATAACTATATTGTACGTCCTACTTTTGTTAATCGACCACCATTGTGGGATGCTTTTGGCAGACCAACCTATACCACATGGCATTCTCCATATCACTATGGACACTGGCCACAGCATTATCATCAGTCGAAACCTATATACCTTACCCATTATCAAGCCTATGTAGAGACGTATATGCACAACCATCACTATTGTCATGTTTGCGAATATCCTTCACATGTTTTCTATAGTGATTATCATCATATGGTTAAACCAAATAGTCGTAATGATTATGGAAAGCAATATCCTGATAGGTCTTTTGAGAATCGTGTGATTCGCAATGCGTCATCTAATGCTTCCAACACGTCTATTCGTAATGCAGGTGAGTTGCGCAAGAGTACGCAACCACGAGCTGTGCAAGCCACTACAACAGATAATAAAACTACCGAACGTCCAACGACCACCACTCCTGCGGCAACTCGTCCTTCATCTACCACTTCTCAATCTACTACCACGCGTCCTGCAGCTACTCGTCCTACACAAACAACATCTGAAACTACGGCGGTGAGAACTAATAATCGTACATCCTCAACGGCGGCCAGAGTATCTACTCCATCGACTTCGGTTGAAACACGTGTGAATAAGAGTGGTACTGCACGTACAACGGTTAAAACGATTACCAATTCTTCTGCGCAGCGTACTGCAACTACGGTTGAACGTAGCAGCACATCTAGTCGCAACGCAGTTTCTACTCGCAACAACACATCGACCCGTACTACAAATACACAATCTACACGAAATACAACCAACGCTAGCAGTACGCGTCGTTAAATTATATCTTACAAAATCATATGGGCAAACTGAATGCTGTTCTAGTGGGACTTATCACTTCCACTCAAAACGAAGAGCGAACAAAAGAATACTTAGATGAGTTGGCTTTTTTGGCTGACACTAACAATACCAACTGCGTCAAGCGTTTTGTACAGCGGCTTGACTATCCCAATACGGCTACGTATGTAGGTGAGGGTAAACTGCAAGAAATCAACCAGTATATTCAGCAATATGCTGATACCGACGATTTTATTGATGTGGTTATCTTTGACGATGAATTGTCGCCTCGTCAACTACGCAATATAGAGAAGGCTCTTAATGCGCACAACCAAAACGAGATTAAGGACAATCACAAACAACCCGTTCGTGTGATTGATCGTACCATTCTCATTCTTGAGATTTTCCTTCATCGCGCACAGACTTCGTATGCAAAGACGCAAGTGGAGATGGCGCATCTGCAGTATATGCTTCCTCGATTGACACGTATGTGGTCGCACCTTGATCGTCAACGAGGTGGTGGTACTACAAGCCGTGGTATGGGTGAAACGCAGATTGAAGCAGACAAACGAATCATTGGTCAGCGAATAGCTCTTCTTCGTGAAGAACTTAAGAAAATAGATCGTCAGATGGCTACGCAACGTCAAAACCGTGGCAAGATGGTTCGTGTGGCTTTGGTAGGCTATACCAATGTGGGTAAATCTACTATTATGAACTTGCTGAGCAAGTCTGAGGTCTTTGCTGAAAATAAACTCTTTGCTACACTAGATACTACAGTTCGTAAAGTCACGATTGAGAATCTGCCTTTCCTTTTGTCAGATACTGTAGGATTTATTCGCAAACTTCCTCATCATTTGGTGGAGTCTTTCAAATCTACTCTTGATGAAGTGCGTGAGGCCGATCTTCTTATCCATGTTGTGGATATCTCTCATCCTAATTTTGAGGAACAATACGAAGTGGTGGAGCAAACTATCAATGAGTTACTTACCAAGCAGACCGAATTGAAAGAAGCTGATCCTTGGTCGAAGAAACAGAAGGCGGGTCGCCAAACGGAGAAGACTGTGGCGCAGATTCCTCGTATTGTAGTGTTCAATAAGATTGATGCATTTACCTATACACCAAAAGAAGAGGATGACCTTACTCCAATAAAACGCGAGAATATCTCATTGGAGGAATTGCAACATACTTGGATGGCAAAACTGCATGATGATTGCATCTTCATTTCCGCAAGACAGAAGACGAATATAGAAGAACTGAAATCGCTATTCTATGAGCGAATTAAGACCATCCATATTCAACGCTATCCATATAATGATTTCCTATTCCAGCAATATGAATAATGAAATGCGAATGAATTCTTTAGTTATAAAATGAGGAACCAAGCAGGTCCCTCATTTTTGTTATAGCTGGTATTTATCGAATAATCACTTTTCTGTCTTTGCTAATGGCAATCCCTTTGTAAGTTTGTATATCAATAGGTTGTCCTAGAATATTATACCAATTAACATTTGTTATATCTACATCTACTTTAGGTGCTTCTACGTTTGTATATGTAGTGTTTTGGAAGTCAAAAGAAATCACTCCTTCGTTTTCTTGAATATTGGTTAGTTGAGTATGTGCGTAAGGAGCATACTCTGTATATTCTAGTTTTCCAGGGAAAGGAACATCTTGACGTGCCCCACCTCTTAGATTACTAGTGTATGGAGTAGAGCCATTGGCACTCATGAGTTGGAAACGAGTGGTTGTGTTGTTTGGTGTGTTGTAATACCACTCTTCAGCATCATATACCACGCGCCATACCAACATTCCGTGTCCTGGCAAATAGGTGTCCCAACCAGTCATTTGGCGGTTTTCTAAGTAGTAAGTAGTATCTGTGGTCAGCGGGCCATCTTCTGATGGTATGCATGTACGATTCAGTTTACGATATGTGGCACCATCGGCTGGCATTACTACATGTTCATTGGCATATAGTATGGCAGGGTCCACCCATCCCAAAAAATACTTTTCCCATACCGATAGGTTAGGTGGAGTATTGCCATTGTTGAGGTAATTGCCATGGCTCATCAATGCCCATGAACCTGGTACTAATTTGGGATTTCCGATTGCACCATCTACTGTGATATACAAATCTGCTAATCCCAATACATGACCAAACTCATGGCATATAGTTCCAATACTAGAACGCGCTTTGGTGCTATAAATTAATTCGTTGGAGCAAGCATATCGCAAAATAGTTTTATTGTTCAATTTAGGTAGGTTTTGTGCAATTATATCACCATTTGCATTGCTTTTTACGTAGTATTCTGTTTGGTTCGTGTAGTTGAAATATAATGCAGATTGCAAATCCCATGCGTGCGGCCAAATGGTGGAAGCACTACCGCCATCTGCTTGACCAAATCCCGCATAAATGATATATACTAAATCTACGTTTCCATCATTATCTTGGTCATAATTCGAGAAATCTACTCCCATTTGTTGAGCTCCTTTGCAGGCATCAATCACTAGATCGGCAATGTAACGGTCGTCTCCTTCGTAGGCAAGATCAGTGCCATAATATGCTAATGGTTGTGGTAATACCACAGGTCCTATTACATCAAACTGTGGAGTGTATAATCCATTTGATTGATCTTGGAAATACTTTTTGCATGAGCCAGTTGCTCCATTGTATGTGTATTCGTCTGCATTGGCTATCGAGTCAAATGAATGTATTGTATTGCCTGCTGCCAAATGGGTGTCAGAGAACTCCACTACGATCAATAAGCCTCGTTCTGCTAGTGCAGGTGCAGAAGTTTCCATGCTAGCCACGCGTGCTGCGTGTTGCTGATGTACAATACCTTGTGGAATAGGTTTGCGAGTGGGCTCGGTGAGATCCAGTCCAGGAAGGGGAGCTACTGCTAACGCACTATAAGTAGATGCCAAGAAAAAAATGATTGATGTAAAAGTATATTTATATATCTGTTTCATATGCTGAGATTTGAAATTTCGCACAAAGGTACACTTTTATTTGCATATATGCAAAAAAATATGTAATTTTGCACTCTAATCAGTACTATGTATGGAAGTTTTTAAAACACCAATAGAGGGATTATTAGTTATTGAACCAAAAGTTTTCCGCGATGCGCGCGGATATTTTGTTGAAACATACAATGAACAACGCTACCGCGAAGCGGGAGTAGATGCTACTTTCGTACAGGACAACCAATCGTGTTCTTCGTTTGGTGTAGTACGTGGGCTGCATTTCCAACGTCCACCTTATACCCAAGCTAAATTAGTCAGTTGTGCCGAAGGACGTGTATTAGATGTAGCTGTGGATTTGCGCAAGGACAGTCCTACTTATGGTCAGCATTTTTCAGTAGAACTGGATGCTGAAAGCCATCGCCAATTCTATATCCCTCGTGGTTTTGCACATGGTTTTTCTGTGCTAAGCGAACGTGCGGTGTTTACATACAAGTGCGACAATCTCTATCATCCAGAAGCCGATGGTGGTATTTTATTGTCTGACCCTGCGTTAGAGATTGATTGGCAAATACCTGCCGACCAAATGATTCTTAGCGAGAAAGACAAAAACCATCCACTCCTTCAAGATTACGATAATCCCTTTTAATCAATAGTACATTGCAAATTGTCAAATTGTAAATAACAATGAATATTCTCATCACTGGTGCCAATGGACAATTAGGCAACGAGATGCGCACTCTTTCGGCGCGACATGCTCAGCATACATATTTCTTCACCGATGTGGAAGAATTGGATATTACATCCCGCGAGGCAGTTAATAGGTTTGTAAAAGACAATGCGATTGATATCATCGTCAATTGCGCAGCCTATACCAATGTGGACAAAGCCGAATCGGATGAAGTGTTGGCTCATAAGATCAATGCGCTAGCAGTAGAGAATTTAGGTGTTTCTGGAGCAAGAGTGATTCATGTGAGTACAGATTATGTCTTTTCTGGCGATGCTTGCGTGCCTTATGAAGAAACAGACAAGGTAGCACCACGTACTGCATATGGTCGTACGAAATTAGCAGGCGAAGAGTTGCTACAAGTAGTTTGTCCAGAGGCTATTATTATTCGCACGGCGTGGTTGTATTCCACTTTTGGCAATAATTTTGTAAAGACAATGTTGCGTTTAGGACAAGAGCGCGAAGCGTTGGGTGTGGTTTTTGATCAAATAGGTTCGCCCACATATGCTGCCGATCTCGCGATGGCTATTTTTGCAGCCATTGAATCGCCCGAATGGCATGCAGGTGTGTATCATTTTACGAATGAAGGGGTTTGTTCGTGGTACGATTTCACGCATGAGATTTTTGCTCGCGCGCAAGCATTGTTGTCAACCGATGCAGCACAACGAATTGCGCAATGTAACCTGCGCCCTATCCTTAGCAGCGAGTATCAATACCAGACTCCACGCCCACACTTCAGTGTGCTGAATAAGTCGAAGATTAAACAGACTTTTGATATCGCTATTCCTCATTGGACGGAGGCACTGCAAGTCTGTTTAGAGAAACTACTTTCATAGTCCCTTAAAGAACTCCACAACCATATCTGCTACCTGCTTGGTCTTGCGGCTGATACGGTGGTTTTCGTTGTCAACAACGATCAGTTCGGCACGTTCGCCATAGGTGCGTTTGAAATCTTCACTGCACCACATGGGTACGAGTGTGTCATCGCTACCGTGGATAATTCTTACGGGGCCCTTGTAGGCCTCGGCTGTGCCGTAGATGTCCAACTGCTGTGTGCTCAAGATATATTCTCGGCTCACCTTCATCATACCGAAGCACTTGACGTACTCGGGTGGGTTCTTTGGGTCGAACTTCGCACCCAACATACTGCCTTGGTTGCAAGCTGTCTTCAGTACTGAAGCAGGAGCAATCAGCACCAGTCCGTATGGCTGTTTTTTACTGCCTGAAGCAGCAATCCGCCCTGCAGTCATGGATGCCACAACACCACCTTGCGAGTGTCCTAATAGTCCAATCTTGCTCACATACGGCAGCGAACAAGCATACTGCCACATGGCTGTGGCTTCGGCAATCTCGTTCTCGATAGTCATTTTTACCATCTCGCCTTCGCTGCTCCAGTGTCCACCGAAGTTGAAGCGAATAGAGGCGATGCCTGCCTGAGCCAGTTGGCGAGCGATAGTAGGCATAGGTGTGATACGTTGGCTGGCGAAGATACCGTGCATGAGAATCACCATTGGGCAGGTGTCCGTTTCGGGATTAAAGCCCTCTGGCAGTGTGACGGTCATTGCCAGTCCGCCTTGCGGACCATATACTTGAAAGTCTTTTGCGAAAATTACTGTGGATAGCAGTGCAAGTACTGCTGCGGTAAGAATCTTTTTCATGTGGTTGGTTTTTATAGGTTAGGTGAATGATGTGCTATCATTTGGCTGCACGAACAATATCGTTGATGACCATGCTGGCGAGGGTCATACCAAAGACGCCCACTACTGGGGCAATAGTGCCCTGCTCGCCTGCAATCTCTTCGGAATAGACGCATTGAATCTTGCTTTTAGGTAGTAGCCCTGTCTTCTTCATTTTGGTGCGCAGTGCTCGCGCTAAGGGGCAACCTTGCACTTTCCAAAATTCGGCTGTGCGGATGTTCTGTGGATAAAGCTTGCGTCCCGCACCCATACTGGAATAGACATGGCAACCTGCTGCGGTGGCGTTGTAGAGCAGCAGGGCTTTGCAATCCACCATGTCAATGGCATCAATTACGATATCGTATTGTGCGAGGTCAAAGCTGTCGGCTGTTTCGCTGTTGTATTGGCAATCTATGATTTGGACGTCTGCTTCGGGACAGATTTGCAGCAATCGCTTTTGCATTTCCTGCACTTTGTTTTGTCCTATGTTGGCTGCGGTGGCTACTATTTGGCGATTGAGATTGGTGGTATCCACCTTGTCGAAGTCCACAAGGGTCAGATGCCCGATGCCTGTGCGTAGGAGTGTCTCCGCACACCAACCACCCACGCCTCCTACACCAAAGAGAATAACGCGTGTGCGCTGCAATGCCTTAAACCTTTCTTCGCCTATGAGTTGTATCGTTCGTGTAAACATGTGGAGTAGTTAATTTGTTCGCAAAGGTAGTGTATTTTTCTGATATATTCAAAAAATTAGTGCTATAAAGTGAGAAATTTTAACACTTTTATTGCATTATTTACTTTCTACCTTTCCGTTTTTAGGTGTGTCTCTATAATAATGCTGCAAAAATCTTCGGCGCAGAAGGGGTTTTGCGCCGAAGATTGGAGCATTTGGAGGGTAAAATGGTATATACAACACGCGGGAAGTGTAGTGTTTACTATGCTTCCCGCGTGAGTGTATTTTTTTTTGAAAAAAGTTTCTTCGCGCGAAGATTGTGCCGAAGGTTTGCGGTAATTATGTAAGAATATTCTCTTAAACACAGATTAAAACACCTCAAAAACACCGAACAAAACACCTCAAAAACACCGAATAGTTTGTATATGTCATTTATTTTTAGTACCTTTGCAGGGTGATTAAAAAACTTATAAAACGATGAGCGAGATAGATAAATCGAACCAAACACTTTCGACATCAAGTCACCTATTTGCGGAGATTCGTGAAGTGCTTGTAACTGCACGCCGAACAGCTTATAAAGCAGTTAATTTTGCCATGGTAACTGCCTATTGGAATGTAGGGCGTTTGATTGTTGAAGATGAGCAAAAGGGCCATACACGAGCAGAATATGGTAAGGCTGTATTAGCGGATTTATCAACACGCTTAACGGACGAGTTCGGAAAAGGATTTGATGAACGAGAATTACGCCGTATACGCCAATTCTATTTAGTATTCCCAAAATGGGACGCACTGCGTCCCGAATTGACATGGACACATTATCGCTTATTAATTCGTGTACAAAATGAGCAAGCGCGCTTGTGGTACATGAACGAAGCTGCGGAGCAAACATGGTCATCTCGACAGTTAGATCGTCAAATTTCTGTCTTGTATTATGAACGCCTATTAAATAGTACCAACACATCATCTGTACGCGAAGAGGCAGAAAAGAATCTTGCACAATTAGCGCCACAAGAATTTATTCACGACCCGTATGTACTGGAGTTTCTTAATCTAAAGAATTACCCCGCTTTACACGAAACGGATATCGAAAAATCACTTATCAATAATTTGCAATCTTTCCTGTTGGAACTGGGAAAGGGGTTTTGCTTTGTGGCACGACAAAAATTAATGCGTTACGAGGAGGAAGATTTTTATGTAGATTTGGTATTCTACCATTCCATATTGAAGTGCCATGTTTTGATAGACCTTAAGTTGGGTAAATTAACGCATCAAGATGTAGGACAAATGGATAGTTATATTCGTATGTTTGATGATTTATATAAACATGCGGATGACAATCCTACTTTGGGCTTGATTTTATGTTCCGACAAGAACGAAGCGGTTGTAAAATACTCTGTTTTAGCAGAGCATCGTCAAATCTTTGCTTCTAAATATCTACTCGAATTGCCAACCCCAGAGGTATTGCAACAGGAAATCATGCGCGAACGCAAACAATTAGAAATAGAATAGATATTAAATTTGCCATAAGAAAACAACTCTGCAAATCTAATTTTGACCTTTACTTTTTTTTGCTTTATCGTGATAAAATCAGTATGCGTTAAATCAGCTTTTGTTAAATTTTCACAATTAGTATCATGTCATAATATCTGTATGCTGTTCAATACTTTAATGTTAGTTATAACCTTGTTGCTGTGAACATGGTTCACATGTATAATCTGCAATACAAACAAAATTGCTCTCGCCGTTCTTACAAAAGAGTATTGAACGCTATCTTAAAACAATGATATTCTTGCGTAGAGGTAGCGTAGACAAAGTAACAAAATATATTTCGTAGCATTCTCGAACGAAAGCATTAGCAATGCAGACGGATATACATAAATGCTTCTTTGTATCCCTTAAAAAGAGCTGCAAGAGCTTTAACATGTTTAGGTCTTAAGTTTACCAAAATTGTTAAGAGTGCATAATTAGTCAATCCGTAAGCACCACCAAATATTGCGCAGCATTTATCCCAAAAGCCTTTTGAGGTAGAATAAATGTACTTGTACCAATAGATTGTACGGTTACGAGCTATGGAAAAATATCGAATTTGCTTTGCTTCAATCGGATTATGCGCTTTTCTTCCAACACCAGCATCAAGATGTTTATAATGAGTTCTCAGTGCATAAGCCATTCGTAAACCGAGTAGATTGAGTTTGCTAAAAAATACAGGTTCATCAAATGCTGCATACGATGTGAGTGTACCCTCTTGCAACCAAGTTTCCTCTTCATAATGTGCAGCTTGAGCCATAGAAGTTTTTATGAAGAAACATTGAAAACATGCTGTTGTACAGAGATAACATTCATCTAATCGGTTGCTATTCACAAAGACTTTATGTCCTGCTGTATAAGTCAACACATCTAAATATTTTGATTTACGGCGACTTGTCAACATTTGTCCTGTAAAAGCACCACGTAAACGAGTTACCAATGGATATTTTAGATTAATTGTATCAGAGTTCCATTTATCATCGTCTCCTTCCATTGGCAAACAACAATCTAAATCATTATCTACTAGATATTTATATAGTCGCTCTATCATATCAGGTGTAAAACTGATGTCATCATCACATACAAGTATATATTCAGAAGTTGCAGATGCAATACCAACGGCACGTTGAGTTACCATTCCTTTTTTGGAATAAATTATTCGTTCATTACCTAATTGATGATCAAGTGAATATCCTTCAGGTATAACCACAATGATCTCTTCTGGCTGAATAGTTTGAGATTTGATTGATTGCAACAAGGCATTATACTTTTCTCCAGTATTGCCTAAAGTACGAATAACAACAGAATAAGATAACATGTTGATTGATAGTTTTATGCAATGCTATCAATCTTGTAAAGAAATAGAAAAGGTGCAAACCCTTTCGCGTTCACAGGAAGCCTAGGAAGAAACCCGTCACCACTCAAAGCTTGCACCTAAAATATGCATATAGAGTGGTGAATGGAGTATCCTTTACCCCCTTGAAACGCAACCTATTTCTTTTCAGAGAAAATAGTTTCCTAGGCTTTTTTCTTTGAACGCGAAATAATAGCTAATGCTGTTAATAAAATATGTTATGATTGGCAACACTTCGCCAAATCAGTTGCAAAGGTACAGAATTATTTTGAAGTATGCAAATAAAAATTGCTTTTTATGGCGATTTTTCAGGTGTGGGGTGTAGAGTGTATGGTGTAAAGGCGGGAGAACCTTGCGGACGGAACCGCAAAGTGAATTCCCAAATGAGGAAACTATTTTAGGACTCCAGTCAACCTTTTTAGGAAACGAGTCAAAAGTTTACGTTTTTTAAGATCATAACTCAGTAATCAAGTCAACCTTTTTCAGGTTTAGTCAGAGGGGAGAATGAAGCCGTTCATAAATCCTTAACCCAAATGAAAATGACATAGCGAATTAGCGCAAGAGGATATATGCCAATGAACCTGCACTGATGACCAACCAGAGGAGAATGCCTTGCAGCAGAGGACGGATGCCGACAGACTTAATTGTATCAATAGAAAGCGATGCGCCGATGAAGAACATCGTAATGACAAGTCCTTTACGCGCAATACCGTAGATGAATTGTCCTACTTGTGGAATATCAGTAAGTACATAGGTATTCAACAACATAGCAACAATAAAAAACAAGATAAACCATGGGATGCTAATCTTCTTGCCTTCGCTGCGGAAGATGACCGCTGTCAGCAGTGCCAAAGGGATAATCCACAAAGCACGGGTGAGCTTGATAGTTGTAGCCACTTGCAGCGCCTCTTCGCCATACGCTGCGCCTGCGCCTACCACAGAACTAGTGTCGTGGATAGCGATAGCAGCCCATGTGCCGAACTCCTGTTGCGTCATGCCCAGCCAATGTCCCAACGCCGGGAAAAGGAAGAGCGCAATAGCGTTGAGGATGAAAATGGTGGCGAGTGCCACAGACATATCGCTGTCTTTTGCTTTGATGATAGGCCCTACTGCTGCGATAGCACTGCCTCCACAGATAGCCGTACCCGAACTGATGAGATAAGCAGTGTTGCGGTTGATCTTCAGAAGTTTGCAGCCAATGAACATACCTATTAGGAGTGTGCCGAAGACCGAAACGATAGTAAACAACATACCCTCTTTGCCTGATGCCAACGAGGCGTGCAGGTTCATACCAAAGCCCAAACCGATGACGGAATACTGAAGCAGCTTCTTAGACACCTTCTTGTTGAAAGTGGGATATGCCTGTCCGCAAGTGAGTGCGAAAACAAGACCGAGAAACAATGCCACAGGTGGAGTGACCCATGAAGACAATACTGCCAATGCAGGGATATAATCGCACAAAAGGCAGAGAGTGAGTATCGATAGTAGGGCAATGTAGATGGGTTTGTTGTAGGTGCGGAGCATATGTTTTAGTGTTTAGTGAACGCCCTTACGGGCTGCTGTTTAGTGTTTAGAGGAAAGTTGTTCGGCGATCTTGAGGGCGGCATTGATGCCATCGAGGGCAGAGGAGGTGATACCACCTGCGTAGCCAGCACCTTCGCCACAAGGATATAAATGAGGAGTAGAGATAGACTGCAAAGTCTCAGGATTGCGAGGGATACGCACTGCGCTACTGCTGCGACTCTCTACGCCAAGGATAACGGCTTCGTTGGTCAAAAAACCACGGTACTTGCGGTCGAAATCGCGGAAACCCTGTTGTAAGCGTTTGCCGATATGTTCGGGCAACCACTCGTGCATGCTGCTGGAACGCATGCCTGGCAAGTAACTACATGCAGGCAGGGTGCTGCTCTTGCGCCCTTCCACAAAGTCGCGTAAGCGTTGGGCTGGAGCGATAGAAGGGGCGGAGCCGTGCTCGAAAGCGAGGCGTTCCAACTTCTGTTGGAAGCGCAGACCAGCAAGCAAGTCTGCTTGTGGGTAATGGACGCCCTGCGGGCTAATGGGTAATGGACGCTGCACTAATGGGTAATGGAGAAGGTCTTCGGGACGGATTTCGACGACCATGCCAGAGTTGGCGAAGGGAGAGTTGCGGTGACTGGCAGACATGCCATTGACCACGCAACCACGGGCATCGCTGCCAGCAGGAACGATATGTCCGCCTGGACACATACAGAAAGAATACACGCCACGACCTTGTACCTGCGTCACGAGTGAGTACGAGGCATTGCCAATCAACTGGATGAGTTCGGGCGATGGGTCGTGGTACATGAGGCGATTGATAAGTGCCTGCGGATGTTCGACACGCACACCCATAGCGAAACCCTTATCCGCGAGGGCGACACCGCTATCGAGAAGCATCTGGTAGGTGTCATGCGCCGAATGTCCAATCGCCAAGATGGTGGCGTTGTGGCGATGAGGCGATGAGGCGACAAGGCTACGGAAGAGTTGTTCATCTACGCAGGTGTCGAAATGGACTTCGCCACCATGCTCGATGATGCACTCGCGCATGGCACGGATAATAGAGGGTAGTTTGTCGCTACCGATATGGGCATGCGCCTCATAGAGAATAGTATCGCTGGCACCGAAGTGATGAAAGAGCTCCATCACACGTTGCATATTGCCGCGTTTCTTGCTGCGCGAATAGAGTTTGCCATCGGAGAACGTACCTGCACCACCTTCACCAAAACAGTAGTTGGATTCGGCATTCAGTCCCTGATTGCGGTTGAGGATAGCAATGTCTTTCTTGCGGTCGCTGACGGGTTTGCCACGCTCGTAAATGATAGGTTTGATGCCATGTTCGAGCAATGTGAGAGCAGCGAAGAGTCCTGCTGGTCCTGCGCCGATGATAACTGCGCTGTGTTTGGCATGGTGCACGTCTTGGAAAACGGGCGGTTCGTATAGGGGGATAGGTGCATCCTTGGGCAAAGGGTTGCCCTGCTCGTCGGTGAGCACAGTGAGGTGTACCTTGAGCGCACGCTGGCGGGCATCAATAGAACGCTTTACGACGCGGTAGCGTTGCTCCGCGTCGTAAGCTTTCTCAGGACTTAATATCAGTGTTTGCTGGTTCAAGATTATTTTTTGAGCGCTTCCATTACTTTGCTTTCGATCTCGTCGGCAAGGTCTGGATTGTCGCGGAGGACGTTCTTCGCAGCATCGCGACCTTGAGCGAGTTTGTTGCCATCGTAGCTATACCATGAGCCAGACTTGGTCAAAATACCGTACTCTACACCCATATCCACGAGTTCGCCTACGCGAGAGATACCCTCGTTGAACATGAGGTCGAACTCCGCTTTCTTGAATGGAGGTGCTACCTTGTTCTTGATGACCTTCACGCGCACTTGATTACCGATAATCTCGTCGCCATCCTTGATAGCACTTGCCTTGCGGATGTCGAGGCGAACAGAAGCATAGAACTTTAGCGCGTTACCGCCGGTGGTGGTTTCTGGGTTGCCGAACATTACGCCAATCTTCTCGCGGAGTTGGTTGATGAAGATACAGGTGGTATTGGTCTTATTGATAGTAGCGGTGAGTTTGCGGAGCGCTTGCGACATGAGTCGTGCTTGCAAGCCCACACGGTTGTCGCCCATATCACCTTCGATCTCGGCTTTTGGGGTGAGGGCTGCCACAGAGTCAATAACTACGAGGTCTACTGCTGCGCTACGGATGAGCTCGTCAGCAATGTCGAGCGCTTGCTCGCCACAGTCAGGTTGAGCGATAAGCAGGTTATCGGTATCTACACCTAACTTCTCTGCATAGAAGCGGTCAAAAGCGTGCTCGGCGTCGATGATAGCAGCGATACCGCCTTGCTTTTGCACCTCAGCCATAGCATGGATAGCGAGAGTGGTCTTACCAGAGGACTCTGGACCATATATCTCTACCACGCGACCGCGAGGGTAGCCGCCTACACCAAGCGCAATGTTCAAACCTACTGAACCTGATGGGATTACAGGTACATCTTCTATCTTGTCGTCGCCCAATTTCATGATGGCGCCTTTTCCGAAATCTTTATCGATTTTTGCCATGGCCAGTTGCAAGGCCTTTAGTTTCTCTGGTGAGGGCATTTTCTTTTCTTCTGCCATAATGGTGTTGTTTAGAATGGTTAGTATTGTGTATTATTGTGTAGCGTTGTATTACTAACGCGACTGCAAAGGTAGTACTTTTTTTGCACTTATGCAAATAGTAGTGTTTTTTTTTCTCTCTTTATGCTTCGTGGTGAAAAAACTGTGTAATCATGTCGATGCAAAAAGTGATTACTGTGGCTGAAACCAAACTGATGAGTAATGTTAAAAGTAGGTTCATAATACATGTGAGTTTTTAAGTGGTTAAACATATAATTTTCTGAAATCGGGTGCAAAGGTACTGCTTCAAACTGCTAAAACATGTCAGTTTGAAAGAAAAATGCACTTTTTTTGTGGAAAAGTGCATTTTTTTAGTTTAAAGGCGAAAGGTTAGAGTTTAGAGGCAGGGATATGGGATAAAAAAAAGCCCTCACACAGATGATGTGAGGGCTAGGGTTGTAGTGACGGAGTTTAGTCGATATACTGCACTTTGTTGATGTCGCGTGGTTTGGCGGCAGGGCTTTCGTTGGCATAGCCAAAGCCAACGCAGAGGCAGAGTTCGTAGTTGTCGCTGAAACCCAATAGGGCAAGAATCTCTGCGCTGTTCTCTGCATCATTGATAAAGCGCACAGGGCTGCCGAGGCAGATAGAGCCAACGCCCAACGATTGAGCCGCAAGCATCATGTTGCCGGCGAGTAGTCCGCAGTCGTAAGCCGAGAAATCGTAACTGAGGTCACGAGCGATGAAGGTCATCACAGGTGCACCGCGCATACAGCCGCGTACCATCTCTGGTTGGAGAGCAGGATTACCTGTAACCATTAGGTCTTGAACTTGTTGCATTGTAGCAGGGTTGTCGATGATACGTACTTCCCATGATTGTTTATTTTGACCATTAGCGGCATTGATACCGCAGGTCATGATTTGCATCATCGTGTCGCGTGCTATAGGGGTAGCGTGGTACTGACGGATGCTTCGGCGTGCCATGATAGCGTTGATGACTTCGTTGTTCATAGGTTCGTTGTGTTGAGGTGTAGGATTACAACCTACCAGTGTGAGTGCCAAAAGAGGCAGGAGGATAAAAATCTGTTTCATAATTGTTATATAGGATTAGAATTGTGCGGTTATTGTGCGGTGCGCGCTGGGAATATGGAGAATAGATGTATGTATTTTATCCAAAAGGTTCAGCGTATGTGCAACCTTCGCGCCAACGTGAACATCCATAACGCGTCTTGCCACGGATAACAGAGCCTTTACCACAAACAGGGCAACGCATACCTGATTTATCAGCTTTCACTTCGTGGACAACCTCTGCAGTCATTTGTTTGAGTTCATCTAAAAAGAGTTGCGCTGTATAGTCGCCACGCTCTATGGCACGAAGTTTTTGTTCCCAGCGGCCCGTGAGCTCGGCAGACTTGAGAAGCGGCGATATAATGGTGTGTATCAGGTTGATACCCACTTCGGTGGCTTTGATATTTTTCTTGTCACGAATAATGTATTTGCGTTGGAATAGCTTCTCAATAATAGCTGCACGCGTACTTGGCCTACCAATCCCGTTTTCCTTCATCGCGTCACGCAATTCCTCATCTTCGACGGTCTTGCCAGCCGTTTCCATAGCTCGAAGAAGGGTAGCTTCAGTGTAGGGTTTCGGTGGGGTAGTTGTTCTTTCTTGTAGTTGTGGTTCGTGAGGTCCTGATTCGCCTTTGCGGAAAGCAGGTAGCGTCTTTTGCTCTTCAGTTTCATCATCGTTTTTCTCTTTAGCGAAGACTTCGCGCCAACCTTGGACAAGAATTTCGCGTCCTGTCACCTTAAAAGATATATCGCCCGCGCACGCGAGAACAGTTGTATTTGCTACTTGGCATGGTGGATAGAAAGCTGCAATGAAACGAAGTGCTACCATGTTATATACCTTTTGTTCAAGTTCGGTGAGGTTGTCGGGACGTTGCCCCGTAGGAATGATAGCATGATGGTCAGTAACTTTGCTATTATCAAAGACTTTCTTGGATTTCGGTAAGCTGTCTGCACTTTTTCCACCATCTGCTTTGAGCGAAAGAAGTGGGACTATTTGTGGAAAATAATCCTGAATACCGCGCAACGTAGCTGGCACTTTGGGATAAATGTCATCGCTGATAAAAGTGGTGTCCACACGTGGATAAGTGGTAACATGTTTCTCGTATAGACTTTGAATCGTTTTGAGAGTATCATCGGCAGTCATGCCGTAGCGTTTGTTACATTCTACTTGTAAAGATGTGAGATCGAACAAACGTGGAGCATACTCCATACCTTTCTTTTTCTCCACTGAAGTAATTTCAAGTGGGAGGTCCTTGATGTTTTCCACCAACTTCTGTCCATGCTCAAGGGAAGTGATGGCGTATTCATCTTCTTCGGCAGGCAGTTGTGCTGAAAAAAGTGTATCACGGTAGAGAGTTTTGAGTTCCCAATATGTGCGTGGTACGAAGTTTTCGATTTCATGCTGGCGTTTAACAATCAGTGCGAGAGTAGGTGTTTGTACGCGACCGATACTTAGTACTTGTCGATCTTTACCTACTCCTTTGGCGAAACGCAAGGTGTAGGCACGAGTAGCATTCATACCTAATAGCCAATCTCCGATAGCACGCATGAGCCCTGCCTCATAGAGGTGTTGGTACTCGCTTTGGTCTTTGAGTTTTTGAAAACCTTCTTGGATAGCATCTTCGGTCAGCGAAGAAATCCACAAACGCTTGACGGGAACTTTACAGCCCGCTTTTTGGTATACCCAACGCTGGATAAGTTCTCCTTCTTGCCCCGCATCACCACAATTAATAACCATCTCAGCTTGTGCGATAAGAGTTTTGATGGTATTGAATTGCTTCTGTACGCCTTTGTCATCTGTCACTTTGATGCCAAATCGAGCTGGTACCATCGGCAATGAGGACATATTCCACCCTTTCCATTGCTCGTTGTATTCGTTAGGGTCAAGCAGTGCGCATAGGTGTCCAAAAGTCCACGAAACGCAATATCCGTTCCCTTCCATATAGCCATCTCGCGAAGTAGTTGCACCCAAAACGCGAGCGATATCGCGACCCACAGAGGGTTTTTCGGCTATACAGAGAATCATAGGCAGTTAACGATAGTTATTTCTTACCACTTTTGACGTTCGTACCGTAACCATAGCCATAGCCGTAACCCGCTTTGCTAGCATTCACACCATTGAGTACGGTGACAATGTTTGGTAAACGCTTTTGTTCGTTAACTTGGTTGAGATAATCAACTAGGTCGAATGTAGTATAGCGTGCGCGGCATACATAGACGGTCATATCTGCTACTCGATTGAGTTGGAATGTGTCGCTGATGAGTGCCACTGGTGCTGAGTCAACAATGATGTAATCATAGCGCTTACGCAATTCTACAAATAGTTCGTCAAGACGTTCGCTTAAAAGTAATTCATTTGGATTTGGAGGAATAATACCCGCAGGAATGATATCCAAGTTAGTATTCACATTCGATGGTATTACTATATCATCTACAATATAGGCATCATCCGATAAATAGGATGTTAAACAACCTGCAGAAGGTAAGTTGAGATATTGCGCTAGCATAGGTTTACGTATGTCCAGACCCACTAGTGCTACTTTTTTATCCAATAGGGCCAAAGAGATGGCTAGATTGGTAGCTACATAAGACTTACCTTCGCCATTGATATTTGAAGTAACAAGTATCACTGGGTTTTTAGCATCGGCAGGTAGCATGAAGCGGATATTACTGCGCAGCAAGCGGAATAATTCAGCAGAAGCTGAGTTTACGCCATCTCGAACAGCAATATGTTCTCCGTGGTGATTTTGTACAAGAATACCTCCAAATGGCACATGTGTTTTGCGTTCGAACTCTTTAGAATCATCGCTTAGTTTATTGTTAAAGAAGTGGTAAAGATAGATTATGGCAATGGGGAAACCAATACCAAGTAACAAACATACAATACCAATAATCTTGATGCTTGGTGAGGTTGCTGTAGGGTCCATTTGAGGTGATGCAATGATTTTTGCCGGCATCACAGTGGAAGCCAACGTCAGTGCATTCTCTTCTCTTTTTTCGTAGAGGAATAGGTAAAGTTGTTCTTTCAATTCTCGTGTGCGAGCTACTTCCACATACTCTCGCTCTTGGGTAGGTATATTGTGGCGCTGTACATTGATAGAGCCTTGACGTTTTTCTGCATCCTTTTTGGCAATATTCAGACTATTGCGCACACTATGAATACTGGTGATGATATTTTCGCGAAGCATTGCTAACTGTGTGTCCATTTGTCTTAAAACAGGGTTGCTATCGGTCGCAGTACGTTGTACGCGCATACGACTAAGCATCTGTTGGTTGTATTCAGCTATAAGAGTGACTAATGCTTCATCGTCAATGCCGAGGTTAGCAGGAATAAGTGCAGTGCTTTTGCTTTCGTCTGCAACGTATTCTGCAATGTATTGAATGAGATTGATTTGTGTTTCTATCTCAGCGAGTTGTTTCTTGTACTCGGCCCCTTCATGAAGATAAATCTCAGCTTCTGTGAGCAAATCTACAATACCATTTTCTGCTTTATATGTTTCCAACTCGGTTTCTGCCGCGGCTAATTCACCTTCAATAAGTCGCAGTCTTTCTTCAATAAAGGCTGCGGTATTGCTTGCCATGATATTTTTATCAATCACTGCATCGAGATTATAGAACTCAATTTCTTTGTTGATAAAATCAATAGCGCGCTGTGGCATGTCTGTTGATGTAGAAATATTAATGACGTTTGATTCTTTCTTATGAGGAACAGCCACAATCGAGCGTGTGTATTTATCCACAGCAGGCAACATAGGCAAGGTAACAATATAGTATTGAGCCCCTTGCTTGATAGGTTTTCTTAACTGGAAAGCGATATCACCCGCACATGTGTTGAAGGATTGCGTCAAGTCTTTAACTTTATGTCGGCTGAAATCCCAACGACCGTATTTCACTTTTACTAAATAATCATTTTTCCGTACTTTGATTTTTATCTTAACCGCCTTTTTTGTCGTGTCAAGGAATGTTTCAGGATAAACAACGGTCAAGTCTCGTGAAGGATATTGTCCTTCCCATTTGAGTTTTCTTTTTTTACGATATTCGCTTTGTAGATCCAAGTCGCGAACTACTTGTGTTAAGATGTCTCGTGATGTAAGGATTGCTACTTCATCTTCTATTTGCTTAGTGCCACCCATTCCCAGCATGGTTAACATCTCCATTTGTGCAAGTGGTGAATCGGATTCGTTATTACGAATCATGAGTTTTGCATCTACAGTGTATTTAGACGTGGTAGACAAATAGGTGTAAACGCCCAATGCTCCAAAGATGATGCAACTAATGAGAATCCAATACCAATTCCTGAATATACGGATAATCCATGTACGAATATCGATTTCTTGTGTTTCTTGTGTCATATCTATTTTAGTTGATTTTTCAGATTATTGAGGTTGATTATTTGAAAGCTCCTGCTGCCGACATCACGGACACAACTACAGTAGCCGCACTTGATACAGTACCCACCATGCTTAGCCACAAACTAATGGTTTGATTGCTTGTTGAACGTGCTTGGTTTGGCTCTACAACAACCACATCATTTTGTTGTAAATAGTAATAGGGTGATGTGAATATATCGTCGGAGGTTAAGTCAAGTCGTGCAAATTCTAATTTACCATTATTCTCTCGCGTAACGAGAATATTTTCGCGACGTCCGTATTCGGTAAGATCACCTGCAGCACCCAAGGCCTCAAGTAATGTCATACGACCATTATTCAAAGGGTATGTGCCGGGGTTTTTTACCTCACCCAATATAGTTACATTTGCATTGAGAAAACGCATTGTCACGATAGGGTTAAGAATCTGTGCTTTAAGCTGGTCTTGAATCATATTGATGACTTCTGACTGTGTTTTTCCAGCTACATGCAGTTTGCCTAGAATAGGGAAGGCAATGTTGCCGTCTGTATCCACCGTATAGTATTGGTAGGAAGAAGCAGTTGGAACAAACTCACTATTGGGCACTACATGTGGCGCACTAGGGAGATTGTAAGGAATTGCGGCTTCAGGATCCAGAGCGGTAACAGTTATGATCAATGCGTCATTGATTTTTACGGTGGGCTCTGGTTGTGATGCTCTTTCGTTGTTGATTTTCTCTGCACTTTCAGCTGTGATAGGTCGGAAATAAGCTAATTGCTTACGCGATACACATGAACACATCAATACGATGGTCATGAGTAGTGTGATTTTGGTTTTCAAAGACATAATATTTTTATATGCTTGTTTAGTTACTATGCGATAATAATTCGAGCCTGCAAAGGTACGGAATTTTATTGACGTGTGCAAATGTTTTAAAATAATTATTGTTTTTGGTGCTTTGTTTTGCTCAAAAATTGTGCAGGATATACATCTTTTTGAAAAAAAAGCAGAAAATATTTTGTCAATCCAAAAAAAAGTTGTACCTTTGCGCGCTTTTTCGGCTTTTGGGCTTCAAAGTAGCGCTGCTGAGGGGACGGATGATACCCATCTTGGGTATGCCAACGTCGATGACTCTGCATCTCGCCTGACCGATATGTAATTTATAATAAAACATTTAAGGTAAATGTACGCAATTGTAGAAATGCAAGGCCTTCAATACAAAGTTGAGGCTGGCAAAAAACTCTTTGTTAACCGTATGGCAGCTGAGAAGGGTGCTGAGGTGACATTCGAGAAAGTTCTCCTCGTTGACAACGATGGAGATGTGAAAGTAGGTGCTCCTGTTGTAGAGGGAGCAAAAGTGGTTTGCGAAGTACTCGATAACGAGTGCCGCGGCGAGAAAGTTCTCGTTTTCCATAAGAAACGCCGTAAAGGCTATCGTAAATTGAACGGCCATCGTCAAGATTTGACCAATCTCGTTGTTAAAGAGATCGTGTTGGCTTAATTGTTTAACCTTTTTAAAAGCAAAGTTTAAGAGATTATGGCACATAAGAAAGGTGTCGGTAGTTCCAAGAACGGCCGTGAATCAGAAAGCAAACGACTTGGTGTAAAAATCTTTGGTGGTCAATTCGCTAAAGCTGGTAACATCATCGTACGTCAACGTGGTACAGTTCACAACCCAGGCGAGAATATTGGTATGGGTTCTGACCACACTCTTTTCGCTCTTACAGATGGTATCGTATGCTTCCAAAAGAAGCGTAACAACAAATCATACGTTTCCATCCAGCCGATTGCAGAGGCTTAATCGGCAAGAGAAAACTAATCCTAATTTCTCCTACCGATTGCTTCGGCAGTTGGCGGGAGAAATTTGTTTTTAATTACAATTAATATGTTAACACTTAAACAAATATACGACAACAAGACAGCAATCATAGCTGGTTTGGAAAAGAAGCATTTTGCCAATGCGGCAGAGACGATTGAGCAAGTTATTGCCCTTGATACTGAGCGTAAAGCAGCTCAGCAAAAAAAAGACGCTGCTTCTGCTGAGATGAACAAGATCTCAAAGTCGATTGGCGCACTCATGGCACAAGGCAAGCGTGAAGAGGCAGAAGTTGCAAAAGCACAAACGGGTGCTCTTAAACAAGCTATCCCTGGTTACGAGCAAGAGATGGCAAAGGCAGAAGAGGCTCTCACTTCTCTTTTGCTTACTATTCCAAACGTCCCATATGACATCGTGCCAGAGGGTGGAGCCGCAGAGGATAACCTCGTGGTGAAGATAGGTAATTGGGCTAACCAGCCTATGCTGGATGCACTTGCAGCAAATGGCTCTATTGCAATCCGCGATTGGGATAACGCCACCGACGAGCAGTTGGCTGATAGTGATAAACTTCCTCACTGGGAATTGGCAAAAAAATACAACCTTATCGATTTTGATTTGGGTGTCAAGATCTCTGGTGCGGGCTTTCCTGTATATGTAGGTTTAGGCGCACGCCTGCAGCGCGCGTTGATTAACTTTTTCCTTGCTGAGGCTGGCAAGGCTGGTTATACCGAGATTATGCCACCTACAGTAGTGAATGAAGCTAGTGGTTATGGTACTGGTCAATTGCCTGATAAAGAGGGACAAATGTACCACTGTCAATTAGATAATCTATATTTGATTCCAACTGCAGAGGTGCCTGTTACTAATATATATCGCGATGTGATTATTGACGAAGTTCAGCTCCCTATCAAAAACTGTGCTTACACCCAATGCTTTCGTCGTGAAGCAGGTTCATATGGTAAGGATGTGCGTGGATTGAACCGTTTACATGAATTTAGTAAGGTGGAGATTGTGCGCATTGATACTCCTGAACATTCGGATGAGAGCCACAAAGAAATGTTGGCGCACGTAGAGGGCTTGCTCCAAAAATTAGAACTCCCTTATCGCGTACTGCGTCTCAGTGGTGGCGATATGTCTTTCACTGCAGCACTTTGCTATGATTTTGAAGTGTATTCAGAGGCGCAACATCGCTGGTTAGAGGTGTCTTCTACATCTAACTTTGATACTTACCAAGCCAATCGTTTGCACTGCCGTTATCGTCGTGCAGAGGATAAGAAAGTTGCTTTATGTCATACACTTAATGGCTCTGCGTTGGCTTTGCCTCGTATCGTGGCAGCTCTTCTTGAAAACAATCAAACTCCAGAAGGAATTCGCATCCCTGCTGCATTGCAACCATACATGGGATGTGATATCATAAAATAAGTAATTTCGTTGCTTAAAAGTAAGGGCTGCTCAATAGGGCAGCCTTTATTTATTTGGATAATTGTCTTTGGTTAAGATGAGGAACAAAATAGTATGTTTTTTAAGATTGTTTTCAGTGACTACCTATTTGGCAAGCATTATAATTTTAGCGGTGGATAAGCGGATGATAAGCCGATGATACGCCAACGATACATTGTGTATAAAAGGTGCTGATTCTTAAGAATAGGATTGGAACTCAGTCATGCATTTTTGTGTTATTAATGCATAAAAGTGACTTTAGTCTTGCATATGTGCGATTTTTTTTGTAACTTTGCGCCCAAATTTATTTGGGCGATTATGTTAGAGATTTTAAAATACTGTGTGCCTGCATTATGTGTGCTTCTTGCCACGTGGATTGTGATGCATAAGTTCTACAAAAGTGAAACGGAAAAACGTCTTTGGGAACTAAAGAAACTTTCGCAAAAAGAAATTTCACCGCTACGTATGCGTGCGTATGAACGTCTTGCGTTGTTGCTAGAAAGAACCACGCCAGAGCATATGCTTCTTGAGCTTAATTTGGGTGAAATGACTATTCTGCAAGTGCAACAACATCTAATGCACACCATTCGTGTGGAGTATGATCATAACCTCAGCCAACAAGTCTATGTGAGTGATGAGGTATGGGAAGCTATTGTTGCTTCGCGTGACCAAATGGTAGCATTCATCAATACGATGGCACAGCAGATGCCGCCTGAGAGCTCGGCGCTCGATTATGCAAAAGTGTTGATAACGGCGTACACTTCTAATGGCGAAACTGCAAACGAAAAGGCTATGCAACAACTACGTAACGAGGCGAGATCGTTGCTTTAATTCTTTCATCAACCGATGCTGCAAAATATAAGAATCTATATTACGCTACTCGCTGTAATGGCTATCGTAGGTGCTTGTACTAGAGATACCGTTTGCCGCAAAGATATGGAAGTGGCAATGGGCGTCTCGTTGCAAGCTGATTCCTTGAACCAGAAAGGGCACTCTGTCAAATATACTGCATGGGATAGCATAACGGTAGAAGTCATTGGGAAGTCTGATTCGATTATAGACAATCGCAAGAGTCTAAAGAGATTGACTTTGCCTTTGCGACCAGATACCACAATATCAGCGTTCATAATGACTTTTCACGAACAGACTGATACTCTTTTTGTGGAGCATACACCGCGTCAATATTTTGTTAGTTTGGCATGCGGTTGTGCAATTTATCATACTATAACTGCCGCTTGGTCCACTGACTATCGAGTGGATAGTGTGCAAATTATCAATGCTAACGTAGAAAACGCCGTACAAGAAAATCTGCGTATTCATTTACATGAATAGATATCTGTTGGTCATATTATCTTTGTTGAGCTCCGCATTATGCGCGAGCGCGAGCGAGCATTCGACAGACAGCGTGCAGACTCGTCAGTATTCCGATACGGCTATCTACCAAGGTATGAGCATTAAATTAGATATCGCAATGCCTATTCTTGAGTTAGTTCGTTCAGCGGGAAAGGTACAGGATTATGAGATGGCTATCAATATGCGTCTAGCAAAGCGTTTTTATCCTACTTTGGAATTGGGTTATGCTATTGCTGATGCTACTGCTGATGGAGGGCATTATAAGGGACATGGCGGTTTTGCGCGTGTGGGAATGGATTTGAGTGCACTCCAAAAAGGTGTTTCTGAAAACTGCTTGATGATAGGACTACGTTTTGCAGGTGCATATCAGGGCTTCCAAGTTACGGATGTGCCTATCTATGGCGACTATTGGCCAATGGGGAAGGTAGATTATTTCGACCAAAGAAGATTCGACTGTTGGGGAGAAATCGTGGCCGGTTGCCAAGTGCAAGTTTGGAAAGGTTTCCAGATGGGGTGGTATATTCGTATGAAGATTCTTTTCACTCGTACAGATAAGCAAGGCGATGCATTGCCTGCATATCTACCAGGTTTTGGATATCGCAATGATACGAATTGGGGAATCAACTATTTCCTTGGATATAAATTTTAACAACGTTGAACTATATTAACAAACGATACAATCATGAACACAAATCAACTTATGACAAAAGCGGCAGATAACATCCGTATCCTCGCCGCAGCTATGGTCGAGAAGGCCAAGAGTGGACACCCTGGTGGTTCAATGAGTGGAGCAGACTTTGTACAAGTGCTTTACTCAGAATTTCTCATCCATGACCCAGAGAACCCATGTTGGGAAGCACGAGATCGTTTCTTCCTCGACCCAGGTCATATGTCGCCAATGCTCTATGCACAACTTTGCATGACAGGACATTTCACAATGGAAGAACTCCAACAGCTTCGCCAATGGGGTAGTGTCACTCCTGGTCACCCAGAGCGCAACGTAGCTCGCGGCATAGAGAATACCTCTGGTCCACTTGGTCAAGGTCATACTTTCGCAGTAGGTGCAGCTATCGCAGCTAAGTGGTTCAATGCCCGTTATGGTGAGATTCATAATCCTACCATCTATGCTTTCATCTCCGATGGTGGTATTCAAGAGGAGATTAGCCAAGGCGCAGGTCGTATGGCTGGACACCTCAAACTCGATAATCTCATCATGTACTACGATTCCAACGAGGTGCAACTCTCTACCAACTGCAACGAGGTTTCCTCCGAGAACGTAGCCATGAAATACGAGGCATGGGGCTGGTATGTACAAGATATTGATGGTCACGACCCATCGGCTATTCGCCAAGCTATTCTCAACGCACAAGCAGAGAAGAATCGCCCATCGCTCATCATCGGTCATACCTCAATGGGTAAAGGCTGTGTGACTGCAGAAGGCGAGAGTTGGGAAGGCAAAACCTCTACCCACGGTCAGCCACTCAGCAAGTCGGGTGCTTCTTTCGAAGCTACCGTTCGCAACCTAGGTGGCGATCCTGAGAACCCATTCCAAGTTTTCCCTGATGTGCAAGCACTCTACGATAAACGTGCCGAAGAACTGCGCGAAATCACCAACCAACGCTACGCCGCTTATCACGAGTGGGCAACCGCTAACCCATTGGCTGCCAACGAGTATGAGACCTTTATGCGTGGTGAAGCACCTTGCGTGGACTGGAGCGAAATCATGCAAAAGCAAAACGTGGCTACCCGTGCTGCATCTGCTAATGTATTGGCTTATCTATCAGAGAATGTCGGCAACATGATTGTATCCTCCGCCGACCTCTGCAACTCCGACAAGACAGACGGTTTCCTCAAACATACCCACGTCATCACCCCTAACGATTTCACTGGCCGTTTCCTCCAAGCAGGTGTTAGCGAACTCACCATGGCTTGTGTCTGCATCGGTATGGCACTCCACGGCGGTATCATCCCTGCCTGCGGAACATTCTTTGTCTTCTCCGATTATATGAAACCTGCCATCCGTATGGCTGCTCTCATGGAGATTCAGATGATGTTCGTTTGGAGCCACGATGCTTTCCGCGTAGGCGAAGATGGTCCTACCCATGAGCCAGTGGAGCAAGAAGCACAAATCCGCCTTATGGAGAAACTACACAACCATTCTGGTCGTCCCAGCGTGATGGTTCTTCGTCCTGCGGATGCCGAAGAGACTACTGCTGCATGGAAGATGGCAATGGAGAATATCTATACTCCAACTGCCCTCATTCTCTCGCGCCAAGACGTGACCAGTGTGCCTAACACTTCCGCTGAAGGCGTGAAGAAAGGTGCGTATATCGTGAGCAAAGATGAGAACCCACAAGTGGTGATGCTGGCTTCAGGTAGCGAAGTTTCTACCCTCATGTCAGGTGCCGAACTTCTTCGCGCAGAGGGCATCCGCCTCCAAATTGTGAGCGTTCCTTCGGAGGCAATCTTCCGCCAACAAAGCAAGGAGTATCAAGCTGAAGTCTTGCCACAAGGCGTGCTGCGCTTCGGTCTAACCGCAGGTCTGCCATGCAATCTCGAAGGACTAGTAGGCGAACACGGTACCGTTTGGGGACTCAACTCCTTCGGTTTCTCCGCACCATACAAAGTGCTTGATGAGAAACTCGGCTTCACCGCCCAAAACGTCTATGACCAGGTAAAGAAACTCCTCTAAACACTAAACAGTAGCGCCAAAGGCGCGTTCACTAAACAATAAAAATTATGGACTATAATTTTTCCGAAATAGAAAAGAAATGGCAAGCCGAATGGGCTAAAGCAGGCACTTACAAAGTAAGCAACCAAAGCGATAACAAGCCCTTCTATGTCCTCGACATGTTCCCTTATCCATCGGGCGCGGGCTTGCACGTAGGTCACCCTCTCGGCTATATCGCCAGTGATATCTACAGCCGTTACAAACGCCTCCAAGGTTTCAATGTCCTCCACCCAATGGGCTTTGACTCCTATGGTCTGCCTGCGGAGCAATACGCTATCCAAACAGGTCAACACCCTGAGAAAACCACAATGGAGAATATCGCTCACTACATTGAGCAACTCCAAAAGATTGGTTTCAACTACGATTGGGACCGCGAGGTAAAGACCTGCTCACCAGACTTCTACAAATGGACACAATGGGCATTTATCCAAATGTTCAACTCCTATTTCGATACTTCTCTGCAAAAAGCACAGCCAATTAGCAAGCTCATCGAGAAGTTTGAGCAAACCGACCCTACATGGGCAACACTCTCCGAGCGCGAACAACAAGAACGCCTGATGAACTATCGTATTGCTTATCTGGCAGATACGAAGGTGAACTGGTGCCCAGAGCTCGGTTGCGTACTTGCCAATGATGAGGTCAGCGAAGGACTTTCCGTGCGCGGCGGCTACCCTGTAGAGCAACGCGTCATGCGCCAATGGAATCTCCGCGTGAGTGCCTACGCGCCACGCTTACTCCAAGGGCTTGATACGGTCGATTGGACCGACTCTCTCAAAGAGACACAACGCAACTGGATTGGTCGCAGCGAAGGTGCGGAGATGCGCTTTGCTATCAAGGGCCAAGACGAGCCATTCACTATCTTCACCACCCGCGCAGATACGGTCTATGGTGTGACCTTCATGGTGCTTGCACCAGAGAGCGAGTATGTGGCTCGTGTCACTACCGATGAGCAACGCGCCGAGGTGGAGGCATACCTCCAGATGGTGAAGAACCGTACCGAACGCGAACGTATCGCTGACCGCCGTGTTACTGGTGTCTTCACGGGCTCGTATGCTATCAACCCTCTCACCAATGCTGAAATTCCTATCTATGTAAGCGACTATGTGCTAAGTGGTTATGGCACAGGTGCTATCATGGCTGTGCCTGCACACGATAGCCGTGACTACGCGTTCGCTAAGCACTTCAACCTGCCTATCATCCCACTCATCGAGGGTGCCGATGTCAGCGAGCAGAGCTTCGATGCCAAAGAGGGTATCATGATCAATTCGGGCTTCCTCAACGGACTAGAAGTCAAAGAGGCCATCCAACGCATGAAGGAGCATATCACCAATACGGGTCTCGGTCGCGTGAAAGTGAACTACCGCCTCCGCGATGCGGTCTTCAGCCGCCAACGCTACTGGGGCGAACCCTTCCCTGTTTACTACAAAGACGGCATGCCATACATGATTCCAGAATCTTGCTTGCCACTCGAACTCCCTGCTGTGTCGGACTTCAAACCTACCACCACAGGCGAGCCTCCTCTCGGCAATGCGGACCTCTGGGCATGGGACACTGTGAACAATAAGGTGGTTAGCAAGTCCCTGATTGATAACGTTTCTGTCTTCCCATTGGAGCTTTGCACCATGCCTGGTTTTGCGGGTTCATCGGCATACTACCTCCGCTATATGGACAACCACAATGATGCAGCTCTCGTGGGCAAAGAGGCCAACGAATACTGGCGTCAAGTTAATCTCTATATAGGTGGTACAGAGCACGCTACGGGGCACCTTATCTATAGCCGTTTCTGGAATAAGTTCCTCTTCGACCTCGGCTATATCTGCGAGGATGAGCCATTCCGCAAACTCATCAACCAAGGTATGATCCAAGGTCGCTCCAACTTCGTCTATCGTTATATCGGCGAAGGCGCAACGGGCAACCTCTTCATCAGTTACAACCTCATCGACAACCCAGAGTACAAAGATAAGGTACAACCTATCCACGTAAACGTGAATATCGTCAAGAACGATGTACTCGACATCGAGGCCTTCCGCAACTGGATGCCTGAGTTCAAGAACGCACAGTTTGTCTTTGCAGATGGCACTTCCGTAGAAGATAACCCATATATCGGTTCGCCAATGGCTCCAAAGCAATACATCTGCGGTTGGGCGGTGGAAAAGATGTCCAAGTCTATGTTCAATGTCGTGAACCCAGACGATGTGGTGGCTAAGTATGGTGCTGATACACTGCGCCTTTACGAGATGTTCCTCGGTCCTTTGGAGATGTCCAAACCTTGGGACACCAATGGTATTGATGGTGTACACCGCTTCTTGCGCAAGTGGTGGAACATGTTCGAGACCCTCTCCAACGATGAGCCAACAGCAGAGGAACTTCGCTCATTGCACAAACTCATCAAGAAGATTACTTGGGATATTGAGAACTTCTCGTTCAACACTTCTATCCCTGCCTTCATGATTGCGCAAAACGAACTCCAAGCCCTCAAGTGCAACAAGGTCGCTATCCTCAAGACCTTCGCTATCTTGCTTGCTCCATACGCTCCTCACATTGCAGAGGAGGCATGGCATCTCTGTGGCGAAACCACTTCTGTATGCCACGCCGAATGGCCAGAGTGCAACGAAGCATACTTGGTTGAGGCAACGCAGAAGTACCCTGTTCAGTTCAATGGTAAAGTGCGCTTTACTATTGAAGTGGCAAAGGACACCCCACGCGAGGAGGTTGAGAAGATTGTCATGGCTCACGAACTGACCGCCAAACAATTGAACGGCACCGCTCCAAAGAAAGTCATCGTTGTCCCTGGCCGCATCGTGAACATCGTAATGTAAGGTTACGCCTTATATGTAATATAGAAAATGCACTCCCGAAAGAGAGTGTATTTTCTATATTAGTTACTTCTGTTGTCCATTATTAAATTCTTCAAACACTTTTATTATATCTTTATACTCAGTCTTTCCTTCAAGTTGTTCTTCTAAATTCTCTTTATTGATAGTACAATCAGTTTCTAATAATAAAGCTATGAAATTCGTTAAGGTCTCTACACATTCCCAATCTAATTTGTATGGAGATAGCATTAATTTTTTCATCACAGACATGTATGCTACATTAACTGGAGACTTACCTAATAATTGATTTCTATATTGTTCCTGTACTGAAGCCATGCGTTTAGTTACCTGCAATTTATACTCATCATCAACAGGTGTTATGTCAGAATCCCCCAGAAATGTTTTTTCTGGTTCTTGAGGCTTTTTTACAGGCTCTCTTTCTTCATTGAACCAAATGCGTTCAACCCAGCGATACCCTTTATCTGTCCCCCATTGTACATGCCATGTTCTTCCATCAATTTGATCTAGTAAAACAAACTGATACATATTCGTTGTTGCATACAGCGTAAAGCGTCCAGGAATCTGTTCCTCATAAGATGATGTCAATATTTCATTGGACAATCTATATGACATTCTATCACCATCTAAACTCCATTGCACCAATTCCATTTGTCCTGTACGTGTGTCCAACTTAATAAAGTTGTACTTGTTTTTTGTTTTATACAAGCGAAAGTTTGCTTTTGGATCTTGCGTATATTCCGTAGCAGGAAAATCTATTACTGTTTGTCCCGCGCTGTATTGACTACAAACTAATAGTACTGCAATAATGTAAATGAATCGTTTCATGATATTTTTATTTTTCTTTGAGCACGGCAGGAAGTGCGGGGTCCCCGAAAAAGTTTGCTTTTTGGGGTGCTATTTGATTGCCGCGCAAGTTGTTGACAAAAAATGTTGTTTAAGTTGTTGATTTTATATTACAACTTCCTTTCTGCCCACAAAAGTACTACATTTTTTTGAATTATGCAAGAAAATGATGATTTTTACCTTATATATAATATAGAAAATGCACTCCCCTCGGAGTGCATTTTTATTGGTATGAGTTGTTTATTTAGAAACAATATCTTACACTTGCTGCTAAGTGCCAGTCAAACGCGTGAATGATTGCCTCATACTTTACATTGAGTAGCATAGCATAACCAGGACGGAAATCTAATGCAAATGTCAGTGGCAAGTCAGCCAACTTATACCCTGCACCAATCATTCCATTCAAACCAAACTTACCAAAGGTTATTGGACTGACTGATGCATGTAACCCTTGTGCCAAACCTACACTAGCACCACCACCTGCAAAAGCATATATTCCATATTTCAACTCTTTGTTGTACAAAAAGTTAGGGTTAATTACAAAATCAAGCAAATCTCCAGTAGTTGTTATCAATTCGCTATCACCTAACCAATCTATTGAGGTGCGTTGGAAACCTACCGCCAAATCTGTTTGAATAGCGAAATTCTCACTCATCATCTTCTTGTAGCTTAAACCGTTGAAACCACCAACTACAAGACCCACTTCGTTATTTTGTGCAAAAGCACCTACTGAAAGCCCCAATACCATGAGGCAAAGAATGATTTTTTTCATTTCTATTTATTTTATTACTGTATCGATTATTCCTCAAACTCAATCACATAGCCATGAGCGATGGTGCGATGCTTGCTATACACTACCCAGTTCTCTATCGAAACTGTAGTCGTTACGTTGATAATCTGTTGATTTCCAGTTAGTCCTGCGTTTTTGTACATTTCACTTACTGCATTAGTTTCCAGTGCTTTCTTAGACAGACCACCAATGCCAAACACATACGTTGCACTCCATTCGCCTGTCACTTCCTTCACAATGTGGTAGTTCGCCTCCGACAAAATTACTTTCGTTTCCACAGGCTCATTTACATAAGGTGTCATGTTCAATCCTGCACAACCTGTGAACAATACAGCGAATACGCTGATGAATAAAAATTTAATTGCTTTCATTTGTTTTTATTGTTTTGCCTACTCTTCATTGGATTTTCGGCTTTCTCCGCAAATTTGCTGCAAAGGTACTGCTTTTTTTTCATATATGCAAGAAAAATTTACCCCCCCCCATTTTCCTCATAATGTATTAGTAATCAGCAATATATAAAGGTTGTGTGTATCGTTCCTAAAATTTGCTTGGAATCTTTGATTTCTCTTTACGCATTTTTCTTTCATGTTTGCTATTATTTTTGTGTACTAAAATTTGCATATTTCCTAATTTTCTACTACCTTTGCACCGAAATTAGTTAGTGATTAGTTAGTGATTAGTTAGTGATTAACGAATGAATACCCTATAAAAACCGCACAAATTTTTTAATTTGGGCGGAGAGGAGGAATAGCGGTCGCCTAATGCCGCAAGGCGGCAGTCAATGCGACAAGCCCATTCCGACGAAGTGATTAGTTAGTGATTGAGCAATCAATACCGTATAAAAACCTTTAAAACTTACATATATTATGGCACAATCCAACCTTATTTTCCCTGTAGAGAGTCTGCATGGTAAGATTACAAAAAAAGGCAAAACTGTCTTCCGTCGCAAGCAAGCATACGACGCAAATGGTAATGTAATTGCGCAATGTGCGCAAGAATCATATGTGGTAGAGAATCCCCGAGACTGGACAAAGAACCCACCAAAAGGTGCTGAGAAACAACGTATTGACAATTGGACCACTGCTTGCCAGCGTGCTAAAGCCGAGCTAATGGATGAAGCACTTCGCACGGCATGGCAGCAACGTTGGGAAGCACAACTCAAACAGCCTGAAGCAGACGCGCCTATCGATCCAAAGACCCAAAAACCAAAAGTGTATATTCGTCTCGACTGCTATGTACGTGCCGCTATTTTCCGCGCATTACAAAAGCAGTCTAACAACTAGCAACATACCAACTCTCGCATCAGACAGCGAAGCAGTCTATTATGAAAGCGGTTTATATTCATGGCTTTGCAGGTTCTATCCATTCGGATACTATCACCAACCTACGCAAATACTATCCCGACCTTGAGTGGTGTCCACTTGAGGTTAACCATCGGGTAGATGAGTCCGTCAAAATAATCAACGATTTTATCGCTGCTAATCCCGATGTCAAATACCTGATTGGCAGTTCGTTAGGCGGATTCTATGTCTTGTGTGCCGACTTCGCAGGGCGTAAGATTGTCATCAACCCTGTTCTTAATCCCATGTCCTCGCTCAAAAAAGCGGTAGGGGTAAATAAGTACCGTGGGCGGCGCGAGAATGGCGAAACGGAGTTCAAACTCACGATGCAGGACCTCTTCCGATTCAAGGCCTTCAAACCCAAAGACACGCCAGAAACCATCTGCCACTATACGCCTCATGATCCTAATCTAGGTGAGGATATCAAACGCGAATACCAGAAATTCTTCGCCCATGCCGAGATGACACCTCACTTGCGTTCCCACTTTACCGATGAGCACTACATCAAACACAAACTCCGTGATGCAATGCAATAAGTTTTAGTAAAATTTCCTTCAAGAAATAGTTGAAAGGTATAAGAAAAAAAAGAGAGCAGAGGTATTTCCTCTGCTCTTGTGATTCAGCTGGGGCTCGAACCCAGGACCCCATCCTTAAAAGGGATGTGCTCTACCTGCTGAGCTACGTAGTCAACGCCTTATTTTTACCCTCAAATTGAGTTTGCAAAAGTACTACTTTTTTGCGAACTGGCAAAAAAAAATTCGCATTGTTCCAATCCAAGGGCGCTATACAGATAATTATCAGACATATACAACCAAGCGAAAAGAAATCTTTTCTTTTTTAAAACCAGCCGCAAATCATCGCTCGAGTTCGGAAACGAGCAAAATGGCACAGGAAAAAACAGATATTTTGGCACCGATTATGCTGTACTCCAGCCGCGGAACGACAACCGTCGCGAGGCACAACCCGACGCCGCAGCGACGAATTGCCCAGCGGCACAAAATCGCGCCCTAAACGATCCCTTGCAGGGCTGAAAACGCGCCCCTAAAATTGTTAATAACTTCATTTAAAAAAGGCCAAAAATGGGCCAAAAATGCCGTTTTGCAACTGCCTGTTTTCCAGGTACCATCTTCTTACCAAATTCTACCCAAGTTCTTATCAAATTCTACCCATATTTTACTACAGTAGAAGATGGTCAGAAATTGTTAATAACTTTTCAAGAATTTGACCCAGCGAATGGCCTCAGCAGCGGTAACCGGAAGCAAAACAAGTCTGGCAGAACGGCAGGCAAAGCAGGACTGCATAAAGGCCGTTTAGGTTATTGTGAGCACAGCAATAACCATCATATTATCAATATATTACCATCAAAATAAAATAAAAATTTTGCCATTTCGGTGATTATATGTATCTTTGTAAACTTTTAGGCATCAAACTACGAACCAAAA
>JAZSEB010000021.1:0-69553 GCA_045531475.1 Paludibacteraceae bacterium
ATGTAAGCCACCAGCAAATTCTTACCCAAAGCCAACTCACCAGCTTCTGTTGAGTAACCTTCAGTAAGGATATCACCAACTTTCACACGCTGTCCTTTTTCGCAAATAGGACGAAGGTCTATTGTCATATTCTGATTTGTACGACGGAATTTAGGAATCTCATATTCTTTTAATGCAGGCTCGAAACTAACAAAATCTTCGTCTTCTGTACGGTCGTACAAAATACGAATAGTAGTAGCATCCACATATTCAATAACTCCATTTCCTTCAGCCGTAATTTGAGTACGTGAATTTTCACACACTTGACGTTCGATACCCGTACCTACAATAGGAGCCTCAGTACGCAATAGAGGAACTGCTTGGCGCATCATGTTTGAGCCCATCAATGCACGGTGAGCATCGTCATGCTCCAAGAACGGAATCAAAGAAGCTGCAATAGAGGCAATCTGCTGAGGAGCCACGTCCATCAAATCCACACGAGTAGGCTCTACTACAGGATAATCCGCATCTTGACGTGACTTCACTTTCGTACGGATAAACGTACCGTCATCATTCAACGGTGCGTTACCCTGACCGATAATCTTGCTTTCTTCCTCTTCTGCTGTTAAATAAACAACTTTGTCATTATCCAAATTAACAACTCCATCCTTTACCTCACGATACGGAGTTTCGATAAAGCCCAAATCGTTAATCTTAGCATATACACACAAAGATGAAATCAAACCAATGTTCGGACCTTCAGGAGACTCAATCGGACACAGACGACCATAGTGAGTATAGTGAACGTCACGAACCTCAAAACCAGCACGATCACGGCTCAAACCACCAGGACCGAGAGCTGACATACGACGTTTGTGAGTGATCTCTGCCAATGGGTTTTGTTGATCCATAAACTGAGACAACGCATTGGTACCAAAATAAGAATTGATTACACTTGAAATAGCCTTTGCGTTAATCAAGTCTGTTGGAGTGAAGACCTCAGTATCACGCACATTCATGCGCTCACGGATAGTACGAGCCATACGAGCCAAACCAATTCCAAACTGGTTGTACAACTGCTCACCCACCGTACGCACACGACGATTCGACAAGTGGTCGATATCATCTACCTCAGCATTGGAGTTAATCAATTGTACCAAGTACTTGATAATTTCGATGATGTCTTCTTTGGTCAATGTACGTATCTCCATTGGAGTATCCATCTCCAACTTGCGGTTGATACGATAACGACCTACCTCGCCCAAATCATAACGCTTATCCGAGAAGAACAAGTTTTGAATTACCTCACGAGCTGTAGCATCATCAGCAGGCTCTGAATTGCGCAACTGACGATAAATATAGAGCACCGCCTCTTTCTCAGAATGAGATGGGTCTTTCTGCAATGTGTTAAAGATAATCGAATACTCTGCCTCATATGCCTCATCTTTGTGCAAAAGAATCGTCTTTGTACCCGATTCATAAATCGACTCACAAAGTTCCTCGGTAAGAACTGTCTCACGCTCAATAATCACTTCATTACGCTCGATAGTTACAACCTCACCAGTATCCTCATCCACGAAATCTTCGGTCCATGCTTTCAATACGTTACCTGCCAAAGTACGACCAACCGCAGCATCCAAATTCTCTTTGGTACATTTGATCTCTTCTGCCAAGCCAAAGCAGTCCAAAATATCTTTGTCACTTTCAAAACCAATTGCACGAAGCAAGGTGGTTACTGGTAATTTCTTTTTGCGATCGATATATGCATACATCACACGGTTAATATCAGTCGCAAACTCAATCCATGAACCACGGAAAGGAATAATACGAGCTGAATACAATTTTGTACCGTTAGAGTGCATCGATGTGCCAAAGAATACACCTGGAGAACGATGCAACTGACTCACAATTACACGCTCTGCACCATTAATAACAAATGTTCCCTTTGGAGTCATGTATGGAATTGTTCCCAAAAATACATCTTGCATCACTGGAGCAAAATCCTCATGATCTGGATCTGTACATGTCAAGAATAATTTTGCCTTCAAAGGTACACTGTAGGTAAGTCCACGGAGCAAACACTCCTCAATTGAATAACGTGGATGATCAATATGATAATCCAAGAACTCAAGCACAAAGTTATTTCGGGTATCCGCAATAGGGAAACTCTCCGAAAAAACTTTAAACAAACCTTCTTTATGACGCTCCTCCGGAGTAGAATCAATCTGGAAGAAATCATGGAAGGATTTCAATTGAATCTCCAGAAAATCAGGATAAGGCATCTGCTTTTGCATTGCCGAAAAATTGATTCGCTGGGTTTTGTTTTGTTTTGCCATTTATTTTGTAATTTTTATAGGTTTCAAATATCTAAAAATGCCTGATAATTAACTATTTAGACCTAAATAAATGATTTTGCTATTTAATATTTTTTTGCAACAATCGCACTAATATTACCAGTATTTAACATTTTTTCAACATTGTCCACTATTCAGAGAAAAAGGTTTAGACCCCCAAAAAGGGTCTAAACCTATCAACTTTAGGGTTTGTAGAATTACTTCAACTCTACCTCAGCACCTACTTCCTCAAGAGCTTTCTTGAGAGCCTCAGCGGTAGCTTTGTCTACACCTTCCTTAACAGTTGCAGGAGCAGCATCTACGATGTCTTTAGCCTCTTTCAAGCCAAGACCAGTTTGCTCTTTAACTGCCTTAACTACTTGCAATTTTTGTGCACCAGCTGATTTCAAAACAACATCAAAAGATGTTTTCTCCTCAGCTGCAGGAGCGTCGCCACCTGCTGCTGGTGCTGCTACTGCTACTGCAGCAGCTGCTGGTTCGATACCATACTCCTCTTTCAAAATTTGAGCGAGTTCGTTTACTTCCTTAACTGTAAGGTTTACTAATTGTTCAGCAAAAGCTTTCAAATCTGCCATTGTTGTATAATTTTAGAGTGTTAATTTTTAATGTTAATTACTTTGTCCCCTCCCTTGGCATCCTTGCGGTATCCATTCAGGCGACTTATTTGCTTGCTGATTACTCAGCACGTTCACCCAGCGTTTGCAAAACACCGTGGATGGTAGTACCTCCGGATTGGAGTGCAGAAACAACATTCTTTGCAGGAGATTGGAGCAAAGCAACCAAATCTGCAATGAGTTCGTTCTTCGACTTGATGGTTGCCAAGAAATCCAAGTTTTGTGCACCAATGTAGATAGTCTCCTCTACATAAGCTGCCTTCAACTGTGGCTTAGCTTCCTCTTTGTTTTTCTCTTTCTTTGTAAACTCTTTGATCAGTTTAGCAGGAGCGTTACCTGTGTTAGACAACATCAAAGCAGTATTACCCTTAAGAGCCTCAAATATCTGAGCATCAATACCCTTTGCTTCTAATGCCTTTTGGAGCAATGTATTCTTTGCTACAAGCAATTTCACATCTTGCTTGAAGCAAGCACGGCGCAACTCACTTGTCTTCTCTGCATTCAAACCTTCAATGTTGGTCAAATAGAAGTGTGAGTATTGGCCTAGTTGCTCTTGCAATGAAGCAATAATGGCGTTTTTATCTTCCTTCTTCATACTTGTCTTCGATTAATTTAATTACTCAATAGATTTTGGGTCAATCTTAATACCCTGACTCATTGTACTGGAAAGATAAATGCTCTTGATATAGGTACCCTTACTTACAGCGGGTTTCAACTTGATGAGAGTTTGAACAAATTCAATAGCATTCTCTGCGATAGCTTCAGGAGCAAAAGACACCTTACCAATCGAAGTATGAACAATACCAAATTTATCTACCTTGAAGTCAATCTTACCTTGCTTAACCTCTTTTACAGCCTTAGCAACATCCATTGTCACTGTACCTGATTTTGGGTTAGGCATAAGACCACGAGGACCCAATACACGACCTAGAGCACCAATCTTACCCATGATTTGAGGTTGAGTGATAATCACGTCAATGTCGGTCCAACCGCCTTTGATCTTCTCAATATACTCATCCAAACCTACATAATCAGCACCTGCCTCTTTAGCAGCAGCCTCTTGGTCGGGAGTACACAATGCAAGCACGCGAACTTGTTTACCTGTACCGTGAGGCAGACTTACCACGCCACGAACCATTTGGTTTGCTTTACGTGGATCTACACCCAAACGTACATCTACATCTACACTAGCGTCAAACTTAGTTGTAGTGATCTCTTTCACCAACGCAGCAGCTTCTGCTACGGTGTAGAGCTTACCTGCTTCAATCTTCTCAGCAGCAAGCTTTTGATTTTTTGTCAATTTTGCCATAATAATGATTGAAGTTTAATTATTTAATAGTAATACCCATACTACGAGCGGTACCTTTTACCATCTTGACAGCGCTCTCTACGGTGAAACAGTTCAAGTCTACCATTTTATCAGTTGCGATTGCCAAACATTGCTCCTCAGTGATAGTTGCTACTTTATTACGGTTAGGTTGGCTTGAACCGCTCTTAACCTTTGCAGCCTCTTTCAATTGAACAGCTACTGGTGGAGTTTTAACGATAAAATCAAAGGACTTGTCAGTGTAAACAGTAATCACTACAGGCAAAATTTTACCTGCCTTTTCCTGCGTTCTGGCATTGAATTGTTTACAAAACTCCATAATGTTCACACCCTTAGAACCCAGTGCAGGTCCTACTGGAGGTGATGGGTTAGCTGCGCCACCCTTAATCTGGAGCTTAATAAATCCAGCAATTTCTTTAGCCATAATTAATTTTTTTTACTTTGTTAATAGTTTTTGTTATTAATAAACTACCGAGTAGTACAACGGCCCGTAACAAATGCCTCCTACTCCTTTTCTACTTGATCGAAGCTCAACTCCAGTGGGGTCTGACGATCAAAAATAGTCACCACCACTTTCAGTTTGCGCTTGTCTTGTGCCACCTCATCGATAACACCCTCGAATCCGTTAAATGCGCCATTTATCACCTTCACACGCTCACCAACGAAGAACACCTCATCCATCATAGATTCAACCAAGGTTTCATCTACGGCTCCGATCATCTTGTTAATCTCAGCCTGAGGAACCATCGCTGGTTTATTAGAAGTTTTACCCTCCAATAAAAATCCAAGCACGTTAGGAATGTTGCGCAATAATGGATAGCATTCATCAGTCAAGTTGCATTCTACGAGCACATAACCTGGAAGCTTGTTGCGCTCTTTTATCACACGCTTGCCATTACGAACACTAACCACTTTTTCGGTTGGAATCAAGACTTGAGACACATACTCCTTAAACAGCGTAGAGGTGACCAAGGCGCCTTCGATATACTCTTTCACCTTGTTCTCCTTACCACTAATCGCGCGGAGTACGTACCACTTGTAATTGCCTTCAGCCATATTCTTACAATTAATTGATTAGAACAAGCCGTAAACAAAAGTCATGATTGACTCGAAACAAAAATCCATAAGCCATACTATCAGCGCTAGTATTATGGAAGCAATCAATACCAACACTGCGCTTTTGGACAACTCTTTACGAGTAGGCCAATTCACCTTGTGAACCAACTCCTCGTAGGATTCTTTTAGACTTTCAACGAACTTCATATCTGTAGTTTTTTCTTTATTCTTATTTGCGCCAAACATCTGGCCTCAGCATTCGCCGAAGTCAGACGGAAGCTATTTTTTGTAACAGCACGGAAGGCAGGAATCGAACCCACATTGACGGTTTTGGAGACCGCTTTCTTACCATTAGAAGACTTCCGTATTTCGATTGCCGAAGCCGAAACTCCGGCAATCGTTTTTATTGTTGACTTAGATATTAGTCAAGCAAACCGGTAATTTGACCAGAACCTACGGTACGACCACCCTCGCGGATAGCGAAACGAAGACCCTCTGAGCAAGCTACTGGGTAGATCAATTTAACCTTGATCTCCAAGTTATCACCTGGCATTACCATCTCTGTACCCTCTGGAAGAGTAATCTCACCAGTTACGTCCATTGTACGGATGTAGAATTGTGGACGATAGTGGTTGTGGAATGGAGTGTGACGACCACCTTCTTCTTTCTTCAAGATATATACAGAAGCTTTGAACTCCTCGTGAGGTTTAACTACACCTGGGTGGGTGATTACCATACCACGGCGAACCTCATCTTTGTCAATACCACGGAGCAACAAACCTACGTTATCACCAGCCTCACCTTGGTCAAGCAACTTGCGGAACATCTCAACACCAGTTACAACTGATTTCTTACCCTCAGCACCAAGACCGATCAATTGAACTTCCTCACCAACTTTGATGATACCAGTCTCAATACGACCAGTTGCTACAGTACCACGACCTGTAATTGAGAATACGTCCTCAACAGGCATCAAGAATGGTTTATCTACAGCACGTGGAGGCAACTCAATCCATGTATCGCAAGCATCCATCAACTCCATAACTTTATCTTCCCACTCTTTTACAGAGTTCAAAGCACCAAGAGCAGAACCACGGATGATAGGAGTATTGTCACCATCGAACTCATAGAATGAAAGAAGCTCACGCATCTCCATCTCAACGAGATCAAGCATCTCAGCGTCATCAACAAGGTCGCACTTGTTCATAAATACAACCAAGCGAGGAACGTTCACCTGACGAGCCAAAAGGATGTGCTCACGTGTTTGAGGCATAGGACCATCTGTAGCAGCTACTACGATGATTGCGCCGTCCATTTGAGCAGCACCAGTTACCATGTTCTTTACGTAGTCAGCGTGACCAGGGCAGTCAACGTGAGCGTAGTGACGAGTAGCTGTTTGATACTCTACGTGTGCAGTGTTAATAGTAATACCACGCTCTTTCTCCTCTGGAGCATTGTCGATAGAGTCGAATGAACGAAGCTCAGAAAGACCACGAGATGCCAATACGGTAGTAATAGCTGCGGTCAAAGTAGTTTTACCGTGATCAACGTGACCAATTGTACCAATGTTCACGTGTGGTTTCGAACGGTCAAATTTTTCTTTTGCCATAATTCTAGAATTTAGTTATTAACGTTAATACTATAAGTTTACCTAATTATTTCCTTGTTTTACACACCGCAATACTCCCGAAAGAGTATCATTTGGCATTAAAACTTCGAGCTAATGGCGGGAGTTGAACCCGCGACCTCATCCTTACCAAGGATGCGCTCTACCACTGAGCTACATCAGCAACACGGACTTGCCGATCACTACTCGTCATACGAGCGTATAAATAAAAATTGAGCGGAAAACGGGGCTCAAACCCGCGACCCCCAGCTTGGAAGGCTAGTGCTCTATCGACTGAGCTATTTCCGCGAATCAACCACGACTTCCGCGACGGTTATTTTTATGTTGTGGGAGCAGATGGATTCGAACCACCGAAGGTGAAAACCAGCAGATTTACAGTCTGCCCCATTTGGCCGCTCTGGAATACTCCCAATTTCTATTTCAATGTTCAACTTTTCTTGAGCCTCTTGTCGGATTCGAACCAACGACCCCGAGATTACAAATCACGTGCTCTGGCCAACTGAGCTAAAGAGGCGGGTCACTTTTCGGCTTTTAAGCCATGCCTCCTAACACGTCGGCGGAAAAGCGGTGCAAAGGTACTACATTTTTTTTAACTGACAAAATATTTTTGAAAAAAAATTGCATTTTATTGCATTTTTCATCAAAAAGCGGGGCAAAAACCCCGCTCTTTGCTCTTTTGTACTTCTATTTTATCTTTCTTTTTGTTTTTCCAATTGTTTGTCCAAAGCTTCCAGACATTCATCTATGCCTTGCTCAAAAGTATCGCATACCTTTTGCGCAAATAATTCCATTCCCATACCCAAAATACGGATGGCGGTCTCTTTGTTCAGATTCGTCTCTGGTTTCACCACCGTCATACGTATCTCCAGTTCGGCAGAAGGGGAAAGCAACTTCTCATAACGACGTGTTTTCTTCTCAATGTACTTCTCAAGACGCTCAGCAATCTCGAAATTCACAGCTTTTACGTTCAGTTTCATGGTTTCCTCCTTTTTTATTTAAGTTAATATTATTATCCCCAAGCATCGCTTGGTCTTCTTATCTCTAAACACTATACTCTAAACACTAAGCACTACCCCTCCCCCTTTCCTCTTGGATGTGTCGCATTATACACATCTTTGATCTGTTCAAAAGTAGCATGTGTATATACTTGTGTAGCGGCTAAACTGGCATGTCCCAATAAGCTCTGTATCGTTCGTATATCTGCCCCATTATTCAGCATCGACGTAGCAAACGTATGTCGCAGCACGTGAGGAGAGTGTTTCTTCAGCGTACTCACCTCGCCCATTCGCGCACGCACTATATTATATAAGGTGTGTGCATCCATTGGCTGCCATTCGCCGTTTCTTTTTTTGCGCACAAGAAACGTGCCAATCCCCACATCTTCACCTAAAATTTCTTTTTTATTTTTCCGGTACGTGTCTATCAACTCACATAGCCCTGCCCCCATAGGCACCATTCGTTCTTTGGCTCGCTTGCCAAATACACGCACCTGTTTCTGCTTCGTATCTACATCTTCCTCTTTCAATCCCACCAATTCTGCGCGACGCATACCTGTCTGGTAGAGCATCTCAATCATCAAATAATCCCGCAAATGAACAAACTGTTCCTCATCACTCATTCCTTCATGCCAATCGCGTTCCTGATGAATCGTCACATGCTCTATCTCGCTCTCGCGAAAATACAATGGCAAAGGTTTATCGGTTTTTGGTGCGATAATGGCACGCGTGATATCCACTTTCACCAACCCCACCCGCAGCAGAAACTTATAAAAACTCTTCACGGCCGACAATCTGCGTTTCACGCTCCGAGGCGATTGCCCCTTGTCCAGCATCTCAATCATCCAGAGTTTTACATCCTCCGTGCCCACTTCCGCTGGGTTAAACTCCTCCGGTTTCCATCCTAAAAACGTGCACCAAGCTTTCAGATCATCGCCATATTCCCCCACGGTACGCACTGAGTACCGCTTCTCTATAGCAATATAATCCAAAAATCGCTTAATCATCACCCAACATCCAATAACCATTAGCCCGCAGGGCGTACCGTGGCGCAGCGTCCTACTTCACTTCTCTTCCGTGCTCATCGGTGCCCTCGAATGGGAACAGACCAAACAATTCCGCATCAATCCTATCGGTTACATAGCGGAAGTCCTCGGGTTTGTCGCCAAACTTCACAGTATCGCCATCAATAATCAGTAGCTTGCCTTTGTAGTCTGCAATCCAATTCTCATACAACTCGTTCAGACCTTGCAAGTAGTCAATACGCATACTCGCCTCATAGGCGCGACCGCGTTTCTGAATCTGTGCTACTAGATTAGGGATTGTACTGCGGATATAAATCATCAAATCAGGCATCTTCACCAGCGACATCATCAGGTCGAACAAATCACGATAATTCTCAAAATCCCTATCCGACATATACCCCTGACGATGCAAGTTTGGCGCAAAGATACGCGCATCTTCATAGATGGTGCGGTCTTGAATAATAAACTCATTCGAGTTGGATATATCCACCACATCTTTGAAGCGCTTATTCAAGAAATATATCTGCAAGTTAAACGACCAGCGGCTCATGTCCGCATAGAAATCTTCCAAGTAAGGATTAAACTCCACGCTCTCAAAGCGGGGTTGCCAACCATAATGTTTGGCGAGCATGTTGGTCAATGTGGTCTTACCACAACCAATATTTCCTGCTACTGCTATATGCATAATTAAATCACTTTATTCATGTTATTAGATTTCATTTGTGGGTTGTCAATGCGCTTAGCGCATTCTTTCAACACACAAAGGAAATATTTTCATAATTGACTTTAATTGACGCCTTAATTGACATTCATTGACGTTTAAAAATTCTCTGCCGAGAACAGCCCGAAGAGCTCCGCATCTATCTTATTTATCACCTTTCTGAAGTCCTCGGGATTGCTCTCAAAATCCAGCTCATCGCTCTCTATCACCAGCACCCTACCCTCGTATTGTTTGTAGATAAAGTCTTCGTATCGTTCGTTCAAGTCGCGCAGATAGTCCAGTTGCATGGTTTTCTCGTAGTCGCGACCGCGCTTTTGTATTTGTGCTATCAGCGATGGCACCGATTTGCGCAAGTAGATCATCAGGTCGGGCAAACGCATCAAGCGTTTCATATGGTCAAACAATTCCATATAGGTCTGATAATCGCGCTCCGACAAGTCCCCACGCAGGTAGTTATTGGTCACGAACACATACACACCCTCAAAGATACTTCTGTCTTGCACAATGGTATGTTCCACCTCTTTGATGCGAAGCATATCTTTGAAGCGCTCTTTCAGGAAATATGTTTCCACACAGAAAGACCAGCGATTAATATCCGTGTAGTAATCTTCTAAATAGGGATTAAAACTCACCGACTCAAATCGTGGTTCCCAGCCGTAGTACTTCGCCAACATCTTCGTCAACGTCGTCTTACCCGCTCCAATATTTCCTGCTATCGCTATATACATCTAGCCTCTAATCACTAATCACTAAACAGTAGGCGCCTCGCGCCGTTCACTAAACACTAAACACCTTATGGTCTCACCAACTCCTTTATCCCACTTCTCAAGCGGTACATACTTCCCTTATCGTGTGGGTGCACGCGGTGTGCCAAGAGCACTACTGCGCGATCATATTCTGGCCACACCACCACATTCGTGCCCGTATATCCCGTGTGACGACTCTCCACGGTAGTCTGCAATGTGTCTGCAGCCAACTGCACATCCTCTGTCCACAATCCTGCGTTGCAGGCTTGTTCGCGAACCTCTTTTGGCTGATTCATATACCAGATAGCCCACTTGCCTATCTCTTCTGCGGTAGCAAACACACCCGCATTGCCCGAGATACCGCACATCATCACACGAGCCACAGGATCATGCACATCTCCACGCAACTTCGCGTTCTCGTTCCATTCGGTGGGAGCAATACGTTCCATATTTGCTTTATCGGGCAACCAACCCATGGTTTCCCAACCCTGTGGCCCATACAGTTTCTCACGCAGATACGTATTTACATCCGTGCCAACGATGGTCTCTACCACGCGTTGCAGACTGATAAAGTTCAGACATGAATAGCGATATTTCTCATCCACTGCGGTAGGACGTTTGCAACGAGCTATCGAGTCAATCGTAAAATCCCTGCGTGCTTGCTCCGTGTCCATAGCCACTTTCCCTTCGCCTATTGCCTCTAGAAACCTCTTCTCCATAGGCGCAGCCGTGAAGTATGCTGGCAGGCCCGAATAGTGGGTCATCAAGTGGCGGATAGTCACATCAGGATGATAGTTTGGGATATACTTGCACACCAAATCATCCACCGACAGTTTGCCTTCTTTCACCAGCAGCAACGCGGCTGTACCAGCTCCAGTAGGCTTGCTCACGGAGGCCAAGTCGAAGATAGTGTTCGTCGTCATCTCTTCATGTTCAGGCACGATAGCGCGATAGCCATAGGCCTCTAGGTGAACAATCTCACCTTTATCTACCACACACAACACAGCACCAGGGATCAGCGAGTCGGCGATGGCTTGCTCGATCAGCACACGTGCACTGTCCGCATCAAAATGCAAGGATGAACCACTATGCTTTCCGCAACTTGAAAGCATGATTGAGAACCCTAAGAGGGAAAGAAAGAGAAGACGTTTCATATGATTCGATTTATTTTGCTGCAAAGGTACAAAAAAAAATGTAAATACGCAAGTATAACGAGCATTATTTTGAAAATAATAGATTTATCTATTGAATCAATTTCTCTGTCACTCGTTGAAAGCTTGCTTGCATAAGAGTGAGCATGGAAAGTGATTCAGAAGGCGGAGCCGTATTTTCAAAATACGCGAGCGGACTGGAGTATTTACCGCATCGTGCGGCAGTAGCTTCGGGGGAATTGGTGAATCAGTGTAGATAATACCGGGCGGAATGATTCACCAAGGCGGCGTCCGAAGGTACAAGTGTGTCGCTTAATGCGAGGGCGCAGCCCGCATGCACAATCCCTGCATTAAGATACAACCTTGTCGATTAGCCCGCGCCCGCAGCTCTACAGCCTGCGCTTTAGTGCCCAATAGCCAATTGCCAAAAGCCCAATCGCCCACAGCAGTCCCGTGCACCACTTATAAAACTTCGGTACATACTTCCGTGGCGGTTTTTCAATGATCTTTTCTCGCCACTCAGTCACAACCACCGTATCGGTTCTCACCGCCTTTAGCCTTTCGCCCCTTGCCTCTAGCCTGTCCCGATACACCTCTTTGGTGATATACACCGTATCGTGTACCATCCGCTCGCGGATAATGACGGAGTCTTTGTCTCTCACCTCTACCTTCTCGCCTCTAAACTGCGCCTCGGCGCTCTTCTGGAAAAAGTTGGTAGTATCGTTGCTCTGCACGACGGGCATCGCGCTTGTGCTCTTGCAACTCGGGTTCACAAGGATGGTCATAACCATACTCAGTGCCAGGACGAAAGTCCGTAACTTCCAAAATAATCTCTTCATGTTCTTGTTGTGCTTTTAGAATGAGGTTAGTTAGTTCAATCTCCTTTTCTTTGGCAAGGAGAATACAGCCAGTGGAATGTTGTGGATTCGTGCCACGATGAAAGCGAATACCCGAACGTTGTGGGACATTCTGCACAATTGGCAATAGTCGTTTGAACTTCGGTGACATAGTCACGCGAACGTGGTAACACAGCGCAGGTATCTGATAGCCAACACGCTCCAGCGTATCGCAGAACCAGCGACCATCAATTACTAGTCTGCCAGTGATAGCATTGCCTTGCGGCTTATTTCTAATCAATCGTATGTACATACTCTTTTAGTGTTTAGTGAACGCGCCGTTGGCGCTACTGTTTAGTGTTTAGAGCTTAGATCCCTCCCTTGGGGGGGGGGGGGGAGGTTAGGAGGGGTCCCTGTAGCGATAATGGTAATCAATGCCTATCAACGAACCTGAAAATGTCAGTATCTCGCCAAAGGCGATGAGTACAGAGTGGTGAATTTCTCCTAAGGGGGGAGCTATGAATCCTGCAATCAATAGCAGACCTCCAAACACGCACAGACTTACTGATAATAATAACTGAATCTTTTTCATAATTTCCTTTCGCATTTTTCCTCACGGGGTCCCCACGAAGTGTTGACTTCGTGGGGAGAGCGGAGACATTGGGCGCTTCTAACTCGCCAGCGAGTTCTGTGCGCCTCAATTGTCGAACGCGAGGTTTACTGTTTAGTGAGTAAAGGAAGTATATCCATCGCCTCTAAACTCTAAACTGTAGGGCGTAGCCCGTTCTCTAAACTGCGAAGCTATGCTTCGTATGCCTCCCACTCGAGGTTAAACACATACTGGTACATAGTCTTGTACTTCGATTGCTCGCGGAAGCCCTCTTGGTCTTGCGTAATCTTACTTGGGTCTTGCATACGCAAGCGTGCAGCAGCTGCCACAGCACCAAACTTCGTCTGATGTGCCACCTCATCGGTAGAGAACGGAGTACTACGTTTTCCATAGCTAGTACTATAGTTAAGTTTACTTGCCACGCGGTGTGCGAAGCCGATCTTGTGGCTTTTAGCCAATTTTCCGTGAACCTTATCCACAGGAAAAGCGAATTCAATTTTTGCCATTTTCTTGTAAAGTTTTAGGTTTAATGTTTCAAGTTTTAACAGTTGTGTCACTTCGCGAGGTTATTGCTCTGCGAGCCATCACTCTCCCGCAGGGACATTAAATCTTTGCCATCTCCATTGCCTGCATATACCCTTGCAATGATTTGTACTTGCGCTGTTTCTTGAATGCCTCTTTGTACTCAGCCAGCTGCTCTTCGGTGAGCTGTGCTATATTGGCTTTAGCGGTTGTAAAACGTGTGCGTTGTGCCATTTGTTTCTCGGTGGGCGGAACGGTAATCTCACCTACCACACCCGTGTACTGGGTGCCATACTTTTCTGCTGCATAGTACTTTGACTTGCGGCTGAACTTACCATGCATCACATCGATAAGTTCCATCGGTTTAAATCTTGCCATAGTTAATTAGTTTGTTTTTATATATTAGGATTTTCCATGCCCCTAGCTCATCTAGAATATCTAGGGTGTCTTATTTATTGTTTGTTAATTGTCCCGAATATCATTCGGGTATTCCTTGCCTCTATACCCTCCCCATCGGGGAGTCGGAAGGGGCTTTTCCTATACCTTTGGTATACCCTTAGTATAGACCTCATATCTTTCGAAAGACACTGCAAAGGTACTACAAAAATCGATTTTTTGTTGTCCATTTCAGACAGTCCTTACTTTCTTTTGGCAATAATATCACGTATACGTTTTTCACTAAGGTAGAAATGTTCGCCTGTCATGGCATAGGCCACCATGATGGGTAGCCCAGTGCCAAGCAGGTCGTAAAAATACTTTCGAATAGCTCTATTTCTTCGTTCTATATCGTGCATAATACATAATCTCATTCTTTCGATAAAGCATCCCTTCAGTCACCTCCTTCCGAAGGTTTGCCGAAGGGATACCGAACAATCTCATAATGCGGCTTTGTACATCTCATTAAAAACAAAACCATAAATAGTCTGCATCTTGTCTTTGCGATTTTTCCATTTCTTCATGTAGATAGTGGTTAATACTGGGTCGCGGAGAACCTTCCATGTCGCAGTCAATGTGCGAATAAATCGAATTTGATTCTTGTTCATAGTGGTATGTTTTTAGGGGGTAATTGTTGTTTATCATTGTATGTGATCCGATTGCAGAAAGCGACCTTGAGCGGAGCCGTGTTTATACCCTCTAAGTATGTATTATTTCCCCTGTATAGGGGGAAATTATACTTAGGGGGTTACGACTCCTGCTCAAAACAAGCTAGGAATTTCTTCTTGTTGCTCCTCTTTCTGTTTGGATGTACATAAGTCGTAATAAGTCTCATTATCGTTGAGTTTACGCTTGGTTATTAGTCCCATTTGGAATGCTTGATTGAGCAATACGCGATAAGCACTATCGCAATTCACTTCGGGGAAACAGCGCATAGCTTTATGCTTAAAATCATATGCTCTCATACTATTCATATCGCCAAAGATCTTTGGCACAATCTCTTGCGCATTGACTTGTCTAGCATATAGGCTATACCCCGCATTTTGTTCCCCGCCTTTCAGGGAAGAGTTGGGTGTAGGCCTTTCCAATACGGGTAAGCCCTCTGCATTTACCGAAAACTCCAACCGCTGCGTAATGTCATATTTCCGCGTAGCGGTCTGCTTCAGCGTAAACAACCGCGTGTCGGGGTCTTTCTGACACTCGTAGGTCTCGTAACTCTTGTTTTGTAGCTCCGTACCTAGCGCACCGCGCAGGGTCTTGTCTTCCAATGCCTTATTTTGGTGCAGCACGCACACAATACACGCCTTTGACCAAGACGCAAGCGAAAGCAATCTATCAAGCACATTCTGGGCTTCAGTATAATTATTGATGTCGCCTACCACGTCGCGGATTCCATCGAAAATAACGAGATCGGGTTGGGCATGCACGATACAGAGTTGTGACCAACGCAGGCGGTCTTGCCAGTTGTCTTTGCGAAGATTATACACGAAATACTGGTCTTCTGGTATTGTTCCACCAATAAGCGAGCCAATGCGATGGCAGAGAATCTCGTGGGTGGAGTCTTCGCTCTGTTCCGTATCGATCCATGCAACGCGCAGGGGCTCATCTTGGATGCGAGTAAGGCCCATCAGTTGCGGACGCATGCCGAGTGCCATAAGAATAGAACAAACAAATGTCTTGCCCGACTTGGCTTTACCCGTAAGGGCTACAAGCTCGCCGCGAGCGAAACAGGGACGATCGCCCCAACGAAAAAGGAAGTCGTGTTGGGGCACCGTCATATCAGGAGTGATACGACGGGCTAGGATTTCTTCATAAGCAGTTACCATAATCATTTGGAATTATCACAATACCTTTTTCACGATGAGCACTTGCTCAGGGTAATGGATCAGCGAGGCTGGTGATTCGAATCCCAATCCTCTTGACAACTTGCACACGTGTGAATAGAGTATTTCGCGTTTACCCGCTAGCATTCGGCTGATGGTTGACTCATGGATACCAGATTGGATAGCCAATTCAATTTGTGTCATGTGCTTATCGTTCAAGCACTTAACAATGTTTTCTCGTAGTTGATTTGTACTTTGCATAATATTACTTTTTTAGTTTATTAATACTATACAAAAGTATCGCTTTTCTAGGACACCGCCATTGCCAGATTGTCAAGAAATGACTGTGTTCATCTCATACTTTTCGCCCATATTCTTGCAGGCATTTCTATGTCTGTTTACCCGAATCCTTTTGGGCATATATTTCTACCTTCCTAGCACAAAAAACTCGCCCAGTCCACACGGAACTGGGCGAGGGAAATGTATTAAGCAGAACAGATAGACTGAACTTTCTTACTTATTGTTCGCTATCTTCTCACTTCGTGTGCTGCCGTCACTCATGCGATGCTGCAAAATGTACATGCCACTAGGCAAATGCGAAGCATCAATTTGACCGCCTTCGATAATTTGTAATAATTGACCGCTGATGGTATAGATTGCAGTAGATTGAATCATCTCGCTTTCGATATTCTCAAGGCCATTGCTAGCTGCAACTTCATCGGTTGGATCTGTATTATCCGTAGGCGCAGATGAGAAGCGTGGAGCTAGACGTTGTGGTGAAGCGTATTGTGGACTATTACACAGTATATCATTAATCATAATATGCACATCGCTCCCTGCTTTTGCATGAAAACCGCTTTTTAGGCGTACCTCATTACCCGCTTTAATCAATAAATGTCCACCATTTTCTACTATTATCGAATTATTGTTCGAACATAAAGTAACATTGTTTGTGGAATAATATGTACGATTTGCATCCTTAACAATACTTAATCCGTTACTTAGAGATACATTGTTAGCACGAAAATCACATTCTGGGTATAACTCTATAAGGAAGGATTGCATGCCTTTGTATCCGTTAAATGTTAGATCGCAATAATAATTATACACATTATCATCTCCCCATCCCATATGAGTATGGAAATATACTCCTCTCGAATTTATTCTATAGCCATCTACAACAAAGCTATGTCCCTTTCCGTTCTTAAAGCCTTGAACTAAAATTGGGCGCCCTTTGTTAACCTCATTTCTCAACATAGATGAAATATCAACATCCTCCCGATCGTAAACTAAATTTGAGTGAAAGTGAAAAACATCTATCATAGCATCATGGATTTCGGTTATTGCTGTTGCTGTTCCACTACATGTATAAGCAGTTGTTGCCGCTTGTCCACAACTTCTAAATAAGTGAGCAACAGCATTTACAGCGTACATATCAGTGTTGTTATTAATACTCATAGGTATATGTTCCCAATCGTAATAATATATCGTATCGTGAATACCTCCTATTGTAGCATAATCAGGCCATCGCCAATAGTACATAATTTTAGACATAGCTACAGGACCACATCCAACAGGTTCTTTCCCACATCTTTTGTTACACGTAAACAACTGTGGACTATATTTGTTATAGGTTTTGTTCGGATCTGCCGTCAAAGCATCATTGTTGCATGATTGCTTCCATTTACTATCTTCCAATAACACAACTGTTATTTCACTTTGAGAAGCAATATTGCTATTCTGTTGATTATTTTTACTAATATTATTGCGTGTGGAATCAATAGCATTCATATGGTTTTCTAGTATACACAATAATGCAGGTGGCAGGACTTCTTCATCGTACGTTAAACTGCCACTATCGCTATAAGCTATAATGGTAGGATATTTTTTTTCATTTGACAAAACCACCCACCCTAATGAATTTTCAGTATTAGCGAGATACATGTAATTAGTTTCATTGCGATTAATTGCTTGTATGGATGCTATATGCTTTGTTGGATAAGTATGATTAATCCCTTGTGTATATTGTGGATCTTCATTAAAAAATGCATATGCAATTTCCTCTACTTCCGCCATCTGATATTCCTGTGCATGTATAATTCCACTTACACATAGTAGTAATAGAATTAATATTCGTTTCATAGTATTTGATTTTATAAGGCTATTGACAATATCGTTGACTAACAAAACAATGTTCTTCTATGGTGTTGGTCTCTATTAACTTATTAAGTACCATTATCACATCTTCAATCGTAATCATATCTCTCTTCCAACCATTAAAATGCATAGTGGATTTTTTCGTTAATCGTACTAATTCGTCCTCGTGAATTACATAACGCTTTGTGTAGGGTGTGCTTGTATATATTTCTAATGTGTCAGCATCCAATGTGGGTAAATCTTTCCATTCGGCATTCACATAACAGCCAAATGATTCTAACTCTGTAAATGGATAGCAGGTGTAGTATCCGCCTTTTAGAGCTATATACTTGGGAGTCTTGACCAAATCTTCTAGTGTATATATATCGCCTACCTTCCAGTTGAGTAAATGATTGGTGCCAAGATAACCATCTTTTCCAAAAATAGGTTGTCCCTCCAAGTTTTTAGGATACAATGGAACCCAGCAAGTCTCTCCCCATGAATGCACAAATTCTGGTTTTAAAGGAGCTGGAGTATCAAAACATATGATAGCCTTTTTGATTAAATTAGTGTCAGTAAATTGAAAGAATGCTATTTCACCTCCTCCGTAATGAAATCCTGCTAAATCAGGGTGAGTACAACTGGCAAACAAAACAATCCCCAAGATGATAATAGATGCTTTTGTTTTCATAATCAAGTTTTCTTACTTTATTTCTTTAATTCTGTTTCTAATGCTAGAATTCGTTTTTCTTGTTGTAGAATGTACAATGTCAACTCCTCAATCTTTTGCAAGAGTTTGGTTTGTAATTCGCTAACATTTACACCATTTTCTTGCATCTCTTGAGCTGATTTTATTTCTGGTAAGTGTTTATTTTCGGTGATAAATGACTCTACCTCATTCAAAGGGAGTAATTGGTAATTCTCATCAAAAACAAAATCTGCACCAGTTGTTTTTACTAAGATTTCCTCGGCTCTAATAGTTCCTGCCACATCTAATTTATATCGTGGAGAAGTAATTCCAATTCCAACATTGCCTGATATGAAATTATATGAACTTGCTTTAAAAGATAATATATCATCTTTCTCCCATTCTCCAATTTGGACAAAACTCCCATCTCCAAATTGTAATATATTTGATTGATTTTGTCCTAGTATTGTAGAACCTACTTTTATTTTACCAGAATCAATGTGCAATTCAGTTTCGGGGTTTTGAGTGCCTATTCCTACATTACCATTACTTAATATAACCATACGGTTCGTACCATTTGTGTTGAATTGTAGGTTGGTGTTAGTCCATGAATCATATATGCCACTTTTGTTGTAAATAGGTTTGTTGAATACAAATTTACTTTTATCCGTATTAAATGTCATCGTTTGGGCATCAGTCGCACCTATAGTTACCGAGCCATTGTCACCTTTAAGAGTTACCTCACCACTTGCGCCCCCACCGCGGATTGCACCATTAACATGCAGCATCTCTTGAGGGTAAGTACCAATACCTACGTTTGTGAGGAATACATGATTGCTCGTATTTGCATGTCCTTCGCGGAAATATAACTTAAATCCTTTATATAAACCTCCTGTATTCCCATAGTATGACTGAAAAACTACTCGAGCTGTACGAGTGTATAATGGGAGAGTGAGTCTTCCTGCAATAGGTTGATAAGGATAATGCAAGACTTCATGCTCTTGACCATTTTCATCTTGTATGTAAATGCGTAAATTATCAAATGCTCCTTCGGGATTCAAATCAATGGTATAGTCAATATCTACGCCATCCCATTCTGACGAGAATGTTACATTCCATTCATAATACAAGCATGGTTCATAATCATCTTCCCAAACTTCAATAGGAGAACTAGAATTTGTAAACGACGTTAATACAAGATCACAATCAGGTTCATAATCTCCACCTGCGTATATATTCAGTGAAATCGAAACTGCGCTCAATAGTATCATAAAAATCCTTTTCATTGTTGTTCCTCCTTCAATTGGTTAAGTAATGCATTACGACGTTCGGTTTTCTTTTGTTGCAGAGTTTGATATTGTTCAGTGGTCAATATTGTTTGCAACTGTGCTGAATATTCCTGCCATGCAGCCGCTTTGGCTTGTACCAAAGCCACATCGTCTGTAGCAAATTGTTCGTTAGCGGCTTGTGCTGCGTTTACATACTGTGTTGCAGCCTCAGTCAGTTGTGCAATTTGCTCAGCAGAAAGCGTCACATCACGAGTTACGGACTCTACCAATTCCTGCACGAAGGTAGATGTAGTCTGTGCCATACCTATTAAGGCTACACATAAAAGACAAAAAAGGATTTTGATTTTCATGTTAGTAATAAATTATAAGGTTTGTACTATTATTTTTCATTTCGCCTGCAAAGGTACAACAAAATTTGTACATATGCAAATAAAATCACGAAACACTTTTCGAGGGCAGAGGTACTGTTTTTTTTGAATTATGCAAATACGTTGCATAATTTTAACACAAAAAATCGCACCCCAATGGAGTGCGATTTCTTATGTTTACTATCGTAAACGCTGTGGATTACTCTGCAGCAGCCTCGGTAGCAGGAGCCTCAACAGCTGCCTCTACTGGAGCCTCAGCCTTTGGAGCAGCTTTCTTACCAGCACGACGGGTGGTCTTCTTAGCAGCTGCCTTAGGAGCCTTAAGCATGTTCTCGTTGTAATCTACGAGCTCGATGATACACATCTCTGCAGCATCACCAAGACGGAAACCGGTGCGGAGAATACGAGTGTAACCACCTGGACGGTTAGCAATCTTCTCTGCTACGTTTTGGAAGAGCTCGGTAACTACAGCTTTTTGTTTCAGTTTAGCGAAGACGAGACGACGGTTAGCCGTAGAGTCCTCTTTAGCATGGGTGAGCAATGGCTCTACATACATACGGAGCGCTTTTGCTTTTGCCAAAGTGGTCGAAATACGCTTGTGCATAATGAGGGAACAAGCCATATTTGAAAGCATTGCACTGCGGTGAGCTGCTTTGCGACCAAGATGATTGAATTTCTTATTATGTCTCATTGTTGTTTTACTTTTTTAATTAATCATTAAGTTTGTATCTGCTAATATCCATACCGAAAGCCAGACCATTCTTCTCTAGCAACTCGTCCAACTCGGTAAGAGATTTCTTACCAAAGTTGCGGAACTTCAAGAGGTCAGAACGGTGATACTTAACCAACTCGCCCAGTGTATCTACCTCCGCAGCCTTCAAGCAGTTGAGGGCACGTACAGAGAGATCCATGTCGATAAGACGTTGGTTGAGCAACTGACGCATACGCAAATGCTCCTCGTCGAAGGTATTGTTTGCTGGCTTAGCATGATCCTCAATAATAATGCGTTCCTCAGAGAAGAGCATGAAGTGATAGATCAATAACTTAGCAGCCTCGGTGAGGGCATTCTGTGGAGTGATAGAGCCATCGGTAAGAATCTCAAGGGTGAGCTTCTCATAGTCGGTACGTTGTTCTACACGATAAGCGTCAATGCTGTATTTCACATTGCGGATAGGAGTGTAGATACTGTCAATAGCCAACACACCAATTGCGTCGATATTCTGACGATTTTCGTCGGCGGATACATAGCCACGACCTTTGTTGATTGTAATCTCAATCTCGAAATCAGCTGACTCATCCATCTCTGCAAGAAGAAGATCTGGATTCAATACATCAAACGATTGGAGATAACTATTAAGCTCGCCTGCTAGCAAAACGGTATTGCCCTTTACATGCATGCGAATAGTCTCACCATCAGCCTCAATTCCATCCTTGCGGATGAAACGAACTTGCTTGAGATTCAAAATAAGGTTGGTGACGTCGGTAATTACACCAGGGATAGTAGCAAATTCATGATCAATACCATTGATCTTAATCGAACAGATAGCAAAGCCCTCGAGCGAACCAATAAGTACGCGACGAATAGCATTACCTACTGTAATACCATAACCCGGCTCGAGCGGACGGAACTCAAAAACTCCGCGGGTATTGCTCGAATCCAACATGATCACCTTGTCAGGTTTAATAAAATCTAATATTGCCATGAATTTAATTATTATTTAGAGTACAACTCGACGATTAATTGCTCCTTGATATTCTCAGGAATCTCCTCACGTTGAGGCATGTTGAGGAACTTACCAGCTTTGTCAGCCTCATTCCACTCCAACCATGGATATTTGCTATGGTTGAATCCTTCGAGCGAAGCAGCGATTACCTCTAATGATTTTGCTTTCTCGCGAACAGCCACCACTTGACCAGGTTTAACTTGGTAGGATGGAATATTCACCACTTTGCCATCAACAGTGATGTGGCAGTGGCTAACGAGTTGGCGCGCAGCAGCACGTGTAGGAGCAATACCCAAACGATATACTACGTTGTCCAAACGAGACTCCAACAATTGGAGAAGGATCTCACCAGTAATACCTTTGATACGTGATGCTTGTGCAAAAAGGAGACGGAATTGGCGCTCGAGAACACCATAAGTGTATTTAGCTTTTTGCTTCTCAGCCAACTGAATACCGTACTCAGAACTTTTTTTGCGGCGGTTTACACCGTGTTGACCTGGCGCATAGTTGCGACGATCAAGAACTTTGTCTGGGCCGAAGATAGCCTCGCCAAAGCGACGAGCGATACGAGATTTTGGTCCAATATATCTTGCCATTTCTTTAGTGTTTAATAGTTAATAAATAAAGATAAATTATACACGACGGCGTTTAGGAGGACGGCAGCCATTGTGTGGCATAGGAGTAACGTCAACGATCTCAGTTACTGCGATGCCTGCATTAGCCACGGCGCGGATAGCGCTCTCACGACCTTGTCCAGGACCTTTAACGTACGCTTTTACTTTGCGCAAACCAAGATCGAAAGCGACCTTTGCGCAATCCTCAGCAGCAGTTTGAGCTGCGTAAGGAGTATTCTTTTTTGAGCCACGGAAGCCCATTTTACCTGCAGACGACCAAGAGATTACTTGACCTTCACCGTTTGCAAGTGTTACAATAACATTGTTGAAAGAAGACATTACGTGAAGTTGACCAACACCGTCAATCTTTACAACGCGCTTCTTAGCTGCAACAGTTTTCTTTGCCATAATTGATAGATATTAATGAGGCGTATCGACTGATTATCCACATTCGGATAATATCCATACTCACCTCGGGTTGGTTGATTACTTCGTTGCCTTCTTCTTATTAGCAACAGTTTTCTTTTTACCCTTGCGCGTGCGGGCATTATTTTTGGTAGATTGACCACGTACTGGAAGTCCAATACGATGACGAACACCACGGTAGCAACCGATATCCATCAATCGTTTGATGTTAAGTTGTGTTTCCGAACGGAGATCACCTTCTACTTTGTACTTAGCACCAATGATCTCACGGATTTTAGCTGCTTGGTCATCCGTCCAATCTTGTACTTTGATGCTTGGGTCTACGCCTGCCTCTGCCAAGATTTTCTTTGCGCTTGAACGACCTATTCCGTAGATGTAAGTCAATCCGACTTCACCACACTTATTTTGTGGTAGATCTACACCGACAATTCTTATAGCCATAATTATTTACTTTAAGGATATTGATTAAATGGTTTACCTCGATGAAATGCTTATCCTTGACGCATTTTCATTTTGGGTTCTTTTTTGTTGATTACATACAAGCGACCTTTGCGGCGAACGAGTTTGCAGTCCGCATTGCGCTTTTTTACAGATGCTCTAACTTTCATTTTAATAGAGTTTTAGAGTGTTGTTAATATAGGATCTTCGTTCAATTATTTATAACGGAACGAAATACGTCCTTTAGTGAGGTCATATGGACTCATCTCCACTTTTACGCGGTCTCCAGGAAGAATCTTGATGTAGTGCATACGCATCTTTCCTGAGATATGAGCAATAATCACATGACCACTTTCGAGTTGCACACGAAACATAGCATTCGATAATGCCTCTACAATCGTGCCATCTACTTCAATTGCATCTTGTTTAGCCATACTTTTACAGTGGTTAAAATTAAATAAAACGATCTCCTAAGACTTCTTCGATATACTTGAACGTGGATAGAATATCTGCCTTACCATTTCTCACACACACACTATGCTCATAGTGAGCTGCAGGCTTGCGATCCATGGTGCGAGCGGTCCATCCATCTTCCTCCAATAGCACCTGACGTCTGCCAAGACAAATCATAGGTTCAATAGCCAATACCATGCCTGATTTCAATACCAGTCCATTACCACGACGGCCATAGTTGCACACTTCAGGCTCCTCGTGCATCTCTCGGCCAATACCATGCCCTACAAACTCACGAACAACGGAATAACCATTTTTCTCGCAATAGTTTTGTATAGCAAATCCAATATCGCCCAATCGACGGCCCGTAATAGCTTGTTCAATACCCAAGTACAATGCCTCTTTCGTAGTGCGCATAAGACGCAAGGTCTCAGGCGCTACCTCTCCCACAGGAAAAGTATAAGCAGAATCAGCATGCATGCCATCTAGCTCAACTACCGTGTCCACGGAGATGATATCTCCATCACGCAAGATAACCTTGTCAGATGGTATGCCATGTACTACTTGCTCATTAACTGATGTGCAGAGCGTAGCAGGAAATCCTTCGTAGCCTAGGCATGAAGGTTTACCTCCATTGTCGCAGATAAACTCATATGCCACCTTGTCCAATTGGGCGGTAGTGACACCTGGTCGGATCACCTTGGCCACTTCGGCCAAGGTGCGTCCGAGCAAGTCATTACTGCGGCGCAAGCGCTCAATCTCTTCGTCAGTCTTGAGGTAGATCATTTCGAATTAATATGCCATTGCACCAGAGCGACCCTTAATGCGCATGCCAGACTCAAAGAATCCGTCATAGTGACGCATGAGAAGGTGACTCTCGATTTGTTGTAGCGTATCCAAGATTACACCTACCATAATGAGCAGTGATGTACCGCCAAAGAATTGCGCAAAACTCATGCTCACACCAAAGAGGCGTGCAAAAGCAGGCAAGATAGCGATGATTGCAAGGAGTACTGATCCTGGCAATGTCAAACGGTTCATAATGGTATCAATATACTCAGCTGTCTTCTTACCTGGTTTAACACCTGGAATGAAGCCATTGTTGAGTTTTAGGTTCTCAGCCATTTGTACTGGATTGATAATAATCGCTGTGTAGAAATAGGTGAAAACGATGATCAAGATAGCAAATACGAAGTTGTACCAGAAGCCATCGTTATCCATGAAAGCACGGGTAAACGCACTAGCACTCTCTGCATTGGAGAATCCAGCCAACGCAATAGGAATAAACATGATCGCTTGCGCAAAAATGATAGGCATCACGTTAGCAGAGTTAACCTTCAATGGGATGTATTGACGTACGCCACCGTATTGCTTGTTACCTACCATACGCTTTGCATATTGCACTGGAATACGACGTGTACCTTGTACAAGCATAATAGCAAATGCAAAAACGAAGAGAAGGATAACGATCTCGAGGATGAACACGATCAATCCACCACCTGCGTCGTTCAGACGAGAAGAGAACTCTTGAATGATTGCAGCTGGGAAACGAGCAATGATACCGATAAGAATGATAAAGGAAATACCATTACCAAGACCACGATCGGTAATACGCTCACCTAACCACATTACGAACATCGAGCCCGCACACAAGAGGATAGTGGATGAGATAGTGAACCAGTTGAAGCCCACCTCCAGCATTTGACCTGCTTGAGCCATTTGCACTGAAAGGTTAACCAAGTAACTTGGACCTTGGAAAAGCAAAATAGCAACGGTCAAATAGCGTGTGATTTGGTTCATCTTCTGACGACCAGATTCGCCCTCTTTCTGCATCTTTTGGAAGTAAGGCACTGCAATAGTGAGCAGTTGGATTACGATAGATGCAGAGATGTATGGCATGATACCCAATGCAAAAATAGAAGCATTGGAGAACGCACCACCAGAGAACATATCCAGCAGAGCCATCAGACCTCCAGCTGTTTGAGCGCGAAGTGCGGTCAAGGCTGTAGGGTCGATACCTGGAAGTACCACGAACGAACCAAATCGATAAATGAGCACAAACAAAAGTGTGGTCAAAAGACGATTACGGAGGTCCTCGATCTTCCAGATATTCTTGATTATCTCAATAAACTTACGCATACTAATTAGATTTTGTTGATAGTACCACCAGCGGCTGTGATAGCAGCCTCAGCTGATTTACTGAAAGCGTTAGCTTCTACGGTGAGTTTAGCAGTCAATGTGCCGTTACCGAGGATCTTAACAAGTTGAGTCTTGTTGATAAAACCAGCCTCGTGCAATTCGATAAGACCGATTTTCTCCAAGCCTTTAGCCTCAGCAAGCGCTTGCAAGGTAGCAAGGTTGATAGCTTTGTACTCTACGCGGTTGATGTTCTTGAAGCCAAACTTAGGCAAACGACGTTGCATAGGCATTTGACCACCCTCGAAACCGATTTTCTTAGAGTAACCAGAGCGTGACTTAGCACCCTTGTGACCGCGTGTAGAAGTTCCACCAAGACCAGAACCTGGACCACGTCCGATTCGTTTAGCGGTCTTTACAGAACCAGCAGCTGGCGTTAGATTATTTAATTCCATAATGCTACAATTTTTTAATTAGTCAATTACTTTAACCAAGTGTTTAATTTTATTTACCATACCGAGGATAGCAGGAGTTGCCTCATGCTCTACGATGGCGTTCATCTTGCGAAGACCAAGAGCTACCATAGTATCCTTTTGCACTTGTGGGCAGCCAATTGTGCTGCGTACTTTTTGAATTTTAATAGTTGCCATGATTTTCACAAATTATTATCCGTTAAACACTGTAGATAGACTCACGCCACGGTTTTGAGCCACTGTGCGAGCATCACGCATTTCGCCGAGCGCTGCAATAGTAGCCTTAACGAGGTTGTGAGGGTTAGAAGAACCTTTAGATTTAGCCAACACGTCGGTTACACCCACTGACTCCAATACGGCACGCATAGCACCACCGGCCTTTACTCCGGTACCGTGAGATGCAGGTTGGAGATATACGCGAGCACCACCAAATTTAGCAAATTGCTCGTGTGGAATAGTACCCTTCAATACAGGCACTTGAATAAGGTTTTTCTTAGCAGCTTCTGTACCTTTGGCAATAGCAGCGGTAACTTCACCAGCTTTACCAAGGCCCCAGCCTACAATACCAGCCTCATTTCCTACAACAACGATGGCTGCAAATGTGAATGTACGTCCACCCTTGGTAACCTTAGTTACTCGGTTGACAGCAACGAGGCGCTCCTTGAGCTCCAAGTCTTGGGTTGATTTTACTCGATTCATAACAGTCTCTTTGTTTTAGAAATTGAGACCTGCCTCGCGGGCAGCGTCTGCCAATGATTTTACTCGACCATGATAGAGATAGCCATTGCGATCAAATACAACAGCCTCTACACCAGCTGCTTTTGCAGCCTCTGCGATAAGCTTACCTACTTGAGCAGCTTTCTCTGATTTGGTCATTTTATCTTTAATACTGAGCGAAGATGCAGAAGCAAGAGTTTTGCCTTGCACGTCGTCGATAACTTGAGCGTAGATTTGGCTGTTGCTGCGGAATACGGTCAGACGAGGACGCTCAGCGGTACCCGAAACTTTTGTACGGATAGATGCTTTAATTTTAAGTCTTCTTGCAATTTTCTGATTCATAACTTATTCCTTTCTAATTATTTACCAGCCGATTTACCAGCTTTACGACGAACAACTTCACCTTGGAACTTAATACCTTTACCTTTATAAGGTTCTGGTTTGCGGAACGAGCGAATCTTGGCACAAACTTGGCCAATGAGTTGCTTGTCAGCAGATTCCAAAATCACGAGAGGGTTTTGGTTACGCTCTGACTTGGTCTCTACCTTTACCTCTTTAGGAAGTTGAAGATAGATTGGGTGAGTATAACCGAGTGCAAAGTTGAGAGTATTTTGCATACCTGCAGCCATCTCAACACGGTAACCTACACCGACGAGTTCGAGCACTTTCTTATAACCCTCGCTTACACCTACAACCATATTGTTGATGAGTGCGCGATAGAGACCATGCATAGCACGATTCTCTTTTTCATCGTTTGGACGAGTAACGTGGCATACACCATCTTCTACTGTCACGGTGATGTTTGGGTTAACTTGTTGTTGGAGTTCACCTTTAGGACCCTTTACGGTCACAAGGTTCTCAGGGCTAACGGTCAACGTTACACCTGCAGGGATAGCGATAGGCAATTTACCAATTCTTGACATAGTCGTTCCTCCTTAAATTAATAGATGTAACAAATAACCTCACCACCGAGCTTCAAGCCGAGAGCCTCTTTATTGGTCATCACACCCTTTGAAGTAGAAAGGATAGCAATACCGAGACCGTTGAGCACGCGTGGCATCTCACGATAACCTACGTACTGACGAAGACCTGGTGTTGATACACGTTGTAAACTCTTGATGGCGTTAACCTTGTTAACTGGATCATACTTCAAGGCAATCTTAATAGTGCCTTGAGGGCCATCCTCCACGAACTTGTATGAAAGGATATAACCTTTCTCAAACAAGATACGTGTGATCTCTTTCTTCAGATTCGAAGCAGGCACTTCCACTACACGGTGGCCAGCTTTGATTGCATTTCTGAGTCGAGTCAGATAATCTGCGATTGGATCTGTCATAAATGTTTTTGTTAAATTAATCCCGCCTTTCGGGACAATATTTAATAATTAATTTATTTATTCCCCAGAGGCACTTATGTCCTCTGGGCGAATTTCGATATTCTCATTAGCACGGTGATCTCTCGGTGGTCTCTCGGTGATCTCTCGGTATGAACCCGTAAAGACCCCGTAAAGAATCCGTAGATGACGGCTAATTGTGTAATTGTTACCAGCTAGCTTTCTTCACTCCTGGGATAAGGCCCTTAGAAGCCATCTCACGGAATTGAATACGACTCAAGCCGAAAACGCGCATATAGCCTTTTGGACGGCCTGTGATTTTGCAACGGTTGTGCAAACGAACAGGGCTAGCGTTCTTTGGCAATGCTTGGAGACCTTCATAGTCACCATCCTTGAGGAGTTGTGCACGCTTAGCAGCATATTTTGCTACGAGTTTAGCGCGTTTCACCTCGCGAGCTTTCATTGATTCTTTTGCCATAGTCTAATTACTTTTTGAATGGTAAACCAAACTCGCGGAGAAGTGCGAAACCTTCCTCATCGCTCTTAGCAGTAGTCACGAAAGTGATGTTCATACCGAGCAGTTTGGTGATGTTATCAATGTTGATTTCAGGGAAGATGATTTGCTCTTGGATACCAAGTGTATAGTTGCCATGACCATCCATCTTGTTGTGGATACCTTTGAAGTCGCGAATACGAGGCAAAGCCACGCGCACGAGACGCTCAAGGAACTCATACATACGCTCACCACGGAGAGTTACGCGTACGCCAATAGGCATTTTCTTACGAACCTTGAAGTTAGCGATATCCTTCTTGGAAACCGTAGCAACAGCTTTCTGACCTGTGATCAATGTCATCTCTTGTTGAGCAACATCGATGATCTTCTTGTCAGCCACAGCTTCACCAAGACCTTGGTTGAGAACGATCTTCTCGAGTTTAGGACACTGCATTACTGTAGTGTAGTTAAACTCCTTCATCAGAGCAGGCACAATGCGCTCTAGATAATCTTGTTTTAAACTTGCTGTATTCATTGTTAGATCTCCTTACCAGATTTTTTACTTACGCGGACGAGCTTACCATCCTTCACTACGCGACCTACGCGTACTGGTACTCCGTTCTCAACTGGGTTGAGGTTAGAGATGTGGATAGGAGCCTCCTGTTTAACAATACCTCCTTGAGGATTTTTTGCATTAGGTTTGGTACTCTTTGATACCATGTTGACACCTTCTACGATAGCACGTTGTTTCTCTACGAGCACCTCCAACACACGGCCGGTTTTGCCCTTAGAAGCACCTGCGTTCACATAGACGGTATCACCTTTCTTAATATGTAACTTAGCCATACTTGTAGAATTTAGATGATTAGAGCACTTCAGGTGCTAGAGAAATAATTTTCATGTTCGTTTGACGGAGCTCGCGAGCTACAGGGCCGAAGATACGTGAACCACGAATCTCACCTGCGTTGTTAACGAGCACACATGCGTTGTCATCGAAGCGGATGTAGCTACCGTCTGGACGGCGTACCTCTTTCTTCACACGTACAACGATAGCACGTGTTACAGTACCATCCTTGATATCAGATGAAGGAATTACACCTTTTACTGCTACTACGATGGTGTCACCCAGGCTGGCGTAACGCTTCTTGGTTCCGCCGAGTACGCGGATGCACAACGCCTCTTTTGCGCCAGAGTTATCCGCTACTGTCAGTCTTGATTCTTGTTGTATCATATTACTTAGCCCTTTCAATAATTTGAGTTAAACGCCAACGAACAGTTTTGCTCAAAGGACGAGTTTCCATGATGCGAACAGTATCACCGATACCGCACTCATTGTTCTCGTCATGAGCATGGAACTTGCGAGTTTTATTGACAAACTTGCCATAAATAGGGTGTTTCTCTTTCCAGTGAACAGCTACTACAATAGTCTTGTCCATCTTGTTGGAAACGACAATACCCTGACGCTCTTTTCTTAGATTTCTTGTTTCCATGTCAATTCGTTTTTTACTTTGTTAATTCTCTTTGACGAAGTTCGGTTGCAAGGCGAGCAATTGTTTTACGAGCCACCTTAATCTGCAACGGATTGTCAAGCGGAGAAATGCTGTGATTCAATTTCATGCGAACGAGTGCCTCCTTCTCGGTAGCGAGACGCTCTTGGATCTCAGCAGTTGTTAATTCTTTAATTTCAGCTGTTTTCATAATCCTTATTATACATTTTGGGTTGGGTCGTAATCACGTCTTACGACAAATTTGGTTGTAATAGGAAGTTTCTGAGCTGCCAAACGAAGTGCCTCTTTAGCAACATCGTATGAAACGCCGTCAATCTCGAAGATGATACGTCCTGGAGCCAATGGTACTACGAATCCCTCTGGAGCACCTTTACCTTTACCCATACGAACATCCAATGGTTTCTTGGTGATTGGTTTATCAGGGAAAACGCGGATCCATACATGTCCTTGACGTTGCATATAACGTGTTACTGCAATACGGGCTGCCTCGATTTGACGACCTGTCAACCAGATGGTACCAAGGCTCTTGATACCGAATGAGCCAAATGCGAGCTCAGTACCACGCTGTGCATTGCCTTTAATGCGACCTTTTTGGCAGCGGCGGAATTTAGTTTTCTTTGGTTGTAACATAACTGTAATCTACAAATCGGTTAAACATTATTGTTTTTTGTTTCTGCGGAAACCACCACGACGGTCATCGCGACGACGATCACCACGACCACCTTCTTGCTTTTGAGTGAAGTTAGGAGCAAGATCTTTCTTGCCATAAACCTCACCACGGCAGATCCAAACCTTTACACCAATCATACCCACTTTGGTGAGAGCACCTACGTGGCAATAATCAATGTCAGCGCGAAGAGTGTGCAATGGGGTACGACCCTCTTTGTACATCTCGCTACGAGCCATCTCGGCACCATTCAAACGACCGCTGAGTTGGATTTTGATACCCTCAGCACCCATACGCATGGTAGAAGCGATAGCCATCTTCACTGCGCGACGATATGCAATCTTACCCTCAAGTTGGCGAGCAATCTTAGTTGCTACAATAGTAGCATCAAGCTCAGGACGCTTAACCTCGAAAATGTTGATTTGCACATCTTTCTTGGTGATTTTCTTCAGTTCCTCTTTCAATTTGTCAACCTCTTGTCCACCCTTACCGATAATGAAACCGGGGCGAGCAGTGCAGACAGTTACAGTCACAAGTTTCAGAGTACGCTCGATAACGATACGAGAAATACTTGCCTCAGCCAAGCGGGCATTCAAATACTCGCGGATCTTGGTATCCTCGAGGATAGTATCTCCGTAGTTCTTACCGCCAAACCAGTTGGAATCCCAACCACGTACAATACCAAGGCGGTTTGCTATTGGATTAATTTTCTGTCCCATTTCGTTAATTACTTAGCTTCGTTAGTATTCTTAGTATCTACAAAAATAGTAACATGGTTAGAGCGTTTGCGGATACGATAGCCGCGACCTTGAGGAGCGGTCAACAGACGTTTGAGCATCATACCGCCATCTACCATGATTTGACTTACATACAGAGTCTCTTGATCTGCTTTCTTACCAGTCTTAACCTCCCAGTTAGCAATAGCAGATTTCAAAAGTTTCTCGAGAGCGCGTGATGCCTCTTTAGTAGAGAAATGCAACGCACCCAGTGCACGGTTCACTTCCATACCACGAATCATATCTGCAACAAGGCGCATTTTGCGTGGAGATGTAGGAACGTTGTTGAGCTTAGCAAAGTATTGACCCTTGCGAGCCTCTTTCATTGCCTCAGCTGTATTATGTTTTCTAGCACCCATTTTGAATTCTAAAATTTAATTTGTTGTGAATGACTCATGGATTAACGATTACCCGAGTGACCACGGAAAGAACGGGTTGGAGCAAACTCGCCGAGTTTGTGACCTACCATGTTCTCAGTGACATACACAGGGATAAACTTGTTTCCATTATGAACTGCGATAGTGTGACCTACAAAATCAGGAGAAATCATAGATGCACGGCTCCAAGTCTTGACAACTTCTTTCTTGCCAGACTCATTCATGGCCAACACCTTATTCTCCAACTTTACGTTGATAAATGGTCCTTTTTTCAATGAACGACTCATAATTTCTCTTAATTTAATAGGTTATTTCTTTCTTCTTTCAATAATGTATTGGTTGCTCTGGTTCTTTGGAGCGCGTGTCTTGTAGCCCTTAGCTAGCAAGCCCTTGCGTGAACGTGGGTGTCCACCAGATGCGCGACCTTCACCACCACCCATTGGGTGATCTACTGGGTTCATTGCCACACCACGGTTGCGTGGACGACGTCCTAACCAGCGGCTGCGACCAGCCTTACCACTCTTCTCCAACGCGTGATCACTGTTGCCTACTACACCAACGGTAGCCTTGCAAGCAGCCAACACTTTGCGCAATTCGCCTGAAGGCAATTTGATGATTGCATATTTATCTTCACGAGAAGACAATTGTGCAAATACACCTGCTGAGCGAACCATGCAAGCACCTTGACCTGGGCGAAGCTCAATATTGTGAATGAGCGTACCCAATGGGATGTTTGCCATAGGAAGAGCATTTCCAACTTCAGGAGCTACATCAGCACCTGACATTACTACTTGACCAACTTGCAATCCATTAGGTGCAAGAATGTAACGTTTCTCACCATCAGCATAGAACAAAAGTGCGATACGAGCCGAACGGTTTGGATCGTACTCAATAGTCTTTACTGTAGCTGGTACACCATCTTTGTTACGTTTGAAGTCAATTACGCGATATTTCTGCTTGTGTCCACCACCAATATAACGCATGGTCATCTTACCTTGATGGTTACGACCACCTGTTTTGGTTTTACCAAACACAAGAGATTTCTCTGGTGCACTTGCGGTAATTGTATCAAATGCGCCAATAACTTTGTGTCTTTGCCCCGGTGTAGAGGGTTTTAATTTACGTACAGCCATTTTTAGATATTGCTATAAAAATCAATTGTTTCACCTTCTTTCAATGTAACGATTGCTTTCTTGTAAGCAGCCTTTGCACCACGAATCAAACCGCTCTTTGTATAGCGTTGCTTGGTCTTTGGAGCTTGAATAAGAGTGTTTACATCAAGCACTTGTACATTGTACAATTCTTCTACTGCCTTCTTGATTTCTACCTTGTTGGCAGTACGAACTACCTGAAAACCATAACGGTTGAACTTTTCGCCAGCGGCGGTCATCTTCTCAGTGACGATTGGTTTTAAAATAATTGCCATAGTTGTAACCTCCTTATGCTAAAGTTGCCTCCAGTGCTGCTACGGCGTTCTCAACGAACACTACAGCGCTTGAGTTCATGATTGCGTATGTATTCAGTTCATTTACAGTCACCACGTTGGTGCGCTCGATATTGCTTGCTGACTTGAGCACATTGTAGTTGTTCTCAGCCAACACGAACAATACTTTCTTACCTGCAACTTGAAGGTTGTTCATTACCTCAATCATTGCTTTGGTCTTTGGTGCCTCAAATTGAAGTGCATCCAAAACGATGATTTGACCAGCTTGTGCGCGAGTAGCAAGTGCACTGCGACGAGCAAGTTGTTTTACCTTCTTGTTCAGTTTAAAGCCATAGTCGCGTGGAACAGGACCAAAAATGGTACCACCACCTACACGTACAGGAGACTTCAAATCACCTGGACGAGCACCTCCGCCACCTTTCTGACGACCGAGTTTGCGAGTAGAGTGCGCGTTCTCACTACGCTCTTTTGACTTTGCTGTACCTTGACGATTGTTTGCCAAATATTGTTTTACATCCAAATAAATGGCGTGGTCGTTAGGCTCGATACCGAAGATAGCGTCATTCAAAACGATCTTCTTGCCGGTCTCTTTGCCGGCCATATTCAAAATACTAAGTTCCATACCTCTTATTTGTTAATAACAACGATTGAATTTTTAGCACCTGGTACACTACCCTTGACCATAATCAAGTTGTACTCAGGAATCACCTTTAATACTACAAGGTTTTGTACAGTCACGCGATCTGAACCCATGTGACCTGCCATGCGGGTACCTGGGAATACGCGACTTGGGTAAGCACATGCACCAATTGAACCTGGAGCACGCAAGCGGTCATCTTGACCGTGAGTAGATTGACCTACACCACCGAAACCATGACGCTTAACTACACCTTGGAAACCTTTACCTTTAGAAGTACCTACTACGTCCACGTATGAGTTCTCCTCAAACATGTCCACTGTCAAGGTATCTCCCAGTTTGACTTCTTGTTCGAATCCATCGAACTCGGCTAAATGACGCATTGGTTGTACACCTGCAGCCTTGAAGTGACCTGCCTCTGCCTTGTTGGTGTGTTTCTCGCTCTTTGGCATGAAACCAACTTGTACAGCTGCATAGCCATCCTTCTCAACTGTCTTGAGTTGGGTAACAACGCAAGGACCAGCCTCAATCACGGTGCATGGGATATTCTTGCCATCAGCACCGAAAACGGATGTCATTCCGATTTTTTTACCTAATAATCCTGGCATTTTTGCTGTGATTAAAATTGTTAATAATTATTTTCTCCACTCTCGCCCTCGGGGGTACGTGTCCTGCGACCTTGTCTATCCGTGGGAAGTGGCCGGGTTGTTTTAGAACCTCTCACCGCAGTTGCTTACTCTCGTCATTGGACCCGATAGTAATTCATCTAGGCTACTGGTTCATTCTTTGTTCTTAGTTATCAAACCTTGATTTCTACTTCCACACCGCTTGCGAGCTCGAGCTTCATCAATGCCTCAACTGTCTTTTGATTCGACTCGTAAATGTCAATCAAACGCTTGTAGCTAGACAACTCAAATTGCTCACGACTCTTCTTGTTAACGAAGGTTGAACGGTTTACTGTGAAGATGCGCTTGTGTGTTGGCAATGGAATTGGACCACTTACTACTGCACCTGTTGCTTTTACGGTCTTCACAATTTTCTCAGCTGACTTGTCAACCAAATTGTGGTCGTACGATTTCAGTTTAATACGAATTTTTTGACTCATTGTTTTGTTGTTTTTAATGTTGTTTTACTTATCCTTTGGCGCTCGCACACCCAAAGAGTCATTTGCTCAGATGACTCACGCCGTTGGGGTTGTCTTATGTTTGCGCACTATATTATAAAATAGGTACGCGAGTGCGTGCACACATGCACGCGTGAGTGAAGAGGTTTGAAGTATCAAGCGGCCCTTTGCTTAACCTTTTCGAACTTTCGAACTCGATGTTTTTTATAGTACCGATAGGCCGGTCTCCCGACCTATCAGTTAGTTTTTTTATACGAGATCTACACGACCGCCAACCTCTGTCAAAACAGTCTTAGCGATTGTGCTAGATACTGCATCATAGTGCGAGAACTCCATGCTGCTGGTTGCACGACCAGATGTGATGGTACGCAATGCGGTTACATAACCGAACATTTCGCTCAATGGTACCTTAGCCTTGATCACACGTGCACCTGTACGAGCGGTATCCATACCCTCTACTTGGCCACGACGCTTGTTCAAGTCACCGATAACATCACCCATGCTCTCCTCTGGAGTTACCACCTCTACCTTCATGATTGGCTCCATCAATACTGGCTTAGCCTTAGCACAAGCACTCTTGAAGGCCATTTGTGCACAGATATCGAATGAGAGTTGGTCAGAGTCTACTGGGTGGAAGCTACCATCCAACAAGGTTACTTTCAGTTTATCAATTGGATATCCTGCCAATACACCTGTCTTCATAGCAGTACCAAAACCTTTCTCCACTGCTGGGATGTACTCTTTTGGAACGTTACCGCCCTTAACTACATCCACGAATTGCAAGCCACCTTCAAAGCCTTCGTCTGCTGGCTCAACGCGAACAATAATATCCGCGAATTTACCACGACCACCTGATTGCTTCTTGTAGGTCTCACGCAACTCTACTGGAGCAGAAATTGCCTCGCGATATGCTACTTGTGGACGACCTTGGTTGCACTCTACCTTAAACTCACGTTTCAAACGGTCGATAATAATCTCAAGGTGAAGCTCACCCATACCTGAAATCACAGTTTGACCTGTTTGCTCGTCAGTCTTAACAGTAAAGGTTGGATCCTCCTCAGCCAATTTTGCCAAACCAACGCCGAGTTTGTCGAGGTCTGCTTGACTCTTTGGCTCTACAGAAATACCAATCACTGGCGCTGGGAACTCGATAGACTCCAATACTATTGGCTTCTCCTCAGAGCACAATGTATCACCAGTACGAATATCCTTAAATCCTACACCCGCACCAATATCACCAGCTGCAATAAAATCTACTGGATTTTGGTGGTTTGAGTGCATTTGGAAAATACGAGAGATACGCTCACGTTTGCCAGAGCGTGGGTTGTAGATATATGAACCTGCGTCCAACTTACCACTATACACACGGAAGAAGCACAAACGACCTACGTATGGGTCAGTAGCAATCTTAAATGCCAATGCACACAATGGATCGCTCTCATTTGGAGTACGAGTGATAGCATCACCTGTTGCAGGGTCAGTACCATCAATAATTGGAGTATCCAATGGACTTGGCAAGTATGCGCACACAGCGTCCAACATAGTTTGCACACCCTTGTTCTTGAACGAAGAACCGCAAACCATAGGGAAGATTTGCATGCTCAAACAACCCTTGCGGATAGCAGAACGAATCTCATCCTCGGTAATAGTTGAAGGATCATCAAAGTATTTCTCCATCAACGCATCATCAAACTCAGAGATAGTCTCAAGCATTTTGTCGCGCCATTCCTCTGCCTCTGCTACGAGGTTTGCTGGAATCTCTTCTACAGAGTAGTTAGCACCCATAGTATCATCGTTCCATACGCATGCTTTCATAGTCACAAGGTCAACTACGCCCTTGAAAGTCTCCTCAGCACCAATTGGAATTTGAATTGGACATGGGTTTGCACCAAGCACCTCCTTGATTTGTGTTACTACATCAAAGAAGTTGGCACCCGAACGGTCCATCTTGTTCACGTAGCACAAACGAGGCACATTGTATTTATCAGCTTGGCGCCATACTGTCTCTGACTGTGGTTGCACACCACCTACCGCACAGAACGCTGCTACTGCACCATCCAAAATACGAAGTGAACGCTCAACCTCTACAGTAAAGTCCACGTGGCCCGGAGTGTCAATCAAGTTAATCTTGTACTTGTCACCCTTGTATTGCCAGAATGTGGTTGTAGCAGCAGAAGTAATAGTAATACCACGCTCTTGCTCTTGCTCCATCCAGTCCATGGTTGCTGCACCATCATGAACCTCACCAATCTTGTGAGTCAAACCAGTGTAGAACAAAATACGCTCCGAGGTAGTAGTCTTACCAGCATCGATGTGCGCCATGATGCCGATGTTTCTGTTTAATTTTAAATCGTGTTTAGCCATTTTCGTTTCTTTTTCCTAATACCGTATTATAATTACGCGCGCAAGCACATATTAGAAACGGAAGTGTGCAAATGCACGGTTAGCCTCTGCCATGCGGTGCATATCCTCTTTACGTTTGAACGCACCACCTTGGTTATTAAATGCATCCATGATCTCTGCTGCAAGTTTCTCAGCCATTGAGTGACCACCACGCTTGCGAGCAAAAAGAATCATATTCTTCATAGAAATCGACTCCTTGCGGTCAGCACGAATCTCTGTTGGCACTTGGAATGTCGCACCACCAATACGTTTTGACTTAACCTCTACCAAAGGAGTGATATTGCTAAGAGCCTGCTTCCAAATCTCAAGAGGAGTCTTATCCTCACTCTTCATTTTTGCACCAACAGTCTCCAATGCGGTATAGAATACGCCATATGCTGTATTCTTCTTACCATCGAGCATAAGGTGGTTCACAAATTTTGCCACCATCACCTCACCATATACTGGATCTGGGAGGATTACTCGTTTTTTTGGTTTTGCTTTTCTCATTGTTGTTTGTTTTGTTTTTTGTTGATTGTCTTAACTTCAGTAGATTTCTTCAGTTTTCAGGCTTCAGTTTTCACCCTTCAGTTTCAAGTTTTCACCTTTCAGTTTTCAGATTTCAGTTTTTCACCCTTACTCCATCTACTTACTCAACCGATCAACCCATTAATAATCTGTCCCATCGTATGGAACTTTTAGTTAGTTTTTTGTTTCGTCAGAACTTTTCAGCTTTCACCTTTCAGTTTTCAGCTTACTTCTTAGCTTTAGGACGCTTTGCGCCATATTTGCTTCGACGTTGCAAGCGGTTTGCTACACCAGCGGTATCCAATGTACCACGAACAATGTGGTAACGTACACCTGGTAGGTCTTTTACACGACCACCACGCACCATTACGATGCTGTGCTCTTGCAAGTTGTGACCCTCACCTGGAATGTAAGCGTTCACCTCCTTTTGGTTGGTCAAGCGAACACGTGCTACCTTACGCATAGCAGAGTTTGGCTTCTTAGGAGTTGTTGTGTAAACGCGTACACATACGCCACGACGTTGTGGGCAACTATCCAATGCTGGACTCTTGCTCTTGTCGATAAGTTCTGCTCTTCCTTTTCTAACTAATTGTTGAATTGTAGGCATTTTAAACTTTTAATTTTGGTTAATAATTATTGTTTGTTAATTGTTGTTTCTCGCCTCCTCGCATTATGCTCGCGTATGCGCGCCGCGAAAAAGCATGCAAAGGTACTACATTTTTCCGACTTGGGCAAGTTTTTCTGCCTAAAAGTTACACTTTTCACCCAAAAATATGCATAAAAATTAAAATTGCTAAATCGACTTTGCAAAATTAAAGCCATTTTCACTCATAACCCACTAAATATCTATGCACTTACAAAACTTATCAACACCCACCCTATACCCTCTCATTTCCACCACACCTCTCACCCCTAACCTTTAACCTCTAGCCTCTCACCTTTAGTTAGTGATTACTTAGTGATTACTTAGTGATTAGTTAGTGATTAGTTAGTGATTAACGAATAAATACCCTATAAAAACCGCACAAATTCTTCAATTTGGGCGGAAACACAACACAAAAAAAGCAGGCGCGAACTTGCACCTGCTTTCATTATCCAATACTACTCAATATCATCTCTGCAATTAAACGCTGTCCTTGCTCATTCGGATGAACACCATCATCGCAAAGATACGTGCGGAAATCACGATTTTTCAACAATCCACTCGTCACATCAATCCACTGAACACCAGTTCGTTGAGCCACCTTCATCGTAGCCAAATTATACAACTCATGCCCCGACATAATCGTATTAGTGGAACCTCCCAACCAACGCATCACGTTCGAACGGAAATCATCATTCCATTTTTGGGAAAAGAAGGCAAAATACCGCTCTGCATCCATGGGCGGTAGGGATAACACTAGCGGTATTGCCCCCATCTCCTTTATCTTATTTATAACACGTTCGTACGTTTGCTCAAAAATCTCTAATCGAGTGCGAGGAAAATGCTTCTTCTCTGGCGCCTCAGCTATCTCCTGCCAGTTATAATCGCTATCATTGCCACCATATTCTAGCAATACATATTTAGCACCCGACACCTTACTTAAACATCTATCTAATATACGCTCGCCTGCTTCGATCGTACAACCCATCTTACCCAAATTCAAGCCTTCGCCACCCAAACGCTCAGCACAGCAGTCCAAAATAGTCTTATCTGCCAACGAGTAATGATTGCGCTCTCCCTCCGACTGAAGCAAAACACCCTTCATAATCGAATCACCCAAAGCTACTAATTTCATCATCTTTTCCTTTCCTAAAAAAATACATTTCGTATAAACAGTTTATTTTAACTTTCCAAAAAAGCCCGCGGCTCTATCAGAAATCCGCTGCAAAATTACTGCCAATTTTCTGCCTATCAAAACTTTTGTGATAGTATGGCACAATTTTTGTTAAAATATCAAATATAGTGACAAAATAGGCATATTTGTGACAAAATATACCATATCTGCCATTTCGTCACACCAAATAAATTGACTAAATTATGAACAAATTACCCGCATTTTTCAGCAAACTGCGCAGTCAGTTGCTCTACATCCTTGGCATCCCTGCCTTCTTCCTTTGCTTCATGCTAATCTATCAACCCAATCTGGCTACCCAACTGCTAGAAACAGGACAAGACATGATCAATTTCAATACCACCATCATCATGTGTATTCTTCTCGGAGTGATGATTATCTCACGTGTATTGATACTAGTGCTTTTCCATCAACTACGCTTCAATTGGTGGAGATACGTAATGTGGGAAGTGGCCGAACTCATCACCATGAGCATGTTCATGGCGCTATACCTCACACTCATGTATCAGGGTATATACCCATATTTCCACGTAGTGGGGCAATCACTATACGCACTACTCATCATCTGTATCTATCCTTATGTCATCTTCAATCTATCTATCGCATTCATGGCACAAAAGGAAGAACAAACCGAATACGACGACTCGCTCATGCGATTCGTAGATAACACACAACGCGTCAAACTAATGATTGCATCCTCGGCCGTACTCTATATCAAAGCCGAGGAAAACTACGTACATATCAGATACATGGAAGGCGACCGACTCAAAGAGTACGCACTGCGCGCTTCTATGAAATCCTTAGAAGAACTTATGCACAAGCACGGATTGATTCGCTGCCAGCGAAGCTACTATATTAATCCGCAACATATCAAGGTTTTACGTAGAGATAAAGAAGGTATGATAACAGCCGAACTAAACACTCCACAAGCACAACCCATCCCTGTATCTCCACGCTACTATGAAGAGCTAGCCAAGTGGTTGTAATACCCAAAGACTACACTATATTCCAATACATATTTGCATAATCAAAAAAAATATCGTACCTTTGCAGCATAATTCAAGCAATATGAACAACGAATTTCTAATGTTGGCGAAAACCTTCAAAGGACTAGAAGAAGTCCTCGCTCAAGAATTAGTGGAATTAGGTGCCAACAACGTACAAATACAACGTCGAGCAGTATCCTTCACCGGCGACAAACGCATGCTTTACACAGCCAATTTCTGTCTCCGCACTGCTTCACGTGTGTTATTACCCATCGCTACTTTCAAAGCCAAAAAAGCCGACGAGATATACGAACAGGTGAAAACAATAGACTGGGCGCAGTACATGACATCTAAAACCACCTTCCAAATTGATGCTACTGTATATTCCGACCTCTTCCGCCACTCGCAGTTTATCACCTACCGCGTCAAAGATGCTATCGCCGACTGGTGGATGGAACATGAGGGTGTACGCCCCAACGTAAGACTCACCGATCCCGACTTATACATCAACCTGCATATTGCTGGTGATTTAGTTACACTATCTCTAGATAGTTCAGGCGAGAGTCTCCATAAACGCGGTTATCGCGTTGCTAACACCCAAGCACCTATCAACGAAGCACTAGCAGCTGGTATGTTGCTCCTAGCAGGATGGAAGGGACAGAGCGATTTCTACGATCCAATGTGCGGTTCAGGTACATTGCTCATCGAAGCGGCACTCATTGCACGCAATATTGCACCAGGTATATACCGCAAAGGATTTGCTTTCGAGAAATGGGCGAACTTCGACGCAGACCTCTTCGAAGATGTATATAACGATGATAGCCGTGAACGTGAATTCACACATAAGATATATGGTTCTGACGCGGGATTCTACGCTGTGCAAACTGCTACTAAAAACATACAGTCGGCCAACTTGCAACGAGATATCGAAGTGAAACAAATCCGCCTACAAGAACTAAAATTTGAAAACGAGAAACGAAAAACAGATGGGGCACTCGTTATGATGAACCCACCATACGGAGAACGATTATCTCAAGATAAAGATGTGCTACGCTTGTATCAGGATATCGGTACCACATTAAAACATCAATTCAGCGGTGCTACCGCTTGGATCATTTCTAGCAATGAAGAAGCACTAAAATGCGTAGGACTCCGTCCCGCAAAACGTATTCGCCTGATGAATGGCGACCTAGATTGTTTATTTAATCAATATGTACTATTTAGTGGCGATAGAAAGACATGGAAGAAATCCTTATAGAAGAATACAACTATCCGTTACCCGATGAACGAATAGCTAAATATCCACTGGCAAACCGCGATCAAAGCAAACTGCTAATATACCGAGATGGCCACGTGACTGAAGACCACTTCTGCCATGTAGGTCAGTATTTATTGGACAACCCACTCCTTATATATAATAACACGCGCGTCATTCAAGCTCGACTTGAGTTCCACAAAACTGCCGCAACACCATCACCACACCACACAGTCGGTGCTCGTATAGAAATATTTTGCCTTGAACCATTAGTGCCCCATGACTATCAATTAAGTTTAGGAAGTACCGATGGCTGCACATGGAAATGCATGATTGGTAATGCCAAGAAATGGAAAATAGGAGCACTATCGTTGCCCATAACATTACCTTCAGGCGAAGAAATAACTTTATACGCAGAAAAAGGCGAACAAACAGGCAATACGTTTGCAGTGCATTTCTCGTGGCAAGTGCCCACATCCTGCCCAAATATCAGCTTCGCTGAAATCCTTGATACTGTAGGCGAACTACCCATTCCTCCATACCTGAATCGCAAAACCGAAGAAAGCGATAAAACCACTTATCAAACTATATATTCGCGCATCAAAGGTTCTGTAGCTGCTCCTACCGCAGGACTACACTTCACGGATAATGTGCTCAACGGTCTACGCAAACAAGGAGTAAAGACTGCAGAGGTAACATTGCATGTAGGTGCAGGAACCTTCCAGCCAGTAAAAGTGGCAGATGCCAACCTGCATACAATGCACACAGAGATAATTGCTGTATCATGCGATACAATAAAAACATTGATATCCAATCTAGGACACATCGTAGCAGTAGGCACCACTAGCATGCGAACGCTTGAGAGTTTGTATTTCCTCGGCGAACAACTCCACACCACCCTACACTCTACACCATACACCGTACACCATACACTATCTGTACCACAGTTCGCTCCCTATGAAAAGGATCACACACTATCCACACAAGAGGCGTTGCAAGCAATAGTGGATTATCTGATAGTGACGAAGCAAGATGTATTGCATGCCGAAACGCAGATAATGATAAAGCCAGGATACGAGTTCCACGTAGTAAATCAGTTGATTACGAACTTCCACCAACCTAAATCTACATTGCTACTTCTAGTGAGTGCATTCGTAGGAGGCGATTGGCATACCATCTATGACTATGCGCTATCACACAACTTCCGATTCCTCAGCTATGGCGATAGCAGCATCCTAACACGTGCCAAACACTAGCGAAGCATTCACTAAACACTAAACACTAAACACTAAACAAAATGATCGATACCCACTGCCATATAGATGATTCGCAGTACGCGGAAGAGTTACACGCATTTTTAGCGGACCAACAAGCCAATGGTGTAGAAGCCATCCTAGTACCAGGTGTAGATGCATCATCAGTAAAAGATGTACTAACGATTTGCGACCAATATCCCCAATACCTCTTTCCTGCATTGGGTTTGCACCCAGAGAACGTAAAGGAAGATTGGCAAGAACAACTGCACACGCTGAAAACTGCAGTCGATGAATCCCTCACCTCTACACCCTACACTCTACACCCGCCGCTAGCGCACAACCTCGGCGAAGCTACTACACCGCGACACAGTCGTCTTATAGCTATCGGTGAAATCGGGCTAGACTATCACTGGGATACAAGCTTCAAGGAACAGCAGCAAGAGGCTCTACGCGAACAAATGCGATGGGCTGAGCAATGGCACTTGCCCGTGATGATTCATAGCCGCGATGCCACAGAAGATACACTCCGCATCCTACAGGAGTTCCCTACAGTAAAAGGAGTCATGCACTGCTTTAGCGGCAGTCACGAAGTAGCCAAACAGATAGTAGATATGGGGTATTACTTGGGGATTGGAGGCGTATTGACGTTCAAAAACTGCAAACTAGCCGAACACTTGGTAGGCATTCCGCTAGAACGACTAGTCTTGGAAACGGATGCTCCATACATGGCTCCCGTACCTCATCGCGGAAAACGCAACGAAAGCAAGTGGATGAGCTATGTAGTAGAACGATTAGCACAAGTATATGACTGTGCACCAGAGCATGTAGATAAGGTGACAACAGCGAACGCAAAAGCGCTTTTTGTTATAAAATTGTGAAAAATCAAGGAAAATAAGAAAAAAAATAAAAATTGTACATTGTAAATTTTGTACTTTGTAAATAATTTTGTACCTTTGCGGGTCGAACGGTGGATTGCGCCATTTCGTGAACGAAAATATTGCCGAACACGAAAGGAGAGATGCTCGAGTGGTTGAAGAGGCACGCCTGGAAAGCGTGTAAACTCCAAAAGGGTTTCGGGGGTTCGAATCCCCCTCTCTCCGCAAGACTTTTGCGAACAATCGAATCTGAGCTTGCTCAAGTGAGATTGAGAGTAAAAAGATTTGCACAGGATGCCCGTGGCAGACTGTGAGGATTACGAAGAAATAATCGTTCGAGGCGTAGCCGAGATAAGAAATCCTCCTCTCTCAGGATGCCCATCGGCAATAGACCCATACCATGAAATAGAAAAACTAAAACAAATATAAACAATTTAATACACAAAAAAAACAAATCGTATGAAAAAAGTTTTTGCAACCCTAACGGTGCTCGCAATGTTCTCATTTGGAAGCATTGCTGTTATGGCTCAAGACGCAGCTGAGGCTGCTCCTGTAGCTGAAGAAGTAACTGAAGCTCCTGCAGCTGAAGAGGCTCCTGCAGTTGAAGCAGAAGAAGTAGTAGAGGCTGAGGAAGGCGCTATCGTAGCTCTCCACAAAACTCTTAAAACTAAGTTCATTGAAGGTGGTGCTGGCTTCATGGCTGCTACCCTCATCTGCTTGGTATTTGGTTTGGCACTCTGTATTGAGCGTATTATCTATTTGAGCTTGAGCAAAACTAACACCAAAGCTCTCTTGGCTAACGTTGAGGCAGCTTTGAAGAACGGTGGTATTGAGGCTGCTTTGGAAGTTTGCCGCAACACTCGTGGCCCTGTAGCAAGTATCTTCTACCAAGGCTTGAGCCGTTATGAGGAAGGTGTAGAGGTAGTTGAGAAAACCGTATCTAGCTACGGTGGTGTTCAACTCGGTCTTCTCGAGAAGAACCTCTCTTGGATTTCTCTCTTCATCTCTATCGCTCCATCTTTGGGATTCTTGGGTACCATCATCGGTATGATCCAAGCGTTCGATAAGATCCAACAAGTAGGTGATATCTCTGCTACCGTTGTGGCTGGTGGTATCAAGGTCGCTCTTTTGACAACCCTCCTCGGTTTGATCATCGCAATTATTCTTCAAGTATTCTACAACTACATCCTTAGCTTGATCGAGGGTCTCGTTAACGAGATGGAGGACAGCTCTATCAGCCTCCTCGACCTCGTGGTTGAATACGACGCAGCACAAAAGAAATAATCTATTTTGCATTGTGCAGAACGTGAATTGTTAAACTTGCAAAATTTTAGATTATTATGAAGAATTATAAATTATTCCCAAAAGTAACCCTCTGGGTTCTCATGATTGTGGGCATCATCGCTACTGCGATGTTCTTCTTCGGAGGCTCTGAAGGTTCGTTGGAGGTAGCGGGTGACTTCTTGGATATTCCTAAGTTCACCAACGTGCTCCTCTACTGGATTTATGCGCTCGTAGCTCTTGTTATCCTTGTTACTTTCGGATTCGTATTGGCTAAGCTCGTTGAGACATTCAAAGTTGATCCTAAGCGCGGTCTCGTATCTGTAGCAGTAGTTCTTGGTGCTGTAGCTCTCTGCGCTCTCTGCTGGTTCTTGGGTAGCCCTGAAGAAGTAGAGATCCTTGGTTACGAAGGTACTGATAACGTAGGTAACATGGCACGCATGAGCGATGCTATTATGTATCTTGTTTACATCCTCACCGCTTCTACTGTAGCAGCGTTGGTTTGGGGTGTTATTTACACTAAAGTTAAAAAGTAATCCAACTGTAAAGAATTATGGCAAAGAAAATTCCGCAGATAAACGCCAGTTCCATGGCCGACATCTCGTTCTTGCTGCTCATCTTCTTCTTGGTGACCACCTCTATGGATGTGAATCAAGGTTTGGCACGTCGTTTGCCTGCACCTATTCCACCAGACCAAAAAGTGGAGGACACCGATATCAACAAACGTAACTTGTTTGTGGTGAAGATCAACTGGGAGAACAAACTCCTCGTGCAAGGACAAGAGATGGATGTTCGTCAACTGCGCGCTAAAGCCAAGGAGTTTATTGCAAATACCAATGACGATCCAAACATGCCTAAACTCTTTGAGGAGGATTTTGGTGAACCATTTGGTACTCTCAAATATACAAAGGAGCACGTGATTTCAGTGCAAAACGACGCTGAAACACAATACCAAGCATATTTGGAGGTGCAAAACGAATTGGTGGCAGCATACAACGAGTTGCGTGAGGAATGCGCTCAAAAATACTTCCATACATCTTATACAGAGTTGGATGAAGAGTGGCAAAAGAAAATCCAAAAGATTTATCCTCAAAAGATTTCTGAGGCTGAACCTAAAAATTATGGAGGACAATAACTATGGCAAAAATTCGTAGAAATGACAAACGCGAGATGCCAGCTTTGAACACCAGTTCATTGCCTGATATCATCTTCATGTTGCTGTTCTTCTTTATGTCTGTAACATCTATGAAGGAGGTTACATACAAGGTTTCAATCCAGAACCCACAAGCAACCGAGTTGACTAAACTTGAAAAGAAATCATTGGTTCGTTACATCTACGTAGGTACTCCTACTGCTGAGTTCAAGAAGCAATATGGTGCTGAGACACGTATCCAATTGGACGACGCTTTCGCTGATGCACGCGAAATTGGTGACTACATCATCAACGAGCGTTCTTCAATGAAAGAGCAAGACCAAGGTTTGATGACCGTGTCTATCAAAGCAGATAAGGAAACCAAAATGGGTATTATCGCAGATATCAAGCAAGAGCTTCGCCGTGCATACGCACTGAAGATCAGCTACGCTGCTACCCAACGTACATCGTACTAATCCAACGATTACCCGATAAAGAATCACCTGCGCAATGCGTGGGTGATTTTTTTGTAATTATAACGCGCACTCTTGCACACATCCAATATTTTTACTACCTTTGCAGTCAAATCAACAAAACACACTGCCTTATGTCGCTAATCCGTTACCTCATAAATCTGCTCCTCTGCCTGCTCTTGGTATCATGTGGCTACACCACGCGCTACCAAGAGGCTAAGCACGTCATCATTGTGGCAGATAGTCTAGACCTAAACGAGCACATACTCTACCCCGATACCGCAGCACTACAGCAAACTATCCGCACACTCGACAACCCTTTCGGCAGACTCTTTGCCCATAACACGCTCGGCAAAGCCCACTACTACATGGGGCGACATCTCAGTCTTAACGACCAAATCACCCAAGCCGCAGCGCACTATATCGCAGCCGACCGCGCACAGATAGATGACCCTATCTACCGCGGGCGTATCAACTCCTGTATGGCGCATATCTGCAAGCAGAACGAGAGTGATTCTCTCGCGCTAATCTTCTTCGAACGTGCCAACAATGACTTCAAACTAAGCGGAAATGAATGGTACTATGCCCATAGTTTGCTAGATGTCAGCGAATATAATCTATACCTACACTACTTTAGCAGAGCAGATAGCATATTAAAACTCGCAGAAACATACACCACGGATGATATGTACCTTGCACGGTTCTATGAAACCAAAGGACTATACTTCTATGAACTCCAGCAATATGATTCAGCATTGGTGTATTTCAAGAAGGGAATACCTTTATGGCAACACGAAGAATATAGGCTATATAGTTATATGAAAATCATGCAAGTATATCTTGATATGGATAGTTTAGCACAAGCATTACCCTATGCACAATCTATCATTCATAACACCCAAAATCCTACCTTCCTGGTGAATGCCTACTATTGCATGATGCAAGATGCCAATGCCAAGAACGATACCAAACGACTGAGCGAATATTCTCATGCGCGAGCAGATGCCGAAAAATCACTACGTGACTACGTAAGCATTTCAGCAGAAACCGTTCCAAAATTCAGCGAATATTTATCGAATCCCCATCCTTTGCGTTGGGTATGGATACTTATTTCTTGCATAATAGGTATATGCTTATTGTTGGTTCTAGGCATCATACTATTCCGCCGATACTCGCTATCTCGCCTGCAAGCGGCTCATGAGGAACAAATACGCATGTACGACTTCAACGCTTGCCTATCCGATGTACGCACCAAATTCCCCACTCCACCCAGACGTTGGACCAACTATATAACTCTCGCCAAGGACATTGATCCGTTCCTGCACGATTGGCTTATGGCATTGGAGCAATTGCCTTTGTCCGCACGCGAACGTATATTCTGCATCTATTATATGGTATATCCTCAATTCTCCTTAGTGCAGATTGCCAAACATATCAATTATGCCGAGAAAAGTATTCGCACATACAAAGCACGAGTGGCAGCCAAACTGCACTGCTCATCAGCCGATTTGCACAACTATTTATCTTCAATCATATAGGTTTTGTTAACAAATAGCCCCAAAATGGCTATTTTATAAGCGTACGCAATTCGGCATAAAGAATACTGATAATCAATATATTACAATATCGCACCGTACGCATTCGTTGTTAACACTTGACAAATCGAAGAATTTGCTATACCTTTGCAGAAAATTTCGATTTGTTCAACTCTTAAAAATTCAACGTTATGAAACCCATTCGATTCACTCAACAAGTATTAGCATTATTCATTGCTATTACTGCAAGCACATGTGCTTTTGCCAACAATCATGAAGAAAACGACCCCGACTGGATTTGGCATCATGATTTTGTAGTAGATAATTTCGCGTACTATATCATTCCCAATAGTCCAGTTCCCGCAGTAGCAATCATTGAGGCATATGGACATAGTGGGCACATAGATGTACCTGCATATGTCACGCACAATGATACCACGTATGAGGTCACTACATTAGGAACAGGTTACTCTGTATTCCGCGATTGCCGTGACTTAACTTCTGTATATATTCCAAAAGAAATCAAGATGATTAATAACAATCCTTTTAGGGAATGTCCGAATTTAACGAATATTAGTGTAGATCCTGAAAATAAATATTATGATAGTCGCGGTCTATGCCACGCACTCGTCACAAGCCCAGATAATCCTTACGAAGAGCCCAATATGTTAGTGGCTGCATGCAAAAACACGACTATCCCCAATGACGTAGAAGTGATTGGTGTTGAAGCCTTCTATCAATGTCATTATAATCTCAAGCATGTCATCATACCCAATAGTGTTACTACCATCAGACGCTCTGCATTCAACGGCTGTAACCAATTATCCACACTTGTTATAGGCGAAGGTGTCAGCACAATCGAAGAATATGCTTTTGCAGATTGTTCTGCACTGCAGACTGTTATGTGTTTAGCTACAACACCGCCATTTCTTCGCAATTTTGCTTTCGCGAACACACCAGTTGATGCCTTAAAAGAAGTGCTTGAAATTTCCCTGCAATTGCCTGTGTATGTTCCAGATGCATCGATTGACCTCTACAAGAGAGCATGGCCTTGGTCCAACTTCAATATCCAACCCCTCAGCCAAGCCAACTCGCTTGCCTACAAATCGCAATGGTGCGATAAATGGACCACCTTTTTCACGGATGAGGATGCCGAAACCGAAGAAAAGACATGGATTTACCAATTGGGACAAGACACCACCATCAATCAACATGCCTACACTATCGTAAACCGCTACTCCACCATGATGGGTGCAGAAGCCACAAAAGAATACGTGGCAGCCGTGCGCTTCACCGATGACAAAAAAGTGTATATTTTCTACGACAATGCCGAATACCTGTTGTATGATTTCAATGTGGAAGCAGGCGATGAGATAGTAGTGTTTGCTGGTATCAACAATTATAGCGAACAGAACAAAACCTTCCGTTGCGGCGTGCATGAAGTGACTACGGACCCTAATACCAATCTTTCAACGATTACGCTTTACGTACATCCTAACAATATGACAGCACAAATTCGTGAAACCAAATGGATAGAAGGCGTGGGCGATAAGCAAGGATTTATGATGCTCAATGGTTTTAACTACCCCCGAAATACCACTTCTGCGCTCGTTTGTGCCAGCCGATATGGTCACTACCAATACACCATGAGCGAAGCAGAGATGCAGGTTTTAGGCACAAGATGTTGGTGCGATTTCAATATCGAAGACAATGCCAAAGAGGGCAAGTTTGGCGGTCGTCCTACTCCTACCCAATGGCATGTATTGGTTGAGCAGCAAGAAAGGCACAAGATGCGCGCAGCTGCACCCACCACGCCCGATTCTACGCAAATAGCAGAGACATTTGTATATGAGTTGCATGAAGACAGCACTATTATCAACGAGAGAAGTTACCTTCCCCTTACCTGCTATTCCACGAAAGAGGAATCTGCCCCAACCATCGACCTTGGTGCGCTACACTTCAGCGATGACAACAAAGTGTATTTCCTCTACGATAATGCCGAACATTTGTTATACGACTTTGGTGCCGAGATGGGCGATACACTGTCTATTTTTGCTGGTATCAACAACTACCCTCAAGACACTACATATACCCATGTCCTCACCCACAAAGACACCATATCCGATGGTAGAGCTATCATCACGCTTAAAGTGATATTATACGAAGAAGCGGATGGACAACGTACCGAGAAATCCTATAAAAAGGTATGGATAGCGGGTTTAGGTTCACTTGACGGCATCGTGCACACGAACATAGAGCAAGAAGCTACGCTAATAACGACGCTTTGTGCGTGGTTAGAAGATGAGTGCATCTATACGACGGACTTACCCATTTACAAATCACTGGGTTGTATCTACAACAACGACCCTGCGACAGCAGTAGAAAACCTCACTAGCCCATCGCCTGAAACCGATGGCCAAAAATTCCTCCGCGCAGGTCAACTATTCATCATCCACGAGGGCAACACGTATAATGCATTAGGCATACAAGTAAAATAATTTGTTGGTTTTGGTTAACCTTTTTATCAATATAGGCGGTGCACCTCACCGCCTATATTATTATCATGCTACAAACCATCTTTCACCTTAAAATCTTTAGTGATTCTTTAGTGATTCCGCTACCTTCACCGAAGAATCCGTAAAATCAAGATATGACTGTAAGCAATATGTATATATCATTTACCAACTGTACAAAATCCTCACAACTGCCATATAATCAACCGTTATTCTCGCAAAATCATGTACATCTGCCCTACACTCTTGCCCACGTCCAATATTTTTACTACCTTTGCAGCAAATTCAATATAACACACACTGCCTTATGTCACCAGTCCGCCATCTCGCCTTTCTGCTCCTCTGCCTACTTCTTGCTTCTTGTGGCTACACCACCCGCTACCAAGAAGCCAAGCACGTCATCGCCGTGGCAGATAGTCTAGACCAAAACGAACACTTGCTCTACCCTGATACAGCAACGCTTCAGCAAACTATCCGCACGTTCGACAATCCTTTCGGCAGACTCTTTGCTTATAACACGCTCGGCAAAGCCCACTACTACATGGGGCGACATCTCAGTCTTGACGACCAAATCACCCAAGCCGCAGCGCACTATATCGCTGCCGACCGCGCACAGATAGATGACCCTATCTACCGCGGACGTATCAACTCTTGCATGGCACATATCTGCAAGCAGAACGAGAGCGACTCTCTCGCGCTAATCTTCTTCGAACGTGCCAATCATGCCTTCTGCGAGAGCGGCAAAGACTGGTACTACGCGCATACCCTATTGGATGTCAGTGAGTTTCACACCTACCTCCACCAATTCGCCAAATCCGATAGTGTACTCCATCTCGCTGCTTCCTATGACATAGACGACTACTATCTCGCCCGCTTATACGAGACCAAGGGCCTCTATTTCTACGAGCAACTCCAATATGATTCTGCCCTCCACCACTTCCACCAAGCATTAAACCTCTGGCAGTACGAAGAAGACCGCCTATATACCTACAAAAAACTCATGCAAGTCTATCTTGATATGGGCGACCAAGTTTCGGCACTCCCCTATGCACAAATCATTGTGGAGTATTCCGCCACACCCAACGAATTGGTCAATGCCTACTACTGCCTCATGCAAGATGCCAAAGCCAACAACGATATTGAGCGACTGAGTCAATATGCTCATGCTCGCCAAGATGCCAACGACTTGCTGAACGAAGAAGTGGGCAAATACCACGGTGCACTCACCCTGCTGAAAGAGCATCTGGCTAACCCTTATCCTTATCGCTGGGCATGGATTACGCTTCTATGCCTACTCGCAGCCTGCTTACTACTAATCATCGCTATCGTGCTACACCGCCGACACGCTGCCCGTTGCTTGCAAGTAGCTCATCATCAGATTGATGATTTGTCTATTACTGCCCAAATATCCGACATCCGCGCTGCGCACCCACGCCCTCGCAAACAGTGGAACGACTACAACGAACTAAAGAAGGACTTAGCTCCCCTGCTCCAAGACTGGCTATCTGAGTTGGAAACGCACCAACTATCCAACCGTGAAAATGTTTTTTGTACGTATATGCTCCTTTATCCCAATGCCTCACTAGAGGAACTGGCAGATTGGATGCACTACTCCGCCACAGGCGTCAGCACCTTCAAACGCCGCATCGCACAGAAGATAGGCATCCCCACCCGAGAACTATATCATTTCCTACACGAGATGCTACAAAGCGAAAAATAGTAATTGTACATTTTAATAGATAGTTAACTGATAATGAACAACATTTATTTTACAAAACAGTACAATTCCCTTTTACTATTGCGGAGGTAGAAGAATTGCTATAATTTTGCAGTGAATTTAACACACTGCAACAATGCAAATACGACACAAGAACAGAGAGATTTACTTTCGAGAACAAGCGGAATGTACACAAAAGTATGTTATTCCGTATATTGAACAAGTGCTATGTATCAAACCCAATCTTCGTGTTCTGGAGATAGGTTGTGGGGAAGGCGGAAACCTAAAGCCATTCTTAGATTTAGGATGCTATTGTGTCGGGATTGATATAGATGTAGCACAGTTGGAAAAAGCCAAAGCATTTTTTGCAAACCACCCCAAAAAACAAAATCTTCGTTTTATAGCGAACGATATAAATAAGGTGTCACCTAATGAAATAGGACATTTTGACTTGATCATACTTAGAGATGTGATAGAACATTTACCAAATCAAGAAGTATTTATGCACCAACTCAAACGTTTTATGCATAGCGAATCGGTTGTTTTCTTCGGCTTTCCCGTATGGTGCAATCCCTTCGGTAGACACCAACAAATATGCCGCAGCAAGTGGCTATCGCATACCCCTTGGTTGCATTTGCTGCCTAAACGTTTATATAAAAAGGTATTACAATTTGGCGGAGAAAGTACTGCTACAATAAAGGCACTTTTAGACATCAAAGATACAGGCATTAGTCTTTTCCGCTTCGAAAGTATATTGCGCAAAGAACAATACCAGATATTAAAACATACACATTATTTCATCAATCCAAACTATGAGATAAAATTCGGTTTGCACCCTCGTATAATACCCAAATACCTGCAAATTCCATACTTGTCAGACTTTTATACAACAGCAATGTATTATTTGATAAAAAAATAAAGCTCTAAACAATATTTATTCTACAATAAAAACTGTACATTTTCAATATAACTCGCAGAATATAAACGCTATACATTTTCGGCGTCTGTACAAATGCCTTTGCCTATTGCATATATTACCAAATTATACTACCTTTGCAAGAAAATTCAATATCTCTCCGCTGTCAATTACGTTAGATACACGTTAGATACACGTTAGATATACGATAGATATACGATAGATACACGATAGATAACCATAGGAACACCATAAGAAAACGAAATGTATAACTGAAATATATAACTTCATAAAATTATCATACCTATGAAACGAACATTACTTTTTCTGCTTTGTGTACTGATGGGCACACAACTTTTTTCGGAAACATTATTTGGATATCTGTTTCCTACATTGGCATATTTGGAGCGTACAACTTGCTATTATACCGAAGGAGATGAGCAGTATCGCACAATCAACAGATTGAGCTTCGAAGACAATATGTTCGAAATAGATGGCAACGACTATATAGAATATAACGACTTTTGGCTACGCGAAGACAAAAAAGGTAGAATCTTAGTTTACAGCGAACCTGCAAAAAAGGATTTGGTACTTTATGACTTTACACTTGAAGTAGGCGACACACTCACGACCCTAAATATTGATATGGTTCCTATGACAGAGGGAGACCCAATATTACCAGGAGTGAAATCTGTTGTAGTAGATTATCCTATCTACATTAATGGCGAGTTATCTTGCCCTATTGATACCTTAATCGTAACCGATGTGTCCATGGTCATGATGCGCGATAGCAACGAATACAAGAAATGGACTTTTAGCAATGGTATGGAGTACATGGAGTACATCGGCAACTTAGGAGCAGATTTCTTTCCTATAATCAAAAACCCATGGGAAGATATTCCTACATGTTGCATAGAAGAACGCCTTGTGTGTGCATCCATTTATGATAGATTAATTTATCAAATGGATGATGCCGAAATGCAGCGTTTGAATGCAGAGTGCCAATGCACCTCTTGGGCAAGTAAATGGTGCGATACATGGAATGTATTAAAGTTTGATGGAATGGTTTTCGAGCAAACAGCACAAACATGGCAATACAAATTGGCGTATGATACCATCATTGATGGCAAAGAATACCGAGCAGTTACACGCCATTGGATTGCAGATGAAGAGAAAACCAAAGAATATGTGGCTGCAGTGCGATTTGAAGAGAACAGAAAGGCATTCATTTACTATGACAACGCCGAATACCTATTATATGACTTTAATTTCGATCTCATAGAAGGAGATACGCTTGAGGTGTTTGCAGGAATCAATAATTACGAACACTTCAACACCTACAAATGTGTAATCAAATCTGTAGAGCAAACGGAAGGAGGCATAACTGAATCCACCTATTCCATGAATATTATTGATCCATTCACAGGCAAAGTTTGTCCTTTTCCAGTGGTTTGGAAAGAATTTGTTGGATCATATGATGGCATTTTACATGGAGATTTACTTGTGCCTGGCAACTCAAATTATCATTTGCTATGTGCTTATAAAAACAGTTCTATTGTATACTCCACTGAAGATGAGGTGTTTACGGAGTATGGTTGCGAGTATAACGCTGTAGGACAAAATCCCGAAAACCTCTTCCCTACACTCTGGGGTTTGCAGCAGACTATTTGTAGTGGTTATTATGGCGAAGAAGGTGATGAATGGGCATCAGGACTGACAGGCCCAAGCCAAGAAATAACAATGATGGATGGCAAACCTTACCTTCAATGGGGAAGTTGGTACTTACGAGAGGAGAATGACAAAATCCTCGTTTATAGCGAAATACAGAAAAAAGATTTGGTGTTGTATGATTTCACATTGGAGTTAGGAGATACATTGACCACTTTAAATTTGGTAACTCCTGAATTCCTCGAATACGAAGGAATTGTAGGAATCGTGGACTATCCTCTGTCAGATTATGACTATACATATCCTATTGACACATTGGTTGTTACTGAGTTATCAAAAGAGACATTGTTGGATGGAAAAGAATATACACGCTGGAAATTTAGCGATGGTACGGTGTATGTAGAAGGTATCGGTTCAATGAGCGAAACATTCTTCCATCACATTGCGGATCATTTACCTGTTCCTGTGAGTTATTTAGGTTCTTACCTTGTCTGCGTAAGCAAGAACAACAAACTCCTCTTCCAAATGGACGCTGCCGAAATGGAGCGTCTTGGCGCAGAGTGCCTTTGCGATATAGAAACTTCCTACAAAGACCAATGGTGCAACCAATGGAACGTACTAACATTTGATGGTTGGTCTTTTGATGAAACAGCAAGAACATCACAATATCGACTGGGTAAAGACACTGTCATCGGTGATTATACATATAGCAAATTTACCTCAAGAACTTCCGTGCGCTTCACGAGCGATAGGAAAGTATATGTCTATTATAAAGGTTTTGATGACAATGATCCATATACTCCAGATTTACCAACAGGCGAGTATTTGGCGTATGACTTCTCTGCGCAAGTAGGCGATACGTTGGAAGTGTTCTCTGGAATAGGCAGATATAGTACACTCCATTGCATTGTAGTTGATGTGCTAACAAACCCTGAAACTAACCTTCGTACCATAACGTTAATGGCTATGTGTGATTATGGAGAGGGGGATGTGTTTGAAGGTGGAGAAATAATCTGGTTAGAAGGTGTAGGGTCACCTGTTCATGGCTTCTTAATGGAAACTCCTAGCGCTTGCGGATGGGTTGGCGCTTACACTAATATACTCCTCTGCGCATATAAAGATGATGAATTGAAATATACGGGTGATTCGTATGATACATATGGCTGTGAGTACAACGCAGGTGTTGTCAGTGAGGACCATTTTCCTATGTTAGCAGGACTGAGTAGAACAATTTGCAAAGAATATTATAGTAGCGACGTAGAAAATAATTCACAAAATAATACCTATTTGCAAGAATTTACCACTCCTATTTTGGGAGCAGGTCACCTATACCTTTATTATGAAAATATGCTCATACGAGAAGAAGATGACAAAATACTTATCGTTAGCCGAACTCTTGATAAGCTTGAGCCAAAAGAATTTGTGCTATATGATTTCACACTACAAGTAGGTGATTCTTTGCCAATGTTGTATATAGATTACTATGACAATGGATCATGGATACCCAATTACGAGTTGTTGAATGTAGTCGATTATCGTAGAGATGAAGATGGAACAAAACACCCTGCAGACATACTCATAGTAACAGATGTTTCCATGATAACCCTATCAGATGGCAAAGAGTACAAAAAGTGGACATTTAATAATGGTATGGAATACGTAGAAGGAATAGGTAGTTTTGGTAATGACCAATGGTCGGGAGACTTCTTCCAATTAATTGCAAATAAGGGTGTCCCTACAAGTTTACTTGGCGAGCACCTTGTCTGCGTAAGCAAGAACAACAAACTCCTCTACCAAATGGACGACGCAGAAATGGAACGTCTTGATGCAGAGTGCTTGTGCGAATATAATAGTGGACCACGCCGAGACAATGCCAAAAATGGAAAAATTGGTGGCAGACCTACTCCTACACAATGGAATATGTTGGAAGTTGTTCTGCAAGAAACTGAAGTAGGCAATACCATCATGAGTGCAGAGACATTCAGCTACACGCTGGAAAATGATTCATTGGTAGTTGACGATAAAACCTATTACCAACTCGCACGCCAATCCACCAAGGACACTGCAACCACCAAGTCCTTTGTAGGTGCACTACATTTCGGAGAAGGCGAAGACAACCGAGTGTACTTCCTTCACAATGGAGTAGAATACGTGCTCTACGACTTCACAGCCGAACCAGGCGACACCGTAGAAATCTTTGCAGGTATCAACAACTACCCTCACGATAGTGTTTATACACACGTAGTTACAGGCAAAGACACCCTCGAAAACGGTGCATGCCGCATGTTGTTGGAAGTAGTATTCCCAGAAGAAACTAATGCCACAGCCACACATGCAGAAAAAATCTGGTTAGCAGGTCTCGGTTCTATAGACGGTATTGTGCATAATGCTGCCAAACGAACAAGCAACGCCCACGCTGCTCCAAGCAGAAGTGCATGCAGCAGCGAAACAGAAAGTTCAGTCATGCTCTGCGCTTGGCGCGAAGATAGTTGCCTATACACTACCAACCACCCCGACTACGACACGTTCGGTTGCGTCTATAACCAAGACCCTACAGCGGTAGAGGATATACATACATCTTCATCCTCGTTCCAAAAACTCCTTCGCGATGGTCAATTATTCATCATCCACGAAGGCAAGACCTACAACGTGCTGGGTGTACAAATCAAGTAATTTATCTGTCTTCTTCGAATAGGTAAATTGCTTCACCTGCGTATGAGAATAAACAATTGCGCTCGCACTGTTGGCGAGCGCAATTGTTGTCTATAGCGTGACAGGAGGTTGATTGCCACGCAAGTTGTCTGTGTTGTCTTTATTAATTAACCTACTTAAACCCGAACACGAAATACACTGCAGCTATTAGGCACAGCCCTGCTATAATGTGATTCCATTTGATTTGCATATTAAAGGCTATCACAGAGAAGAGAATAAAGACCACCAATGTGATCACCTCTTGCAATATCTTCAGCTGCATGAGCGAGAATGGCCCGCCATTGCCCTCAAAGCCAATGCGATTGGCAGGCACCTGCAAACAATACTCGAAGAACGCAATGCCCCACGATAGCGCTATTACACCTATCATAGGCAACGCCTTAAACCACGAAAACTCAGCCATCTTCAGATGACCATACCATGCCAATGTCATAAAGACATTTGATGCAATCAAAAGCAATATCGTATATAAACTATTCATTTGTATTTAGTGAGTTATTTGCTTAGGTAGATAATCCTGTTTAATATTCTCCATAGCACCCATGATGCTGTCACGGACATTGGGGTTGAGCTGCTCGAGTTGAGTAAGCAGTGCCTTCATTTGTGCACGACTACTCTCCTTCTCGAACGGACAGGCCTTTGTCTGCTTCTCATAGCCACTCAAGGCGGCATAGCGGGCGATGTCACGCTCCTCTAATAGACACAAGGGGCGAATCATCTGCAGTGGCATCTTCTCCATCTGCAAGAGCGGAGGTATAGTAGCCACACTGCCTTGGAAAATGAGATTCATGAGAAGCGTCTCAACGATATCATCCTTGTGATGTCCAAGCGCAATCTTGTTGCAACCCAACTCCTGCGCCACATCGAAAAGGGCTTTGCGTCTATACCACGAACAAAGGAAACAAGGGTCTTTCTTCTCCTCAGCGCCAATCTCGGTATCACGGACAAGAAAAGGCACCTTCACTGCTTCACAAAAACGCTGAAGATAATCAATATCCGATTGATAGGAACGCTCCTTGAGACGAACATATACCGCCGTGACGCGAAAATGTGGAACGAAAATCTGTGCACGTCTGCCAAGAAACTCCACGAGCGCCAAGGAATCCTTGCCTCCACTAAGTCCCACAAGAATGTGATCGCCATCGGCAATAAGACCATAGTCAGCACATGCCTTATGAAAACGCTTGGTTAGACGAGCGCGAAGACGGATGAGTTCTATTTCCTGAGGAGTTCGTTGCATATGACACGAAAAAACATACAAAGATACAGCTTTTTTGGGAAATATCACAGAAAAAGAAGGAAAAATGCAGAATTTTTGCATTTTTTTCGGAAAATATTTGGTCATGTCAAAAAAAAGCAGTAATTTTGCACCCGCTTTCGGTTGAGAGCGATGTTCTTTTACGTTTTGCGGCAATAGCTCAGTTGGTAGAGCACAACCTTGCCAAGGTTGGGGTCGCGAGTTCGAGTCTCGTTTGCCGCTCTATAGAAATGAGCAGGACATAGTTCCTGCTTTAATTTTCTAAAAAGGTCTTTGAATACGGAACAGAATCGGCAGTCATTTGCTGACGCAACGCCCAAATGGCGGAATTGGTAGACGCGCTCGTTTCAGGTGCGAGTGTTGAGAGACGTGCAGGTTCGAGTCCTGTTTTGGGCACATCGCGCAGGTGGTGAAATTGGTATACACGCTACTTTGAGGGGGTAGTGGTCGCAAGACCGTGTGAGTTCGAGTCTCATCCTGCGCACAACAAAAACGTTCAACAGAAATGTTGAGCGTTTTTTTGTTATCTACTTACGCGGATGTAGAGGACAATACCAATAGCTAGGAAAATAAAATTAGGAAGCCAGACACTCATAAACGGCGTCATGACACCATTAACAGAGAAAGTGGTAGAAACCGTAGAGAAAAGAATATAGAGTGCACTGAGAGTAATACCTATACCTAAGTTCTTACCCATACCACCACGCACTTTCTTCGAGCTAAGTGTAACACCCAGAAGGGTCATAATGAACGCACCAATTGGACTAGCCCAGCGCTTCCACCATTCGGTTTCGAAGGCTTGCACGTTACCCGATCCGCGCTGACGCTGCGTATCGATATATGCTTTCAGTTCGGGATTAGTCATCATCTGCGCATTCTCCGCTGTATAGAACAGTTCCTTAGGGAGGACAGGTATGATCGTATCAAGTCGGCTGCCCCTAGTGAGCGTTTCGCGCATACCATCGAAATCACGACGGACATATTTGTCAAAATGCCAATTATAAGCCGAATCGTAGTGAATACGATCAGCTGTGATACGCATAGTAAGTTTCTTGCCATCAAAATGCTCGAGCGAAGTACGATACCCCATATTGGTACGCTTCTGAAAACTCTCAATATAAAGGATTGTTCCAGGCTCCACCTCCATTTGCACGTTACGTGCATTCTCACGACTGAAATGCTGGATATATTTATCTTGGAAAGTAAGCATTTTCTCAGAAGCTGGTGGAATCACATATCCCGTCATCCAAAAAGAGAATACAAATAGCACCAAAGCACTGAAGAAATATGGCCACATCAGGCGATGATAGCTGACTCCACTAGCCAAGATCGCAATAATCTCACTATCCCCTGCCAACTTAGACGTGAAGAAAATCACAGAAATGAATATGAACAGCGGACTGAACATATTCATGAAATAGGGGATGAAATTGAGATAGTAGTCAAAGATAATCTCTCGAATTGCCACCTGATGCTCGAAGAAATTATCCAACTTCTCGGTTAGATCAAAGATCACAGCAATACTCATGATGAGCACAATCGAAAAAACGAAGGTGCCGAGGAACTTGCTGATGATATATCTATCGAGGCGTTTCATTGTTTTTGGGTAGTGAGGTAAGAGGTTAGAAGTTAGAGGCGTTGCATAAGGCGGGGAGTGATATCATCTTTCCATGCCTTGAAATCGCCAGCCAGAATATGCTTGCGTGCCTCACCCACAAGCCATAGGTAGAAAGCAAGATTGTGAATACTAAGTATTTCCAAACCCAACATCTCTTGCGCATGGATAAGATGACGAACATATGCACGGGTATATTGATGGTCCACAAAACTTGTGCCATAAGGGTCGAGTTCAGTGAAGTCGTCCTCCCACTTTTTATTGCGTAGGTTCATCACACCATTTTGTGTGAAGATCATACCATTGCGTCCGTTGCGCGTTGGCATGACACAATCAAACATATCCACTCCACGCTCAATACCCTCAAGAATATTCCATGGTGTACCAACACCCATGAGATAACGAGGTTTATTTTGCGGAAGAATATCATTGACAACCTCAATCATAGCATACATCATTTCGGTAGGTTCACCTACAGCCAATCCACCGATGGCATAGCCATCACGGTCAAGGTCGCGGAGTCGCTTAGCAGCATCTTGTCGAAGGTCTGGGTATACACATCCTTGGACGATAGGAAAGAGATGTTGCTTATAGCCATAGAGATCTGGAGTATTATCAAAACGCTGAATACAACGATCCAGCCAACGATGGGTACGCTCCATCGATTTCTGAGCATAGGTACGATCAGCCGTACCAGGACAGCACTCGTCGAAAGCCATCATGATATCGGCACCAATCTCACGCTCGATATCCATCACACTCTCAGGAGTAAACATCAGTTTTCGGCCATCAATGTGCGAAGAGAATTGCACCCCCTCTTCGGTCATCTTACGAATATCGGTGAGGGAGAATACTTGAAAACCACCTGAGTCGGTAAGGATAGGACGTGTCCATCCCTCAAAACGATGCAAACCGCCTGCTTTGTGCAGGATTTCGGTACCAGGTCGCAAATAGAGGTGATACGTATTACCTAAGATGATTTGTGCGTTGATATCCTCTTCGAGAAAAGTACGTTGCACGCCTTTCACAGTACCTACAGTACCTACAGGCATAAAAATAGGGGTTTGAATATCCCCGTGGTCAGTATGCACCACACCCGCGCGTGCGCACGAGCGCGCATCCGTATGTATAAGGTCGAAGAAAGTTTTTTCCATTCTGTAAAAATAAGGTGAGAAGTCAAAGGTGAAAGGCTGATATTATGCGGCAGAGCCGCAATTTCTTGCCTTTCGCCTCATCGCCCTTCGCCTTTAAACTCTATTATTGGTTGGGAAAATGATTGCGGGTTTGAAGGTCTTTATTTCTTCTTCGGTCATCAGACCATATGCCATGATAATAACCGTATCGCCCACATGTACCAAGTGCGCAGCAGCACCATTGATGCAGATGCATCCGCTACCGCGTTGACCAGGGATGACGTAGGTCTCAAGACGTGCTCCATTAGTATTGTCCACCACTTGCACTTTCTCTCCTGCGTATATATTGGCAGCATCCATCATATCTTGGTCAATAGTAATACTGCCGATATATTCTAAATTAGCCTCGGTTACTGTAACACGATGAATCTTGGATTTGAGTACTTGCAACAACATTTTTGTACAATTTTCTTATCTCACTTTACAAGCAAGAATGATTTTTCGCTGCAAAATTACTATATTTTTCGCATATTGGCAAGAATTTTCGCCAAAAATTTGTGTAATTGAAAAAAAAGTAGTACTTTTGCACCCGCTTTTGAAAGAAAGCCCATTCGCGCTAGCGAAGGAGAGATGGCAGAGTGGTCGATTGCGGCGGTCTTGAAAACCGTTGAACTGAGAGGTTCCGGGGGTTCGAATCCCTCTCTCTCCGCTAAAAAACAAAAGGAGTCCTAATGGGCTCCTTTTGTTTTCTTGTATATTCACTTAGCGTGTCGCTTGATAGATACGTGGAGCTATCTCACTATTATCCATCCAGCCTGTGAAAAGTTCTGCTCCCGCACCTACTGCAAAAACTGGAACAGCAGCTGCTGTATGGTTCTCTCCAACCCATCCTACTCCCGCTTTATGGCTGAGAATAGATAATGCTTTTGCTGCTAAAATATTGATATCTTCATAGAGCGTTTTATGCGACTCTCTATTGTGCATCATCTTTTTATAAGCATTCTGTAGAAGCACATCTTCTTCTTTGCTCAGCTCAATAGATGTATATAGACCAGTATTCTCGGCTATCAATGCCTTAACTTGCGCCCATGTAAGTTTTTTTCCCATCTCTTCGCGTAAAGCTGATAAACGACTTGATAGAACATCTGAAGAACACTTTTGATACTGCAAAAGTTGCAGTTCAAAAGAGTCCTCTTTTCCAAGATTCATACCTCCAGTCTCATGATCGGCAGTAACTACGATGAGAGTTTCATCAGGATGTTGCTCATAGAAATGATATGCTACCTGGATAGCTTTGTCCATATCCATTACCTCATGAATATTAGTAGCCGCGTCGTTTCCGTGTCCCGCATAATCAATCTTACCACCTTCAGCCATAATAAAGAAGTGGTCATATTTAGATAAGTTGCAAATAGCAGCATCAACTATTTTTGCCAGGCAGAGATCACCCTCTTTCTGGTCGATAGCATAGGGCAAAGCACCTGCACCCTTGGTAGGATTGTCAATGTCGGATTGAGGAACAAGCAACATCTTATCAGCATGGATATTTTTTTTTGCATCCTCATAGGAACCTACAAGAGTATATCCAGCCTCTCTAGCCAAATCATATAGGTTTGGATCTTCAGCATTCTCTTTATTAGTTGGGCTTTGAAAGCCTCCTCCACCAAAGAAATCAAATTCGGATTGTGTGAGTTGCGTTCCAATCTTGTAATAATAATATCGTTTCTCAGCATGTGCATAATGTGACGCAGGAGTAGCATGATCCACCGGTACAGAAGACATAATACCTACGCCCCATCCTTCTGCTTTGAGTTGGGAAGCTACACTAATAGCAAGTTCACCATCTGGTGTTTGACCAATCATACCATTATTGGTTTTCTTGCCCGAAGCAAGACAAGTACCCGCAGCTGCGGAATCAGTAATACCATAAGAAGCGGAGAAAGTAGCAGCTTGCCCAGAATAAGGAAACTGACTCATGAGTAAAGGTACACGCCCTATCTCACCTTTCAATGCTGCTTGATACATCTCAGCAGCCAGTACTTGGTTAGGTCCCATGCCATCACCTATAAAGAAAAACACATACTTGGCTTGCGCCATCGCAGTAATCGCGAAACAAACAAGCCATGCAAAAATAAAAAGGATACGTTTCATATTGCTTATTTTTATGTAAGAGAAGTTAGTCATTAATATCTTATTTCACTAATTCTTCAGCACGGAAGAGTGCAACATTGATGTGGTTGCATACATTCTCACGTCCTATCATGTCTACCAATCCAGCTTTTTCTAGGGCATTAAATACCTGTTCGTTGACACCAGACAAAACGAGAACAATGCCACTACGTTTCAATCGTAAATAGAGTTGTTCGAGATTGTGAATACCTGTAGAATCGATAAACGATACCTTACGCATACGAATAATACGTACTTTTTGAGAAGTATGATTGAGTTGACGACTTATATCATCAAACTTATTAGCAATACCAAAGAAATAGGGTCCATCAATCTCATAGACTTCTGTGAAAGGTGGAATCTTGAGTTTCTCCAAATCATAGCCATAGACATCGCTATTGGCATTGGGGTCGAGTTCGTTGGAGAAACTACGAATAACCGTAGCCTCATTAGTACGTTTAAGGAAGAGAACTACAGCAAGGAGTAGTCCCACTTCGATAGCGATAGTAAGGTCGAAGAGAACGGTAAGCACAAAGGTAACTAGCATTACCAAGAAATCGGATTTAGGGTTTTTTGCTAGCCACAAGACAGAGCGCCATCCTGACATATTATAGCTCACCATAATTAAGATACCAGCCAAGCAAGCCATAGGAATCATCCCTACTAATGGACCAAAGAAGAGCAACACGAGTAGAAGCACCAAGGCATGGGTGATACCCGCAACAGGTGTGCGTCCGCCGTTATCAATATTGGTCATGGTACGAGCAATAGCACCTGTGGCAGGAATGCCACCAAAGAATGGCACCACAATATTGGCCATACCTTGTGCAATAAGTTCGGTATTGGAATTATGCTGGTCACCAATCACACCATCTGCTACCATGGCTGATAGCAGCGATTCAATGGCTCCCAAGATAGCGATGGTAAATGCTGCAGGGAATAGGTCTTGAATGAGTTGGAAAAGTGTTTGACCTTCCGCCAATTCCAAAGAAGGCAACTGTGGTGCAGGTATGCCATTAGGAATAGTGTATAAATCGCCAATCGTTTTAATACTATCAATACCAGCATACTTGCGTAGTATCCATACGATAAAGGTCATAAAAACTATCACCACCAATGAGCCTGGAATTTTCTTACTCAGTCGAGGTAAGAAAATAAGAACAAGCAACGAAATGATACCTATGGCAAATGCCCACCAATTGATTGCTTTCAGATTTTGAAAATAGTATAGCCATTTCTGCAAGAAATCGGCTGGAACGTTTTGCAAGTTCATACCAAAAAGATCATTCATTTGGGTAGAGAATATGGTAAGTGCTATACCTGCTGTAAAGCCTATAACGACAGGATATGGAACAAACTTGATGACATTACCCATTTTGAAGAGTCCCATCAACATGAGCAGTATGCCCGCCATGATGGTAGCTATAAGCAGTCCTGCTATACCATGTTGCTGAATCACTCCATAGATAATCACAATAAATGCTCCCGTTGGTCCTCCAATTTGCACTTTACTTCCACCAAAAGTAGAAATGATAAATCCTGCGATGATGGCAGTGATAAGTCCCTCAGTCGGTCCTACACCCGATGCAATACCAAAAGCGATGGCCAGCGGAATGGCAACTACACCAACTATCCAACCTGCTAGTGCATCTTGTAGTAACTGCTCTTTGGTGTAGTTTTTAAACGTTTGAAAGAGTTTTGGTTGAAAAACGTCTTTGAAGGAGAAAAAGGATTTCATTTGTTTAGTGTTTTGTATAGGGTGTTATAGTGTTAGGGTGTAGAGTGTAGTGTGTAGGGTGTAGAGTGTGGAAGTTATATTAGCCAAATAGTTTCATAAATTCTTTTGGCATGGCAGCTTCAAAGCGCACTTTCTTTTCTGTCATAGGATGGATAAACTCGAGGGTACGAGCATGGAGGCATAGACGATCTATAGGCGAAGATTCGTTGCCATGACCATACTTACGGTCACCTACTACGGGATGTCCAATGCTCTGCATATGCACACGGATCTGGTTGGTACGCCCCGTTTCCAGATTGAGTTCAACGAGCGAAAAGAGGCCTCCCCCCTGTTCCTCGCCATAGAGAAGGGAATCTTCGGGCGATGCAGCAACCGACTCTTTGAGTACTTTATAGTGAGTTACAGCCTTTTGTCCACCATTATCGGTAGGAGATGAATAGACCATAGCAGTATGGCTATCTTCTGTTAGCCAGGAAGTGATTGTACCTTCGCGTTTAGGAAGATGTCCTTCTACCAATGCAACATATGAACGTTTGCTGACAAGTTGTCTCCAATATGTACGCATATACTCTTGCAATTCGGGTGATTTAGCAAATACAAGTACCCCGCTAGTTTCACGATCTAGACGATGTACGACATAGACAGCAGCTTGGCGAGATTGCTTTTTCACGTAGTCCTTTAATATAGACAAAGCAGTTGTCTCACTGCTTTTAGGATTATATGGAACAGTAAGTAATCCATTTTTCTTTTCCACAACAATCAGTGCATCATCCTCGTAGATAATTCGCAGTTTGGGATGACGGAGTTCGATATTTCCACGCCCCGCTTCGATAGTAATCGTATCGCCCTTACGCAGGGGAGTATCGTGTCGCGTTTGAATGACTTTATTCACTTTTACACGACGTTGTCCGAGCAATTGCTTGAGACTAGTTCGTGTCATACCTCCCATCTTGGCAAGCAAGAAAGAGAGGAGTTCTGTAGATTCTTCTACGCGGTAAACAGTATCTTGTTTTCGTTTCATATTCAGGGTGTTGAGTGTAGAGTGTAGGGTATAAAGTTATTGTTTGCTAATTTTTATCCAAACAAGTCCAACGCCTCCATTGATAATGAGGAAGACAAAGAAGAGCACAACTGAAAAGATGTTTCCGATGAGTACATAGAAAATCATTCCTGCTAAACTATATACAACCCACCACACCCATGCATCAATCTTCTTAAGGATCATCAGATAATTGGAAAGCATCGATGAAGCCATCATGATACCACTGAATAGCTTTATTGCTATATCATCGGTCCATGCGTTTTTATAGATTACTTCGGTTAGAAGAAGATAATCACCCGCTGTGACTACTGCCGCAAATAGCAAGGAAATTATAAGCCATTTAGCCGTAAGCCAAGCCGGTTTGAAGGTATTATCTAGTTCGGCTGGTTGGTGAGGATTATCCATTTTGATAGACTGGACAGTATGCCGGCGCCAGCGAATGAGTGATGTCAATTGGAAAGGGACAAAGACTACAGAATGCAGGATAACGAGGTCCCAGTTTCCTTGCAGTGCAAACTGCAGGGAGAGTAAAAGGTTCAGGAGTATACCTCCATAGAAGCCAGTATAGTTTTTAGGATCACGAATAGTGAGTACATAGGCCGTTCCTATTAGGCTTCCTGGTATACCAACAAGGAATGCCGCATCATGCCACTGAAGAAGTTTGGCTTGAAACTCAGGTACAATCCACTCTACTATATATAATATAAGGAATAGGAGAAAGTATATGCCAATTGAGACTAGTATGTTTTTGCCAAAGTCCTTCCAAAGCGATTTTTGAATAGTCGAAAGCATGATTTTGCGAATTTGTATTACAATTGCTATTTCATGTACGTAAAAACAGTAACATTTGAAACAAAAAAGGCGAGCCACATGCTCGCCTTTTTGCTGTCGTATTAGTTACGCTTGCGGTTTCCGTAGCGAGACATAAATTTGTCAACGCGACCAGCGGTATCCACGAGTTTCGATTTACCAGTATAGAATGGGTGACTGGTGTTTGAAATCTCCAACTTAATCAATGGGTAAGTAGTGCCATCGATTTCGATGGTGTCCTTCGTGTTGGCTGTAGAGCGACTGAAGAACTGTGTTCCATCGGACATATCTTTGAAAACTACTATGCGGTAGTTCTCTGGATGAATTCCTTTTTTCATACTTTTGTTTCCTTTCTTTAGCGCTTATTCAGCAGCAACAACGTTCAACTTAATTTCAGCTTTCACTTCACGGTGAAGTTTAGCAGTAGCAACAGCCTCGCCCAATACTTTTACAGGCTCAATGCTGATAACCTTCTTATCGATTTCAATACCTTGAGCAGCCAAAGCCTCAGCTACTTGTGCAGTAGTGATTGTACCGAAGATTTTGCCATCCTCGTTAGCTTTTGCGCTAAGAGTGATTACAGTGTTAGCCAATTGCTCAGCGAGTGCTTGTGCATCAGCGAGGAGCTTAGCCAACTTGTGAGCTTGTTGTTTGAGGTTCTCAGCAAGTTGTTTGCGGTTGCTATCGTTAGCAATCACAGCCAATTTGTTAGGGATGAGGTAGTTACGGCCGAAACCGTCTTTTACCTTAACGATATCGTTCCTGTAGCCCAAGTTAGCTACGTCTTGAATCAAGATTACTTCCATGATGTTTCCTTTCTCATTAAATAGTTAAACAATCTGAAATTACTTCATCATATCGGTTACGTAAGGTAGCAAAGCCAAGTGGCGTGCTTTCTTCACAGCTTGAGCGACCTTACGTTGGTATTTCAAGCTAGTACCAGTGATACGGCGAGGAAGGATCTTACCTTGCTCGTTAAGGAACTTTTTCAAGAACTCAGGGTCCTTGTAGTCGATGTACTTGATGCCAGATTTCAAGAAACGGCAGTACTTTTTCTTCTTTGCCTCATTAGTTTTTGGGGTC
>JAZSEB010000016.1:0-126630 GCA_045531475.1 Paludibacteraceae bacterium
ATCGCGACCCTATTTGTCTATTTCTCTTACGTAATACCTTCGGCATTACTCTGCACCAAATAGTTTCAAATGTTCTCCGAACTTTTTTAATGTCCTTCGGAATGACATCAACCCTAGAGGGTTTCGGTTTTGATTCGCAGCGCATATGCACTGCTCCCGCATCTGCCTCCGGCATCTGCATCAAAACACTGTCTATGGCAGCTGCATCAAAACACAGCCAAGGCAGATAATAATGATGAATTGCAATACGAGTTATTTATAGACAAAGGTCCTTGTTATAATGAGCACAGCTCTGTTTTGGTCAAGACGCGAAGCGGATTGATAGAGCGGCAATGCCGCGAGCCAAAACCTATAATAAAGTTCCGAAGGACATTGAAAGTGTTCGAAGAGCATAGAAAGAATATTGGTGGCGATAGGCTGCGAAGCTGCCAAAGAGGGATGGGATTGGATACCGAATCCATGCTTGCATGAGTGAAGGTATCATAGACCAGCACTGGGATGATGAACAACAGTTCAGCATAGCCACCAATATACTCCTTTGAATTATTTTTAAATATTTTTGTAGCGAAGCGTATTTTTGTTAAATAAAAATATCCCCTTGCATTGACACGATCACTAGTTTTTCCGCTACACTCCATTTATAAGATTAGCGGACGAGTGGGAGATTGAATTATTTCCTTGTTTTATTTGCATACGTGCAAAAATTGTAGTACCTTTGCAGCGTGAATGCAGAAATAGCAACAAAGCATTCACTAAACACGAATCACTAAACACTAAACACAAAAATGTCATTCTTCAACGACCTCTTTCTTACCCCATCGGTTACACAGTCGATCGTGCTGCTGACCTTGGTGGTTTGCGTGGGACTATGGGCAGGCGAACACCTGCGTATCAAAAAGTTCTCACTGGGTATCACATGGATCCTTTTCGTGGGAATCATCCTAGCTTCGATGGGCATCACTATCGATACTAACGTGGCCCGTTTCGCCAAGGATTTTGGTCTGATTCTTTTCGTGTATAGTATTGGTCTTCAGGTGGGTCCATCCTTCTCGCCCTTCGGCAAGAGTGGCCTCAAACTGAACCTCCTCTCTATGGCTATTGTGCTGCTGGGTTGTGCTTGCACTATTGGTCTGCACTACCTCACTGGTATCGACATGAGCACCATGGCGGGTATCATGTCGGGTGCGGTGATGAACACCCCATCGCTGGGTGCGGTACAGCAGGCAGCTTCGGATATTTTTGGTAGTGTTTCGCCCGATATTGCCATGGGTTATGCTATGGCTTATCCGCTGAGTATAGTAGGACTGATCCTCTCTTTTGAGGTTATCCGTTTTCTTTTCCGCGTCAACCTGCCCAAGGAGGACGAACGTCTGCGCGAGGAGAACCAGTCGGACGACGAACCCATATGCGTGGATATCCGTCTTGCGCTGGACGAAACAATCTCGCTGCAGCAATTGTACCAGCACTACCCTATCGACCATATGTTGGTAAGTCGCGTTACCCGCACCGATGGTACGGATGAGCTAGTGACACCCGATACCGTATTCCATCCGGGTGACGTGATTCGTATCGTGAGCGACCGCCGTCATCAAGCACAACTGGAGACTCTGGGCGAGGTGACACACTATGGTTTTCGTGGGCGCGAACGCTCGCAACACCTTATCTCGCGCCGCGTGGTGGTTACCCGCACCGAGTGCAATGGTAAGCGATTGAGTAGCTTCGACATACGCCACCGCTATCATGCCACTATCACCCGCATCAATCGTGCCGGCGTGGAGCTGCTGGCTACACCCGACTTGGTACTGCAGTTGGGCGACCGAATCATGGTAGTGGGCGACCGCGACGATGTGAAGCAAGTGTCGGATATCTTTGGCAACGAGCTCAAGCGCTTGGATCTGCCCAACCTGATGCCCATTTTCTTTGGTATATTCCTGGGCGTGTTGCTCGGTTCACTGCCGGTGATGATCCCAGGCATGAACCAGCCCTTCAAACTGGGTCTGGCGGGTGGTTCGCTGATTGTAGCGCTATTGATAGGCCGTTTTGGTCCGTACTATAACATGGTTACTTTCGCCACAACGAGTGCGAACATGATGTTGCGTCAGGTGGGTCTGACGATGTTCTTGGCATCCGTAGGCTTGAGCGTAGGCGATAGCTTTGTGCCTACGATTATGAATGGTGGATACATGTGGATCGTATATGGTTTTGCTATCACGATGATTCCACTCGTAGTGATAGGTTGTATTGCCTATAAAGGCATGCATATCAACTACTTCAAAGTGATTGGTTTGCTCACCGGTGCCATGACCGGTGCCCCAGCCTTGGGCTATGCTCAGAGCCTCTCATCGCACAACGACCAAGCCTCTGTGACCTATGCTACGGTGTATCCGCTCACGATGTTCCTCCGCGTCATGGCAGGACAACTGTTGGTGGTGATTTTCTGTTCGTGATTCACCAATAAAAGAGTTGTGAAAGTGGTTGTTAAAAAAAATAATAGGCTATGTTCTTAATTCAAAATACATTAGTCAGCTTGGATGTCCTTGAGAAGGAGTTTTGCTGTGATTTAGACAAATGTCGCGGGTGCTGTTGCATCGAGGGCGATGCGGGTGCTCCGCTTACCGATGAGGAAGAGCAGAAAATCCGCGAGATCCTGCCTATCCTCTTGCCCGACATGACCAAGGAAGCACGTGCCGTAGTAGAGGCACAGGGTCTATCTTACCTCGATCCTTCGGGCGAGAAAGTGACCTCTATCGTTAACGACAAAGACTGTGTCTTTGCCCGTACCGATCATAACGGCTGGTGCTACTGCTTGATAGAAAAAGCGTATAATGCGGGTAAAATTGATTTCAAGAAACCCATCTCATGTCATTTGTATCCTATTCGTCTGAATCAGGTGGGCGATATGATAGGAGTAGAATACCACCGTTGGGATATCTGCCACTGTGCCCGTGTACTGGGCAAGAAAGTGCATTTGCCTATCTATCAGTTTTTGAAAGAACCTCTCATTCGCCGTTTTGGCCAAGAGTGGTACGACGAGCTCTGCCTCGTGGCCGACGAGTGGAAGAAACAAGCGAGAGGAAAGTAGATCGGCCTACGGCCTGAAGAATATCAATTTCTAACCTAAAAATCCAAAACGAAGAAGTTCCATCTCTAGATTAGGAGTCAGGATGTTTTTACCCATGGCTTGACGTAGTTCGTCGATGGTCCAGAATCGGCCATCCATCACTTCACCATCGTTCCAATGAAAAGGACCGGGATAGGTGGTGCGATAGACGTGCACCATCTCGCTCTCGCGGTCGCTATCGTAGCGATAGGTTTCTATATGAACGGGCGTATAGTGCTCAATACCAATCTCTTCCTCCACCTCTCGGTGCAGGGCTTCCGCTATCGTTTCGCCATAGCTGACGTGTCCACCCACAGCGGTATCCCAATAGCCTGGTAGCAGGTCTTTGTGCATTGCACGACGTTGCAAATACAACGCTCCTTCGGGTGAAAATACGTGCAGATGCACCACCGGATGCAGCAGATGACTACCATCGTGGCATGCCTGACGAGTGGCCTTGTCTAGCACCTCGCCTGCCTCGTTGACTATCGGAAAATACTCTTGCATATGTTTTATGTTTAGTGAACGCTCGCGTTCGGCATTTGATGTGCACAGAACTCGCCCTGCGAGTTAAAAGCACTCAAAGCCTCCGCTCTCCCCGAAAATTAAAAATTTTCAGGGACCCCATTGGGGCTACTGTTTAGAGTATGCCTTCGAGGAAGATTTTTAAGCCAATTAGAATCAAAATAATACCACCAAGAACCGTGACATTCATTCTGAGCTTTGCACCCACCAAATGTCCGATTACGAATCCCGTCATAGAGAAGAGGAAGCAGGTAGCAGCAATTATTCCTACTGCCCACCACAGCACCTCGGGATGGGGGATAAAAATCACACCCGTAGCCAGCGTATCCATGGAAGTGGCGAAGGCCAAAGACAACAGGCCAAAAAAGGAGAAATCGGCCAGGTGCGCCTCATCATCATCCCCACGAAGCGAGTCGTAGATCATCTTTCCACCAATAAAACCGAGCAATAGGAGTGCTATCCATGGGGCAAATCGTTCGAAGAACGATGCAAAAAACGAGCCTGCGAAATAACCAATCAACGGCATTCCCGCATGAAAAACGCCAAACAGCAAAGCCATAAGCATGGGTTTGATATAACGAGGCACATAGCCATGTGGCGATGTCAGTCCCTTACATACCGACACCGCAAAGCAGTCCATGGCAAGGCCAATAGCTAGTAATATGATTGTGAGGAGGGACATTTGGGTGTTTAATGTCGAATGTTTAATGTTTAATGTCGAATGTTTAATGTGGATGGTAGGAGGTCGGAGATTTAAAGATTATTTCGTTGTTCGATACTAGTGCAATTGCTTAGCTTCGGTATATACATTTAAACTTCGAAATCCAGTCATATTCCAACTTTAAACTTTAAACCTTCAACTTTAGACTATAGCTCAGCGCTTTACGCGATAGCGGGCACCTACTTTGCCTTTGGCAATATTGGTGAGTTTCGTTTTGACGAACTGACGGCGGAGAGGAGAGATACGATCGGTGAAGACATGCGCCTCGAGGTGGTCGTATTCGTGCTGGATAATACGTGCAGCAAAACCGTCATAAGTCTCGGTGTGCTCGGTGAAGTTCTCGTCCATATAGCGAATAGTGATTGACGCAGGACGAATGACATTCTCCGAAATACCCGGCAGAGAAAGACAACCCTCAGCGAAAGTGGTGGTATCCTCACTCTCCTCAATAATCTCGGGATTGATAAACACTTTCTTGAAGCCTTCGCACTCAGGATAGTCCTCGGCTAGTTCGGTACCATCCACAATAAAAAGGCGGATGGACTTGCCAATCTGTGGGGCAGCCAAGCCACAACCCTCTGCCACCTCCAGCGTCTCCCACATATCTGTGAGCAGTTGCTTGAGGTCTAGTGATTCGGGCGTAATATCCTCGGTAGGCTTACGCAACACAGGTTGACCGTATAAGTAAATAGGTAGAATCATTTGTTTCGTGTTTAGTGAATGCGGCAGAGCCGCTACTGTTTAGTGGTTATCTCAGGCTATCGAGATAGCCTTCGAGAATGATGCAGGCGGCGAGTTTGTCCACCACGGCTTTGTCTTGGCGTTTGGACTTCTTCATACCGCCGGCAATCATGGCCTGGTGAGCAATGACAGAGGTGAAACGCTCGTCATACTCCTTCAATGGCACATGAGGAAAGACCTTGCGGAAACGATTGATAAAAGGCTGGATATATTGCATCGACTCGGAGTCCTCACCATTCAACTGGCGAGGATGACCAATCACCACTTCATCCACCTGTTCCTTGGCCAGATAATCCGTCAACCAAGCTTCTAGTGCATGCGTGGGGATAGTAATAAGCGGATTAGCCGTTATACGGAGGGGATCCGTAACGGCTAATCCTGTTCGTTTGCGTCCGAAATCTATCGCAAGTATTCGTCCCATTAGTCAGCAAGTGCCTCGTACTTATCGTTCATACCAAGACGATAGTAGAGAGAGCGGAGTGAACGCTTGAAATCGTAGTTATCAGGCTCCAACTCATATGCTTTCTCAAAGTATGGCAACGCATTTTGGAATGCTTTGTCGATCTCTACTTTAGCCTTTGCATAAGCCTTAGCGTCGAGGTAAGCAGCATCGTCGTTGAGCTTGTTGCCAAGATCTACGTAAGCAAAACCAAGTGTCTCCAAGAAGAGCGCATTATTAGGCTCGATAGCAATAGCTTGCTCGAATGCCTTGAACGACTCCTCGAAGCGGCCCATACGAGCGAGGATAGAACCCTTGGAGTTGTAGTATTGACCTACGTTAGGCTCGCGGTTGATAGCGATATCCAAGTACTCAACAGCCTTGTCCTCTTGACCAGAATTGATGTAGAGGTTGATGAGGTTTTGCATGAACCATGGCTCCTCTGGGAAGAGATCGATGCTCTTTTGGATAGAAGCGATAGCGTTAACCGTATCTTTTTGCTCGAGATAGATTTGATAGATATACTCGTTAGCGAAGATAATCTCTTTGCGCAAAGCATTAGCGTTCGCATGCTCAGAATTCATACGCTCGAGAGTAGCAATAGCCTCGTCGAAGCGCTCAGCCTCGTAAGCAAAACGGCCAGCATAGTACACGCAAGTATAGTAGCTAGTATCGCGGATGAGCTTAGCAGCCTCTTCTGGGTTGTCTTGCATCATCTTCATCTCAGGGATATTATTATGAGCCATGAAGAGGTCGTATGCCAATGAAGGATTATTAGCAGAATATGCCTCGAAACCAGCGATGATGAGTGGTTGGAATTGGAAATACTCTACTACCTTTGGCAAGATGTTCTTTGGAGTCTTGGTATCGTATTTCGCTTTACCCTTCTTATCATAGGTAGGGATTTGAGCCATATCATATGCCTTAGCCCAGTAGTCCAAAGACTCTTGAACAGCAGCACCCCAAGAATTAACATCTACGTTCTGACCAATTTGGCGTTTGAAATTACCGTTCTCAAACTCTTTGTAACCAATGAAACCTGCGATATACCATGTATTGGCCTGATCTTTGGTCTCATCATTTTGCAAAGCCTCTGCGATAGCAGCGCGTGCACCAGCATAATCTGGAGTCTCAGCATCAGCAAGACTACGAGCGGTGCTTACATTCTTCTTTTGTGCGAAGCAGCCTGCACTTATCAGCACGAGAGCTGCAAGGAAAATTGATTTTTTCATATTATTTATAAATGTTTTTAGATTTTTAAGCGTTTTATGGATTATTCTTCGGTAGCAGTTGCTTCCTGAGCACTTGCCTCAGTGGTTTCAGCCACTTCTTCTTGCTCCTCTTTAGGTACGGTGCAACCAAACATGAGTGTATCATTGCGTTTTTGCAACTCGATAAGTTTCACACCTTGGGTAGCACGACCAAGCACGTTGATGGTATTCATCGCCATGCGGATGGCTGTACCCGACTTGGTGATGAGCATGAGGTCCATATCGTCGTTGACCGCCTCGAGTCCGATGAGGTTACCCGTCTTATCGGATAGATTCATAGTCTTCACACCCTTGCCACCACGATTGGTGATACGATAGATTGCCTCGCCGTTCTCATCGTCGAGCAATGTGCGCTTGCCATAACCTTTCTCGGAAATCACAAGAACAGAGTCTTTACTACCCTCCTCTACACAAATCATGCCAATCACGCGATCGCGACCATCTTCGTCCAATTTTATGGCACGAACACCTGTAGCCGTACGGCCCATTGGACGAACGGTATCCTCTGGGAAGCGAACCACCTTACCATTATAGGAAGCCACCAACATTTGGCTCTTGCCATCGGTAAGCGTAACGCGGATGAGACGATCATCCTCGCGCAAGCCCAAAGCAATTATACCATTGGTACGTGGACGGCTGTAGGATTCGAGCGTAGTCTTCTTCATCAAACCGTTCTTGGTAGCGAAGATGAGGTAGTGATTTTGTACATACTCTTGATCACTGAGGTTCTTCACATGGATGAATGCACAAACCTTATCGCCCTTTTGGATATTAATCATATTCTGCAGCGCACGACCTTTGGATTGGCGATTGCCCTCTGGCAATTCATATACTTTGGTCCAATAGAGGCGACCTTGCTCGGTAAAGAACATCATGGTAGAGTGCATGTTCGCTTGGTGAACATATTCGATGAAATCCTCATCGCGTGCAGCACCTGCTTTTGCACCAATACCGCCACGACCTTGCTGACGGAAGTCTGCCAATGGAGTACGTTTGATATAACCTAAATGAGAAATGGTAATCACCATATCATCGTCGGCATACATATCCTCTGGATTGAACTCAGTAGCCATCTTGATGATGCGTGTGCGACGCTCATCGGCATATTTCTCTTTCACCTCCACGAGTTCGTTCTCGATCACCTCGTAGCGCATCACCTCGCTAGCGAGCAAAGCGTTGAGATGTTGGATGAGATCTTGCAACTTAGCATACTCTGCTTTCAACTCGTCGATACGCAAACCTGTGAGCTGCGAGAGACGCATATCCACAATCGCTTTGGATTGTAGGTTGTCGAGATGGAAGCGTGCTTCCAAGTTGGCTTGCGCATCTGCTGGGGTACGGCTGGCACGGATGATACGAACCACCTCGTCGATATTATCCACAGCGATAATCAAACCTTCTAATATATGCGCGCGTTCTTCGGCTTTCTTCAGATCGAACTTCGTGCGACGAATCACCACATCCATGCGGTGCTCGATGAAGTTAGACACCAAATCGTGCAAGTTGAGCAATTGTGGACGACCTTTTACCAGCGCAATACTATTCACAGAGAAACTGGATTGAAGAGCCGTGTATTTATACAATTTATTGAGCACCACTTGGGCATTCGCATCACGTTTGATTTCGATGATAATACGTACATCGCGTTTGGATTGGTCACTGATACCAGAGATACCTTCAATTTTCTTATCGTTCACGAGGTCGGCGATATTCTTCACCAAGTCGGATTTCACTACGCCATATGGCAACTCGCCAATCACGATACGTTCGCGGCCATTATCCTCGGTCTCGATCTCCGCCTTAGAACGAATGATGATTCGTCCGCGACCCGTCTCATAGGCATCGCGCACACCTTGGTAGCCGTAGATTGTACCGCCCGTTGGGAAGTCTGGTGCTTTGATATACTCCATCAACTCAGCCACAGTGATAGGCTCTACCTCAGGGTTCTCTACGCGCTCTACAGCGTTCTTCACATACGCCACACAACCGTCGATCACTTCGCCCAAATTGTGCGTAGGCATATTCGTTGCCATACCCACTGCAATACCACTAGCACCATTGACTAGCAAGTTAGGGAAACGGCATGGAAGAACCACTGGCTCGTTGAGCGAGTCGTCGAAGTTTGGCTGCATATCTACGGTATCCTTATCAATATCGCGAAGCATTTCCTCGGCCAGCTTAGACAAACGTGCCTCGGTATAACGCATAGCCGCCGCGCCGTCGCCGTCGATCGAACCAAAGTTACCTTGGCCATCGACCAACACATTACGCATATTCCATGGCTGCGCCATACGCACCAATGTACCATAAATACTGCTATCACCATGAGGGTGGTACTTACCCATTACCTCACCCACAATACGTGCGGATTTCTTGGTTGGCTTGTCGCTCGTATTACCCAGTTCGTTCATTCCAAACAGCACACGGCGGTGTACTGGCTTGAAACCATCGCGCACATCGGGCAAGGCACGAGCCACAATCACACTCATCGAATAATCGATGTACGAGGTTCGCATTTCCTCGTCAATCTTTACAGGAATAATTCTGTCGTTGTCAATCATCTATATAAATGTTTTAAAAGTTTCAAGATTGAAAAGTTTCATCGGTATTGGGCTGCAAAAATTCACCCCCCTACCTATCCACGCTGCAAAATTACTACAAATTTTTGATATGTGCAAATTTTTACGCTATTTTTTGCATTTTTCTTCTTTTTGAGGGGATGTCGAAATCGAACCTAAAACGTCTTAAATCGAAAATATATGCGTTTGTAGGCCATTTATCACACCTTTCGCTCTATTGCGCACGAGCGCGCGAACAGAGTCGAAGATAAGGCAACAATAAACCGAAGATAAGAGTAGGAAAAACAGGTATTTTTTCGTTTTTTTTGTATATATAAAAAAAAAGCAGTACCTTTGCACCAAATTTGCGGCATTAGCACATCGGTAGTGCATCGGCTTCCCAAGCCGAGGAGGCGGGTTCGATTCCCGTATGCCGCTCTGCGCGTTCGGCAACAAGGTCGCAATAACTGCCGCTCTGCGGCATTGGGCGACTTGTGCCTCCGCTCTCCCCAAAAATTATAAATTTTCGGGGACCCCATTTAAGAGGGGCTGCGAAATGTAAATAGTATGCCGGTCTACCGCGGGATAAGGGAAGAAAAGCAAATACTTTAATCCCCTATCACGAGGAAAGTCCGGGCAGCACAGAGCACCACAGCGGTTAATGGCCGTCAGGCAGCAATGTTTGGTCACTGGTACAGAGACGAGTCGCCTTAGGGCGGGTGAAACGACTATACTGTGGGCTGCAATTCCAAGTATACCAACGCTGAGCGCTGCTCGTGCGAGTTGGAGGGTAGGAAGCAATAGAAGTACGTAGTAATACGCTACTCAAGATTAATGGTAGACGCCAGTTCAAAACTGGTACAGAACCCGGCTTATAGGCATGCTATTTTTTTTTGTAAATCATTATACGCAATACTATGAATAAGAAAATTTTTCTTCTACTATCAGCGGCACTGCTGAGTGCTTTTGCCGCTAAAGCTACACCACGTATTGATAGTGCAGAACCACTTTGCTGGTGGACCGAAATGAACTGCCCACTCACCCTCATGCTACATGGCGAAGACTTGGCCGATGCACAAGTAACCATCCAAGAAGTATCCGACAAGGAAGAGGGTAAATTCATTGGATTCGTAAAATCATTATTCTCCGGCGAGGGATTAGAAGTAACAGGTCAACACAATGCTCAGAGTCCTAATTATCTTTTTGTAGATCTAGATGTTAACGAGCCTGGCACATATCGTATCACACTCACCAAAGGCGAAGAATCCAGCAGTTGGGATTACACCATCTACACTCGTCGCGAAGGCAGCCGCGAGCGTCAAGGATTCAACTCCAGCGACATGATCTACCTCATCATGTCGGACCGCTTTGTGGATGGCGACGAGACCAACAACACCGTAGAGGGCATGGCAGAAGCCGGCAACAAAGACAACGTTCACGGACGTTTTGGTGGTGATATTCAAGGTATTATCAATTCGCTCGACCATATCGCGTCGCTGGGTGCTACCGCCATCTGGCCTACTCCACTCCTCGAGGACAACGAAGCAGCATGGTCGTACCACGGCTACGCATGCTCCGACTACTATCATATCGACCCTCGCTATGGCAGCAACGAACTATACCGCGAGATGGTAGAGAAAGCACACGAGAAAGGCATTAAATTCATCATGGACATGGTGCCAAACCACTGCGGTGGTACCCACTGGTGGATGAACGACCTGCCATACAACGATTGGATCAATCAGTTTGACACTTTCACCAACACCCATAACGTATTCTCCGCTAACTACGATATCAATGCATCGGAGTACGACCGATTGCTATCCAACCGAGGATGGTTTGATCGTCCAATGCCCGATATGAATCTGGAGAATCCCGACCTACTGCAATACTTCAAGCAATGGGCCATCTGGTGGATTGAGTATGCCAACCTCGATGGCCTGCGCGTGGATACCTATCCATATATAGAGATGGTACCAGGCAGTGAATGGGTGAAAGCTATCATGGATGAATATCCAAACTTCAATATCGTGGGCGAATGTTGGACCCGTCCTGCATCTGCCGTAGCCTACTGGCAAACAGGAGCGAAGAACTACAACGGATTTGATAGCCACTTGCCAAGCGTGATGGATTTCCCTGTAGAAGAGTCGATTCGTCAGGCACTAGAGACCGATGGCAAGCAATGGGGCGAAGGATTGACGCGCGTATACGACGCTGTGGCTATGGACTACCTATATGGCGATGTAAACAATATCCTTCTCATGTTGGGTAACCACGATATGGATCGCATCGCGGACGTAGTGAAAGACCAAGATCCACGCCGTGTGAAACTAGCTTACACATTGCTAGCCACTATGCGCGGTATTCCACAAGTGTTTGCTGGCGATGAATATGCTATGAAATCGTCGGACCGCCGATTGGGTCACTCTACTCTACGTATGCCATTGCCACAAGGCAAAGAAGTAACTCCTGAGATGCAAGATATGTTTGACTACCAAAGTCGCCTCTTCCAATGGCGTAAGAGTGAACCTGTGATTCACACAGGCAAAACCATGCATTTCATGAGCCGCGACAACACCTACGGATTTTTCCGCTACAACGATACAGAAGCTGTGTTCGTATTTACCAACGCTAGCGAAGATAATCGCACAATTCCAACGGCCAACTACGCAGAGATACTCAGTAAATACAACCCAGTAGGTAAAGACGTGATCACCGGCAAGACCTACGATCTGAGCCAAAGAGATATTGTGGTAGCGCCACTATCTAGCATCGTAGTGAAACTCAACAAATAAAATCATTGTAATAAAAAGGAGGCATTTGCCTCCTTTTTACCTTATTTTTAGTATTATGGAATATCGTTTTTCAGGCAAAAGCGGACTACAATTGCCGCTGGTATCACTCGGATTATGGCATAACTTCGGCAGCGAAGATCCCTTTGATGTAGCACGCCACATGCTGCTGCATGCATGGGAAAAAGGTGTCACTCATTTTGATATTGCCAACAACTATGGACCGGCTCCTGGCACTGCAGAGATAACTTTTGGTCGTGTGCTGCGTGAAGATCTGGCAGCGCACCGCGATGAGATGATTGTATCCACAAAAGCAGGCTATTGGGGATGGGATGGTCCGTATGGCAATGGCGGTTCACGCAAATATATGATAGCGTCATGCGACCAAAGTCTCAAACGAACAGGGCTAGAATATTTCGATATTTTCTATTCGCACCGTTATGACCCACAAACACCCATCGAAGAAACAATGCAAGCACTAGTGGACATTGTGCGAGCAGGCAAAGCGTTGTATGTGGGAATAAGCAACTATCCTGCTGACAAACAGAAAGAGGCATATGACTACCTTTCGGCTGCTCATGTTCCATGTGTCATTAGCCAATACAAAGCCAGCATTGCTTTCCCTCAGACGCTTGAAGCTAACCTGCCTGTAGCCAATGCCAATGGATCGGGATTTATCTGTTTCTCACCACTAGCGCAGGGCTTGCTTACCAACCGCTATTTGAACGGTATTCCTGCAGGCAGTCGTGCTAGTAAGAATGTCTACTTACACCCAGAGCAAGTAACTCCAGAGGCAGTAGCCCGTGCTCAACAATTGGGGGCAATTGCAGCAGAACGCGGTCAAACATTGGCTCAGATGGCAATAGCATGGTTGCTAGCAAAAGACGTAACCAGCGTGCTTGTAGGCGCCAGCAGCGTGGCACAATTGGACGACAACCTACAAGCAATCAACAATATTGCCTTCACGGAAGAAGAACTGAAGAATATTGAACAAATCATGATAAATCAATAAAAAAATGGCTGCCGAAAAGCAGCCATTTTTTGTAACAATCCACACACTATCACACAGGGTTTTGAGCAAAATATTTCCACAGCGGTGCGGCATGCAGGGCTTGGATAATCTCGCCTGAAGTGAGCAACTCGTACACCTCATCGCGAGTCAGAACATGCACATGGATATCCTCCGAAGGCTCTTGATGCGGATCACGCACCTTCTCTACCCCAGTGGCAAGAAAAGTATAACTCATATTGGTGTGATTCGTAGGATTAGGCGATAGCTGCATAAACGCGTGCCACTCGCCACCCTCATAGCCCGTCTCTTCGCTCAGTTCGCGCATAGCTGCTTGCAGCGGTGTTTCGCCTTCGTCCACAACACCAGCCACCATCTCGTAGTGCGTCTCACCCAACGCATGGCGGTATTGGTCAATCATCACAAAATCACCCTCTTTAGTGATGGCAATCACATTCACCCAGTTGGGGAAGTCCATCACAAACCACGCAGGAATCTGCGTACCATTAGGCAGTTCTACCACTTCTTGGCGCACATTCAACCATGGACCAAGATTCAACAATGGTGTACTCTTCAGCACACGCCATTTTCTATTTTCGAGTTTATGTATCATACATTTTTAGGTGAGAGGTGAGAGGCTAAAGGTTAGAGCTTAGGGATTTCCATGTGGCAGTGAGGTAGATAACGCGGGCTGCGAGGTGCAGGAAATAACCCACAAACAGCGCATGTACTCCCAGCCATTGATAGGTTGCCACATAGCCCAACACAAACCCAATAGCTGCCCAAATCATTCCATTGCGAATCTGCTTGCCCGCCGTAGCACCCGTATATACACCATCCCACATAAAAGCCAAGGTGCTCACAATAGGCATAGCTATGAGCCATGGCGTGAAATCAGCCAAACGAGCTACTACCACAGCATCTGATGTCATGAGCTGATATATAGGCATATACAAGAGTGCAAACAATATCGTAAAGATAACACCTACTCCCAACGACCAAAGGAAAAGAAGACGAACGAGAGAGGAAATCTCAGACTCTCCAGTAGGGCGATCAGGCGATGAGGCAACAAGGCTATCAGGCGATGAGGCGAGAGGATGGGATTTGGCTTTGCCAATATATTTGCCAACAAGAGCCTCGCCTGCATAGGCAAAGCCATCCACAAAATAAGAGAATAACATAAAAAGCTTCATCAGAATACTGCATACTGCCAGATCGGTGTCGCCATACAAAGAGGCTAGCGACGTGAAACCCACATATACGATCATAAAGCACAACGAGCGCACAAACAGATTGGCATTGAGCGATATAAGCCGACGAATACCCTGCATCTGCCTAAGCAAATGCCAGATAGACAAGCCCTGAAAAACAGGACGATACTTCCACAAAATAATCACCACCGATAGCAATAAGCCTGACAGCTGTGCCGCCACCGTACCATAGGCTACACCCAAAGCACCCAATGGTGTATAAACTGCTAATGCATAACTGACCGCCATATTCACCACATTGACAACTATATCGGTAATCATCGGGCTAACCGTATCCTGCATGCCAATAAACCAGCCCTTGATAGCCATAAGCGACAGAGTGGCAGGAGCAGCCCAAACACGCACAAAAAAGTAATCACGAGCAAAAGAAGCCACCTGCTCGGAACAAGGAACTATAGCTAGCGCTGCCGTCACAAAAAGCCACTGCAACAGCCAAATAAGCGCTGCACCTATCAGCGCAATACTCACGCTTTGCGTGAGCAATCGTGCACATTCCACACGATCATTGCGACCAAAGGCTTGCGCAGTCATACCACTCGTACCCACGCGCAAGAAACCGAAATTCCAATACAGCAAATCGAAAAGCATCGTACCGATGGCTATGCCACCAATGGCATGTGCATCAGAAATATGACCAACAATAATCGTATCCACCAATCCCACTAGTGGGATGGTGATGTTGGCCAATATACTCGGAATAGCGAGACGAAGGATTTGCTTATTCATACTCATAAAGGCAATCAAATGACATGCAAAGGTAGTATATTTTCGTGAAATATACAAATTTTTTAACTAAAAGTTAAAGAAAGCACAAAAAAATTTGCATAAATACTAAATTTATCGTACCTTTGCAGGCGATATTAATATGGAATAATATATGAAAAAGTTTTTATTACTCAGTTTTGTGGCTATTTGTGCGCTCGCAGCGCAAGCGCAACTGCCCAATGTTCGTTTGCAAGACATCGATGGAAACACGGTACAAACAGCCGAAGTAAGCAACGATGGTAACCCCATCATCATCTCTTTTTGGGCTACATGGTGCAAACCATGCCTGCGTGAGTTGAAAGCAATTCACGAGGTATACCCTGATTGGCAAGACGAAACTGGCGTGAAGATGATTATTGTGAGCATTGACCAAGCGCAAGATGCCAATCGCGTAAAACCTATGGTGGATGGTTTTGGTTGGGAATACGAAGTTTGGCTCGACCCTAATGGCGATTTCAAACGCGCTATGAACGTACAAAACGTGCCTCACGTATTTGTGCTCGATGGCAAAGGCAAAATCGTATATAATCACACTGGCTATACCGATGGTGGCGAACAGGATATCTACGAAGCGCTGCAATAATGCAACATCAACTATGTGATTACTATGAGATAACAATGTTATTACTATGTGATTCATATAGGATGATTAACAATTCATTAAAATGAAAATTAAGCAATATATACTCATCCTTGCATTCATCCCTACTTTATTGTGGGCAAACGACACCGTCTATGTGGTAGGTGGCATTCAGCATGAAGGCCTTTTCCCTACTGATATGAGCGAAGTGCCTCAACAACCGGAGTGGGCTAAAATCACCCACTTAAGCAATACCTATCTAGATTTGGGTGTGCGTTGGGATCATGCTAAAGACAATAAAATTGGCTTTCAAGGCATGGAACTTATCACTCGCAGCGAACTGACCCAATGGCCCATGTTGGGCTATGATACAGACTTTGGCGGATATGGACTCAGCCATTTGCATGTGGGTGCTACCTTCGATTGGGGCAAGATCACCGTGGGCGATGTATATGGTCAGTTTGGTAGTGGTATGGTGCTCCGCTTATACGAAGATAGAGCACTCGGCGTAGACAATGCACTTCGCGGCGGAAAAATAGAAATTACCCCTTATCGCGGTATCTATTTCACAGCATTGGGCGGTAAGCAACGCCGCTATTGGAATTGCTACGACGATGGCGCATGGGGATGGAACTACCAGCAAGATGCGGTAGTAGGAGCCAACCTCGAGCTGGGTATCCACGAATGGTCGGAAGCGATGCAAGATGCAGGTGCAAACCTAACCATCGGTGGAAGTTTTGTGAGCAAGTATCAAAAAGAAGATACCATCATCACAAATACCATCATCAGACCTGAAGGTAAATACGATTACATACTCAATCTGCCCGAATGGGTAGGCGCAGGTAGTGTGCGTACACAATTTCAGATGAAGGGTTGGAATGCCATGGTAGAATATGCTTACAAAGCGAACGACCCTACAGTATTGAACAACTATAGTTATCAACCAGGAGAAGCTTTGCTACTATCGTTGAGTTATTCCAAGAAAGGTATGTCTATCATAGCGCAAGCCAAACGCTCGGAAAACATGTCATTCCGTTCGGACCGCATGCTCAACAATATGGCGGGTACTATCAACCACATGCCACCATTCGCTACACAGCACACCTATATGCTGGCAGCCCTATACCCATATGGCACACACAAGACAGCCAACGAATGGGCTTTCCAAGGTGAGATTCGCTATACTTGGAAGCGCGGAACAGCGATGGGTGGACGATATGGTACTACACTCAAGCTCAATGCTTCGCACATCCGTGGCACAGGCGAGAAATGGTTTGCTATGACGGAGGAGCCTTACTATACGGATGTAAACCTGGAACTCAACAAGAAGATCAATAAACAATGGTATATCGGCGCAATGGCGATGTATCAAACATACAACAAACGCGTGGTTGAGGGACACGGTGACCTTATACGTGCTGGTATTGGGGTGGTAGAAGCTAAATATGCCACTACTAAAAACGTTCAAATGCGTGCAGAGTTACAATACCTGTTTACCAAACAGGATCAAGGACAATGGGTGGCAGCCTTGTACGAACTCAGTTTATGGCGCAAACTAGTGTTATCGGGTCAATGGATGTATAATATAGGTTATGCACATGAGGCAACTAACGAACATTATTATACAGTAGCCACCACCTACACCCACGGTGCTCACCGCGTGATGGCGGGTTACACCAAGACTCGCGAAGGATTTAATTGCTCTGGAGGCGTGTGCCGTTATGTTCCTAAACAAGAAGGCGTATCAATCACATATAATTTCACATGGTAATGAAAAAAATTGTATTAATATTGTGTGCAGTGTTAGCACTATCTGCTTGCGAGGTCATTCCTAATGACGAGCAAATCATTGAGGTGTTTACTCCTGCCGATACGTCGCAGATCAAACGTGCGTCGTTGTTGATCGAATATTCTGGTTGGCGCTGCATGAACTGCCCTAACGCAGCAGAAGTGGCTCACGGACTAAAAGAGCAGTATGGCGAAGAATTGGTCGTTGTGGTGATGCATCCTGCTAGCAATCCCAATACGCGCTTTGGTAGCAATCAAGCAGTGAATTATACTTGTCCAGAGGCAGATAGCATGTATATCCACATGGGCGGAACCAATACCACTCCGTTCCCTACGGGCAATGTTAATTTTATGCAACAAGACAACGCCTATTTTGCCAACTCAGATACATGGGCTACACAAATCAGCCAATGCTATGGTAGCAGTTCTATCATCATGAACCAAGCGGTAGAATGCGAAGACAAGGATCTGGCGGTAGATGTATATCTTTGCAATATGGGTAGCAATAATCAAAATGCTACATTGCAAATATGGTTGACAGAAGATGGCATTGTCGGCAAACAATTTATGCCCGATGGCAGTACCAACAGCGAGTATGTTCACAACCATCTGCTACGTTCTTCCGTTTTGCCATCTGTATGGGGCGAAACGATTCAACTGCCTAGTATAACCCCACAAACATTTCATTTCACTTATACCCTACCCGACAAAGTAGTGGCTGAAAACTGCCATGTAGTGAGTGTGTTAAGTATAGATGGTGTGGTGGTACAAGCCAAAGAAACAATAATAACAAAATAATTACTTTTATTTTATGAAGAAATTTTACACAACATTCATTATCCTCGGTATGGCAGTAGCCATGCATGCATCATTTCATTTGAGCATTGAGGAATGGGTAGGCGATGATTTGGTTAGCATTGACATCACCCAAGACACTACTCTCATCATTACCGAATACGAGTACGATGAAGACCTTGAAGAAGCCACTATGGGTGTGGAAGGTGTGATGTACTCCGATGAATCACAACAAATTACAGTATCTATCACACGCTCTGCCAAAGGTATCTTCGACCAATTCTGCGCAGCTGGAAACTGCGTACCTGGCAATGGAGAACTGACACAAGAAATCTACTTCAGTATCGGCAGTTCACCTGCTATGCGCCGTTGGTTTACCCACTATACCCCACTCGCCGATGGTGCGGAAACGATTACTTATGCATTCAACGATGGCACAAACCCTGTTGTTACTCTCACTGTAAAATATAGCTACAACGAGGACAAATCCGCTGTTGAGAACATCGTAATCACTCCTCAATACACTGGCATCTACAACCTACTTGGTCAACGTATGCAAACCACCGATTGGGCAGAATTGCCATCAGGTATTTATATCATCAACGGCAAAAAATACATCAAACAATAATCGGCACACGATTCTGCCAACGATAAACATAAACATGTAATATTTTTTAAGGTATGAAAAAGACTTTTACTTTTATTCTGCTCCTCACAGCAGTCATGATGTCGGCACAAGAGGTGCCTGCTTCTTTCCCACGTAAGTACCTCATCGAGCACTTCACAGGCGATCTATGTGGCTATTGTCCTGGTGGTATGTTCAGCATTGTGGAATATACCCAGAACACCTCTACCCCATGTATTTGGGTAAGTCACCACTCTGGCTACAATAATGACGAATATACAATTCCTGAGAATGCTAAAATTGGTAAAGCGGTCGGGGTACAAGGAGCTCCTAACATGGCGATGAACCGTACTAAGATTACAGGACAATCTATCGCTTTTCACCCTGGTTACTTGGTAGAAAATGGTTTTCCAGCAATGATTACCAGTAAGTGCGACACCGTATCTGAGGCTTCTGTGGTAATTGACCACACATACGATGCTGATACACGCGCACTCAACGTTACCGTAAGCGGTCAAGTGGCAAATACCGAAGTAACCGAGTACCTGCTCACCGTTCTCATCAAAGAAAATGGTTTGATTGGTAAACAATCAGACTATAGTTACTACTCATTCCAAAGTGGTGGATTTAAGGAGTTTTTACACCCACGCGTGGTTCGTGATGTGCTCTGCTCTGATGCCCTAGGAGATACCGTTGCAGTAGAGAATCAAGCATATAGCAAGACTTACACCTTTACAGTACCTGAGGAATGGGTAGCAGAGAACTGCGGTATTGTGGCTTATATTACTCCATTGGCTAAGAAGCCTATCATCAATGCAGAGGAGACTCCATTGGTAGCAGGCACTACTGGTGGCGAAGAGTACTTGCCATTTGGTGTTACTGAGACGCAAGCACCATCTAATGCAAGTAAATTAAAATTTGATAATTTTACTCTTGAAAAAACATCTGACAATAAACTTGTACTTCAACTCATTGCATCAGCTTCAAACCGTTCTCAGTTGTATGGTCCTATGAAATTGGTTGTTGATTTAGAATTTAATACGCCAGATACTATCATTCCTATGGACACATTGGATTATGTAGCAGGCGATGAACTCAACACCTTTAGCGCTGGTACAGTAGATTTAGCTGCGCAAACTTTTGGCGGTTCACGTATGCTCTACTATTTATCTTCTAGCTTGCAAGAAGAAGTATGGCAATGGTGCCATGCATGGCGTATAAAGAGCGGAAAATTCTTGATGGATAATAATGGTGGTTTCCTTACAACAGGTAACTTGCACAACGGCAAATACTTCAGCATCACTTGTACATTGCCAGGATCTAACGTTGAAAACGTTGTGTTTGACAAGGCACACGTAGAAAAGCTCATGCGCGAAGGACAAATCATCATTCGTATTGATGGTGTAGAATACGATATCCAAGGTCGTATAATTAAGAAATAATGAAGCAGTCAGCTATTATACTGAAGTTTGCTATCATACTATTGCTTCTAGCAACGATAAAAATGTCGGCAGAAACGCCGACATTTTTTCCACGTAAATTCCTTTTGGAACATTTTACCAGCGCGAACTGTAATCAATGTCCCATGGGCATGAAATATATTGTGGACTATCTTAATAGGCAAACTACTCCATACATTTGGATGAGTTATCATGCTGTTTATGGAACGGACGACTATACTCTTCCTGAAAGCAATGAATTGGCTATGAACTTTTTAGGTATATATAGCGTACCAAGCGTTGTTTTTAATCGTACAGAACAACAAGGTTCTTTAGCAATCGGAGCATGGGACTTAGAATCATGGAATCTAGAAGGAAGAATAGCAGAAGACGATACGTTGGCTGAAGCATCTGTCAAGATAGACCATCATTTTGATGTAGCAACTCGTCAATTAGACATTACTGTTAGCGGACAAGTGGCGAATGCAAATAGAACCGAATATTTGCTCAATATTTTGATTAAAGAGAATCGTTTAGTGGGCGAACAAGCGGATGCTTTCACATCTTGGAAATGCGTAGATTGGCAGGAGTATATGCATCCTCGTGTTGTACGTGATTTTGTTACTGGTACTTTTGGCGACACTGTACATGTGACCAACCAAGCATATCAGTATTCTATCAGTTATAAACTAAATAGTGATTGGATTGCAGAGAATTGCTGCATTGTAGCATATCTCACACCACTAGAAAAGAAGCCTATTATTAATGCTGAGCAAGCTGCTATTGTGAAAGGAACTCTGGGTGGAGAAGAATATGGTCCATATGGAATTACCGAAAGCAAGGGGCCTAATACCTCCATTACTTTTGATAGTATACGTGTAACAAAAATAGCGAATAATCAGATGGAAATCATGTTGTTTTCTTCTAAAACCATTCAATCTCGTTATTTAGGTATATGCAAGCAAGTAGGTTTTGTATATGTAAACACAGAAGACGATGTAATGCAACCTGGCACGTATGCTATTCAAGAAGGTAATATATCAGGAACCATCACTGCAGGTTATCGCGTAGATGAAGAAGAAACAATGGGTGGTTCAAGACTTATATATGCATTATCATCAGAATTAAAGAATGGAAATATCGTGCCTATTCATCAATGGCGTATGAACGCGGGAGAGATGACATTAGATCAAGATGGAAATATTTCTTTAAAATTCACCACCTATAATGGAACCACTGTCACGGCGACAGCTTTGTATGATTTCTCTGTTGTTTCAAGTACAGAGGATGTTACCACCACTACGAACGTACAAAAAATAATGCGTGATGGACAAGTCTTAATTCAAAGACAAGGTAAATGGTATAATATTCTCGGTTATCAAGTACATTAAACTGCTATATACAACAAAAGCAAGAATACGATTATAAAAATAGCGCGGTTCCTTTCGAACCGCGCTACTTATTTTGTTATCTATAGTTATAGTTTTATACCCGTAACATTGTAAATCTCGCCGTTGCGGATAATGACCAACTGACCATTAATGATTTGCTTTTGCACGCTCATAGAAGGGGTAATTTCTACATCTTCTATAGCGGAAGTGAGTTTGCCAAGATAATGCAACTTCACTGACAGTTCATAGGAGTTGATAGCATCAACATCCAACTGGAGTTGACCATCTACTTTCTTTGCAGTCACGGTACCATCTACCAAGAAGTAACCACGACCATCCTTGTAATACAAATCATTACCAATATATTCCATCTCTGAGAAGAATGAAGGTATAGGACCACCACCGACAGCAATACCTGGACTTGCATTCACTGTATTCAAAGTGATTGGAGAAGTGGCTGCTTGAATTGGATATACACCTTCTGGAATAATCGTTACATCGTCCATATGATCTATATAAAGTGCCAATGAAACCATGTTAGAATAATCCTCCGCCACAATCTCAAAGAAGAGCACATTATCGCTTTCTACGAAATCATTCACATAAATCTCAGAATTTGCACCAAATGTATAATCTATATCTCCCTCTTCTGCATCAAATGGCAAGTGAGCACGCATATACTGAGCAGTATAAGTCAAGATATACAATTTCGCATCATCGCAAATGAACGAAGCTTTTGCAGTAATCTTACCATTCTCATCCATTGTCACGGTCATTTCTCCTTTCTGCATATAGTGAAGATCATAGGACTTAGTTGCTGAATTATATGTACCGATAAATGTATTAAATGGCTCGAACTGATTCTCTATAAACTTACCATCACAGATGAAAGTACCTTCGATAGAACGAGTACGATTTACTTGCACATTACCCAAAACAAGGCCATCATCCGTCACTGACTCGAGGATAAAACTACCCTCATTGCCCGAAGGAACACCATTGGTAAAGGTTGTATTATAATCTGGGAAGTTATATTCCAATGTATCGGTTGGGATTGGTACAGAATAGAACATAGAAATATTATATACGGTAGAGTCAAAGCCAATAATCATAGCATTCAAGAAAGTACTATCATGCTTTTGCTTTATTTCTCCTTCAAATTGTACGAAATCTACAGCAACATCACCATTTGGTGTATGCTTAACAAAATATGTTGTCACCTCAGACTCATCGATAAACAAATCACTTTTGCTGAACTCGCCGCCCATAATTTGATCAATATGCAAGATATCAAATGAGACAGAATAGTCACCGTTATAGTTAGCAATCAACAATTCTACCAAACCAAGTTCATCAATATCAAACATGGCTTTTGAGTTGGCAGGGAAGTTCACATTCACGGTGTCCATGTTCTCTGGCAATACGTTGGTAAGGAACAAATTATAGTATTTATGATCATCACCCAGTACTTTAGCAGTAACAGTATATCCTTTTTTATTATTTCCGACAACAGTTATGGTAGTCATCATTGCACTTATCAGTTCTTCCGTTTCCACGTTGGTGATATAGGCCATAGCATTAAGACCTGAATAAGTAGCGGAATCACGCACAAACATATCATTATATCCTGCGTAGATTTCGTATTGGCTATTGCTACCCTCTACCACTACAGCATCTTGCGAAGGACTGAGTATGAGATTACTACAGAAGATATCAATAGTATCTGTAGGAACCACTGGTGCCTCCATAGCAACGTTAAAGAAGGTTGTATCCGTCTCACTATTAGCCAAAATCTCCATCATTGCCACATAGGTTATACTACCATATATATTTTCGGCTGATGTAACAATTCCTTCCAATTCCATAACTTCATAGGAAGTGCCTTGGTGGATGATCTTTGAGTTCTCAGTATCTAACAAGTTTTGTGAATAATAACCTACTACACCCAAATCGGTAAAGAATGTCAAATCCACAGCAACGGTATCATCTTGTCCTTTGATATTGAAACGATCCTCTTCTGGAGTTAATGAGCAATTATAGAGTGCTATATCATATCGTTGGCTTGCAATTACCACTTCATGCTCAGCATGAATTTTGAAGATACCATTCTCTTCTCCACCAATACCAAATGTAGTTACTACCACAGCATCCAAAATATATCTAAATGTGCTAACACTCAGTTGCTCTTTTTTGATGGTCATGTCGCACACTTTAGGATAACTAGAATTGTTTGGTGCAGCTGGAATAACACACAAGCAGTAAGGCACATCCAAATTATCCACAGTATATGTGCCCTCTGGACTCTCTGGGCTACCTCCGTAGAAGTCAAATGTGAAGCGATAGCGTGGGTTCATCAGTGTAATAATCCAGTCTCCACCCACAATAATCGTATCACCATTACGGGTAACTATTTCCTCTGCTGGAATGTAATAAGGATCTTCGTAAAAACCATCAAACTCTAATTCTACAGTATCCAATTCGCCAGAGAGGCTCTTACATGATGCCGAGGTACTCTCGTCAAGCGTCCAAGCCCATCCGTTGAAGTCAACTTTTGCATCCTTTGGCGAATCCTTCACGCCCTTTGCTTCAATGTTGTTCAGTGGTTTTGAAAGCAACATCGCTTTTTTCAAGCTACCAAATGATAGCTCTCCTGCAGCATTATCTGCTAGCATTGGAGACGAAACAGCTGAAAAAAGCAATAGCATTGCAGCTGTCAAAAAATAAGTAAACATTTTTTTCATACTTTTGTAATATTATGTTATTTTAGATTATGTTAGAATTCTATCAAGCCAAATTTCGCGGCAAAGTTACAAAAAAAATATATCTTGGCAAAGAAAATCTGTATTTTTTTATTTTCTATCTATATTTTCTTGCATATTTGTGATTTTTTCACTACCTTTGCAGGCAAGTTTTTAGGCGATTTAACCATGAAGATTGCTTTTACTACAAAACTGCCCACAGAAGGGTTTCATCGGCTTAGCGAGCATGAATTATATGCTCCGCTAGAAGAGTCAGAGGTGCTAGTTAGTACTTTTGATAAACCCGTAACGCGTCAGATGATTGAGCGTGCTCCCCATCTGCGATTGGTTACTAATTTTGGTGTGGGATTTAATAATCTTGACTTAGATGCCTGCCGCGAGCACGGGATTCGTGTCACCAACACGCCCCAACCCGTTATTGAGCCTACTGCCGAACTAGCGTTTGCACTCATGCATGATGTAGCAAGGCGTACTGCTGAGTTCGATCGCCTTCTTCGAGAAGGCAAAGCCGAGCCATTTGGAGTAATGAACAACCTGAGCCATTCGTTGTATGGTAAAGTATTGGGAATCATCGGTATGGGGCGCATCGGACAAGCACTAGCCCGTAGAGCCGTGGCAAGCGGTATGACCATCATCTACCACAATCGCAAACCCTTGGGCGAAGAGGCCTTGAGGCGATTGGGCTATGAGGCCAGATATGTGAGCAAGGAGGAGTTGTTCCAGGCGGCCGATTTCGTAAGTCTAAACTTGCCATACACGCCTGAAGTGAAGCATATCATCGATAGCAAAGCATTGCGCATGATGAAACCCACGGCATACCTCATCAATACCGCGCGCGGCGCGCACGTGGACGAGCAGGCGCTCGTGAGGGCGCTGCAAGAGGGCGAGATTGCTGGAGCGGCGATGGATGTCTATGAGCACGAACCACAGATTACAGCCCAATTGCTAACCTTAGATAATGTGGTCCTTTCGCCACACACGGGCACAGGCACATGGGAAGGACGTATCGCCATGTGCGAGAATGTATGCGACAATATCCTCGCCTGGATAAACAATGAATTTGATAAAATGAATATAGTACTATGACACTGACCGAAAGATTTTTGAAGTATGTGAGTTTCTGCACCACATCGGATGAAGAAACCAATATGACGCCCTCTACTCCAGGGCAAATGGAGTTTGCAAAGTACCTCGCAGCTGAGCTACAAGAGATTGGCATGCAGGAGGTTACACTCGATGAAAATGGCTATGTAATGGCTACTCTACCTGCTAATGTTGATGGCAAGCCCACCATTGGCTTTATCGCTCATATGGACACTGCTCCTGATGCCAGCGGAAAGAACGTGAAAGCACGCATCGTAGAGAACTACGACGGCCAAGATATCGTGCTCAATGCAGAGAAGAACATCGTCTTCGAAGTAGCTAAATACCCTGAGATACTTGACTACAAGGGCCAGGACATCATCGTCACCGACGGTACTACCCTGCTTGGTGCTGACGACAAGGCGGGCCTAGCGGAGATAGTTACCGCATGCGAGTACCTTATCCAACACCCTGAGATTCAACACGGAAAGATCCGCGTCGGCTTTACGCCTGACGAGGAGATTGGCCAAGGTGCCGACCATTTTGATGTAGCTAAGTTCGGTTGCGACTTCGCCTACACCATGGACGGCGGGGCTGTGGGAGAACTCGAATACGAGAACTTCAACGCAGCTGGCTGCAAGGTGAAGGTGCATGGTGTGAACGTGCACCCTGGTTATGGCTACCACAAGATGATCAACTCTATGCGTATCGCCAACCAGTTTGCTACTATGCTACCTCGTTGGGAAACGCCTGAGCATACGCAAGGCTACGAGGGTTTCTACCACCTCATCGCCATGAACGGTAGCGTAGAAGAGACCACCTTACAATATATCATCCGCGACCACGACCGTGCACGCTTTGAAAGCCGCAAGCGCGAGATTGAGCATCTCGTTCGCAAGATCAACCAAGAGTATGGCGAAGGCACTATCGAGGCGGAGATTCGCGACCAATACTACAACATGCGCGAGAAAGTTGAACCCGTGATGCATATCGTCACGCTAGTGGAACAGGCAATGAAAGAAGTGGGAGTCACACCTAAGGTACAACCTATCCGTGGCGGTACAGACGGCGCACGCCTATCCTTCGAAGGGCTACCCTGCCCTAATATCTTCGCAGGTGGTGTGAACTTCCATAGCCGTTTTGAGTACCTTCCTATCCCATCCATGGAGAAAGCAATGCAAGTAATCCTGAAAATTGTCTCTCTGGCATAAACAACTCTAAACAACCGCTAAACAACTCTAAACAAAAAAATAACGTGAAAACAACTCCATTTACAGACATCCATATCGCTCTGGGAGCGAAGATGGCAGATTTTGCGGGCTTTAATATGCCTATTCAATACCCTATGGGTATCAACCAAGAGCACATGATCGTACGCCAAGGCGTCGGTGTGTTCGACGTGAGCCATATGGGCGAGTTCTGGGTGAAAGGCGAGAAAGCGTTGGATTTCTTGCAATACATCACCACCAACGACGTCAGCAAACTCGAAGCTGGAAAAGCGCAATACACCTGTTTCCCTAACGGCAAAGGTGGTATCGTGGACGACCTCATTATCTACAAGTACTCCACCACCAAGTACCTGCTCGTTGTCAATGCTGGCAATATCGACAAGGACTGGGAATGGGTCAACCTCCACAATACTTTCGGTGTGCAACTCGAAAACGCCAGCGAACGCTATGGCCAGTTGGCGGTGCAAGGACCTAAAGCCACCGAGATGCTCCAACTCCTCACCGACGCCGACTTGAGTGCGATTCCTTATTATTCATTCCGCGAGTGGTCATTCGCAGGCGTACAAGGCGTCATCCTCAGTAATACGGGCTATACCGGCGCTGGAGGATTCGAGTTGTACTTCCCTAAAGAGCATAGCCAGCAGATATGGGACGCCCTCTTCGAAGTGGGTAAAGACTTTGGGCTGGCACCTATCGGCTTAGGAGCACGCGATAGCTTGCGTCTGGAGAAATGGTACTGCCTCTATGGACATGATATTGATGACACCACCTCCCCATTGGAAGCGGGCCTAGGTTGGATTACCAAGTTCGATGCCAAGGACTTTATCGACAAGGACTTCTTGCTCCAGCAAAAAGCCGAAGGTGTGAAGCGCAAACTCGTGCATTTCGAGTGCCAAGAACGTGCTATCCCACGCTGTGGCTACGAGCTCTGCGACGCCGACGGCAACACGATTGGTAATGTCACCAGCGGTATCATGCTCCCTACCACCAAAGTGGGCATTGGTATGGGCTATGTACAAACTGCTTTCGCCAAGAAAGAGACGATTATCTACGTCAAGATCCGCGAGAAACTGATTCCAGCGAAGATTGTGTAATAGGTAATGGGTAATGGGTTTACCCAGAAATTATCCCATATCCAAAAAAACACCCATCCATTTCTCACGAAGTGGGTGGGTATTTTTCTTGCATTTCTCTCGCAAATTACGCACAATACACGCACTATTCACGCACAATACACGCACTATTCACGGACAATAGACGCACAATAAACACACAATAAACACACAATTCCCCGCCTTCAGCTAAGACAGAATTATAAATTGTACGCCAAAAGTTAAACAGAAAAATCTGCCCATTTTTGGGGTACTTTCTCGTCGAACCATCTATCTCATCTATTTTCGCTATGGTTTCTATATTGCTTTTCGGTTAGGTTGCTGCCGTCCTTTTCTATGTTTATTGCCCGAATGTCATTCGGAATCTCCCTTGCGTTCGGCTTTTGGTTCTGCTCTTGCGGTTCCGCCCGCAAGATTTGCCTAGTTATTAGCGATTTTATTTGCACAAATCAAAAAATTGTTGTAACTTTGCGGGCGAAATGAAAGGTTCTTTAGTACATATATGGCAGTGCGCATGCAGATGGGTCTGTATGCTGGGCTTGGCATGTGCTATCAGTTCTTGCCTATGGCAGGAGGCGGATGCTATTGTTGCTATGGCGGATAGTATCGATCAGACGCAACACGTTATTTATGATGACACGGTGGCGCTACGCAAAACGATTCATACGCTAAACAACCCCTTGGGCAGAACCTTCAAACGCAGTACATTGGGCAAAGCCTTCTATTATATGGGTCGCAACTTGGAGGATGACTATAGTCAAGTGGCGCGTGCTGCGGAGTGCTACGTGGCAGCCGACTGGCTGAAGATTGATGACCCCATCTACCGAGGAAGAGTCAATTCGTGCATGGGGCATATAAGTGGTAAATATAACAAAGATAGTCTTTCTCTGTTATTCTATGAGCGAGCCTTAGAGCATTTTGCATTATGCGATGATACAATATATTATGCAAGGGGACTGCTTAGTATATGCACGATGTTGGATGCGTTGCATCGATTTGAGGAGGCAGATAGCATATTACGTTTGGCAGCACAATATCAGTTGACGGATAACTATCGCTGTTCTGTAAATGATGCTTTTGCCCATCATTTTTACCGATTAGATGCTCTCTATTCACCCGACTCAATCATCTTTTATTTGCGAAAGAATTCGATTTTAGACTCATATCGATCTACCAAACTTGCAGATGCATTTTATGATTTAGGGCAGATGGATTCCGCAGCGTATTATGCAACGAAAGTAGTACATGATTTTAATATACCAGCTCATAAAGTAAGTGCCTATTATATTTTGCATAAGCACGCTATTTTGAATAATGACATACTTGCAGCAGATAGTTTAGCTAGTTTGCGTATGGATGAGAAGCGCAAAGCAGAAGTAAAGAAGGTGGACTCTCTGGATGGCATACAAGTGTTTGAGGAGTACTTAGCATATTGCGAGATATATCGTTGGCGAGTATTGCTATATTGTTTAGCAGCATTGTTGGCTTTATCGGTAGTGGTAGCATTATTATGGTACTGGCAAAGAGCCAAAAAAGAGGTGCATGCGCAAGCAGAAGCAGTGCAGCAAGCCGAAATGGAATACCATCAGACCTTGGAAGAGCAACGTAACCAACGCATGGAGGCACTGATGCAACATGTGGAGCATTTCCGTGCGCGCTATCCGAAACCCAATAAAGAGTGGAGCAACTATGAGAAGATGCGTAGTGAACTAAATCAGTCATTGCTGTGTTTGTTGGATAAGTTGGCGGAGAGAAAACTATCCGAAAAGGAAGTCCGTCTGTGTGTATATTGTTTGCTTTACCGCGATGTTAGTACAAAAATATTGGCAGAATACATGTTTTATTCAGCAGTGGGTATTCGCACGTTCAAACAACGTACCGCCCAAAAATTAGGTACCACCGCTGCAAATTTATACGATTATTTAGTAGAATTGGCTATTGCTGATTGAGTAAATTAGTCCATTTCTAGCATTTGTGCGCAAATAAAACTTGCAATCGCCTGATAACTAAGCGATTGCAAGTTTTGCTTTGTGCGCTATATTTTTTGTATACACTCCGAAAAGGCAGTACCTTTGCACCGCAATTCAACAAAGTGGGTTGCTGAACATGCTACAAACAATCAAAAAATTTAATGTATGAAAAAGCTACTAATTTTCGCATTGTGTTTACTAGGTATATGCAATGCACGCGCCGAAATGATGACGGCTCAAGAAATCGTCTTAACAGAAGCATATCGCATGCAACCATGGGATAGTGAGGAGGAAGAAGAATTAATAACGCCAACCAATCCTTCTCGGATATATGTTACTATAGATGAGGATAAATTGTATGTAGGCACGAGTGAAGATGCGTCCGCGTATGTGGAAATAGTTGATGAAGAGACAGGCAATGTAGTTGCTGAAGAAGAATTTGTAGGTGAGACAACTATGTATATCCCACAAAGTGGTGATTATGAATTATATATATATACTGAATCTGGAATTGTATTAACTGGCGAATTTAGCGTCAACTAATTTTATTTTATTAACTTTTTAATTTTTATTATTATGAAAAAGAAAATTTTTATGGTATTGTCAGCAGTAGTTGTCTTGGCAATGGGTGTATTGGTAGTAGCATGTTCAAAGGACTCGAACGCGCTGAATCCTAACGAAGTAATTAGTGTGGAAGAAGTAGCGCCTACGCCAACTTTGCAGAAAACAAATAGTGCAGCAGAATGGGCTGCATTTAACTTGGAGATTGAGAAATTGAATGCGAAGTACTTGACCCCAGAGGTAGTTGGTAGAGCGATGCGTATAGGAAGGGATAGTGGAGCATTGAGTAAAGAGGAAAAATGGCAAATTGTAATTGAAGATCTACTTGGAGCAATTGAAGGAGCAGGATATGGAGCATCATTATCAGCAGGAAATCCATGGGCAATTGCAGGTTTGGCAGTAGTTGTAGGTGCTGCAAGGTCTATTCAAAAGGGGTTAGAATTGACCGATTCTGGATGTATGGTTAGTATAAATCCGCTACCTTCAAATGATGATTTAGATTCAGATAGTTTAGCAAATGTGATAGGTGAGCGACATAATATGATTATAGTAGATATAATGAATGATATTACTGATATCAAAAATATGAGCAATAGCGATCTATTGTGTGATTTAACGAATCGTTATGAACGATTATTTGGTCCTTTGTCAAATACGATAAAATCATCTTTAGAGTCAATAAATATTGACACGTCACATGAAATTTCTATGGATTTAGAGCAGGCTACAGCAAGATATGCTGAAGTGATTGTAGAATTAAATACTTTCGAAAAGCATAATTATACAGAGGAATATTTGGAAGTAATTGATGCAACTTTGGCTGATAGTGAAGAAAAAACGCAAATGGAGGCAGGAATAGGTACTGGATATCATAGTGCATCATTGTGGGAAATCGAAGAGCAACAGCCTTAATGTTAAGCTTATGAATACAAACAACAAATCGCGTAAAAGAATTGGCAAATCCTTTAAAAATGAAAGTAATTGGTTTTTGAGGTTAGCGTTGTTATTAAGTTTACTTTCAATTTTTGAAAAAAATATTGAACCTGCATATTTCTTGTGGATTGTTGTTATTGCGGCATTTATTGGAATATTTTTATTGATTTACAAATTATGCAATAATCTCCATTTAGAATTGTTTGACATATTGGGATTTTTGTTTCCTATAATTTTTGCTATAGGTATAATAGTAATGCCATTTTCTGATATGCTATTAATTCTTTTTGCGCCTGCATTATTTTTGAGTATGTGGTTATGTCTGGTATATTGTAAGGATGAAGATGCCAAAGCTATTGCAATGTTGCATGTGACATATATCTTTAGTTGCAACTTGGTAATGCCTTGTATAGGACCATCAATTTAACTCCGAAATTAGCAAAGCGGTCTATGATAATAGTCACGAAAGACTTTCTTGAAGCAGTCTTTCGTGACTATTTTGTATAGAAGAATGTGCGTTTAATAAATAAGTATTAATATGAAAATCAATTATCTTATGAAAAAATCATTAGTCGTATTTTCCTTGATTGGCTTAATAGCCATCGGGATGTGTTTTAACTCTTGCAGTAAAGAAACAAAACCAACGTACAGTTATGAAGAAGGTTGGGAGATGTTTAATGCTGAAGTAGCGAAGTTGAATCAAACGTACAACCAATTATTGTTGGATAGTACACGAGTAGCAGACGCAAAGGTGGAGAAAGATTTTGATTTGCGCTGCACATATAAAGGTGCTAATAGCGGCAAATTGATGTACAAGGTGTTGGAACGTGTGTTTAGCAAAGAATTTTTGGCAAAGTCAGAAGGGATGTCGCAAGATGAGTTGAAAAAGAGTGTGATGGAGGAGACAGAGAAACTGACAGGCAGTCTTGATGAGCAGTTGAAGGCACAAATCCTAAATACTAATTTAGATGAAACGAAAAAGTCCACGATAAATGCTCATTATGATAAAGTACTGGCAGATTTTACACAGTTTGGCATGGATTTGACCGTCATTGAGATGCGAGAATATACGGAAGCGTATATCAAACTGATTAATACCCTACTGACGGATAAAGAGGAGAAAATGATACTGACTATGCAATGCAGTATGCAGTATTACATATTTGCTTTCTGGAACACAGAGGGGGCGAAGTTATAATAATCTGAAAAAGTGTGTAAAAATAGTCCTATTTAGGGATTTACATACCTATTGAAACTTTATATGTTTCTTTGAGCGTCCTTGAAGAACGTCCAATGGATGTTTAATAGTGAGCGCATGGCATAGTTCATATGCCTGGAATACAACTACCTTACACCTCGCGAAGCGACATAGCCTCGTTGTAGACGACATAACCTGCCGAAAGGCACACTACCTCGACGTAGTCGACACAACCTAAAAAAAATGCACATGCTCTTGCGTATGTGCATTTTTTTTTGTAATTTTGCAGCCTGAATACTATGCGCATAAACTTACGTTTACAAATACTACTGCTGGCGCTATTGGTCGGCATTTCGCTCTTCGCTAACGAAGTGCGCGTCTTTGGTTATGTGCTCGACACAGACAACCGCGGAGTGGATCTGGCAAACGTCTATGTAGCAGAAAACACCACTATCGGTACCACCACCAACCAGAATGGCTATTACGAGTTCTTTGTGGACATACAAGACACCATCACACTGGTCTATTCCATGATTGGCTACGAGACTATCCGTCAGCAACTCTATACCACACGCAATGTGATTGGCGTGAATGTGGTGCTGCCTACCAACGAGGAGATGCTCAACGAAATCACCGTGCGAGGTATCCAACGACAGACCAACACCATGGACCATGTGGATATAGCTACTGCACGCCTGATGCCCGATGCTACAGGTGGCGGCATAGAGAGCCTACTGATCACTTTTGCCGGCGTCAGCCAGAACAACGAGACCAGCAGCCAGTACAACGTGCGCGGCGGTAGCTTCGACGAGAACTCCGTCTATGTCAACGGCATCGAAGTGCATCGACCTTTACTCATCCGCAGTGGACAACAAGAAGGACTCAGTTTCGTCAACCCCGATATGGTAGAGAACGTAGATTTCTCCGCAGGTGGATTCGATGCCAAATATGGCGACAAGATGTCATCCGTACTCGATATTCGATACAAACGACCTACACAACTGGAATCACGTCTTAGCATGAGTCTGCTAGGAGCAAGTGGCTATGTGGGTTGGGGCAACTCTACCCATAGTCAGATGCATGGCATCCGCTACAAAACATCGCGCTACCTGCTGGGAACAATGAAAACACAAGGCGAATACAATCCTAACTTTATCGACTATCAAACACAGATGACATGGCATTTAGGCGATAGAGCGAAAGGTAAGAAGTGGGATATCACTCTGCTGGGAAACTTCTCGCAAAATAGCTATGAGTTTGCTCCCGACTCACAAAAGACAGCACAGGGTACCATGCAACAGGTAATAGAAAAAGAAATCTGGTACGAAGGACAAGAAAAAGATATGTTCCGCACCGCTTTTGCAGCCCTAAACGTCAGACGTAATCTCCTAGAGAACATACACTTGAATTTCGACCTGAGCGGATACTATACCCACGAAACAGAAACCTTCGACATACGCAGCGAGTTCATTCTCAGCGAGAAACCCGCCGATGGCAGCGATACCGGTAGCGCTGGCAACCCAAAGGACGAGGAGGTGATGGATGGTACACAATCCAATAGAGAACTACTTGGAACAGGCACTTTCCACGAACATGCACGCAATACGCTGCAAGCAGGCATGGTCACCTTATCACATTCAGGCGATTGGAAAAAAGGCGAGAATAAACTGGAATGGGGTATCAGCGGACAAGTAGAGATGGTAAACGACCACATCAGCGAATGGGAATGGCGCGACTCTCTAGGCTATAGCGTACCCAACAACGACCACGATATGGAACTCTACTACGCACTCAAAGGTAGCTCACGCATGCTCAATGGGCGCATACAAGCCTATGCACAAGATACCTATCGCTGGGATACAGAACATGGTGACGTACTGCTCACGGGTGGTGTACGCCTCAACTGGTGGAGCTTCACCAACGAGATACTGCCCTCGCCACGCGTAAGTGTCGTATGGATGCCAGGATGGAAACGCGACTTCACCTTCCGCCTAGCCACAGGTCTATACTACCAAGCACCATTCTACAAAGAGTTGCGCCAAATAATACAAGATCAAGGGGGTGTGAACCGTATTCACCTGAATAATCAACTGCGCGCACAACGCTCATGGCAACTAGTAATAGGAACAGACTACTACTTCCGTGCATGGGGACGACCATTTAAGTTCACAGCAGAAGCCTACGGCAAACTCATTGATCGGATGGAAAGTTACACCGTAGACAATGTGCGCGTACGCTATTCAGGTATCAACGACAGCGAAGGATACACCATCGGACTCGACCTGAAACTGATGGGCGAACTAGTGCCAGGAGCCGACTCATGGATCAGTTTCTCCACCATGCGTAGCCGTATGCGATTCATCGACGACAAACACCAACTCGGCTGGATCCCTACCCCACAAGAACAACGATACAACCTAACTATGTATTTCCAAGACTATCTACCACAACTTCCACAATACAAATTGCATCTCAAGTTCTTCCTGAGCGAAGGACTACCCTACGGCTACCCACGCAACGAAAAAATGCGCTATCTCGGACATCTCAACCTCTATCAGCGCATAGATATAGGAGCAAGCCGCACTTTCTCCGCTAGTACAGATAAATGGATGAAGAAATCGAAATACGTAGATAGTTGGAGTGTGCAGTTCGAAGTGTTTAACCTCATCGGCGAACCCAACGAGAATGGCAAGTACTGGGTCACCGATGCTAAAGGACAACAATGGTCAACATCTAACTTCCTGACAGGCAGAATGTTCAACCTCAAGTTTGATGTTTCGATAAAATAGATTTGTGTTTAGAGATTAGAGTTTAGAAAATAGAGAATAGGATTATGGCAAAGATTGATACTATGGAAACTCCCATGATGAAGCAGTTTCGCGAAATCAAAAATCAATACCCCGATGCGATATTGCTATTTCGCTGTGGCGACTTCTACGAAACCTACGCCGAGGATGCTGTTCGAGCAAGCAAAATACTGAACATCACCCTCACTCACCGCAGTAATGGCGCAAGCAAAGAGTCCAAAGCACTAGAAATGGCAGGATTTCCATTCCATGCACTTGACACCTATCTTCCCAAACTGGTACGTGCTGGCTTGCGCGTGGCTATCTGCGACCAATTGGAAGACCCTAAACTGACCAAAAAACTAGTGAAGCGCGGAGTGACGGAGTTAGTTACCCCCGGTGTGAGCTACTCCGAAACCACACTCCAACAACGAGAAAATACATGGCTGGCCTGCATTCAATGGGGCAAACAGACTGTAGGTGTTGCCTTCCTAGATATATCCACGGGAGAATACCTCGTAGCAGAAGGTACGCAAGACTATGTGGATAAACTGCTGGTAAACTTCGCACCAAAAGAAGTATTGTTTCTACGCGGAAAGAAACATGACTTCGAAGCAGCTTTTGGCAATAAATACTTCACCTTCGAACTCGACGATTGGATGATGACGCCAGACGCTACCAACGAACGACTTGTAAAGCAATTCAATGTGCAAAACTTGAAAGGTTTTGGCGTGGATAATCTTCCCCAAGGTGTGATTGCCGCTGGAGCAATCCTGCATTATCTAGACGCCACACAGCACCTACAAACAGGTCATATTCAACATCTTAGTCGCATAGAAGAAGATAAATATGTATGGATGGACCGCTTCACCATTCGTAATCTGGAGCTGCTGAGTGGACAACGTGAAAATAGCACCACCCTATACGACATTATCGACCGTACGATCACCCCTATGGGCGGGCGCCTACTCCATCGTTGGTTGGCTTTCCCTCTAAAAGAAGTACGCCCAATACGCAACCGACAAATGGTGGTAGAATACCTATTCCGTCATCCTGAACATCGAGAGATTATTCGTGAGAACCTGCAGCAGATTCAAGACATGGAGCGCATGGTCAGTAAAGTATCCACAGGACGCATCACCCCACGCGAGATGGTACAACTAAGCCGCGCACTCACTGCAATAGAGCCCATAAAAGAAGTGTGCGAACAAGCTACTGAAAATGCATACTTGCATCTTCTCGGTCAGCAACTGTCGCTATGCACAGAAATACGCGAACGCATCATACGAGAGATAGTAGCAGACCCTCCTGCCGTACAAGGAAAGCCCAATATCTTTGCACGTGGCATTGACCAACAGCTGGATGAACTGCGCGACATTCAATCCAATGGCAAGAGTTATCTACTGCAATTACAACAACGAGAAATAGAAGCCACTGGTATCAGTAGTCTAAAGATTGGATACAACAACGTGTTTGGCTACTACTTGGAAGTAAGAAACACCTACAAAGAGCAAGTGCCCGAAACATGGATCCGCAAACAGACAGTGGTTAATGCCGAACGATATATCACACAAGAATTGAAAGAATACGAGGAGAAGATCCTCACAGCAGAGTCGCAGATTCAGGTGATTGAAAACCGTTTGTACACCGAACTGATGTTGGCCATGACCGAGTATGTATCACAAATGCAACAAAATGCAGCGGTAGTAGCACAACTCGACTGCCTGATGAGTTTCGCAGCAGTAGCCGTGGAAAATCGATATATCTGTCCAGATATCAACGATAGCCTAGTGGTAGATATACGCCAGGGGCGTCACCCAGTAATCGAAAAACAATTGCCTCTGGATGAGGAATATGTACCTAACGATGTACTTCTCGATAACAATGGCCAGCAAATCATTATCCTCACTGGTCCAAACATGGCTGGTAAATCGGCTCTGCTCCGCCAAACGGCCTTAATCGTACTGATGGCACAAATGGGTAGTTTCGTACCTGCAGAAAGTGCAAGCATTGGTGTAGTGGATAAGATATTTACCCGTGTGGGTGCCAGCGATAATATATCCGTAGGTGAAAGTACATTTATGGTGGAGATGAACGAAGCTGCTAGTATATTGAACAACCTAAGCGAACGCAGTTTAGTGCTCTTCGATGAATTGGGACGTGGTACAAGTACCTACGATGGTATATCCATTGCATGGGCCATCGTGGAGTATATCCACGAACAACGAGGGCACGCAAAGACCCTCTTTGCTACACACTACCACGAACTCAATGAGATGGAGAAGAACTTCTCGCGCATTCGCAACTACAACGTATCCGTACGAGAAGTGGATAACAAAGTGATTTTCATGCGTAAACTGGTACGAGGCGGTTCAGAACACAGTTTTGGTATTCATGTGGCCAAACTGGCAGGTATGCCTTCATCTATCATACAACGAGCCAATCAGATCCTTGCCGATATGGAGAGCGGTAGCCATGCTTTACTAGAGTCGAATCAGCTAGCTACGGATAAGCAAGGGATAAGCAAGGGATGCGAAGACAAGCAAACTGCTAAAATGGGTAGTGGGAAAGCTACAGTAAGTGCACCTAATGGTATGCAACTGAGTTTCTTCCAACTGGATGACCCTGTATTGGAGCAAATTCGTGATGAAGTAAAAACACTAGATATCAACAACTTGACTCCGCTAGAAGCACTCAACAAACTGAGTGAGATAAAGAAATTGGTAGTTGGAAAATAGACATATTAACCTATACAATTTCAAAGCAATCATGAAAAATCTAGATAAATCTAGACAAATATTTGCACGATTCGAAAAAATTGTGTAACTTTGCAGTGATTTTGAGGAAAACAAAATCAAGACTAATAATAAATCACAAATATATTAACAACTAATAACAATCAAAATTATGAAAAAAATCGTTATTGCATGTGCCGTTCTTTTGGCAGGCGTATTGAGCAGTTGTGGCGATACCAATTATTGCTACGAAGTAACTGAAACCATTAACATTGCTGGTATTTCTACCACTGTAACCGAGTACTTGTGGGCTACCTCAAATGAGATTGATGCAGCAATCGCTGAGTTGGAACAAGAAATCGTAGAAGAATACGGCTTGAGCAAGGATGCATTGAAAGTAACTTACAAGAAAACCAATAAAAGCGAAGCAGATTGCGACTTGATGGAATAAGCATTCTACGCAAGTAATATAAAAAGGACACAACTCATGTGTCCTTTTTTTTGTATATATCTGATGCTACCTCTCCTTGAATTCTCAATAGGAACGGAGCATCATTAGTTTTTATAGACAACCAGCCAATTAGTAGGATAAGAATGAATCTTAGGATGAAGAATATGGAGCTGATTATCGGCATCACGATAGAACGAATGGTTCCAACCAGTTCCCATATCCATATACAATGCATTCTCCACACCAAAACGAATGAGTATATTCAGATATTCCTGATAGGAGATTTCTTCTCTATTGGCAATCACGTAAAAACGATTGCCTTTCTGACACAATGAACGGAAATGCTCCTTACGATCCATGGGCTGGATATATGGCGTAAATATCTGCGCATCTTTGATCACCCAATGCTGTGTAAAAGCCATACCATCATGCTCTGCCGTTTGAGTTAAAAGGGGGTTATTGGGTATAGAATAGAATCCTTTTTCTAGCATTCTTCCTTGATTATCAACACCTTTCCATACAAATAACGCATAGCGTTTTTCATATGGAATACCATCCTTGTTTTCAGTATAGCCTTCATAAAATACACTCTTGGATACATGGGAACCAAGGATATTACTGTGCTCAAAATAGTCGAGGCACTGACCTGTAAAAGCAGCTGCCACACAAAGGATAACATCTTCATTGGTTGTATCAGGCATTTGTCCACATGCTAGGTCAAGTCGGCAATCGGTGATATCAAAAATTGTCAGCAGGTCAGTACTATCAACGAGCATTGGGTATAAAGCATTGGTTTTCATAATCATTTCGCTATTAGTACTGCGTCCAATGGCTGCAATTATTGCAGCTACCAAAATAGCAGCAAGTGTGAGATATAGTATTTTTTTCATATATGATACGAGATTAGTTATTGGTTTGTTGCATATCTACAAGACGGCGGTAATAGCCATTTAGAGCAAATAGTTCATCATGTGTACCACGTTCTACAATTTGTCCTTCATGCAATACGCAAATGAGATCCGCATTGCGTATAGTACTCAAGCGATGGGCCACTACCAATGTGGTACGGTCCTTCATTAGATTCTCTAGCGCCTCTTGAACTAATTTCTCTGACTCGGTATCGAGTGCAGATGTAGCTTCATCCAGAATAAGAATAGGCGGATTCTTGAGAATAGCACGCGCAATGGAGATACGTTGGCGCTGTCCACCACTGAGTCGTGAACCTCGATCACCAATTGTTGTTTGATATTGTTCAGGAGTAGCCATGATAAAATCATCTGCATTGGCAATTCGTGCCGCTTGACGTACCTCTTCCATTGTAGCCGACTCTACACCAAAAGTAATGTTATTATAGAAGGTATCATTGAAGAGAATCGCCTCTTGATTTACATTACCCATGAGTGCGCGAAGATCGAACGTTTTCACCTCACGTATATCTACACCATCAATAGTAATACGACCAGCAGTAGTATCATAGAATCGTGGTAACAAATCTGCCATCGTAGTCTTACCACTACCCGATTGCCCAACCAAAGCAATGGTTTGTCCCTTCCGAATATCTAGATTTATATGCTGTAATACAGGGCGGTCCGACTGATAGGAGAACGACACGTCCTCATAACGTATAACTGACTGAAAATCTGATAATTGATTTGGGTTTTTGGAATTGCGAATATTACTCTCAGTATTTAAAATCTTATCTATTCGCTCCAAAGAAGCCATACCTCGACGTATGCCATAAGTGGCTTTACTCAAATCCTTGGCTGGATTAATGATGGAATAGAAGATGACAAGATAATAGATGAATGTAGCTGCATCAATAGAAGAATAATCACCCAAAATAAGCGTACCTCCAAACCACAAAAGAATAGCAATAAGAGCAGTACCGAAGAACTCCGACACAGGGTGAGCTAAGTAGTAACGACGATTGATACGATTGAAAGTAGCACGCGTAGCATTGATCAGATTGAGGAAACGAGTCATAAGTTTTCCCTCAGCATTAAATGCTTTCACTACACGCAAGCCACCCAGTGTTTCATCAATCTGAGTAAGGATTTCAGCATTCTGTTCTTGTCCTCTGGAAGAAGAACGCTTCAGCGAACGACCTATGCGACCTATAAGAAGACCTGCTATTGGCAAAAGAACAAGGACAAAAAGAGTAAGTTGCCACGATATTGTGAAAAGAGTGATTAAGTACACAAGAATCATGATTGGATCCTTAAAGAGCATGTCTAATGTGGACATGATACTAGCCTCCACCTCATTCACATCATTGGTCATACGCGACATCACATCGCCTTTGCGCTCCTCCGTAAAGAAACCAATAGGCAAACTAACTACTTTTTTATAGAGTTGCGCACGTAAGTCGCGCAATACACCTGTACGTATTGGAACCATAAAATAGTTAGCTAGCCACGCTGTTAGGCATTTAAAACCAGTAAGAATAACCAAACATCCACCTAGAAGAAGCAATACATATTGAGCACCACGTATTTCTATTTGCATTTGAAGAAAATAATATAAATTATTCTTTAGAATATCAAGTATATCCTGCATTGATGCTGCATATTCAAGCGGAATATACGTGGATGTGGCTTCGGATAAACCGAATAGAATTTGCAACACAGGAATAATAGTGGCAAAAGAAAAGAGCGAAAGAATGGTGGAAAGGATATTAAAAAATAGATTCAATACTACTTGCCACTTATAGGGTGGAACAAATCGACGAAGAAGAGATAATATATTCATTTTCAATCTAATTTTATGACTTAATACGATTATTTTCGTTTACATATAACAACACCTGTCGATCAAAGGCTTCTTTATCAATACAGAAAGTTGTATGAATAGGTAGTACTTGCAACTTCTCACCAAGAGCTTCTACTAAAGGAGTTTGCTGCATGCGCATAAAATCTTTTTCAGTAGTTACCACATGCTCGTATTTTTCTGCTTTTTTCAATATCACCTGAATATCTTTTGTTGTAAACGAACGATGATCAGGAAACTGAAGTAATTCAGTATCAGAAAATTGCGATTGTATATGGTGTAACAAAGGAACAGGATTAGCTATTCCGGCTACAAGCAATGGCGTAGATTGCAGATGAAATGAATCATAAACAATAGATGAATAATATAGTTGTTGATATGATGCAAGATTCAAACTATTACTCACTATCCTTCGCTCGATAGGCTTCATATTTTCTGGACATTTCGTTACTACCACCGCATTCGCCCTTCTACTTTCTGATGGCAAATCGCGCAATAAACCACGTGGTAGCATGTGGTCATTTACATATAAGTTATCGTAAGAAGTAAGAAGAATATAAAATCCTGCACGCAATTTTCTGTGTTGGTACGCATCATCCAAAATCACACATTGAATTTCTGGACAGAGACTCTGCAACTGTTTGATACCTTGTACCCTATCAGCACAAACAGCAACAGGAATATCTGGAAAGTGCGTATGAATCAACATGGGCTCATCACCTATTGTAGCCGCTGTATCCGCAGGTCCAGCCAGTCGAAATCCGTGCGTTGAACGTCCATATCCCCGCGAAAGGACTGCCACTTTGTATTTATCCGTCAGCAAACGTATCAAATATTCCGTCATAGGCGTTTTTCCCGTACCACCTACTGCCAAATTGCCAATAACGATAGTCGAAACGGATACAGTATGTGAGGGGAAAACATGCTCTTCATACAATAGATTGCGCAACCACACTCCCAGCGTATAGAGCCAGGAGAGTGGTGTTGCTAAGTATTTCAAAGTATTTAGAGCGCTCAAACGATAGAATTTATTGAGAATTACTGAATTGTCACTTCTGGCATGAGTGCCATAATACGTGGTTTGGCTGCAAACTCACGCACTTGCATGATAAGACGCTCCTCTGGCGTAGTGCTGTCAAACATCTTGAGCATCTCCTCGAATGGGTCTTTCTTTTCGGGATAATTAACCAACTCATACTCACCCAACTGAGCCATTTCAACTGCCTTGTTGATTGCATCATTGATATTACCCAAACTATCCACTAAACCTATCTCTATGGCATCTTTGCCAAGCCATACTCTACCCTCGCCAATCTTCTTGATATCGTCTTGCGACATTCCGCGACCATCGGCACAACGACGGGTAAAGAGGTCATAACCACGCTCTACCATATTTTGCATAAGAGCAGTCTCTTGAGGATTCATGCCTCTATAGATAGCATTGACATTCAATGCGGAATGTTTGTTGGTGGATACACCATCAATATCTAAGCCCACTTTCTCGCGAAGTTTGTTGATATTAGGCACTGTACCAAAAATACCAATAGAACCAGTCAATGTAGTTGGCTCAGCATAGATATAATCCGCGTTGCAAGAGATATAGTAGCCACCAGATGCAGCATAATCGCCCATAGAAACTACTACTGGAACACCTTTGTCTTGCAACATCTTCATCGCGTGCCAAATCTGCTCGCTAGCATCTGCACTACCACCAGGACTATTGACACGGAAAACTACTGCTTTTACATCGTCATCCTTATAAATCTTCTTGATGGTTTTCAATATCTTACCCTCTACAATACCTTCGGCACCTTCATCCGATATAGCACCTTCGGCATACAACACTGCTACTTTGTCCTTCGCCTCAATCGTAGTACGCTCTACATTAGTCATCTTGCTAGTAGAGAGTTGCTTATAATCTTTGGTACCCGCATAGGTGCGCAAGATAGAATCCATCTCTTGGATATACACCAATGAGTCCACAAATTTGTATGCAAGATATTTCTCTTGTGGCTGCAATGACATACACTCATCTGCATATGCGTGCAACTGCTCTGATGAAATTTGACGACTTTGTCCGACTGCCGACTTCATCTCACTCCAGATACCACCCAGATATTGCTCAGTCTGTTTGCGATCAGCATCTGACATAGAGGTGCGGAAGTAGGGTTCGACTGCTGATTTAAATGTGCCTACCTTAAGAATCTGCATCTCAATACCAATCTTCTCAAACAAACGAGTGTAGTACTCTTTTTGTGCGGTTAAACCGTCCCATGCCAACGCACCCACTGGATTAAAGAAAATTTTATCTGCTACAGAAGCAATATAGTAGTTGGTCTGAGAATACGAATCAGCATACGCAATCACAAACTTGCCTGACTGTTTGAAATCTAACAACGCATCACGAAGTGCCTTAGCCGAAGCAGGGCCCGCAGAAAGCGAGCCACCTTTGAGATAAATACCCAAAATCTTGTCGTTGTCTTTTGCCAAAGCAATATTACTGAGCAAATCGCTCAATCCTACGGTTGACGTGGATTGACCATACATTTCTGCAAAGAGTGCATCAAAAGGATTCTCCTCGCCGGCTTGCTCTACCAACTTACCTTTCAAATCAATACGATAAATGGTGTTTTCCTCCAGTTTGGTGGCAGGTGTGGACATCATATCGCCCATCATCAAACCAAACAAGAAACAAATACCAAAATAAACTACAATTCCTACCAGGGTCTTACCTAAACAACCCATTCTTTTACGAGGTTCTCCCTCTTTTTTTACAAAAATTGCCATTTGAACAATTGATATTTAATAGTTAATAATCTCATTTTTCTAATTTAAAAGACTTTCGGTGATACGGTGTTATTCCGTACTGCCGAATAGCCTCATAATGTGCCTTTGTAGGATATCCCATATTTGTATCCCAGTGATATTTAGGATATTGTTCATGTAATCGCAACATATAGTCATCCCGATAGGTCTTTGCTAACACACTAGCGGCCGCTATAGATAAATACTTACCATCTCCTTTTACTACTGTACGCGCAGGAATCTCCATCACTTTTCCTTCTGGAATATAAGGTTTCCACTTGTTGCCATCGACAATAATGTGTTCTGGAACTATCGTCAGTTTATCTAATGCTCGCTGCATACCAATAATTGATGCATTCAGTATGTTTATCCTATCTATCTCCTCTGCTGTCACCTCCACAACTGCCCATGCTCGCGCATATTGTTCTATCAGTGGGCGTAAATAGTACCGCTCCTTATCAGATAGTTGTTTCGAGTCATTCAGCATATCCAACCATTGTACATGTTGTTCATCTTGCGCTAATGCCGAATCAAACACCACTGCCGCAGCAAATACGCTACCCGCTAGAGGACCACGACCAGCTTCATCGCATCCTGCTTCTATCACTCCTTCTATGTAACACGCTTTCAACATATCACTTAAAATGGATAACCTATAGCAAAGTGAAACGCCATATCATTCTTCCATGAGAGGCCATTAGGCACTGTGCGCCACTGTGTTCCAGCCAAATCACCATACAATCTACTTGGATCATATAGTTTTACACCAAAATCGATTCGGAAAACAAATATAGAGAAGTCCAACCGTAATCCCACACCATACGCCAACGCTATTTGTTTGTAGAATTCATTCCAATGGAACTGACCATATGGCTGCGTCTCATAATCAAAAATTGTCCAGATATTACCTGCATCTATGAAAGCGGCTAGTTCAATAAATGACCACACCTTAGCACGATACTCCATATTTAGATTCAATCGTATATCACCTGATTGATTATTGAAATCAATCAAACTACCAGCACCACGATAACCTCCAGGACCCAACGTGCGCGCAGTCCATCCTCGCACACTATTTGAACCTCCTGAGAAATACCTTTTCTCAAATGGGATAGATTGTGAGTTTAGATATGGAACGGCTACACCAAGGTCTGTATGAAACACCAAGCGATGAGATTCGTTGAGTATCTGATGATAGGTATATGAGATATCCGCCTTTGCAAATTGCGCAAAACGAGTATTGAATAAGGTATACTTGCCATCTTCATCCGTTGGGAAATGAAATGCTTCTGCCAAACCATACATCAGGTTGCCGGCTGTTTCAATATTATAACTCACATTGCTATACGAACGATAAGGCCTTCTATTATTAAACGAAGAATAGTTGCCCGAATAACCCCACCCTACAATAAAATGGTTCTCATAGGAGTATTTCAAGATATTAGTGGATTGCAAGAATTGATCACGGAATGCATCGCTTATCCATGGTAAATATACATAACTGATATCTAGAATTCGGAACTGATGTTGCAAGTGCAAATTATGCTGACGTAGTTGGTACTGTAAACCAGCATTAAATATCGAGCGAGCATATTCATCAGGACGATTTTGATAATTGTAGTTCAAATCTATAGCTATCGAGTTGGAGAACTTCAGGCCCATAGCCGCCCTTGCTTCTATCGCTCGTCCTCCGTTCTGACGCCATTCATAGCTAGCACGCCCATCCAATGTAAATTCTTCTGCACCTCTAAACAGATTGCGATTAGCATATCCGGCTCCCATTGCGATCCCCCAATCACCAGCAGAATAAGTGCCTTCCAATTCAACCGATACTGAATTGAGTTTCGAACGAGAAATCACCACATGACAATCTAACTCAGTAGCTGATACAGGATCAAAACTGATATCTACATATTTCACAGGAGCCAAACGATTCAGATTGCTATAAGCATGGTCAACAAACGACTCATTGTACTCATCGCCAGGACGAATAGGGCAATTGCGTATTAGTACTTTCTCGCGTAATAATTTATCACCTACCCACGTAAATTCATAGCCATCTACTATTGATGTGTGTAATTTGGCTCCTTCTGGAATACGATCCACCTCATAGTCCATATGGAAGTGAACACGAGATATCGTATAATGACGGAATATTTTTTCTTGCTCTTCGGGTGAAAGTTGGTAGTAGAAATCTTGCAAACACATCTTTACATCTACTTGCTTTTTTCCCTTCGTACTATCTGCTACAAAGCGAATAAATTCCTCGTCGAAATAAAAACATCCATGATTACGCATTGATTTCGATACGCGCTGTCTTTCCTGATTCAGCACATCTGAATCAAATTGCATACCTTCTTTCACCAAAGTAGCTCGACGATTCTCTGCTACTTGTTGCAATTCTTCCTGTGGGAACGATATTTCATATCTACGTATATGGTATGGATGATTGGCTACCACATTGTATGTTAGATTCAACTTGCGGTTCTTGACTAGTATGCTTGTATCCACTTCCGCATGAAAATATCCCCGATTCTGCATAGCATATTTTAACTGTTGCATACTACGAGTTGTTAAATCCGGAGAATAAATCACTGGTGGTTCACCAATCTTTCTTGCGTTCTTGCTGGTCCACTTAGCAGTATCCAACGAGGCCGTATTGTATATTCCCAACTGTAATTTCCAGAAACCCAATATTTCCGTATTTTGCTTCTGCTGCAAATAATTACGCAATTCGGCAGCTGCTACATCCTTAGTATCTTCCACCTTCACGTTTGCCTTGTTGAGCAAGTATTCCCCTTCCGGCACAAACTTGGTTAGATTACAGGCTGAAAACGAAATAGCACATACAACCAGAAGCAACTGAATCATTGCCTTTTTAATTTGCTCTATTTGTTTCATAGTTCGTCGCATACCTTTCGGCCTGCAAAGGTACAAAAAAATATATATATTTGCAACAAAAATACCTTGAAAAATGAATCGAATATATTTTTTTTTATTAATTATTTGCAAGGTTGCAAAATAATTATTAATTTTGCAGTCGTTTATAGTAGATTCAGTATGGAGCATTTAAGCAAATCACAAATCAAATGGGTACGCAGCCTGCAGCAGAAGAAACACCGCGACGAAGAAAATGTATTCGTGGCAGAAGGGGAGAAGTGTATCAATGATTTGCGTAATAGTTTTGAACTAGTATTGCTCGCAACGCACGAGAATGCCACTCCGACAGAAATTGAACAAATGTCATCTCTGCGCTCACCACAAGGTATGATTGGGGTATTCAAACGAAAATTGACAGATTCAATGGATTTTATATCCGAAAGAAAATTGCTGGTGGCATTAGATGGAGTACAAGATCCAGGTAATCTCGGAACCATCATCCGTACTTGCGATTGGTTTGGAATACACCATATAATATGTTCGCGTGAAACTGCCGACTGCTATAATCCAAAAGTAGTACAAGCTACGATGGGTGCCCTAGCGCGAGTAAATATTCACTACGTAGATAATCTTGCAGAAACGCTCAAATTTATACATCAACATAATTATCCTATCTATGGCACCCTACTCGACGGCAAAAATATATACGCAGTAGGCAGCATTGAAAGTAGAGATAAAGGAGTGATTGTGATGGGTAACGAAGGTAATGGTATATCTGCTAATGTGCGAATGCAAATTACTCATTCTCTATTTATCCCTTCGTACGAGAACGTCTGTTCAGAGAGTTTAAATGTGGGCATTGCAACCGCCATTGTATTGGCCGAATTTAGAAGAAACATCAACCTATAAATATAATATATCATGAAGAAACTTTTTACTCTTTTATGCATTAGTTGCATGTTTGTTCAAACATTTGCATGGAAACCGCAATTTGTAGGACACCGTGGTAGTTACCGCGGAGTGGAAAACACCGAAGAAGCCATGTTGAATGGTATCAATCACTATGGTTATAATGGCTTGGAGATTGATGTAAAAACGACCAGTGATGGTGAGTATGTATGTTGGCACGACGATGACCTGAGTCGTGTAGGACATAATGTACAAATTCCTTACACCAAGTTTGCTGACATCAAAGATCTTACTCTTACCCAAACACGTGGTGGCGTAGAATATACCGCAAAGATTTTGACTGTAGATCGCTATTTGGAGATTTGCAAAGAAAACAATGTATTTCCTATCATTGAGCTCAAGTGGGCTGTGGGTATCAACAACAACGACATGACTCGTTTCCCTGGACTGTACAAGCTTATTGAGAAACACGGATTGGTAGAAGAAGCACGCATCTTAACATCTATGCAAAAATCATTGGAGTATGTGCGTACCAATTATCCAGCTCTGCAATGCCAATATCTATGCTATGAAGTAAGTCAATCCTACTATGAGTGGTGCAAAAAATGGGATGTTAATCCAAGCGTAGCCGTAGGTGGATTGACCAAAGCTATGGCTCGCAAATGCCACGATGCAGGTATGGAAGTTGCATGCTGGACAGTTAATGACGCTAGTACGTACCAAAAACATGGAGAACTTGGTTGTACCACCATGACATGTGACTACCTTGTACCTGCTAATATGGCAGAATTGGAAGAAATAGACTGGGAGGCACTTGCTCCTACTCCTCCGTTAGATAATTTGTATGTAACTCCACTATTCAATATTAGCGAAACAGCAGGTAACTTACCAGAGAACTTCCCAACGACCCAATCTGGTAGTTATGTCAATGCTCAAGAAGCCGCTTTCATTGATGGAGTGTTCTATATGGCAGATTATAGTGCAAAAAAAGTAGTAGCTATTGATACTACAGGTAAAGTATGGGAGCCAGGTATTGAGCATGCCACCCTTCGCCATGGTATTTGCCGCGATGATGCTGGTAACTTGATTCTCCATACTTCGGCAGATGCCAAAGTTCCTACACAACTCACTGTGTATAAAGCAGATGACAACACCGAGCATGAGATTGAAATTTCACTCAACAATAATGGTCAAACCAATTTCCCAACAGCAAGTGGCGATATATTCGATGCGGCTGGTGGATATGTATATTTCTTCCCTAACGGACAGAATTTCGTAGAGGTAGTAAAGATTGCTAATGGAAAATATGTTTCTACTACCTCATGCGCCGTTAGTCTTAAAGGTTCTACAGCTGGCTATGTGATTCCAATTGACAATACTCCAAACCATTTTATCTATCAAGTACGTTCAAATGGTTACCACCTCTACAAAGATGGCGATAAGGGTTCTTACATGACATCTCCCAATGGTACAACTGCTCCTGCACGTAATAACTCTGTAGGTGGAGCACTCTTCCAACTCAATGGTCATGATATGTTCGTTTACACTTCTGGTGCACATTACAAAGGAGGTTGGACCGTTCGCGATATGACTTCTGCAGACTTAACTCCAATGTACACCCAAGAGCAATTGGGCAATGGTGGCTACAATGCAAACTCTTCTGTGGGTGCATTCTTCTGGTGGGAGCGTTTGGATGATGCAACAGTTAACCTATACGAATACTGCCTAGGTCATGGTATTGCAGGGTGGGAATTGAGTGCAGAGCCCCACAAGATTCGTGTGAAAGGCATAGCACTCAGCGAAAATAATATCACCATCGAAGAGGGTGATACTGCCAATCTTTCAGCTATCATCACACCTGCTAACGCAGATAATCAAGATGTTACATGGAGAGTTTCTCCTACCACAAGAACATCCAAACTGATTAAAGATGGAACTAAAGCTTCATTCACAAGTACCAGAGTGGGTACATTCACCGTTACTGCCACGCTTGAAAACTTCCAAGCAGAATGCGTGATTACCGTTACTGAACCTTCGGGTGTACAAGATATCACTGACGAAGTTGAAGGAACCCATAAGTTCATCCGTAATGGACGATTGCACATCCAACACAACGGCGACACCTATAGTGTGACTGGAGAGAAACTATAAAATAAATAATAATTAACAATGAACATTTCCAAACGAATTGCAGCTCTTGAAGAGTCGCAAACATTGCAAGTGGCAGCTTTATGCCAACAACTTCGATCAGAAGGAGTAGACGTCATCGGTCTTTCACTGGGGGAACCCGATTTTCCCGCACCTGCACATGTGAAGCAGGCAGCTATTGATGCGGTCAATAACGACGATTCGCACTATGGTCCTACTCCTGGCTACCCTTCTCTTCGACAAGCTATTGCCAATACACTGAACAACGAACTCAAATCCTATCCTGTTCGTCCGTACAATGCCAACGATATTGTAGTATCAGTAGGAGCAAAGCAAGCATTATGCAATGCTATTGAGGCTCTGATTGGTCCTGATGATGAGGTGATTATGCCCACACCTTGTTGGGTAAGTTACGTAGAGATGGTGAAGATTGCACAAGGAAAAAGTGTACTCGTTAAAACCACCATGGAAAATAATTTCTGCCTCACCGCAGAGCAATTGGAAGCTGCTATCACACCAGCTACTAAACTATTGCTTTTGTGCTCACCTAATAATCCTACAGGTTCCGTATATACACTTGAGAACCTCAAGGCTATTGTAGAAGTGCTGAAAAAGTACCCACAAATAGTTGTATTAGCCGATGAAATCTACCAGCATATCCTCTATACAGGTAAGCACGAAACCATGGCGCAGTTCCCAGAAATTGAAGATCGATTGATTATCATCAATGGTGTGAGCAAGGCATATGCTATGACTGGTTATCGTATTGGATGGTTGGCCAGTCACGATAAAGATTTCATCACGGCTGTCAAACGCCTGCAAGGACAAACTATCAGTTGCGCTACCACAATTGCCCAACGTGCTGCTGAGGCTGCATATACAGGGCCACAAGAGTGTGTGGAAGAGATGCGTCAGGCCTTCGAGCGTCGCCGCGATCTGATTGTGAGATTGGCTAAAGATATTCCTGGTATGAAGGTACTCGAACCTCAAGGCGCATTTTATCTTTTCCCTGATGTTTCTGCATTCTTTGGTAAGAAATATAATGGCCAAACCATTGAGAATGCCAATGACGTAGTGAATTTCCTCTTGCAAGAAGCACACGTAGCATGCGTTTCTGGTAGTGCTTTTGGCGAAGATAACTGTATTCGTTTCTCCTACGCAACCAGTGAAGATAAGATTATCGAAGCTATGCGCAGAATGAAAGAAATGTTGGCAAAATTACAATAAATTTACGAAATATTTGTGCATTTAAAAAATTTATTGTACCTTTGCGAGTTCAAATAGTAAAAAACACAATAAAATTAATATTAACTATTTAATTTTTAAGGTTATGAAGAAAAGTTTAATTCTTGCTGCTATTTTGGCAGTCGTTAGCGTAGGTGCTGCTGTTGCTCAACCTCGCGCAATTGGTATTAACCTCGGTTGGGGTGCTGATGTTTCTTATCAACACGCTTTTGGTGAGGCTAATATGTTGGACGTATCTGTAAACTTGCCACAATTTGCTGGTATTGGTGCAAAGATTACTTACGATTGGATTAACCCATTCGGTACTGCAGTTCCTTGGGAATATAAAGGTGCATGGAACTGGTATCTTGGTGTCGGTGGTTCAGGTGGTATGTATGGTCTTTTGAATAAAAACCTCACCAACACTTGGTATGCTGGTGTAGCTGGTCACGTTGGTATCGAATATCAATTCTGGTTCCCATTGCAACTCTCTCTTGATTGGCGTCCAACTATCGGTGTTGCTGGTGCTGATGGTATTGGTTTCAACTTGGGCGGTCTCTATGATGGTATCACCCTCGGTGTTCGCTACTTGTTCTAATCACCAATGACGGATTTTTCGAAATTAATTTCGTCACGTATAGGAGTGGCTGCTACGCAAGTGGCAGCCACTATTGTTCTGCTCAACGAGAACGCTACTATACCTTTTATTGCGCGTTATCGCAAGGAACGTACCGGCAGTCTAGACGAAGTGCAGATTAGCCAAATTGCAGACGAGTACAAGCGTTTCCTTGAACTTGATGACCGCAAAGCCACTATTCTCAATACAATTGAGGAACAAGGCAAGCTTACCGACGAGCTCCGCCTGCGAATTGAAAACTGCTGGGATATTACTGAACTTGAGGATATCTACCTACCCTATAAGCCACACCGTAAGACACGTGCAGATATTGCTCGCGAACAAGGATACGAACCATTGGCACACGCCATTTTTGCGCAAAAGCGCGAGGGCGAGGAGGCTATCAGGCGATTAGGCAAGGAGCGCGAGGAGGCATTGCAAGGCGCACGCGATATCATAGCTGAGTGGATTAATCAGGATGAACATGCTCGCCAGAATATCCGCCGCGAGTTCAGTTATTCGGCTATCATATCCACCAAAGTAGTTAAAGGCAAAGAGTCTAATTTAGAAGCGCAGAAATACAAGGATTATTTCGCTATCAGTGAGCCACTTCGCCGTATTTCATCCCACCGTCTCCTGGCTATTCGCCGTGCTGAGAATGAAGGTGTTATCCGTGTAGATATCTCTCCTGATAGAGAGAAATCATTGGATAAACTAGCACATCTTTTTCTTCGTTCTACCAGTGATACATCTTATCAAGTGGAATTGGCGATGGAAGATAGCTACAAGCGTTTGCTTAAGCCCGCTATAGAGACCGAGTTCGCTAATAGCAGCAAGGAGAAAGCCGATGCCGAAGCTATTCGCGTCTTTGCAGACAACCTACGACAGTTATTGCTAGAGTCGCCTCTCGGCCAGAAACGTGTGTTGGCTATTGACCCTGGTTTCCGCACTGGATGCAAGGTGGTAGTACTGTCTGCACAAGGCGACCTTTTGCATCATACCGTAGTCTTTCTTAATACTAAACAAGCCACAACTACCCTACAATCGCTTATATATCAATATCAAATTGAAGCTGTTGCTATTGGTAATGGTACTGCTTCCCGCGAATCAGAGCAAATGGTACGTGTGTCATTAGACACCATCAACCATACACCATATGCCCTACACCATACACCCCAAATTTTCGTAGTCAGTGAGAGCGGCGCATCGGTATATTCCGCAAGCAAAACCGCACGCGAAGAGTTCCCAGATGAGGATGTCACTGTGCGCGGGGCTGTATCGATTGGTCGCCGACTAATGGATCCGCTAGCGGAGTTGGTGAAAATTGATCCTAAATCCATTGGTGTAGGTCAGTATCAGCACGATGTCAATCAGTCGCGTCTTGGTGAAAGTTTGCAGCAAACAGTAGAAAGTGTGGTCAACCGCGTAGGCGTTGATGTAAACACAGCTAGCAAACATATCCTTACCTATATCTCGGGTTTAGGGCCTGCTTTAGCACAAAATATCGTAACCTATCGCAGCGAGCATGGTGCATTTCCTAATCGCAAAGCGCTATTGAAAGTACCCAAGATGGGTGCTAAGACTTACGAACAAGCTGCAGGATTCTTGCGTGTCACCAATTCCGACAATCCGCTCGATAACTCCGCAGTCCATCCTGAGAGTTACGCTATCGTAGAGCGTATGGCCAAGGATTTGCATTGCACCGTAACCGACCTTATGCAACGAGCTGATTTACGCCAGCAAATCAATCTGCAACGCTATGTGACCAGCGAAGTAGGTATGCCTACCCTAACGGATATTCTTCGCGAACTAGAGAAGCCCAGCCGCGATCCACGCACGCAGTTAGAGGAGTTTCACTTTGATGAATCAGTGCATACCATTGAAGATTTGCAAGTGGGGATGGTGCTGCCTGGTATCATCACGAATATCGCTAATTTCGGTGCATTTTGCGATATAGGCGTACATAAAGACGGACTGATTCACATCTCAGAGATGGCTAATCGTCGCATCAGTAATCCTAGCGAAGTTGTATCGCTGCACCAACATGTGCGCGTACGCGTGGTAGATATAGATCACGCACGCGGGAGAATACAGCTATCGCTCAAACAATAACCCGTTGCGACAATACCCTACTGCAATAAAAAAGAGTTCGGAATGTCCGAACTCTTTTTTATCCTTGCCTTTAAACCTTAAACGCTAATCTTTAAACTACAAACTATTTCCCAAAACATTATACATTTTTCCTTCGCGGATAATAACTACCTGACCATTGATAATCATCTTTCGTATGATAGATTGAGGATTATCTGTCCAAATATCCTTAATACCAGAACCAATCTGACCATCCTCGAACCACAGACCTAAGGTATTTGATAGCGACCAAGGAGCATCTACAGAATTACCCAAAACAAAGCCATGCAAGGCAAGCCAATCAGCAGTCAATGCCTCAACTGATAAGTTTGCACCTTCGGTAGTTGTATCCGTCAGTTGGATAGAAGCATCCACTGCTGCCAAGTCAGAAAGTACATAGCAGTCTTTAATCTTGGTTTCTGGCATTTCATATTTCTGCTCAAAATAGTTGTATTTATCTCCTGCAGAGAAACCTATCACACGGTGAGCATAGACGCTATCTATTGGCAATACGATTGACTCAATACCTACCAAGCAGTTCTCTATGACTATTGGACCATCTCCTGTTTCATTCACTTCCAAATTACCAATCATTCCACCCACTTTACCTACTATAGCTTTCTCGCTCAATTGCAATTCACCTTCCACATAGCAGTTGGTAATTGGCGCACGTTGACTATATGCTATCACACCGCCAATGGTATTTGTGCCCTGCAATGTAGCATCTACGTGGCAATGCTGAATAGCTTCACCGCTACCTGCTTCTGCCACTATGCCACCTACTGCATCACCAGCATTGATTGTTCCGCTGAAAGCACAAGCTTTCACCGATGATGCTGTAGCTAATTTACCTGCTATACCGCCTATTCCTTCTGCCATTGGCAGGTCAATTTCGGCATTGGAGACGTAACATTGGGTGATTGTCACGAACAAAGATGCCTCACCTGCAATACTTCCATACAAGCCTTTATATCCATCTCCTACCACTTTAGGAGCTTCCACTTGAATATTATGTACTGTGGCAGCCACTGTTTCGGTATCCATAGAACCATCATCACCACTCATATTACCTTGAATAGTATTCACCACAAAACCAGCAGAGGTAACCACTTCGCCCAATTGCATGATTGGATGTGATAGTTTGAGGTCTTTTATCACGGCATCGTCTTGTACATAAGCAAATAGTCCACAGCCATCCAAGACCACATTATTGAATGTATGTTTTCCGCCATCCAATACGCCAGTAAAAGGTACATTGATACCAGAAAATGGAACATTCATAAAGTCCACATCGTTTACCACCAGATAGTGCGCATCTGGAGCATTTTCTATTTGCATGAAATCGCTCATAGAAGATATTTGATATGGGTCTTCAGCAGTTCCTTGTCCTTTGATAGTTGTGTGAGTTAATGGCAAAGCAAAATAGTTGAGGGTAAAAGCATCACCATCCGTATAGACGCAGAGCAATGTTGGAGTTTTGGAATATCCATTCACCACATCCACCATATTCAAACTACCGCCTAGTGTTTCATCTTGTCCTACTTCTAGCAATATATCTCCCTTGGTATCGCATATAAGTAATCTATTGCCAGTTTCTTTCTCTCGTTTGATGAGTGCCGCATATTCATATGCATCATCCGAGTTAAATAGATGAGGGTTCAATACATTTGCAGATATCCATACATTAGCAGCCTCCACTTTTGTACCCAAGTTGATGGCATCGTAGTGATCTACCCTACCTTTGTTGGTAAGCCATGCTATGCGTTGTTCAATTGAGCCATCAGAAAGCACATCGCCTTGCAAGAGCGACACCACATATTGATACGAATCGCCTTTAGCTACGCGATCCCAATTGCCCGACAATGTAGCACCACCATTGTACAATGGAATTTCTGCTACGACTTTGCAAGATGGTACATCCACCATTTGCACAAATTCTACATCTTCAACATCCTTCAAAAATCCGTACTGACGTTCACATCCCACTACATCGCTCAAGTATATGGTGCCTAACGAGTATTCAGCTATCGTGTTCAGCAATTCACCTTCGCTGTCATACAAGCGATAACTGAATACCGAACCATCGGAAGCAATCGCATAGTTATCTTCTGTAATGACGAAGGCTGTCTTGCCCGTTCCATTGTAATCCAAGATAATATCGTTCTCTCCGCTCAGGCTACCCAAAGAGTAGAAGGTGTATAGATACGCCTCATCTGGGTCTTTTGCCATAGGGATTTTAGTCTCTTCTATAACGTTGAATTTATTGTCGTATTGTGTGATTACCAGCGAGTTATTCTCATTTACTATAGGGTCTTCATACACAGGTGTACCAGGCACAAAATATGGCTTTTCATATTGCGTAGTAAAATAGTTGATATATGCACCATTCTTCACCATAAAGATAGGAAACAAATCGTTTAGAGCAGCCAAGTTGGCATATGGAATTTCAAAGGTGTGCTTTAGTTCTGGCGCATCGGGCGAAGCATACGAAGCTTTGGTATATACATCGAAATAATGCATGCCAGTAGTATTTGTACTATCTCTTTTGAATACCACAGTATAGTTCTCACTATACTCACCGAGATTCTTTGCCGTTACCATGTTTCCTGGCATTTCGCATACTGCATCAGTAGTAATCTCGCCTTCTACAATGCTATAGATGCGATTGAAGTACTTATTCACATATTGCTTCGTATTAGCAACTACGAACAACATCAGTTCGTAGTCATTATCGAAATTAAAGAATTTCTTTGTTACGAATCCTGTTACCTGTACATCTCTCACGCCTGTCACATTTGGATCTTCAATATTCAGAGAATCAACGATTTTGCCTACCAATTGATTTTCTGCATCATATACTTCCACTGTCATCGAAGTATAAAAACCATATTGAGTGGTAAAGTTGGTAGTATAGGTCCATTGAAGGCCATCAGGACCTGTTAGAAAACCATAGCCATTCACTGGTCCTATTTGGGTAGTTGGGCTAGCAGCCGTAGCCCATACAAAGCAACACATGAGTGCGCAGAAGAGGAAAAAGAATCTTTTCATAACAAGTTTATTGATTATTTAACGTTACAAACTACTATCTAATTTCAAATATCGCGCAAAATTACTACTTTTTTTGCAAATATGCAAATTTTGCATATAAATCCATATCTCACTGTCTACATTTATTAACAATAATACATTAAAATGATTATTTACGGGTTTATGACGGGTAGATACTATGCTATTACTATGTGATTACTATGTTATTCCTAACACTACCCTAGCACACCCACTGCTCATCAGTATCCCGATTCGCGTGTCCCGACTCCCTTCTCCCTTGAATGAGGGAAGTGAGGCAATCTTAACAAACAGCACTTTTTCTATTTTGGCCAAGTCAGGGAGTTCTCTCGGTCGTCTCAGGATTGTCTCTCGGTGGAATAAGGGAAGGTATCAAGCAAGGTTCAATGGACGAAATCTTAAGAAAAGGGATGTTTTACAAAAGGAACAATGCATCATACAATAGGCGGTCGTGCCTACCCTGTACGGCACTACCCGTGCGGAAACATGGTCGAACTATGCAGCCCTTGTATATGCGGGCTATGCCCTCGCATTAAGCGACACACTTGTACCTTCGAGGGCATTCTTTCCTAAGTACTGCCGCATAATATCACCTATAGGCGGTCGTGCCTACCCTGTACGGCACTACCCTATAGCCATTCGGCTGCGTGACCGCAAGGGTCGCGCCATTCTATGTATTGCGCTAATTCCTCAGAGTGGGGACTCTTCGGGCGCAATACTCGAAGTGCCATCCGAGGCACTTCTTCACCCCGAAAGTACGGTCGCTTAATGCAGCCCATTTGCAATAAAATCGCACCTGAAAGTAAACTTTCGAGCTAAGAGTGCGGGCTACGCCCTCGCATAGTGCGGCAGTACCTTCGGACGCCGCCTGTTGGAAACAATTCTTATCTTGCTATGTTTGAACGAATTGTTTCCAACATTCCCCCGAAGCTACTGCCGCACTATGCAGCCCATTTGCAATAAAATCGCACTTGAAAGTAAACTTTCGCGCGATTTTATTGCAAATGTGCATTTTTTGTTGTACCTTTGCATCGAGATTGCAGTATTATAGCCCTATATTAAAAAGCACTGATACTTTTTACTAAAAATACTGAAACTACTATTAAAAACACTGAATCAATAAATACTGAAACTTAATTAACTACAAAAATATGGCAGACGATAAGAAAATTATTTTCTCTATGGTGGGCGTAAGCAAGACATTCGCTCCACAAAAACGCGTACTCAACAACATCTATCTGAGTTTCTTCTACGGCGCAAAGATTGGTATTATCGGTCTTAACGGCGCTGGTAAATCTACCCTACTCAAAATCATCGCAGGCATTGAAAAGAACTATGAAGGTGAAGTGGTTTTCTCCCCAGGATATAGCGTAGGCTACCTAGAGCAAGATCCACAACTAGACCCAGAAAAGACCGTTCGCCAATGTGTGCAAGAAGGCGTACAACCAATCATGGACATGCTGGCTGAATACGATGCTATCAACATGGCATTCGCCGAACCCGATGCCGACTTTGACAAACTGCTGGCACGACAAGCCGAACTGCAAGACAAACTGGATAGTGCTGACGCTTGGAACATCGATACCCGTCTAGATCGCGCTATGGATGCACTGCGCTGCCCTGCCGATGACGCACTAGTAAAACACCTCTCAGGAGGTGAGCGTCGCCGTGTAGCACTATGCCGACTCCTTTTGCAACAACCTGATATCCTGCTCCTTGACGAGCCTACCAACCACCTCGATGCCGAGTCTATCGACTGGCTAGAGCAACACTTGCACCAATATGCTGGTACCGTGATATGTATCACCCACGATCGTTACTTCCTTGATAATGTAGCAGGATGGATACTCGAACTAGACCGCGGTGAAGGTATTCCATGGAAAGGCAACTACTCGTCATGGCTTGAGCAAAAGACTGCCCGCATGGCTATGGAAGAGAAACAAGCTAGCAAACGCAGAAAAACCCTCGAACGTGAATTGGAATGGGTGCGTATGGCTCCTAAAGCACGTCAAGCTAAAGGTAAAGCCCGTCTGGCTGCATACGACCGCATGATGAACGAAGAGCAGAAAGAAAGAGAGGAGAAACTGGAGATATTCATTCCTAACGGCCCTCGCTTGGGTAACAAAGTGATCAACGCCGAAGGAGTGAGCAAAGCTTTTGGTGAGAAACTGCTATTCGAGGATCTCGATTTTATGCTTCCACCTAACGGCATCGTAGGTATCATTGGTCCAAACGGTGCTGGTAAGACTACCCTCTTCCGTATGATTATGGGTATGGAGCAAGCTGACAAAGGAACATTCGCTGTAGGCGAGACCGTACGCGTGGGATACGTGGATCAGGTACACTCGAACATCGACCCAAGCAAGAGCGTCTTTGAAACCATATCCGAAGGAACCGAATACATCCGCGTGGGCGGACGCGAAGTGAATGCACGTGCCTACCTGAGCCGTTTCAACTTCACTGGAGCCGACCAAGAGAAGAAATGCGGTGTACTATCTGGTGGTGAGCGCAACCGCTTGCATCTGGCACTCACCCTGAAATCTGAAGCCAACGTATTGCTCCTCGACGAGCCTACCAACGATATCGACGTGAACACCCTGCGTGCACTAGAGGAAGGACTAGAGAACTTCGCCGGCTGCGCCGTGGTGATTTCCCACGACCGCTGGTTCCTCGACCGTATCTGTACGCATATCCTTGCCTTCGAAGGCGATAGCAAAGTATTCTGGTTTGAAGGTAGTTACTCCGAATATGAAGCCAACAAACGCATGCGCCTAGGCGAAGATGCCACAGAACCAAAACGAATCCGCTATCGCAGTCTGGAATAATGCTAGCTCTATCCCCTTTCATAGTATTCATGGTGGTGTACCTAGTAGGTTCACTGCTGGCAGGCGATTTCTACAAGTTGCCACTGACAGTGGCATTTCTTGTTGCCTCAGCTTATGCCATATGTATCACACCAAAAATCAAACTAAAAGAGCGTATCAACATCTTCTCGCGCGGTGCTGGTGACGAGAACATCATGCTGATGGTATGGATATTCGTACTGGCAGGTGCTTTTGCCAAGATAGCCGACCAGATGGGTGCTATTGATGCAACGGTGAACCTGACCTTGCTCCTATTACCCGCAAGCATGCTCCTTCCGGGTTTGTTCTTAGCAGCTTGTTTCATCTCCTTATCAATTGGTACATCGGTGGGTACGGTGGTAGCATTAACTCCAGTAGCCGTAGGCATAGCCGAGCAGACCGGTACCATGCTGCCCATGATGGTGGCCATCGTAGTAGGCGGAGCGTTCTTTGGCGATAACCTATCATTCATATCTGATACTACCATTGTAGCCACACAAACACAAGGCTGCAAGATGAATGATAAGTTCAAAGCAAATATCTGGTTGGCAGCCCCTGCAGCAATCATTGTGTTTACTATATACATATTCATCGGACAAAGCGTGGAAGTGCCAACAAATATGCCTGATGTAGAATGGTATAAAGTAATTCCTTATCTATCAGTATTGGTGATGGCTATTGCAGGAATGAACGTATTAGTGGTATTAATCATAGGTATTCTTCTTGCAGGAGGCATAGGCATACTGAGTGGTAGTTTTAACCTCATGGGAGCAGTAGGAGCCATGGGAGATGGTATCATAGGTATGAGCGAATTAATCATCGTCACCCTGCTAGCAGGCGGAATGCTGGCCTTGATACGCCATAATGGCGGTATCGACTACCTAATTCGCATACTCACCTTACGTATTAACGGCAAACGCGGTGCAAAATTCACTATTGCACTTTTGGTGATTCTAGCCGACCTTTGCACCGCCAACAACACCATCGCCCTTATTACTGTAGGTCCTATGGCACGCGAGATAGCCGATAAATACGGAGTAGACAGACGCATGAGTGCATCGCTATTGGATACATTTAGTTGCTTCGCACAAGGTATGATCCCTTATGGTGCACAATTGCTGATGGCAGCAGGATTGGCACATATTACGCCTTTTGAGATTATGGGATACTTATACTACCCTATTGCATTGGGAATAATAGCAGTGATGGGTATTCTGTTTAATTATCCAAGAAGATATAGCTGATATGCTTTTATATAGGCAACGACTATAAGATAATTTGAAGTATACAAGTGAAAAAGGGAGCCAACGCTCCCTTTTTCATACTAGAAATTGATGCATTGCGCATTCTCACATATTAAACTTACTGAATACGTGCACCCATTGCATTATAGATGGACTCTTGATAAATAATCATGAGTTGACCATCAATGATTTGCTTGATTCCTTTGCCCTGCTCCAGAATGATATTTTCTATTTCTGAAGATGAATCACTATACACGATATGCACAGGCACATCATATGAATTACGTGCATTGACTTCCAAATAGAGTTTACCATTGACTTTCTTCACCTCTACTGTACCACTAACCCACATATACACATCTTTGAGATAGCCCTGTGAATCAATAGTAGCGTAGAAAGGAGTGGATAGTTGATTTTGATCATCTGGACCATAATTACCTAATACCGTACCTGGGCGATATGATTTATTGATAATATATACTCCCTCTGGAATGAGAATATCTGCATCCGTAGAATCTACAAAAAGATGCATGGCAGTTATATCTGATTGGTTAGCAGATGTAATAGAAACATAGATGTACCCTTGATCTGAATAATCAGTGATCGTTAGATTATCAGCATCTGTATAAGTCTTATCTACATTGCCAGTTTGCTTATCACCACGCAAATATTCGCGTTCGTATTTAGAAGTCATAGTAATATGATAAAAGACGCTATCTGCACAAATAGCCTCTGCCACAGCATTAATATTGCCTTCCTTGTCCATCGTGACTGTCAATGTTCCTGTCTCCAGCGGCATAATGGCGGTTACGTAGTCACCCTCCATTTTAGCAATATAAGTGTTACGATAATCCATATCCATTCGACCTCCTTCAGCACCAAACTTGCCAAATAATCCATCATTAACAAAAATGCCTTCTATCTCTTCAGACAACGGACTAAATGCCACAATATACGTTGTATCTGATGACGGACCATATAACTGGTAATATCCTTCTTCGTTGCGCAAGTCTCCAAACTCTACGGGAAAAGAAAGCATAACCGTATCAATCGGTGTTGGAACTGTATACCACAACTCTATGTCATAGAGTGTAGCATCCATACTAATAAGTTCAGCTTGCATAATAGTGGTATCGCCCATTTGGAAGATCGAGCCATTGATGTCTGCTAGTTCTGTATATATACCCGTAATAGAGTCTTTCACACCACAATAATCTCTGTCCACATTTTGCAAGGAGAACGTACTGCCCATTTCCACACCGCGAATATTGATAGATGCATGATAGCGCTCATCCTTGTTCTCAAAGAGCAAGTCATTATTCATATCAGGGGTAAAAGAAGCAATTGCAGAGTGATCAAAACGTACTAATACAGTATCTTTGGGCACAGGTACTATATAGGACAAATCAAGGTTATATACCACATTGTCATCGCCACGCATAGTGCCTATGATTGTCCAATGGGCAGAATTATCCTTCTTGACATCTATCGTAGCATCCAAAGAATGAATAGTATGATTACTTTGTACATCTTGTACCTCTATGGTTACTTCCTTTTTCGAATAGGTTCCATCCATTGCTTCAGTAGCCACCCATGTGCCAAAAAGGATATATTGTTCATTCTTGGCATCGAAACTCACCACACCTAACTCCTCCGAAAGAGCATCATTGACAATCAAGTTGGTAGCTTTAAGATCAACAAAGTCCGTAGGTTCGGGGAAAGTATGTGTCATATTGATGACATATAATACGGTATCGCGCGTAAGAAGAGCCACATTTGCTACACATGCCAAATCATTATTCTTAAGTATAGTTATTACTTCTGCTTGAATAGATAAGATATCCAATTTCTCTTCATTATGAAAAAAATAGGTATTCTGCAAATCTATCTGTTTCATTGCATACTTGCCAACCAATTTGTCGCTCTTGATAGTGATTGTAGCTTCCACCTCACTATTCATGCCATCCAGTGTGAACGCATCTTCATTACGAGATAATGTTGTGCTATTGATATCAACTGTTACTTGTGTTTTTGGAGTAATACTATTGTGAATGCATGTGACTAAATAGGTAACACCATCTTCGCCTAACAATGTAGCCTTAGCAATGGTTTGGGTGAGGTTATCGCTCACTTTTTTCTGCTCCACGATAAGTGTTACACTATCAAACATCACATATCCCGAAGGTGTTTGTAGATGCGTATCTGCCATATTGATGCTATTATTGGCAGTTGTGAATGTACCAAAGCCATTATTAGCAGGGGCATAGTAGGCAATTTCCAATCTATAGCCAAATTCAGGAGTTGTAGGATCTGTACCTTCCATACGCATGAACCAATCTTTATAATTTGTATCATAGCCGAATTGACTAAATCCCAAGAAGTTAAGTGTAACCGTTTCTTGCATTACATAGGTACCAATAATATGGAAGGCCTTGTCTTCCTCCGTAGGCTCTTTGTCAAACGGGGCAGTAGAGAGATTCGCGTTCAATATTTCAACTTTACCGTCTTTGCTCCATGCAGCCTCTCCCGTTACAGTAAGTTCACCTATAGTGGCATAATACACTTCATAGGTTTTGTAATTGCCATTGTACTCATTGAGATAAATAGAAATTTTCCCATAAGTATCATGTTGTCCCATGAGCACTAGATTGGCATATCTACCTGTTCCCTGGATCTCTTTATGAGTAATGTTAAACTGAATTTCTTCAACTGTCTGTGCAAAAGTATTGCCACCACACAAAAGAATGGCAAATAATAGCAATACTAACTTCTTCATACCCATAGTTACATCATTATTATTTTATACGTGTTCCAATTGTATTATACATTTTACCATTTTGTATAATCATAAATTGACCATCTATTATACGCTTTTGACATTCTCCATTTGGCAATTGGCTATGATTATTCTCTACTGCACTATTGATAGGAGTTCCATCATATACAATATGCACAGATACATCATATGAGTTCACTGCATTTACCTCCAAATGTGGGTTGCCATCTTCATCTTTGGAGACTTCCACCGTACCATCTACCAGTAGCCATAATGGCACTTCCAGCGAGCCATCCTCCCAAATCTTAGCATAGAACGAAGGTAATACGCCATTACCTTGCACACCTGGATTCGCTTGCACCGTACCATATTCCTCTGTATAATTGATTGGATATACACCTACAGGAATAATAATATCCTCATCTACCGCGTCCGTATAGAAGAAGAATGCAGCCATATCCGATTCATCACCTGCCGTGATAGCAAGATAGATATAGCCATTCTCTTCTACTTGATTTTCAATAAACACATTATCCTCAGTAGTGTATATGCGATCAACATCCATGTCTGGCGAATCAAAATCAAGATGAGTATTGTACTCCGATGTCATCTTGATGTGGTAGTAAATGGCATTGGAGCAAATCACTTTTGCTTCAGCAGTGATTTCGCCATCTGGTGTCATCTCCACTATCAGCGTACCTTTCTCTACGGAGTAACGATTCAATGTAGCCTCTTCATAGATATAGGTTTCGCCACCATAGAAATCGTATTTTCCTCCTTCAGAACCTAGTCTACCAAAGACACCATCGTTAGCAAACGAACCCGCCACCTCACTAGTAATAGGACTTAGGGAGACATACCACACGGAATCAGGTGTATAAGCACCCAAGGTGTAATAGCCATAATCCATTGAATTGATAAACTCTATCGGCATTTCTATTTCGACTGTATCAATAGGTGTTGGTGCTACATACCAGAGATGGAGGTTGTATTGCACCGCATCAAAACCAATGACACTGGCAGAAATAACAGTAGTATCACCATATTGATTGAGCGTACCATTAACATCGGCGAAAATGACACTGCGACCCATCTGCTTATTATATATACCACTATAGTCCAAATAGACATTATCCATCGTGAATGAGTCGCCCAATCCTTTGCCATAGACGGTGAGAGAAGCCTCGTAGTCATCACCATAGTGAAGGAGTTGCAACATATTGTTGTCGTATGGGAGATAGGTGCCAATAGCCGTTGTTTCAAAGGTGATGTCTACAGTGTCGGTTGGCTCAGGTACCACATACGACATATCAATAGAATACCAATTATAATCATTACCATATGCCTCGATAGTAGCATGCCAACCATCTGTTTCCTCCGTCAGAGTCAGAGTAGCAGTAATAGCTTCGGTAGGTTCTAGCCAAGTAATCTTGTCCGAAATAGATACCGATACATTATATACTCCTGCCTCCGCATATTCGCCTTCGTACATAGCAAAAACATCGTACAAATCGTTGGAACCACTCACCATAATCAATCCATACGCACCCATGGATTCATCTACGTCAAGGTTGGTGCAGGATATTTTAATGGTATCTTTCACAGCAGGCAATTGAGCAGGCATATATACTGAATGCAGCACTGTATCTTGGTTATAAAAAGAGAAATCAGCAAAATAGCCCAACGAACCATCTTCCATATAACCACCTTGTACCAGTAGATTGGCTTGCAACATTTGCTGCTCTACTCCATTATAGGTAATTTTTGTAGCATTTAAGTCAAAATAGTCTTTGTTATATAAACCATCAATAGTAGGCGAATTAACAGTAAGTAGGATATCCATTTTATCATCATTGCCATCCAACACATAATACCCGTTACCAATAGTGAGTTGTGTATTCTCTAATGCCGTTGCAATCTTGGATTTTGGAGTGAACATTTCATGTACGATATGCAAAACATAGATATTGTCATTAGCATCGTAGATTGTAGCATCCAAAATGATTTGTGTCAGATAGTTACTTACCTTCTGTTGGGAAATAGTCATATTGATGTCAGAAGGGAAAATCTCATAGAACAAATCTTCCGATTGGTACCATCCCCAAGTCCAATCCCAACTGATGTCATCAAAAGAGAATGTGCCAGTAAAATCATCTACTGGGCCAAACCAACAAAGACGGAATGTATAGCCATTCGATTCTACTGCAATGTACCATTCGCTAGTTTCAGCTTCGTATTCAGGTTCAACAAGGAAGACTCCTCCGTCAAGGTGAATCGTCTCTTTAACTGCTTTTTGTTTGGATTGAATCGCATATTTCGCTGCAATAGATTTATAGGCAGTCTTCGCTGACTGCGCAGGACGCGCCACGTGCTTAGTCACATCGCGTGTTATCATCTCCATTGCTTTGGCTGAGGATTTTGCCCCTTGCTCCAGCACGGGGAGAGTGGTTTGTGGCAATGCCTGCATAGTAGTCGCCATTGCCAATCCTAAAACAAATATAAAAATCTTTCTCATAACAAAAAATAATAAGTTATATATCATTGTTTATTGTACGCGTGCGCCCAAGAGGTTGAAGACATTGCCATTACGGATAATCAGCAATTGACCATTACGCAGCACTTTCTGGGTGTCAGATGCCGAGATTTGGGTATCCAACACACCTGTGGTGGCAGAACCATCATAGATAATATGCGCTGGCACGTTGTATGAATTGCGCGCATTAATCTCCATATAGAGTTTGCCCTGCTTCTTTCTCACATCCACCGTACCATTCACGAAGAAATACATTGAAGTGAAATCCATTCCATTATGCGTAGCATAGAACGTAGGATAGGTTCCAATAGAACCATCGCTGGCATTCACTGAGAAGTAATCCTGAGAGTCATCAATATAATAGGTACCTTCTGGAATAACGATTTCAGGGTCTGCTGCTTCGGCATAGAAATAGAGCGCCATCAACGCGTTGTCAGTCATCACATCAAAGAAAATAGTTCCGTTTTCAGCAGTCATATCTTCCAAGGTAATATCATCGCCCGTAATGACACAATCAATAGAGCCTGACGTCATATCATCGTCCAAACGAGGTATATCCACCTTGGTGGTTAAAGTAATATTATATTGGACACCATCTTGCGCAATAAACGTTCCTACCAGTGTAACATTTTGCTCTCCATCCATTGTAACTTTGGCATTACCCTTTTCAATGGATAGCACATCGTAGTCATTTTTATCGGCATTCCATTTGGCTATATATGTAGAATAATTGCCACCAATATAATTGATGAAGTCATAGTTCTTGCCCGTGAATCCGCCAAAAAGTCCGTCATTGATATATGTGCCAGGAATATCCTCCTCTGTACTGCCCAATAATGAAATCGCAAACTCCAACGATTGGTCTTCGGTTTTGCCAATTAGCGCGTAAAAGCCTTCTTCTTCCAACTTGTTGTAGAAAGTAGCATCGGAGATTGTCAGCGTTTGTGCTTGCGTTACTTCGGGTACAGCATACCACAAGTCTATACTATATGTCACAGCATCAAAACCTGCCACATCAGCGAACAGATACGTAGTATCATTAGCTTGCCACACACGTCCCTCTGCCGATGCAATTTTGACCGTATCTTTTGTGAGTTTATTGGTTATCAAGCAATAAGCAATATTCAAATTTTCTTCATCAAATGTGTCACCCATTGCCACTCGTCTGATATCCAAAGATATATCATATTCTTCATTTTGATTAGAAAGCATAAAATCATGCTCTAAGTCTGGATAATATGCCACCCAAGCAGAGTTATCGAAAGTTATTTTGACAGTATCAGTAGATACTGGAGGAGTCCATGAGAGGTGGAGATTATAGCAGATATTATCTTCGCCCAACATTTGCCCCGTAATGACACAATTGCGATTCTCATCCACCGCCAATGTGAGCGTAACACTCACAGCAGGGATCTGCGTTTGCGTAGCGATATGCTTAAGATCCATAAAGCAGTCAGTATAGGTGCCAGGCGGAATGGAATCTACATTATTAATTGCTCCTGTCAGTTCATAATCACTATTATTAGCAAAGATGTATGCCATTCTGAAAAGACCAATAAAGTCAGTATTTAACTCCAAATCATGGCACACGACATCAATAGTGTCAATAGGCGTAACTGAAACGACCTTTTGATTCGATTGTGAAAACGCAATTGATACAGCCCAAAAAGATATGGCAAGGACGGAGAAAATTTTCTTCATATTATTTTTATGATTTGGTCGCAAAGGTACAAAAAAAAATGCACATGTGCAAACAACATGTGCATTTTTATTATATTTACTGAGAATTACTTCACTTGTACACCCGTAGCGTTATAAACTTTGCCGTTACGGATGATAAGTAATTGACCATTTTGTACCACTTTCTGAATATTGGTATTGTCAGCAGTAATATCCTCAACATCGGTGGTAGAACCTGCATCATATACGAGGTGCACTGGCACTTCGTAAGAGTTAATAGCATTAACCTCCACGTGCAAGTTTCCTGCCTCGTTCTTAGATACTTCTACAGTACCCTCTACTAAGAAGTAGAATGGATAAGTCACATAGCCATCATCTGTAATACCAGCATAGTATCCAGGTTCTACGCTACCACTCCACATGTCAATACCCATACCTGCAATTACAGTACCATACTCATATGTGTCGGTGATTTCGTATGTACCCACTGGCAACACGATATCAGGGTCAGATGCCTCTGCCATGAGGTAGAAATTGAACATATCCATATTCTCTAATGAAGCCACCTCGAAGTAAATAGGTCCGTAGTCAGATGTATAGTCAGTCAATGTTACTTTATCGTTTGCGGTAAATGTGCGATCAAGAGGAGTATCTTCTGAGTCGCCCTCAAGACGAGCTCTCTCAATCTTAGACTTCATCGTAACATTGTATTGAATAGCATTCTCGCAGATGATAGAACCGGTCAAAAGGATATTCTTCTCCTCATCTAAGGTAATAGTAAACTCACCTTTATCTGCATAGATTAAATCGTAGCTTTCTATTTCCTCATTAAATATACCATAATAGGTATTACCTGCATCAAACTCATATTGTCCCTCACCGAACAAACCGAACATACCATCATTCACATATGTTCCAGGGATTTCTTCCTCAGAATAAGCATAACCGCTAATTACCATAGCAGTCAATGAATCAGGACCATAAGCGAGCAAACTATATACACCACCCCAATCCATATCATTTACAAATTCGGCATTCTCGAAATTAAGTTCTACAACCTCAATAGGAGTTGGTACAGCGTGCCAGAGATTAACTTGGTACAACTTGCCATCGAAAGTCACATACTCAGCGTACATCTTGGTAGTATCTTCTACTTGAGAGAGATAACCGTTTTGTATAAAGGCATACTCAATAGGCAGATATTCGCCATCCACATTCACCTCTACGCCAGAGAACATAGGGAACATGTCGTCCTCAGTAAATGGAGAGTTGAGGTCAATATTCGAAATATTGATTGATGCATAGTATTGATCGTTCTCATTGAAGAGTTGCAAGTCGTTTCCATACTCAGGATAGAAACGTCCCTTAGCAGAGTTCTCAAATGCTACAACGATAGTATCTGTAGGTTCTGGCACGTACCAAGAGAGATGCATTTTGTACAATTTGTTGTCTGGGCAGTATGCCACAACATCTACAATCCAACCATCTACCTCATTACCCGAAACTACGATAGTAGTAGCCAATGCGCGATAGTAATCGTAGGTTTCGCCATTACTGATTTCTACAGCTGCTTCATTGCCAGAATAGGTACCAGCTACAATTTCGTCGCCCAACCAAGCACCATAAATGGTGTAAATCGCATCGCTTGCAGAGAAGTTGATTTGACCATTATAAGGCTCTAACTTCATATTAACACATGTAATCTCAACAGTGTCAGTAGGAGCAGGCATTGGAGCAATCATAGGTACATTGTATTGCACAAAATCACTACCAATAAAGGTCAAAGCACCTACGTATGCATAACCTACCTCAGCGACTTCTTTGGCTGAGATATTAAGACCAAATGTGAGCGGAGTAAGGTCATTACCCTTGTAGTTGATGGTTGTTTCATCCAGCTTCACATTGTTCAACACGAATGTACCAATCACACCGTCGTAGGTCTCTACTGCCACATTCAAATTGAGGTCATCGTTGGCACCAGCAACGGTAAAGCCATCCCATGCCTCTTCAATTGCAACAGTCATTTGTGGAACATCCACCACAGCAACTGGCTTAATAGTCTTGTGTTCTGCATGCACTTTAAAAGCATACTCACCAAAACCATCGGTACCAATCAACACTGCATCCATGGTGATTACATCCATGTTTTCTGATGCTTCTTTAGAAATGGTCATTGAGATACTATCAAATTGGATATATCCCATGCAGTAATCAGTAAGTGCCCAAGTGTAATCACGAGTAAAGTCCTCAGTGGTGAATGTGCCAGTGAAATCATCAGCAGGTGCCTTCCAATCCAATTGAATCACCACGCCATACTCTGGCCTGCTTTCATCCATAGTTTGCAATCCTACCCACCAACTCTCGGACTCTTCGGTGTATTCTGGGCCAACAGCAAACGCATCATAATTCAACTCTATAAATGCTACCTCATCCACCTTAGCAGCAGGTGCTACTTTTTGGGCGTTAGCAACGGGTGCTTTCGCTGGTGCTTTCTTTGCCAAAGTAGCAGCAGTGCGTTGCATCTCAGCATTAGGCAACTCTAACTTCATCTTCTCCATTTGCTCTGCTTTCTTAATAGAGCTCTCGGTTTGATGTTTCACAGGACCTTCCTTAGAGGTCTTCACATGCAGTGGCAACGCAAACATGGACATTGTCACTACCATAGCCATGAAAAGAGTAAAAATTTTCTTCATACAGACTAAATTTTAATTGTTAATAATAGAATAATAAACTTATGACATTCTGCAATATGGCCACAAAGGTAGTACAAAAATTTGGTTTATCCAAATATTTTTTCTAAAAAAATGTCATTTTCTCTCAAAACATATAAGAAAAAGACGAGGAAATCCCCGTCTTTTTCATTCATACGTGGTCTATCGTATTTTTTTACTTCACTTGTACACCAGCAGCATTGTATGCTTTGCCATTGCGGAAGATGAGTAATTGACCATCTACAACCTTCTTTTGTACGTCCACGACGCCCTCTGTTTGGATGTCTTCAATTGCAGTAGTACCAGCAGAAGCATCATAAACAATATGAATAGGTACATCGTAGGAGTTCACTGCGTTCACTTCTACTTTGAGTTGTCCATTCACTTTCTCTACAGTAACGGTACCACCCACGAAGAAATATAATGGTGCCAATAAATATCCTTCCTCATCCATTGCAGCATAGAATGAAGGATATACACTTGAACCCATTACACCTACACTCGCCAATACGGTCATATAGTCTTGGGTGTCATCAATAGTATAAGTACCTGGTTGAATGGTAATCTCCTCATCCAATTCCTCACAGAAGAAATAGAGTGCGAAGACATCTGAGCCATCGGCTGCTTCTACCTCGAAATAGCAATCTGACCCAGCAGGTTCTACAGACACCTTATCCTGAGTAGTATAAGTGCGATCTATAGCACCAGTCATTGCATCATAATCTAAATGCTTATTGTACGAAGAAGTCATAGTAACCTCATATTGAATAGCATCGGTAGCAATAAAAGTAGCCGTAGCGGTGATATCACCATTATCAGCCACAGTAACATTCATTGTACACTTCTCAATAGGATATGGCACTGCTTCGCCATTCTCATTCTTGTAGATAGCTGTATAATCGCAATAGAAATCATACTCACCCTCGCCAAAACGTGAGAACACGCCATCGTTCACAAAAGTACCTGCTACAGCTTCATAGGTCAGTGGTGCCAAAGATACATAAAGCGTATTCTCTGCGTTGTAACCAGCCAATTGGTAGTAGCCATTAGTCTCTATCTTGTTTGTAAATTCAGCAGCAATTTCCACTTGGACAGTCTCTGTAGGGGTAGGTACGCAGTGCCAGAGTTGTACATCATAGAGTACGGCGTCATAACCGATAACTTCTGCATCAATAAAGGTAGTGTCACCCACTTGATAGATAGTACCTTGCATGTCAGCCATATTTACCATCACACGATTTGCATAATCGCTGAAGATAAGTGTATAGTTTGGATCAATATCATCCATAGTGAAAGAGCCACCTAATTCTACACCCACTACATCAATACCTGCATAGAATTGCTCGTTGAAATTAGCCAACAGCAGATCATTGTTAATCATTGGATAGTAAGCTGCATTCGCCGACTTATCGAAACGGATAGTCACCGTGTCGGTAGGAGTAGGAATACTCTTTACCATATGCACTTTATACACCACATTGTCGGTGCAATGTGACACGATATCTATTACCCATCCCTTTTCAGGATCGTTCGTTACGGTTAATTCAGCATATACTTGCTCAGCAAAGTGGTCAGTGACCATATTAGAGAGATAGAACATTACATATTCCTCGCCAGCATAAGTACCTTCCATCATCTCCCAATCGCCGATACCAGCTTGGAGATTCCACTCATCATTAGATCCATATAGGAAGATCCAGCCCCAGTCCCATGCACCGCTCTCATCTATTTCAAGATTATCGAACTCAATCTCCACTGTATCTACTACAGGAAGTTGAGCAAACATGGATACATTGTATTGGATAGGTTCAGAAGAAACCAATGTCAATTCCACTTGATAGCCTACTGCACCTGCTTCGTTCTTGGTGGCCGTAACCAACATATCAAGCGACTCCAAGTCCAGTGCTACACCATTGTACTTCACGCTTGACTCCTCTGGGAAAATATCCAACATTGAGAAAGGACCTGTAGCCCATGGTGCAGAATAGGTCAAAGATAGTTCCATTTGGTCATTCTTAGCGGTTAATACAGACACCATTTCGTCCGCATTCCATACCATATTTGCTTCGTCAATAGTCAGTTCGATTGTCTCCTTTGGAGTAAGGATTTCTTTGCTTGCACTCACTACATATGTATTGCCATCATCACCGAGAATAGTGGCATTCAAGTTCAATACATCCACATATTCGCTCATAGAGTCAAGCGAGATAGTCATTGTGATATCTTCAAACTCCACATACACTTCCTCATACCACTCATCATAATACCACATATAGGAGTATTCTACTTCAAAATCTTCAGTAGTGAAAGTTCCTACATAGCCATCGTTATTCTCACCTTGAGGAGCGTACCAATCCAACTTGATGCCACGTCCTTCATCATCACCGAGTGCGATATACCAATCGCCATACTCTTCGTAATACTCAGGACCTACATAGAAATCCATGTTCAGCGTAATGGTTTCTCCCTCAGCTATTACTTTTTTTGCTGCTGTTACAGCAGGTGCTTTTTTAGCTACAGCCACCTCAGGACGAACGAAGTTGCGTTGCATAGCTGCCTCGTGGCGGTTTGCTTGCACCTTGTCCATCATTCGATTATCCTGCTTGATTTGTTCTACACACGCAGGTGCCGTTTTCTTACCTGCAAAAGTAGGATTTTTAGGTAGCGCAAACATGCTTACCGCAGCCATAGCCATGAAAAGAGTAAAAATTTTCTTCATACAGACTAAATTTTATATTGTAAATAATAAAGTTAATTAGATATAGTGTTACTATACTAAGCAGTTATCAAGGGCATTTGTGATTGCTTCACGATTGATGTTTTGACCGATAAAGACTAGTTTTTGCATACGGTCGCCATACTGCTCGTCCCAATCGCGTTGAAGCATAGGGTCACGTGCCATGAGTTGCATGAGTTCTTCCTCTGGCATAGTAGCATAGAAAGTGCCGGCTTGCTTAAGATTGAACTGCTTGCCTGCTTGCTCAAAGAGGTAGCACATATCGTACTCCTCCTCGAAATAGCACATACCCTTGCAACGAATAATACCTTTGTCCCAATGACGCGCCACAAACTCATCAAAGCGGTTGAGATCGAAAGGTTTGCGGCGATAATAAACGAAAGTAGTTATACCATACTCATCACCGTGATTGTGGCAATGACAGTGTGGATCATCACACTCGTGATTGTGATCATGACAATGGCAGTGCGGATCATCACACTCATGGTGGTGATGGTGCTCATGCTTATCATGATGATGATGCTCGTGATGATGATGCTCGTGTTCCTCTTCCACATCCCCTTCTACACCTTGAATCCATGCAGCGGAAGTAGCTACTTGTTCAAAATCAAATAGTTCAGTATCAAGTATCTCACCAACAGGCACATCGCAATAATCGCATTCTATAATCTTAGCTTTTGGCTGAATAGCGCGAATAATTGCTTTTATATGTTCACACTCACCTTCGCTCACTTCTGACACCTTATTTAAAAGTATAAGGTTGCAAAATTCTATTTGCTCGATGACCAATGATGTGAGGTTGTTGTCTTGGATAATGTGCGATTGGCTATGGGCAATTGGTGATAATTGTTCTATAAACTCATCGCGGAGACGAAGAGCATCCACGATAGTGACAATAGCATCCAATTGGGGAATTGGCGATTGGTTATTGGCAATAGGCATAAGGCTCGGATAAGAGCATATCGTTTGCGCAATAGGTGCAGGTTCGCAAATACCCGATGCTTCGATAACGATATAGTCAAAGGCATTGGCAGCACACAAGTCTTGGAGCTGTTGCACCAAATCCATCTTGAGAGAACAACAGATACAACCGTTTTGCAAAGCTACAAGGTTATCATCTTGCTGCGCCACTACTCCACCCTTTTGGATGAGTTCAGCATCGATATTGACTTCTCCAATATCATTAACTATTACTGCAAAACGTATTCCCTTTCGGTTGGAGAGAATACGATTAAGAAGTGTAGTTTTGCCACTGCCGAGATAACCCGTCAGCAGCAAAACTGGAATTTTATCTTGTTGCGGCATATTGTGCATAGATATCGTAATAATAATTGAACAATTCTTTTTGTTGGTAACGTTCTAAATTTTGAAGAACGTATCCAAACACTGCCATTTGATGACCGAGTGTACTTTGCGAAGAGGTACGTTGTTCCTTTGCCAAAGAAGCGCCCCAAGCAAGATATTCCACACATGTATCTGCTACCTTAGTCATAATTGCATTGGCTTTATCCATTTCACCTAACTGATAATAATATGCAGCCATGGTAGCCGATGTATAATCGTAAGGGATGTTATATCCAGGCAACACTTGTTCGGCAAAGTCTAATACCTCTAGGCATTTTTCTTTTTGTCCTTCATTATAGAGTGCTTCGACGAGTTCCATGAACATCATACGATGGGTGCGACACATACGCATAGTATTCTCGTCAATGTAGATACCAGGAACGTTCATATTACCATATTTGAATTTGTGCAGCATATTGTCGTACATGAGTTCGGTATTTACTCGTGGACGACCATCTTCACTGCGTTGAGGCGTGATACGATATGCCATACCTGTGAGTTCGAGGTAAGGGTCGAGTCCCAAATGATAGTCGTTGCCGATAGTCACAGCGAAGTACATTGGTCGCTTCCATTCGTTGGTAGAAAGCATCTCCATCACCATCATTTCAGAACGTGTAAATCGGCGTGCTTTTTTGAACATAATCTTTTGACTATCAGGAGAGAGCACATAGAGTTGATCAGAAGGAATATACCCCTCACCATCGCGTTTTGTACGAGGATCGTCTGAAAGCAAGAATTGGAAAGCTTTGCTGACTTCGAGTGGAGCATGAAGACGATTTTCCACCCATGCTATCTCATTCTTTCCTGGCATATAGTCCTTGTACTCCCAAGAAATTGGCAATCCAGGAGAGTTATAATATGGTCGTTTCATTTGGTCGATATACCAATCTGTTTGGAGATATGAAAGATTACAAGCACGAACATCATTGCGTTCTTCCTCGACCTCGATATTGTACCACAGAGGGAAAGTATCGTTGTCACCATTGCAGAAGATGATTGCTTCTTTATCACATGACTTGAGGTAGTTGGCACCAAAGTCTCGTGCTGAATAACGGTTGGAGCGATCGTGATCGTCCCAGTTTTGTGAAGCCATTTGTGCTGGTACGAGCAGCGTAACAAGTACGGTTACAACTGCAGCAACAGTACGTACTTTATCGTTCTTCACCACACGATTGAGCAAGTCGATGATAGCCATTACACCCAATCCAATCCAAATACAGAATGCATAGAATGATCCAGCATAAGCATAATCACGCTCGCGTGGCTGATATGGTGTTTGGTTCAGATAGACTACGATTGCTAAACCAGTAAGGAAGAAGAGGAGGAATACGATAGCGAAAGAGCGATATCCTTCTTTATTCTTACCTTCGTTGGTATGCTTGCCTAATTGCCAGAAAAGACCAATGAGACCGAGGATAAGTGGAAGGAAATAATATACATTATGTCCCTTATTCTCACGTAGTTCTGTTGGCAGTTTCGATTGGTCGCCAAGCATAGTATTATCGATGAAAGGAATACCTGAAATCCAATTACCTTTGGTGAGTTCGCCATGTGATTGAATATCGTTTTGACGTCCAGCAAAATTCCACATAAAGTAACGCCAGTACATAAAATTCACTTGATAGCGGAAGAAGAACTTGAGGTTCTCGCCAAAAGTTGGGCAATATTCTGTTTTTGTTTGCCCACAATAATCATAGCGAACACGTTTTCCCTTGACATCCGCCCATGACTTATAGGCATCTACGTGATGTGCTTGCGGAGAGTGCATACGTGGGAAGAGCATTTTGAACTCGTCCATATACTCGTATGAATTCTTGTAACCTGTTATCACATAGCGATCTTTCTCCCCTTCTACAGCAGGAGCAGGCGCATATTGTGCATGACCTTGTTTTTCTACAGGAATACACATATTGCCCTTGACATCTAGTTTAACTGGGGCGTTGTATGTTTGTCCGTAGAAGAGAGGTGTATCTCCATATTGCTCACGGTTGAGATAGTACTTCAAGGAGAAGACATTATCGGGCGAGTTCTGATCCATTGGAGTATCCGCAGAAGAACGGATAACAATAGCCGCATAACTAGCATAGCCAATCACTACGACTGTCACCATCATGGCGATAGTATTCAGCCATCGAGCAGGGATAACCTCCTTCTTGGAGAAAAGCACAATCAGCATCACATTGATAAGAATGATACCTATTGCCCAACTCTCCTTAATAAATGGCACACCCGCAAACGCCATTGCTAATACAAAAGAGATGATGGTACGGGTGTTGATGGTCGTTTCTTTCTCTATCACGGCATAGCTCTCCCAGATAGCCCAAACAAGCGCCGCAGCCATCAGCACGAGATAGACTGCCAAACCTGTATTGAATGGGCAACCTAACACATTGGTAAACAGCAACTCAAACCATCCTGCGATGGTTGGCACACCAGGGATAATACCATAGAGAATCACCGCTAATATTGCTACCGACACGCCAAACGCAGCGCATACGCCTTTCCATGAAAACTCGTGGCGACGGAAATAATATACCAACACGATGGCAGGAATAGTCAATAAGTTCAACAAGTGCGTACCTATACTCAATCCCATGAGATAAGCGATGAGAATCAGCCACTTATCTGATCCCTCTTCGTCTGCATGTTCGTCCCACTTGATAATCAGCCAAAATACTACAGCCGTAAAGAGCGATGATAGCGCATACACCTCGCCTTCGACTGCCGAGAACCAGAAAGTATCGGAGAATGTATAAGCCAACGCACCCACAGCACCTGCGCCGAGGAGGGCGATACCTTGTGGCATTGTGTAGGATTTTGTAGCGTCGTGCAGCGGTTGGATGAGTTTGCGCCCGAGGGCAGTGATTGTCCAGAATAGGAACAAGATAGTGAACGCCGAAGCTAATGCCGACATAGCATTCACACACATGGCCACATGAGCTGTATCGCTAGCGAAGAGCGAAAAGAAATGTCCTAAAAGCATAAAGAATGGTGCTCCGGGTGGGTGACCAACATCTAACTTATGTGCACTTACAATAAACTCGCCACAGTCCCAGAAGGAAGCAGTAGGCTCCATCGTTAAAAGATAGGTTGCGGCGGCAATAGCAAATACGATCCATCCGCAAACCACGTTCCACAATTTAAAATTTTTCATTTACTTTATTTTGATTTACGTGCCCAAGGCACAAAATTAGGCAATTTGGGTGCAAAGGTACAAATTTTAATTGACATATGCAAATTGAAAATTTGAAAAAATCATGAACAAAGTGTAGATTGAGAGCGAAAAAAGGAGGAAAACTGGATGGATTATTGGCAGAAATTGGTGCAAATGGGCTTAAATATGGAGGGTTTTTATAGGATGAAAACTGCTCAATCACTAACTAATCACTAAGTAATCACTAACTAATCACTAACTAAATGTGAGAGGTTAAAGGTGAGAGGTGAGAGGTTAGAGGTGAGAGGTGAGAATAAAAAATGCATTTTGTATAATTTTTCTGATTTTATTTGTATAAATAAAAAAAAAGTTGTACCTTTGCAGGCTATTATGGCGTATTGCGCCGTGGAATTTTGAAATTAACAACATACAATTGATACAAATATGAATTTGAACGACAGAGTAATTGCAGTCATTGGACTGGGTTATGTAGGATTACCATTGGCTATTGAGTATGGTAAAAAGTACCGCGTGATTGGCTTTGACATCTATCAAGCTCGCGTGGATGAACTGAATCGTGGCGAAGACCACACATTAGAAGCAGACCTCGTAGGTATGAAACAAGCACGCGATGCTTATGAGACTACCCATAAGATCGGTTTGACGTTTACCAGCAATCCTGAAGATTTGAAGCAAGTGAACACGTACATTGTAACTGTTCCTACCCCAATAGATCGCTTCAATAATCCCGATCTCACTCCACTATTGAAAGCTAGTGAAACTATTGGTAAGACATTGCAAAAAGGCGATCTCGTCATTTATGAATCAACCGTTTATCCAGGCTGTACGGAAGAAGATTGTGTACCTGTATTGGAGAAACATAGCGGTCTGAAATTCAATGTAGATTTCTTCTGCGGTTATTCGCCAGAGCGCATCAATCCAGGTGACAAAGTGAACACTTTGACAAAGATCAAGAAGATCACCTCTGGTTCAACTCCAGAGATTGCTGACTTGGTGGACGCGATGTATAACTCTATTTTGGAAAATGGTACACACAAAGCGCCAAACATGAAAGTGGCAGAGGCCGCAAAAGCTGTGGAGAATAGTCAGCGCGATGTGAACATCTCGTTCATGAACGAATTGGCATTAATCTGCGACCGCGTGGGTATTGATACAAACGACGTGATTGAGGCAGCAGGTTCAAAATGGAACTTCCTGAAGTATCGTCCAGGTTTGGTGGGCGGTCACTGTATTTCTGTGGACCCATATTATTTGGCACATAAAGCAAAATCGCTGGGATATGATCCACAAGTGATTTTGTCAGGCCGTGCTGTGAACAACTCGATTGCAAAGTTTATCGCAGATAAAGTGCTGAAACTGATGATTCAAAAGGACCACAAAATTAAAGAATCGCATGTGCTGATTTTGGGTGTTACATTTAAGGAGAATTGCCCAGACTGCCGTAATACAAAGGTGGTAGATATTGTGGATGAGTTGGAAGATTTTGGTTGCCTTGTTGATATCTACGACCCATGGGCAAGCAATGAAGTAGTAAAACATGAGTATGGCAAAGAACTGATTTCAGCCATTGATCCAGATAAGCAATATGCAGCCGTGATAGCATGCGTGAGCCATAACCAATTCAAAACCTTTGATTTCAAGAAATACAAAGATCAAGGTGCTGTTATCTTCGACGTGAAAGATTTTGTAGATCGCAGCGTAGTGGATGGACGACTATAATTAGTTGACAGTATGACGATAGCAGTAGCAGGAACTGGATATGTAGGATTGTCGATAGCTACCCTACTGGCACAACACCACAAAGTGCTGGCAGTGGATATCATCCCCGAAAAAGTGGACATGATAAACCGCCGCCAATCTCCTATACAAGATGAGTATATCGAGAAATACTTTGCAGAGAAGGAATTGGATTTGACTGCCACATTGGATGCCGAAAAAGCATACAAGGAAGCAGAGTATGTGGTGATTGCAGCACCAACCAACTATGATAGTCAGAAAAACTATTTCGACACGTCGGCTGTGGAGTCGGTGATTCAGCTCGTACAGAAAGTGAATCCCACAGCCATTATGGTGATAAAGTCCACCATTCCAGTAGGATACACCGAATCTGTTCGTAAGAAGTTCAGTACAGAAAATATCCTATTCTCACCAGAGTTTTTGCGCGAATCGAAGGCGTTATACGACAATCTATACCCTTCGCGAATTATTGTAGGCACGGATATGAATAATGAACGCTTGGTGGATGCTGCTAGGCAGTTTGCAACCTTACTACAAGAAGGAGCGATCAAGGAAAATGTAGATACATTGTTCATGGGCTTTACGGAAGCAGAAGCAGTGAAGTTGTTTGCTAATACTTACTTGGCCTTGCGCGTGAGTTACTTCAACGAATTGGACACCTATGCCGAAATGAAAGGACTTGATACACAGTCTATTATCAACGGCGTATGTCTTGATCCACGTATTGGTACACATTACAACAATCCATCATTTGGATATGGAGGGTATTGTTTGCCTAAAGATACTAAACAGTTGTTGGCAAACTATCAGGATGTGCCAGAGAACTTGATAGAAGCGATTGTGGAGAGTAATCGTACGCGCAAAGATTTTATAGCAGACCGTGTGTTGGCCAAGGCTGGGTATTACGACTATTATAATAATGGTCAGTACAACGCAAAGGAAGAGCATGTATGCACGATTGGCGTTTTTCGTTTGACCATGAAGTCGAATTCGGATAACTTCAGGCAATCAAGTATTCAGGGAATTATGAAGCGTGTCAAAGCCAAAGGAGCACAAGTGATTATCTATGAGCCCACTTTGGCTGACGGTTCTACTTTCTTTGGTTCATTGGTGGTCAATGACTTGGAAAAGTTTAAACAACAATCACAAGCGATTATAGCCAATCGCTATGATGCATGCCTTGAGGATGTGAAAGAAAAAGTATATACGAGGGATATTTTCCGCAGAGACTAAGCGAGAAGTAAGGATGACCAATTCGCAACGCATCATAATTAATACATTGGCACAGTACACACGAACCATTATCAACGTGTGCTTGTCGTTGTACTCTACCCGACTCATCTTGTCCGCTTTAGGACAAAATGATTATGGTATATATATGCTTGTGGCAGGTGTGATTGCTATGTTGTCATTCGTTACCAATGCACTTGTAACTACCACACAGCGATATTTGTCGGTATGCCATGGCAAGAATGATATACAGGGCATTCGCAAAGTATATGGAAATAGTATGCTTCTCCATATTTTGATTGGATGTGTGACGGCGCTTGTATTAATTTTATTGGGGAAATGGATTACATACGACTTCTTGAATATTGATAGCAGTCGACAAGCTGCAGCTTTGTGGGTATATTATTCGGCAGTAATAATGCTATGGCTGAGCTTTATCACAGCTCCTATCCGTGCACTTTTCATTGCGAGGGAAAATATTGTGTATATATCCATAGTGGATGTTATAGACGGATTGCTTAAACTACTGATAGCTATCGGATTATCATATATCGCATATGACAAATTGGTTTCATATGCAGGTATAATGGTGGGGATTAATGTGGTAAATTTGTTGCTTTTTACTATCTACGCAGCGATGAAATTTCCCGAATTTCATATTCCTCGTATTAAAGATTTGGACAAGAGTTTGATAAAAGATTTGAGCAGTTTTGCTGGTTGGACCACGTATTCTGCGGGATGCGTAATAGCACGGAATCAAGGAATAGCCGTTGTATTAAATTGGTTTTACGGGACTGTGATTAACTCTGCATATGGTATAGCGCAACAAGTAGTGGGTGCAGTACAATTTATCTCAGTATCCATACTCAATGCGTTTAACCCACAAATCATGAAAGCAGAAGGTGCAGGAGATAGGAATAAGATGATTGTGATGAGTGAGTATGTGAGCAAATACTCATTTTTACTACTTGCTATGGTGGCTATTCCGTTGATTGCGGAAATGGATACGATTTTGCAGTTATGGTTGGGCGAAGTGCCCGAATATAGTAGCATCTTTTGTCAATTGATATTAATAGCTGCCTTATGCGATCAACTATCCGTAGGTTTAACCTCTGCTAATCAAGCTATTGGCAACATACGAAACTATACACTAATATTCTACACACTTAAATTGATGGTGTTGGTAATAGGATGGGTTTGTTTGTATTTCGGTATGTCTGTAGCATCAATTTTATGGTGCTATGTAGGGATAGAGTTATTTACATCCTTACTACGACTACCATTGATGAAATGGATTGCAGATATTCCGATTTTGCCATTCTGCAAACATGTCTTCGGCAGGATTATTATCCCACTGATTGTCATGTGTAGCGTGTGCATAATATGTGTAAAATACATTCAAACTCCATATCGATTAGTCATTACAATTGGTTTGTCAGTTGTAATTGGCGGAATAAGTATTTGGTTGACAGCAATAAACAAACAAGAGAAAGAAATTATAATACAATCACTTAATCGATTTATACCTCATAATGCAAAAAGACATTCATAGTATATCATATAATATCGGGCAATTCTTGATATGCTTTATCATCATAGGAGTGACTATTATTAGTTTCCCTACGAATGGTTTTTCATATGCGATTGTTCGTTGTATACAAGCACTAGAGCTCTTGGTATTTGCAGCATTGCTTATACCAAACATCAAGCATGTGATGAAATTTGACAAGTATAACGTACTTGTTAATATATGGTGGATTATCTATCTAATAAACACCTTTACCCACCCTACAGAAGTAGGTGTAACACCACTTTTCACATGGCTGAATGTCGCATTGTTTCTGCTAATAGGCAAAGTGTATTGGAAAGAGAACATGCGTGGAAGTTTAAAATGTCTAGTTGTTATTTTCTCAATACTAATCTACATCAATGCTATTTTGCTGATTATCTTCCCAGAAGGAATCTGGATAGATACGACATGGGTTGGGCGCGGAAACCCTGCGCGCTACTTATTTGGAAATCAGAACCAAACTGGACTTGTATGTATATTTGCCATCACCACACAATGCCTATACACCTTTGCGTATGGAAAGGGCAAATTTAATCTCTTTTTGCTACTTGTAGTATCGCTGACATCCGTGATATTTTTAGGTTCGATGACATCAGCAATCGGTATAGTATTGATTACACTTTATATTCTACTGCATCGTATTTTTAAGCACCCAAAAGTTTGGTTAACCGTTTTTGCGATTTTATACGTAGCCGCATTTATGCTGATTATTTGGTATGGAAATGATATTGAACAAGTGAAATGGGCCACCACTTTTATTGAGGGTACATTGAACAAAGACACTACCTTCAGTAAACGTACGGTTATATGGGAGAATGCTGTTGAACTGATCAAAAATCATCCAATAACGGGATATGGCATTCAAGATGTAGAGTGGAACGATGAAAATCTAGAGGGATCAGGAACGCACAACTTATGGGTGATGTTTCTACTTAGTGGTGGAATGTTGGCATGTTTCTTCTTTATATTTATCGTAATTTATGCCATTCGCAATGCGTTGTCTATCAAACATAGAGTAACAACGACTGCAGTAACTGTATTGTGCATACTACTAATTATGTCATTTTTTGAAGCATACAATATCATATATATCTTCCTCTTCTTGCAATTGGTATATTATTCCGCATGTATACCTTCTTTAGAGCAAAATGATTTAACAGAAAAGGAAAATGCTGAACTATCAAAATAATTATACATTATGAAAGTATCCATCATTACACCTTGTTATAATTCAGAAAAATATCTTCCTAGTTTATTGGAATGTCTATTGAAACAGACTCTAACTGATTGGGAGTGGATTGTTGTAGATGATGGTTCAACCGATCATTCAGCAGCATTAGTTCATCAATGGGAGCAACAAGACTCGCGCATAAGATTGATACAAAAAGAAAATGGCGGTACTGCTAGTGCTAGAAAACTAGGGTTAGAGTACGCTAGAGGTGAGTATATTCAGTTGTTGGATGCAGATGATTTGATTGATTTTGACAAGTTGCATCGTCAAAAAGCATATATGGAAGAAAATCAGTTGGATGTTTGCTATACAGATTGGTGCTACATTACTCCAACAGGGGAAAAAGAATCAATCAAAGGTATGAATAGTAGTCTAATACGAATACTTACATTCTGGGGGACATTTGGCACATTACCTATTCATAGTTTCTTATACCGTCGTGATTTTTTAGAGAGACATCGCATTACATTTACAACTGCTATCAAAGAACGAGAAGATTGGGATTTTCATATTCAAGTATATTCTGCTCGACCAAAAATTAAGCGAATAAAAGACTATTGTGGCGCTGCGTATATGAAATCACCAACAGGAAAGACAACATGCGGTAAGTTAGAAACGCAACGAGCAGGTACTTTACGATTCTTGGCGTTTGAAATTCAGAAACAACGAGGTTATAAGAGGCTATTACTATCGCTACGTTTAGCAGTAGAATTATGTTTCCTCATTCTGAGTACTATCAAGTATCGGATTTGGGAACAACTAAAATTACTTACAATTTTTAAGCAATCATTGTTCACAATATTTGAATTAGTACTTGCTCTTTTGCTATTACCTATCGCATTAGGCGTAATTATTGTATATTTATTTTATACTCGTTGTTTTGTAAAATGAAACACTTATCCGTCATCATATTAACCTATAATTCAGAAAAAGACATCTACCCATGTCTCGAATCAGTGTATCAGTACAACGATATTGGCGAGGGATTAGAAGTAATTGTGGTAGATAATCAGAGCGAAGACTTTGCTACTATGCAGCAAACGATAGCCCAACGCTATCCCGAAGTCATTATTACGCAAAACACGCATAATAGCGGGTACGGACAAGGCAATAACGTCGGCATTCGTATGGCACAAGCACCTGTGGTAGCAATTATGAATCCAGATGTAAGACTGATGCAACCTATATTTGCTGCTGCATTACAAGCTTTGCAACAAGACACTATCATGTGTGGTGGCAAACAAATGCACACCCCTACCCAATTGGGATGGTCATACGCATTCGACTATAATGCGATGAGCTACCTGCAAGTGCCGCTGCGCAATATCTACAAGCGATTCGACTACTACGACTACCGCCATATGCACCTATCGGGAGCGTTCTTCTTTATCAAGAAAGTGTGCTTTGAGGAGATAGGCATGTTCGATGAACAGATATTCATGTATGGCGAAGAGTGTGATATACATTTGCGATTGCGCAAAGCCTTCCCCAAAAAGAAGATCCAATTCCTGTCTATCCCCTATCTGCATTTATCGGCAGAGCGTCCCTTTGAGGAGAAACGCTATAAGCAGTTGCTAGATGCCGATTTGTATGTCTGTCGCAAACATGGGCTATCTGTGGCACATTATTTGCGTATCAGACTATTTGCATTGCGCTTATGTCTATTGCGCTGCAAACTACAAGGGCGAGGCCACAGCATCGAAGCACAGACATATCCACCTATGATACAGATCACCAAAGAGATATTGCACACATTATGATTTCAGTTATTATACCTACATATCGTCCGAAAGCATATATCTGGGAATGCCTGCAATCGCTTGCTGAACAAACATTGGCAGCAGAGCAATTTGAGGTGATTATTGTGCTAAATGGTTGCGAGGAGCCTTACTATACCCAGATACAAGAATTTATAGCTGAGCATATGTCTGCTCACCAAGTACACCTTATTCAAACCGATCAGGGAGGTGTATCGAACGCACGCAATATCGGATTGGCATCGGCACAAGGCGACTATATCGCATTTATAGATGACGATGACTATGTCAGCACCACCTATCTAGAAGAAATGCTTTCATTGGCCACAGACAACAATATAGTGTTATGCTATCCCTATGCTTTCAAAGATGGATATCCAGCACAACAGTTACCCTATCGTATAACGGATGCATACAACCAATGCGCAAGCAAAAGCAATATATCAATCAACTCAGTGGCTCGCAAGTTCTTTTCTGGTCCCTGTATGAAAATGATTCCCGCTAACTATGTTGAGGGCCAACAATTTGATGTGCGTTTTAAAGTAGGAGAAGATAGTCTCTTTATGTTTCTAATATCTAACAAGGTTAAAAACATAACCTTCACCTCACAAAATGCCATCTACTATCGACGTTGCAGAGAAAATAGTGCCATTTTCTCGACCAATGCCAAACAACGAATACAAAACGCAATATACTTAATTATTGCATATAGTAAAATATATTTCTCTGAGATAGGCGAGTATAATTTCTTATTTTATGCTACACGCATATTAGGAAGTTTGCGTTCTATCATTAGTATTTAATAAAAAGAACACAATGGTATCTGTCATTTGTCCTACATATAACGAAGAGAAGTACATTACGCAATGTATAGACTCTGTCTTAGCACAAGACTACCCCAAGAAGGATTTGGAGGTACTGTTTGTGGACGGCATGAGCAGCGACCAAACACGCGAGATTGTACAAGCATACACTCAACAATATACATTCCTCAAACTCATAGACAATCCACGTACCACTGTACCATACGCTATGAATATCGGTATTGAGGCAGCCAAAGGAGATATTATTATACGTCTGGATGCACATGCAGTTTACCCCACGGATTATTTCTCCAAATTGGTTGAAGGCTTGCACAGGCATCATGCTGATAATGTGGGTGCACAATGCAGAACCTTGCCCGTGAATCAATCTGCTACCGCCATTGCTATTGCAGAAGCACTAACCTCCTCTTTTGGCGTAGGAAACTCCATGTTTCGCATTGGTATAACCGAAGATATAGAAACAGATACCGTGCCATTTGGATGCTTCAGAAGAGAGGTTTTTGAAAAAGTCGGATTGTACGACACCGAACTGATTCGCAATCAGGATGACGAACTCAATGCACGTATCATCAATCACGGTGGTAAGATCGTACTGCTGGCTGGACTGGAATTTGATTATTACGCCCGTGATTCATATGCCAAGCTCTATAAGATGTATTACCAATATGGGTTATACAAGCCTCTGGTAAACAAGAAATTGGGCTGTCCTGCTACAATGCGTCAATTTATTCCACCTATATTTGTAGTGGGATTGATTTGTGGAGCCATACTCAGTATATTCTTTCCTGCAATAAGCATTTTGTATGGTGCGGTTATGCTGTTATATTTTATAGTTGGCATGTTAATTGGAATAATGATAGCAAAGAAATATCATTCGTTTGCATTGCTTTTTTTGATGCCATTTACGTTCCTCATTTTGCATACTAGTTATGGAATAGGATATATACACGGAATAGTAAAAGTACTTTTCAAACAATCATTTAATGTAACAATCAATCGATAATTTTTAGGAAATGAAACGATTTAATATACCATTCTCACCTCCTGATATGACGGAGGCAGAAGTTAAAGAAGTAGCAGAAGCAATCCTTAGCGGATGGATTACTACAGGCCCTAGAACCAAAGAATTGGAACGACAAATAGCATCATATTTAGGCACAAACATGGCAGTTTGTCTTAACTCACAAACCGCTTGTGCCGAAATGGCTCTTCGCCTATTAGGTATTGGTGAAGGAGATGAAGTGATAGTTCCTGCTTATACCTATACTGCTTCTGCTTCTATTGTATGCCATGTGGGTGCTACACTACGTTTTTCGGATGTACAGCCCAATAGTTTAGAGATGGATTATGATGCATTGGAGACAATGATTACACCAAAAACCAAAGCTATCATCCCTGTGGATTTGGCTGGTATTCCATGTGATTATGAACGCATTCGCACTATTGTAGATAGAAAACGTCCTCTTTTCCAAGCTAGTAATGAGATTCAAAAAGCATTGGGCAGAATAGCCATTTGTGCAGATGCTGCGCATGCTTTTGGCGCATCAAGAAAAGGAAAAATGGTAGGAACACTTGCCGATTTTACCGCATTTTCTTTCCATGCAGTAAAAAACTTTACCACTGCAGAAGGAGGTGCACTCACATGGAATACTATTCCGAGTGTTAGTGATGATGAGCTATATCACCAAGTGCAGCTATTCTCATTACATGGACAATCCAAAGATGCATTAGCTAAAACCAAGTTGGGTGCATGGGAATATGATATTGTAGGACCATGGTATAAATGCAATATGACCGATATCATGGCTGCTTTAGGATTAGTGCAAATGAAACGCTATCCTGATATGCTATTGCGTAGAAAAGCCATCATAGAACGCTATGACAAAGCTTTCAAAGATGCAGGGATAAAAGTATTGGAGCACTATAGCAATGATTATCAGTCATCAGGCCACCTTTACATTACCCGCGTGCCTAACATCTCTACTGATCAGCGACAAGAAATCATTGAAAAAATGGCAGAGTGTGGTATTGCTACCAACGTACATTACAAGCCACTTCCAATGATGACGGCATACAAAAACATGGGATTTGACATTAATAACTACCCAAATGCATATGCACAATTTGCTAATGAGATAACATTACCTTTACATACTCGACTGAAAAATGAAGAGGTTGATTATATCATTGAAAATTACATTCGCATAGTAACACCATTCCTAAAATCATAATGAAACGTCTTTTTGACATATTTCTGAGTGGTTTGGGGCTAATATTACTCAGTCCACTATTTTTGGTGATAGCCACCTGGATTAAATTAGATTCCCGCGGTCCTATCTTTTATCGCCAAGTGCGTGTAGGAAGGAATAATACGGAATTTAGGATATTCAAATTTCGCTCCATGCGTATCGGTTCTGACAAAGGAAGTTTGGTAACTATTGGTGGAAGAGACCCACGTATTACTCGTTCTGGGTATTTCATTCGCAAGTTCAAAATTGATGAATTACCACAACTCATCAATGTATTCATAGGTGATATGAGTTTAGTGGGGCCACGGCCTGAAGTGAGACATTATGTGAACTACTGGACACCAGAACAGATGCACGTATTGGATGTAAGACCTGGTATCACAGACCCTGCTAGCATTAAGTTTCGAAATGAGAATGAACTATTAGCCATGGCAGAAGATCCCGAAAAATACTACATTGAAGTCATCATGCAAGAGAAAATTAAACTATATCTTGACTATGTGAAAAAAAGTAGTTTTTGGTATGATATAAAACTGATTTTTCAAACATTTTGGGTAATTATTACCGAATAGGCATTCATTGCTCGGTGAAATAGCAGAAAAATCTTAACATATTTGTGTATATTCAAAAAAATTAGTACCTTTGCGGCCTAATATTGATACTTTTTATGGCAAGCATGAAAGAAATAAGACAATCCGATATATTTTCACATTGGGTGAATGTGGATTATTTACCACGCTGGGGAGTACTATTATTGGACCTACTCATTGTTTTTGTAGCCTTTGCAATTAGTTATGTCATTGGGAGCAATCTTCTAATGTATAACACTGACTATTTGAGTCTCCCCATATGGTTGCAAGCCCTCATTTTAATGGGTGTTCAGACGGTATTCTTTTGGATGTTCCACACCTATTCTGGCATATTGCGATATTCAACATTTGTGGATACTATCAAAGTGTCATTGGCAGTTGTAGCTACTGGAGTGCTCTTAATTGTAATCAACATTGTCACACAAAATACGGCACACCAAATACCATTTCTAAATACACAACTGATTATTTACGTCTTTGTGGCAATCACCATGCTTTTTGGATGGAGGGTAGTAATCAAAACTGCTTTTGAATATCTTTCTCAACAGCGCACAAGTTCAAATAAAGTATTTATCTATGGCACACAATCTGCAGGATTATCCATTGCCAAGATGCTTCAATCCAATATGGATAGTCCTTATCATCCTGCAGGATTCATTGCTGATCCTGGAGAGAAAACACGTCATAGCCTTTTGGGACTAAGTGTGTATATGCGAGATGACAAACTGATACAAACCATGCGTGATAAAGGTGTGACTGGTGTAATCATTTCACCAATGAAAATGAAAACGATCAATCCACTTAAGGATTTATCTATCTTCATCAATCACAATATCAGAGTGCTCACTACTCCGTATTTCAACGACTATACTCCTGAAAATGAAGACAATAACATTGCTCAGCGCATTGGTAAGATTGAGTCTATCAATGTAGAAGACCTGCTAGAGCGTCCTACTATTGATATTAACACAGAAAATGTACGTAATTTCCTATCAAACCAAGTGGTCATGATCACAGGTGCTGCAGGTAGTATTGGTAGTGAGATTGTAAAGCAAGTAGCTAATTACCATCCTAGAGTAATTGTTTTATTAGAGATTGCAGAATCTCCTTTGCATGATATACTTATTGAATTAAAAAAGGAATTCCCAGAACAACATTTTGCACATATTATTGCGGATGTACGCAATGAAAAGATGGTGGAAGAAGCTTTTGATGAATATCAACCGGATGTAGTTTTCCACGCTGCTGCTTACAAGCATGTGCCTCTCATGGAAGAGTTTCCAAGACAAGCAGTTTTGACCAATATTCTTGGTACAAAGAATGTAGCTGATATGGCAGTCAAGTATGGAACCAAACGTTTTGTGATGATATCTACCGACAAAGCAGTTAATCCAACCAATGTGATGGGAGCATCAAAGCGTGTAGCCGAGATTTATGTGCAATCATTATATCTTAAATTGATAAAATCAAATCCTAATTCTACCAAGTTTGTTACCACACGTTTTGGTAATGTACTTGGAAGCAATGGTTCAGTAGTACCATACTTTAAAAAACAAATTGCAGCTGGCGGGCCGGTTACAGTTACTCACCCCGATATTATTCGTTTCTTCATGACTATACCAGAAGCTAGTAGTTTGGTGCTAGAAGCAGCTGCTCTTAGCAATGGTGGTGAGATATTTTGCTTTGATATGGGTCATCCAGTAAAGATTGCAGACTTGGCTAAAAATATGATTCGACTAGCAGGATACGAACCAGGGAAAGACATCGAAATCATATACACAGGACTAAGACCAGGAGAAAAACTATATGAAGAACTTCTCAACCAAAAAGAACTTACTATTCCTACAATTAATGAGAAGATTCTTGTTGCAAAGGTAAGAGAATACGATTTTGATGTTGTTTCAACACAAATTCAAGCTCTCATAGATGAGGCACAAAATGGCAAAGCTTTCCCATGCGTACAACGTATGAAGAAGATTGTACCTGAATACAAGAGCAAAAACTCAATTTTTGAACAATTAGATAAATAACCAACACAACGTAAATAACATCATGGCATTTTTTGGATTATTTAGCAAAGAAAAGAAAGAAACATTAGACAAAGGACTAGAGAAGAGCAAAGAGTCTGTTCTATCTAAAATCTCTCGTGCTATTGCAGGAAAAACGACAATTGATGACGATGTTCTTGATAATCTAGAAGAAGCACTTATCACATCTGACGTGGGTGTGGATACTACTCTACGCATTATTGAAAGAGTTCAAGAACGTGTCAAACACGACAAGTACATGGGAACCTCGGAACTGCATCAGATTCTAGTAGATGAGATAGCTTCGCTTTTGGCCGAAAACAATACCACTCAAGTAATGGATTTTGCAGACCCATTGCCATGTAAGCCCTATGTAATTATGGTGGTTGGTGTAAATGGTGTAGGTAAAACCACCACCATTGGTAAACTTGCGCATCAATATAAAGCAGCCGGCAAAAAAGTATATCTTGGAGCTGCTGATACCTTCCGTGCTGCAGCCGTAGAGCAACTTAGTATTTGGGGAGAACGTGTTGGAGTGCCTGTCATTAAACAACAACAAGGCTCTGACCCTGCAAGTGTAGCCTTTGATACAATCTCTAGTGCAAAAGCTAATGACGCAGATGTGGTGCTAATTGATACAGCAGGACGACTACACAACAAGATAAATTTGATGAATGAGCTGACAAAGATTAAGAATGTCATGCAAAAAGTAGTACCCGATGCACCTCATGATGTAATGTTGGTATTAGATGGCAGTACGGGTCAGAACGCTTTTGAACAAGCTAAACAATTCACTAAAGCAACACAGGTTTCTTCATTGGCGATTACCAAACTAGATGGAACAGCCAAGGGAGGTGTAGTTATTGGTATCAGCGACCAATTCAAAATCCCAGTGAGATACATTGGATTGGGTGAACAAATGAAAGACCTACAAGTATTTGACAGACAAGAATTTGTAAAGTCACTACTCGGCAATATATAATAGGTAATAGTAAGATGTAGGAGGAATAATAATAAAAGCTGCGTTGATCAACACAGCTTTTTTTTATAATATTTGCAAAAACCCTATCAAACTTGATAGTATTACTTCGTAGTTCGTAAACATAAAATAGCCTAGAATGGCAGAACCACTTCCACCGAGCAAAACCCATCGCACAGCATCTAAATGAAACGAGAATCGTTCCAACAAATTATACCTTCGCAAACATTTCTGCAATTCGCTATTTGGAGAAGGTAAAAGATTAATCTGACGAATTGTATCATTCATAAACAATTCACTATCATCCAATTTCGGTGCATTAGCACGTAAACGACTCTTAATCTTATTAGTTGTTAGCATAAGTTAATATAGTTTTCAATTTCTTTCTTGCTCTATAGAGCATTATAGTGATATTTGCTTCGGATAATTGAGTAATGTGATGTATCTCACGAATACTTTTTTCCTCTAAGTAATAGAGAATAACTACTGCTTTTTCCTTCTTTGGTAGTTGGTCAATAGCTTGATATAGAGGCTCATAGATAAATTGTTTATCAGCATTTTCATCAGCCATTTGTGTATCAACTGCGTCGTAATTCTCTACTGTCACGCGATGGGTTTGCCAATAGGTATTTTGCTCGTTTAAGTATTCGTTGTAAGCTATGCGGAATATCCATGTTTGCAGCGCCGATCTACCCTCAAAAGTAGCACAATGTAAATAGGCTTTGAGTATAGTCTCTTGCGCGAGGTCGTTAGCAAGTTCATTATCTCCACGAGTAAGCACGAGCAGGAATCGCCGAAGGGATTCCTGCATGCCGCCAATGGCGGATATAAACTGCTGCTTATCCATAGAAAAGTGATGATGAAAAAATGTCTGACAGCTAAATGCAGTTTACTATTTCTCAGTTAGTTGCTTTTCTTCTGCAAGGATTTCATTTTTAAGGTAATTCTTTGATATCAAGAATGTTACAACAAAACCTAAACCAATAGCCAACACAATTCCTCCCATAATCAAAAATTCAGCAGTAGGATTAGCGTCAGTACAATGAGCATACAATGCCACTCCTAATAATGCAAGGCCAATGAAAGAGAAAATACAACCCCATTTTAGATTATTAATGAGAGAGGTTTTAAGGCTGATTCGCTTTTTAGGCTCTTGCAATGCCTCTGCCATTGCTTTAAAATCAAGATTGCTACTATTCCCTTTCTCAATCATTTTGGCCATCAGTTCTGACTGTCGCTCAATTTTGTAACGACGATTCCTTAGGGAATTCAATACTCCTACTAATACTAGAGCAGGAATAACACCAAAAATCAAAACAAGTGCGAATAGTGCTTCTAAATCAACATTATAAAATTCCATAATAGTAATATTTAATTGTTTAACAAATTGTATTTCTTAGTTACTTTGCTTGTGACTACATCCATTAGACAAAACTAACAAGCAAAATATTACAATACAACGCATTTTTTTGCATTTTTCTTTTCTAAGTTTCGGCAAAGATTCATCATCATCTTAAGAAAGTGAAAGCACATAGATGTGATGATTATAGTAGGATTAAGTATCGATAAAATTACGATGAAGTCACGATGAAGTCACGATGAGGTCACGATGAGGTCACGATGAGGTCACGATGGAGATAGATGGCAGATGGCTGGCAGATGGCTGGCGAATGGTAGGAAAATAGTGGGAAAATAGCAGCAGATAAAAACAAGATTCGCATAACCGATGCATTGACCTTCGATTATGCGAATCCATTATTCAAGTACGGTTTATGTAAATTATCTTTCTTTACTTACACCAAGTGATTGAATTTTAGTTGACTATGAATTATCCACCACATCGGCTATAACCACATTCGCGACAATGCATACAGCCTTCCTCAAAAATCAATGCATTTCCACAATTTGGACATACTTGACCTTGAACTACAGTGCCATCTTGTATATATTTCTTAAGAGCACGCTCTACGCCAACTTTCCATGAATTAATGGTTTCAGAATCCATCTGCAAACCACTAATCATCTTGATAACCTGGTCAATAGGCATTCCATAGCGAAGCACACCAGAGATAAGTTTTGCATAGTTCCAGAACTCCTTATCGAACTTATAGCTCAAGCCTTCCATAGTAGTCTTAAAACCACGAGAGTTAACAAATTGGAAGTCGTAGCGTTTCGTTCCATCCTCTTGTACAACGCGAATAATCTTACCTTTGGTTACAGACTTTGGCAGAAGAATACCTTCTTCATCATCAGCCAAACCAGTAAAGATCTCGTATGGCACTCCATCCTTCAAGCCGACAAATGCAATCCATTTATCTTTATTGTTTTGGAAGCGAACTACATCACACTCCAATTCAGCAGGACGGATACGTACTTTGTTGTCAAAGCAAACACAATTCTTCTCATCTTTCTTGCTTTGGGCATCGTCTTTCTTTTTCTCCTTCATACCCTCAAGGACACCAGTACGTGAGCCATCACGGTAAACAGTACAGCCCTTGCAACCACAGCGCCAAGCTTCTTCATAGAGTTTACCTACTAGCTCTTCAGTAACATCATTTGGCAGGTTGATTGTCACAGAGATAGAGTGATCCACCCACTTTTGGATAGCACCTTGCATGTGCACTTTTTCCATCCAGTCAACGTCGTTAGCAGTAGCTTTGTAATATGGAGATTTCTTTACCAACTCATCAATCTCCTCTGTAGTATAGCGATGGCTTGCGTCATAAGTATAGCCATTAGCATTCATCCAAGTAATAAACTTGTGATGGAATACTACATACTCCTCAAAGCTATCACCTACTTCATCTACCAAATCCACATGAACATTTTTGTCATTTGGATTCACTTTACGACGACGTCTATACACAGGTTGGAATACAGGCTCGATACCGCTTGTAGTCTGTGTCATAATACTGGTTGTACCTGTTGGAGCAATCGTCAAACAAGCAATATTTCGACGTCCATGTTGTACCATCAAGTTATACAACTCAGGATCAGCCTCTTTAATACGTTGGATATATGGATTGTTTTCCTCACGTTTAGCATCATATACCTTAAAAGCACCACGCTCTTTGGCCATAATAACACTACTACGATATGCAGCTAGTGCCAAGGTCTTGTGTACTTCAACCGAGAATGCAGTAGCCTCAGGAGTACCATAACGCAAACCAAGAGCAGCTAACATATCACCTTCAGCAGTTGTTCCTACACCCGTACGGCGACCTTGAGTAGTTTTCTCCATAATCTTCTCCCACAACTCACGTTCTGTACGTTTGATTGACTCAGACTCTGGATCAGAATTCACTTTATTTAAAATCTTTTCAATCTTCTCCACCTCTAGGTCAATGATATCATCCATCATTCGTTGCGCAACAGCCACGTGTTTTTTGAAGAGTTCAAAATCAAACTCAGCTTGAGCGGTAAACGGATTCTTCACATAGCTATAGAGGTTCAATGCCAACAAACGGCAACTATCGTATGGACACAAAGGAATCTCACCACATGGGTTGGTACTAACCGTCTTATAACCAAGGTCAGCATAGCAATCTGGCACTGACTCGCGAGTAATAGTATCCCAGAACAACACACCAGGTTCAGCCGATTTCCATGCATTATGGATTACTTTCTTCCACAATTTTGCAGCATCTACCTCTTTCGTATATATAGGCTCTGCAGAATCAATAGGATATTGTTGTTGATACATCTTATTGGCAATGGCAGCTTCCATAAAATCATCGTGCATCTTCACAGATACATTAGCTCCCGTAACCTTTCCCGACTCCATTTTTGCATCAATAAACGCCTCACTATCAGGGTGTTTAACGCTTACGCTAAGCATTAATGCACCACGACGACCATCTTGCGCCACCTCGCGAGTAGAGTTGCTATAACGTTCCATGAATGGAACCAAACCAGTAGAAGTGAGTGCTGAGTTCTTCACTGGACTTCCATAAGGGCGGATATGGCTCAAATCATGTCCTACGCCACCACGACGTTTCATTAGTTGTACTTGCTCTTCATCAATCTGAATAATAGCACCATAGCTATCTGCACTACCATCCTGACCAATCACAAAACAGTTACTCAAACTAGCTACTTGGAAATCATTTCCAATACCAGTCATAGGACTACCAGCAGGAACGATGTACTTAAAATCACGCAATAATTCAAAAAGTTCTGCTTCCGACATTGGATTGGCATACTTTTGTTCAATACGAGCAATCTCACCAGCCAAACGATGATGCATATCGTCTGGCGTCTGTTCATAGAGATTACCATAAGAGTCCTTGAGTGCATATTTGGTACTCCAAACACGTGCTGCTAACTCATCTCCTTTAAAATAAACGACAGAGGCTTGTTCTGCTTCTTTCTGTGTGTAAGTCTTTTTTGTATCCATGGTTTTAATAAATATATTTTCCATTTTCAGTTTACGTCAAATATAAGACGCGAAATCGAGTGCAAAGGTACTACATATTTACGAACTATGCAAGTATTTTGACAAAAAAAGTTTTCAACAATCACACAAAGTTATCCAAAACAAAAACGTAACACACTATAAAATAGCATATTACGTTTTTACAAAAGTTTAAAAGTTTTCTGTTTTTGAAAAGTTATCAACAGGTTAACTTTTCTATAAGTGAAATTTTTGCGCTACAGCAAGTTGTTCCATTCTCATCTACTTGTTGGTATTGCGTAGATTCTGATGTTTTCACAAATCGTGTATACATCACATCATTTTCATATAATTCTTTTACATAGTTGATATCTAATCTAATTGGGCGAGTATTATCCGTAAACGGCGAGGCATTCACCATCCACTCCAGATATTTGCATGAGTTGCAATGTCTATTATAATCCACATCTGAATATTGAATTTCATGCAATATCTCGTCGGCTTTTAATATCACTGCGCCATTTTCTAGGTTACCCAGATGTAGAGCTTGCATTTTGGGTGCTCGGGCCATAGTTAGTACTTCACCATCTACGGAATTTTCGAACATTGGAAGATCAAACACATTCACGATCTCACGTGAATTGAGATCCAAGACTGCCCAAACAGTTTTTGCACACCCTATCAGTTTCTCTTCACCATCATCTTGCTTTTGGTAGATACGAAAATCACGAATAGATAACATATGCGCATTTCGTTCAATCCACGTTTCAATAATCATTTCTTCACCATGACGTGGAAGGAAAAGCATCTCCATATTAAGATGAGTAATGATCCACGTATAGTTCATAGGCAAAAGATCGGGAATACCAAATCCCATTTCATCTGCCACTTTACCCGCAATATTTAGCAGATAATTTTCCATCGTGTACAAACGCACTCGACGTGTTGCATCTACATCTTGATAAGGAACAACAACAGAATGTTTATATTTCATAGTTAATTTATTCTTTTATTGGGAATACGCCTGTAGGGCGCAATATTGTATAATTAGTCATCTCTTGATTGGACCGGAACCCTACCCCTTTAATAATGGAACTTTCTCTTGTAATGACAATAGACGAATCAGAATATACCGACTCCGATTTTTGGTCCCAATTCAGTAATGGAGTTTCAAAACGTTCACCCTCCAGGTTAAGGGCTTTTACATTTCCCTTAAGCAACCACCTTTGAGCTGGCTCATTATAGTACGCATAATCTGCTTCTATAGTAGCATCTGCTTCTAGATTGATATTAAATTTCTCCAAGTATATACCCTGAGGAAATTCCCAGTATGGCGTATCTGCCTTATCGAATACCAGCCATCTTTTAGCTGTTATTCTATATCGTGTAATGCCAGAGTCCGATATCAGGGTAGTCACATCATCACCTTCTAGCACCGGCATAGCCGCTCTATCCACAATAGCATCTGCTCTGTGTCGAGTTTCTTGTTTATTACACGATACAATCATCCCACATAGCAACACCAAGAGAACCACAATTGTGATTCTCTCAGTTAGCCATGTAGATAAACTTTTCACAAAGAATATCAAATAAATAATCTTTACTAAAGGATATTACTCTGCCTTTGAACGGCAAGTAGTAGTTTTATTTACCCATCCTCCTACACGGAAAGGAGCACCTTCATTCAAATCACGATGGAAGAACACATCCTCTTTAGATGGGAAATATTGTGAATAAGTAGCAATCAACTTATTAGCATCGCTTGAGCAAGATGAGTCAACAGCTTTTGCCTTACGGAACATATCACATGCTACCCAGAATACTGAACGCGCCAAGATTGGATCGTCATAGATCTTTGCACTTGCATAGCAAATACCCAACAACAAGTAGCAACGGCCATCTTCTGCATTCACATCCAATGCTTGTTGAGCTACAGCAGCACCTTGTTGATAGTTTTTCATAGCAACATATACATTAGCCATGCGATACAGATAATCTGCTTTATCCTCCTCATTATCTACCATAGTAAGTGCTTGCTTGTAATATTCTACTGCACCGGCGTAGTCTTCTTTTTTGATGCACATTTGTGCACAACCAGCAGCAGACTCACTAGTTGGTTGCAACTTATGCGCATTCTCTGCAGCAGCAAAATATACATCACTTTCGGTGCAACCAAGACGACGATAGAGTTTCATGATTGAACCCAATTTCTCAATATCATTAGCACTCTCTGCTACCACACTAGCATACATCTGATCCATTTGACCGCAATCAGCAGCACCAGAAGCAGCATACAAACGATCTACATATGCTTTTTGACTAGTGGCATGAGTAGCATTCTTGCCACCCTTTGCAGCAATAGCATCCAACAATCCAGCAGCCTTTTGATAGTCTGCCAAGAATTGCTCGCCATATTGATCTGGATTAGATTTGTATAGATTATAACTTACCTCTACATATTTGCGAAGCACTGTGATTTGCGAGTTTTCGCCCATACCTTCTACAGATTGTTTCAGGCACTCATATGCTGGCATAGCCAACTCATCTTCAGGATAATAGGTCAAGTAATCTACACCTTTCAAACCCAAAACATATGCATCTGGATATTTTGGATCATCGAAGAATTTTATACGTTCATCATGGAGTTTCATGATCATTTCGCGCCATTGCGCTTTCTCCTCTGGAGTTTGAGCGGCATTCCATTTGTATTCTAGAATTTTATTACCGTCAGTAAAAATAGTTTTATTGAAGTCAGGACGACTTTGATACAATTTCGACCAGTTCTCATAAGCATCATCATATTGTTCTGCTTTTACCGACTCATGGCTTAAGGAAAGCAGCATCAAGCACTCTTCATCATCAAGTACTTCTACAACAGGAGCAACTACCTCTTCTTGCGCATTTTTACATTTTTTCTTGGCTCTCTTCTGTGCAAAGCCAACCATTGGAATTGTAGCACAAAGTGCAATAATCAAAAGTTTTTTCATATCATTAATATTTTATATTTAATATTCTCAAAGTTTACGTTTGAAGAACCAATGTTCTGCAATGGATGCATTCACCACAAAGCGCAGATAATTTTCTGCTAGTTCGGCACCAGAAAATCCACCTCTATGTCCATACTCGAATGTCGTATTGATTACCGTGCCTATTGTACGTAAGGGGAACCCCATACCTACAGAAACACCTATCTCTGGAGCAGCCGTTTCTAACGAATATGAAGTGGTATAATTTGCACCCAATCGCCAATACATTTGCTCAGCATAATCTCTACTCGTAGGATCATGACGATACTCTGCACCAAATACCCATCTATTACGTACTTTCAACTTATCCTCTTGATTGAAATATAGCGTTTTCGTCCAGTCTTGGCATTGATAATCAAGGGCTAGGGTCAAGCGGCCAGCATAGTTATAACTGATACCTGCGCCATACATCATTGGCATCTCAAAAGCACTATCCATCATATCTACAGTATCCGATGTAGTGGACTCTATTTGCGTATACTCGCTTTTTGAGAAACGTTGTTTATTCTCAAATACGCCGCCCAACACGATAGTATGTTTACCAAAGGTATGGAAGAATTGCGCACCATATCGCAATCGCAAACTGCTGATAGTCATTTTATCCGATTGATTCACAGCTTTCAGGCTAGCATCGGTAAATGTAAGCGAACGAGTCTTGTTGATTTCACCAAACATATAATATACATTAGCTCCCAAGGCTACCCAATCACAAATATTAAAACTCAAGCCACCATACACTTGAGTAAAACCACCCTCACCTGAATACGTCTTTGTATAGTAATAGTCCGAATTTATAGAATCAGACAATGCAAAATTATAACCTACTGCTGAATAAGGATTCACACCAGCAGAAAAGGCAATATGTTGACGCCAAATAGGAAACTGCAAAGTCATGTATTCTAAGTTTCCGTTCAAACGATTACGTTGTCCATAAGAGTCACCGTAATTCGTATACAAAAATGATCCCCCAAGGTCAAACATGAAAGTCATTGAATCACATGCCGTATATGAAGCAGGTTGTGCAGGATTAATGGCTTTATTCGAACGCATACCTATTCCCACGCCGCCCATGGCACGATAAGCACCAGGCAGGTTATCGTTCAGTTCTCCATACCCAAATCTTGAAGATGGCGACGAGGTGGCATTCTGTGCCCATGCTCCTATGGTTGTCAAAAATGCAAATACAGCTACTATATATTTCTTCAAATTCATATTCCTTATAGTATATTATATATCTTATTTTCGCTTATTATATTCTAAAATACAGTTAAGTCCAATCAACACTAAGTGTGGCTCACATACCACATTCTTTTTCATAGCATCCATTATATACGGAGCATGACCACCCGTTATATAGGTCACAAACGGTGTGTTTTGCTCTTTCAGTGCTCTCATATATCCCTTTACTTCAAATACTATGCCACGCACCACTCCTACTGCTATAGCTTCGCGTGTATTTTTTCCAAACAAGGGGCGAAAAGCATTCTGTTCCACTTCTACCATCGGCAGTTTTTTAGTCATCTGGTTCAATGCCGTCAAACGCATTTTGATTCCCGGAGCTATATTTCCTCCTAAAAATCCCTTTTCTGCCGATACAAAATCATAGGTCACCGCCGAACCCGCATCCACAATCAGCAGATTGGTATTTGGACATAAATGCGAAGCACCCACTGCAGAAGCTATCCGATCATGGCCTAGCGTCTCTGGACTCTGATAGCAATTAACGATAGGCAATGGTGTCAAATGGTCAAATAGTATAAAATGCTTTGATAACCTATGCAATGCATTTACCACAGCTGGCTCTATATTCGCCACCGAAGATACAATACTATCGGTTATTGGATACAAGGAGAACAAACGTTCCACATCCGCACTTGTAAACAACTTGTACATCAAGTTCTTTACAATCTGTCCGTCCTTAAACAAAGCCACCTTTGTGCGCGAATTTCCCTGGTCAATACACAAATTCATGCCTCTCTCCTTTAACCTCTAAACTATAGTGTAGCGTCGTCTAAACTCAAGTTCACGCTTCATACAAGAAACGCTTTATACTCTTCTTTGGTGTTTTCTCGAACTCGTGATTAAATATTCTCAGTTCATTAATCTGCTCATATGCCGCCAATTCGGCATTTACCAATTTGCGATTCTCTTCCATCACCACCTCCAGTTGGTCCTGGGTCAGTTTATCCGCATCTACTGCCTCAAAATCTGGGCAAACCAAAGCCACCAACCTTGTATCCTTTTGCAACACCAAGGACTCCAACACATATGGCATATTATTGATTTTCGCCTCTATCTCCTCGGGATATATGTTTTGTCCAGAAGGACCAAGCAACATCGTTTTGCAGCGACCTTTAATGTATATGAAGCCATCTTTATCTATTATACCCAAGTCGCCTGTACGCAACCATCCATCAGCTGTAAAACTCTCTTTGGTGGCTTGCTCATTCTTGTAATATCCCATCATCACATTCTCACCACGTACTTGTATCTCACCCACTCCATCTGCATCAGGATTAGCTATACGAGCCTCCATAAATCCTTCTAGAACCTGCCCACATGACTGGCTCCTAAACTCCGTCCATGGCGTAAAACTAATCAATGGAGCGGTCTCTGTCATACCATAACCTACCGTCACAGGAAACTTAATACGACGCAAGAACGCTTCCACTTCTGCGTTCAACGGAGCACCACCAATAATAATTTGCGAGAACTCGCCACCAAAAGCATTCAGCAGTTTCTCGCGAATCTTATTCAGCACTACCTTATCCAGCAAAGGCATCTTCAACACCCAGCTCACTGCTGTCTTCGAAATCTGAGGTTGAATCATCTTCTTGTAGATTTTCTCTAAGATTAGAGGCACTGATAGAATGACTGTAGGTTTCACCTCTGCAAATGCCTTGATCAATATTTTAGGAGAAGGGGTGCGTCCAATCAAATGCGTATGTCCACCAGCCGCTAAGCATGCCAAAAAGTCAAAAGCACAACCATATGCGTGAGCAAGAGGCAAGAATGCCACGTGACGACAACCTGGATATACTAAATTCGAGCGCAGACCAAAAATAATATTTCCCGCCAACGCGTTAGCAGGGGTTACAACTCCTTTGGAGAAGCCCGTTGTTCCAGAAGTATAATTGATGGAGGCAATCTCAGCATTACTGCGCTCAATATATTTCACATCATCAGGCCCAAAACCATTAGGATATTTCTCCGCAAACAATTCCTCTATCGTCATCTTATCCACCGCTTGTGTTTTAGGCAGACCAGTCACTATCAAGTCCATTGTATTGAGCGAGATAACGGCTTGCAAATCAGGCACCTGATCCACATCGATATTCTCCCATATCAGATCCGTAATAAACAGCAACTTGCTCTCCGAATGGTTGATGATATGTATCGCATCATTGGCTTTAAAGTCCTGCAATATAGGCACGATGACCGCACCATAAGTCACCGTTGCCAAATACGTAGTAACCCAATTGGCGTTATTCTTGCCCATCACGGCAATCTTGTCGCCCTCCTCGATGCCTACGCACTCAAAAAGAATGTGCAACTTCGCTATATTCTCCGCTAATTGAGCATAGGTCAAGGTATTGCTCGTACCAAAATCAGTCACAGCATTCAATACCCAATGCTCACGAAACGACTTTTCGTATATCTTAATTAGATTTTCCTCTGGCTTATTCAGCATAATCAATCCATTTACAGAAAGTTAAAATAAAGGAAGTTCAGATGGAGCTGGAATATTCTGAAAATTCTCTTCTTCCGCAGACGTATTCTTCACCGAGATGATAGAATCCACCACAAATTGGCTATTGCCACGCCATGGCAAAGTGCCTAGATAACGCTTCCAATGCAACTTAATCTGACGGCTAGAATTACTATCTATCTGCTCAGCAATACGATCATCTACCACTGAGAACTTAAACTCATTCGATTGAATAGTCGCACTGGTATTATGAGAGTTATATCCAGTCTGAATCATCTTGCCTTCGTATGTTTTAAAAACAAAACCCTCGCGTTGGAAATAATTGATATCTCCTTCGTTGGTGCCTTCGCTATACACAAAGAAGAACTTGAAATACACAAATCCTACCAAAGCAAGCAATAGAATGCTCACAACACTTGTTATCACTTTACCGCCCGTATTCATAGTATAATATTTTTATTTATTAATCACTACCTTTGAAATATTCAAACCAAATTTTGCAAAATGCCGTGCAAAGGTACAAAAAAAAATCGGACTATACAAATTATATTGTATTTTATCCGATTTTTTAATAAATATTTAATTTATTATAGCCGTTTATATCCTACCAATTGGTCATACCTGCCACCAAACGGACGATAATATACATATATGCCATATTCATTTTGAGTTTGCCAATGCGACCCCTCTAAAGGCAAAGTTGTGACCCCTTCTTTTCCAGCCACATAATACATATAGTCATAGCCTCCTTGTTTTAGGTATGCAGATAGATAATAGCATTTCTGGTCGGCATCATACTCCATCCTATTCTTAGCCGTATATTGATTATCAAACAATTCTCCACCTACGAATACATGCCCATTCATTATCGGTTGTCTTACTGGCAAGTAAAAATGCACCCACATGTATTCCGCATCCGTATCTACTTCGTCCGACTTCTCACAGTTCACCACCCACTGTCCATTAGCGTCATTCTCAGTAAGGTAAGGTAAACCTTCTCTTCCCGCACCGCTACTCATAATACCACGTTCTTCATCTAGTTCTAGAATAGCATGGTACTCACCTTGAGAATAACGTATCTTATCCACATGATAACCTGCATAGTAAGTGGAATAAGTATCAAAATGACGAAATTCATTTCCTCCTTCGAAAATCAGAGATGATTGATTTACATAGCGCAAACGATGAGGTTCTACGTAAGTAGGTTTGGTCATTACTACCTCATTGTCCAATCGATTATTTTGGCGGACCACCAGTTTTATATCTTGCGTGCTGCGAATGTCTAAATTGGTCGTATTTACATCAATATCTAATTGCTGATACCTACCATTATACTCTTTATCGGTATTCCCACGCTGTTTCACTTCTATCCCCGCCAAAGGTTCAACTACAGAGAAGCATACCTGTGCTACCACATTTTGTTCATCGCCATCTTCATAGATGAGCAGCACATAGTTTCCACTCACTAGCAATTGCATATCATCATGGGGAAATGTAAAACGGTAATTCGTATAACTCTGTTGGGTATTAATAGATAGAGCATAATCATCTATATCGGCCGTCGTATAACCTCTTAGATATTCATAGCTGTTCAATCCCGAAGGAGTCCAGTCACTATTAAGATGCAGCACGGTATAGGAATACATACGTGCGTCGTGACTTAATTCATCAAACGAAATTTCCAAGGTATTGCTAGGATTACTGCCGTCAATTATTCCATCTTCTAGCACCAGATAAGGTCGCTCTAACACCCCACCAGCATCCACGTAGCGACTACGCAATGTATAAACATCAGGATGCAGTATGCTGGTAGCATATTGTGCAGACACCATGAGACTGGCACTAACGCATATTAGGATAGACAGGATTCTCTTCATGATTCGTGTTTATTTTCAATCACATGACAAAAAGCATGCAAAGTTACCATAAAAAATGAATATATGCAAGATTTTCTTTGAAAAATTCCTAAATATTTGCACATTTCAAAAAAAAGCAGTACTTTTGCACTCGCTTTTGGTGATTTCGCGCACATCATTCCGCATTGCGGTTATTTTTGCAACAGCGCCATGCAGCATTGCCATTGTGGCTCAGTTGGTAGAGCAACGCATTCGTAATGCGTGGGTCGCCGGTTCGAGTCCGGCCAGTGGCTCAAAAAGACATCCAGCAGGGTGTCTTTTTTTTTATTTCACCCCTCGACTCATAATTTTATGTAACAATGCAAGAATGTAATATTATTAGTAAACACTCGCATTTCGTGAACATGCTTAAAACGAAGATTTTTCATTCTTCAATTTTCATCTGCTTGTTTTGTGACATTGGGTGATTTTTACATGGCAAATATTTGATTTTTAGAGATGAGCAAATATTAATATATTTTAATATACCAAGCACTCTTGAACCAAAATTTACATATTTACACTTTTACATAAAAAAATGAGTCAATGGTATATCTCTCAAAAAAAATATAATATATACATAGTATATAATTATATACTACCCCAATACCCCCTAAAAAATCGCCATTTTTTACCAGAGTCTTTTTGAGTCATTTTTGAGGGAAGAAGAAAATCGACACATAATTTTATGTAAAAGTGTAAATTTGCAACAGATGGAATTATAAATTTTTATTAATTTCTCATGGTTTTTGAGGCCCAAATTATGAGGATTAGATAAGCCTCAGATAATTCTATCGTTGGCTTATCATTGGCTTATCTTCTCGAGAAAGTAGAAAGAAAAATAGCAACAAAAAGAAGTGGTAGTAAAAGAAAGAGAGGATAATCCTCTCTTTCTTCATATTATGCCCTAATTGCTATAGTCAATTAGATGATTGATAATCATTTTGCAGATGTATCAAATTAATCCTCATCGCTATCGTCGATGTATTGATGAAGTGTATCTGCATTCTTCTTGGTGAGTTTAGCACGATAATAGCCAGCATATCGGCCATACTTACCATACTTACCATACATGCCATATTTATTGTACGAGCCACCATTACCATAACCGTAGCCATAACCATAGCCATAACCATAGCCGTAATTGCCGTTAGATTTATTAACCACAATATCCGAAAGAATCAGATTGATCTTATCCTTGTGGTTCAATGAAAGATTCTGCAATGTTTGTTGTGCGAATCGTTTATCCGTAGCCATACAACGAATGACGAACAATGTGATATCAGTTTGTTCGATAAGCGCTAAGGCGTCAGGAACCAATCCAACAGGAGAAGAGTCGATGACCACATAATCATAGCGTTCGCGCAGAATAGAAATCAATTCTGATAATTTATCGCTACGGATCAGCTCTCCTGGGTTAGGGGGAATAGTACCCGCAGGAATCACATCAAATCCAATGGCATCATTACGCAATATGATATCTTCTAATTCGCAATCACCAATGAGGTAATTGGTGATACCCTGTGAAGTTTCGAGACCCAATTTCTCGTGCACGTTAGGTTTGCGTATATCCATATCCAGCAATACAGTTGGACGTCCACTCATAGCATATAGTGCAGCTAAGTTTGTGCTAATAAATGTCTTACCATCACCAGATTGGGAAGAAGTGATAGTGACCGCAATTTTAGTTTTGCGTTGCACAATAAACTCGATACGCAAGCGAATACTCCGTAGCATCTCAGCATAGCCAGAGCGTGGATGTTTTTGTGCGTGAGTTGGGTTCTGCGATTTTACTCGGCGCAGTGTACCAATCAGTTTGAAATCGCCCAATTTCTCAGCCTCTTTTGGTGTGCGTATCTTATTATTCAACAATTCGGAAAGAATCAAGATTAATAGTGGAATGAGCAGGCCGACAGCCATATATGCCACCATATTTTTTCTTTTCTCCTTGCTATTCATAGCGCGGGTAGTACGAGCTTTATCCATCACCTCGCTATCGGGAGTGTTACGCGCTTTTTGAATCTCGGCTTCAGCGCGTTTTTGCAAGAAGAAAGTATAGTAGTTATCGTCAATACGATAGTTTCGCTCAATCTCCACCATTTGCAATTCTTTTTCAGGCAAGAATTTAATTTCGCGTTCCACTTCACGAAGACGATTAGCCAAATCCTCTTTCTCAATATTCAGTGATGCCTGCATGGATTGGACCAACTCGCCAATAGCCGTTTTTACGTTATTGATATCATTGGTGTACTTCGCATAATACACATTGCGTTCGCTGAGTTCGCCACGTTGGATATGCAAGTCATTCAATTGTTGCACCAAAGACATCAACATAGGTTCGTTGACACCTACGGAAACAGGAGCAACTACCGTGCCTTGTTCAATCTTCTGATTAAGATAATTAGTGAGGTAGTTGAGATAGGTTTCCTTTAGGCGCAATGCCATTTTTTGTTGGTCATATTGATTAACCTTGCTCATCAATCCACCAGCATAGGCAGAAACATCCACGAACTTGTTTTCTTGACGGAAATCAGTCATTGCACTCTCGCTTTCGCTCAAGCTAACTTGCAGCACTTCCAGCTGCTCATTGATAAACTTGATAGTCTTATCAGCCACCATGTTCTTGCGCTCTACGCAATGGAGCAAATAGATTTCGGAGAGTTTATCAATAAAATCACGATCACGTTCTGGAGTCACGCCTACCAATTGAATACCGAGGATAGTACTGCGCTCAGTGACGAAATTTAGTTGCAAGCGTCCGGTGAACTCCTCAGTCAGGCTCTCTTGACTGCGGAAACGAAAATAGATATGTTGTCCTGGACGCATCATCATTTCGGTAGGGAATATGGTAGCATCGAATAATGGTGTATGCAAAGCTTCGCCATAATGGGTAGTATAGGCAAAATTAGCTTCCTCATTGTCGAGCGTCACCTTGAGCGAGCCATCGTCTTTCACTTCGCACTTGAACAAGAAATTGTATGCACGTGGGTCGATGCGCGTATATTCGACAATGATTGGTGTGTTACGATAGATATTTCGGGTTTTGAAGCGTCCACGGGTGATATATTCCACATCAAAGAATGGCAGTGAATCCACGGTACGGGACACCAAATCGTAGCTACCCAGAATAATCAATTGGTTATTAACATTGCGATAACCAGCTTCCATGCCAAATCCCTGCATGAGCGCAGACGATCCATATCCTCCTCCAGACGACTCTTGAATAATCAAAGTACCTGTGGTAAGATAACTTTCAATAACTCGTCGGTTCTTGAGATATGCCAATGAGAAAGCTATAATTCCTGCAATAACAAACAAATACCAATGCTTAAGAATGCGGAATACCCATTCCATTATATCAATACCTGAGTTTTCTTCTTCCAAGATTGGACTTACATTTTGTGTTACATCTTCTTGTGCCATATGATTTTTATTTGAATTTACGATGAAAAATGATTTTTACTACCCTACTTTTTTACCATATACCTGGAATATAGTTGAGCACTGTAATTAGAAGTGAAACGGAGCTAGTGATGAGTCCCAAGAATGAACTATAACTAGATTGTTTATAGAAACTTCCGCTATCTCGACTCACATATATTAGGTCATTAGGATACACATAGTAGTATTTCGAATCAATGATGGTATTGGTTCGGATATCAAACTCTAACACTTCGGGTTCGGCATTACCATGAGGACGAATAATGCGCACATGACGTCTATCACCTGAGTTCATTAGGTCGCCCGTCATAGCAAGTGCTTGGAAAATCGTTAGACGGTCCTTATAGATTGTATAGGTGCCCGATTTAGCATCACCTAATACCGTAAACTTCTTATTATACATAGCCAATTTCACATCAGCATCTGGAATAATCTCACGCATCGCCATGCACAAAGTATCTTGAGCCTCTTGCTCGGTAAGTCCCTCAAGTTTCACAGGAGGGAGGAATGGGATATCTACGGTACCATCGGAATAGATGCGGTAGGAATTGGCATATTGTCCACTACCTGCATTATTAGCTGATAAAGTTTTTGCAATAGTTTCATCCATCGTTATTACACGATAAATCACTTCATCATTTACTTGCAATCGGTATGGCTCATATGCTACAGAATCATATTGCGGCAAATCATCTCTATCTTGCAGCAGACCTACTTGTCGATAGCCATAACAGCTGGTCAAAACAATACTTATTCCAAGTACTATTATGCTTTTGAATATATTATTCGTTTTCATTGTATTCTTATTCACTTTGTGTTTCTACTGCATTTATTATACGTGTGACAAGGCCATATACAAAACCACCAAAAGCGAGTGTTGTGGCCACTACACTAATTGATGTAGTTACGGAATTAATACCAAAACTTTGTCCCTTGATGCGTTGAATATATATCACATCATTAGGTTCAATATAATAAAACTCGGAATTGATAATATCTTTAGAGCGGACATCAAATGTCTTAATATTGGTTACTCCCTCTTTCTCACGCACGATTCGCACTTTGCTGCGATCACCAAAGTCACCAATATCACCTGCCATAGCCAATGCTTCGTATATAGTGATTTTCTCCTTTGGAATAGAGAACACCCCACTACCACGATCACTAATCACACTAAAGCGGCGGCTTACGATATTAACCTCCACAGAAATCATTTGGAAATCACCATAGTTCTTTATAAAACTACTGAGTTCTTGCTCAATTTGCTTCTTTACCTCTCTAGTAGTTAGACCACGTACATACACATCGCCCACCATTGGGAAAGTGATGGAGCCATTGCTTTTCACCTCATAGGTGTATAAGTCGTAGCCAGTACCTGCCGTACTATTCTGGCGCATCATCGAACTAGACACACCCGCACCCGATGCATTGAACATTTTATTGATTCTTTCATCCACCGAATAGACATAAATATACAAACGATCACCTATTCGCAATTCATAGTCCTCATACGTTAACGTATCAGTATACTCTGGTATATTATTCTTACCTGGTTCCTGAAGCAAATTAACTCGTCTGCTAGTAACGCACGATGCCATCATCATGGTCAACAGACATAATATGTACGTTTTTATTTTCATTATTATTGATTAATAAATACTTCAATCGTATAATTACATGAAATCTATCATAATTATCTTTTCTCATCCCAACCAAATGGGTGAGGAGCGAGTGGTAGTTTAGCTAATGGATGATAGTCTCCCTGAAGTCCTATTGGTTCAGCATGACGAATCGCGCTAACGATCTCAATACTTGGGCGTGCCTCAGAGATACGGAAACCATTACCAGAGAGAATGTGCTTGTAACTCTCGGTATGCAGCTCAGTAAAGCCCTGGCTGAACTCAAACTCTTCGCCATCAATAGCCAAAGTGCGATAGGTACGTTTTTCGCCTTGTACCGCATTCTCTGGCAAGCAGACTGCATTGATACTCAGGAAATAGCGAACACGCGCTTGCTTGAGTTGGAGGAAGCCTGCTACACGGTCGAATGACATCACATGCACAATATTCTTCTCTACTGGACCAAAAATCCATTGCAGCATATCATAGAAGTGTACACCAATATTGGTAGCAATACCTCCCGCTTTGTGCACATCACCTTTCCATGAACTATAGTACCATTTGCCACGACTGGTGATATACGTGAGATCTACGTCATATATCTTGTCCTTAGGACCTTCTTCTATCTTCTTCTTCAATGCAGCTATACGATCGTGAAGACGAAGCTGAAGAATAGTATATGCTTTATTGCCTGTTTCCTTCTCTAGTTCTACTAGATTGTCAATGTTGTATGGATTGAGCACCAATGGCTTCTCGCATATCACATTACAACCCAAACGCAAACCATAGCGAATAAATGCATCATGCGTATAGTTAGGAGTACATATACTCATCCAATGCAACGGATCATCCTTGCGCATCTGCTTCGAACAAAAACGATCAAACTGCTCATGCTCGGTAAAGAAAGAACACTCAGGAAAACTGGAGTCTAAACGACCTACTGAATCGAATTTATCATATGCCACCATCAAATTATTACCCGTATCAGCAATAGCTTTGATATGACGAGGAGCTATATAGCCCGCTGCTCCTACAAGAGCAAAATTTTGTATTGTGCGTGTATCTTGCATAAAATTGTATAATATTGACGCCTTTAATAGGCTGCATATTTCTTGCAGCCTGCAAAGGTACTATTTTTTTTTCACATATGCAAATAAAATCGCCATTTATGTAAAAAACACAAATGGCGACCTTATATTCAGAATATCTACTCGCTATATTCTATCTATTCTAATTATTTATTTGGAGTTATACCATCTCTTTCAAGGAGAGCATCGATGGATGGTTCGCCACCACGGAAAGCTCGGTACAGTTCCATTGGTTTAGCACTCCCACCGCGCTCAAGAATATTCTTGCGGAATAGATCTGCCGATTTTTTGTCGAAGATACTGCCGTTCTTCGCCTTTGCCGCTTTGAACACAGAATAAGCATCTGCATCCAACAACTCTGACCACTTATAGCTGTAGTAACCAGCGGCATAGCCACCAGAAAAGATATGGGTGAACGCAAACTCCATCTGTGTACCAGCCACGAGTGGCAATACCTGTACACATGCCATTGCGTTATCACCGAAACGAATCACAGCCTCCGAAGCTGTCAAGTTAGAAGGCACTTCGAACGGAGAAGTCAAAGTATGCCATGCCATATCCAGATATCCAAAGCTGAGTTGGCGCACACATGCATATGCCGCATGGTAGGTAGCAGCACGTTGGATTTTATCTACAAGGTCTTGTGGAATAACTTCACCTGTCTCATAGTGTTTAGCGAAAGTATCGAGGAACTCTTTCTCGCCGAGGAAGTTCTCGTTGAATTGTGAAGGCAGTTCCACGAAGTCACGTGGTACGTTGGTGCCGTTTTGTGCAGCGTATTGGCATTGGGTGAGCATACCATGTAAGCCATGGCCAAACTCATGTAGGAAGGTCTCTACCTCATCATATGAGAACAACGCGGGTTTAGTATCTGTTGCACGGGTGAAGTTCATCACGTTCACTACATGAGGACGGATATTCTTTTTACCCACCATATATTGTTCTTGGAAATTATTCATCCATGCGCCACCGCGTTTACCCTCACGTGGATGGAAGTCTGCATAATACACAGCGAGAAACTTACCCTTTTGGTCAAATACCTCATATGCAGTTACTTCAGGATGATATACTTGGATATTTTTGTTCTCTTTGAAAGTAATACCATACAAGCGTTTAGCCAAGCCAAACACGCCTTCAATCACTTTTTCCTTTTGGAAATATGGGCGGATAAGGTCATCGGAGATAGCGTATTTCTCCTCTTTGAGTTGCTTTGAGTAGAAACTCCAATCCCATGGTTGGATGGTAGCATAAAAGCCCTTGGATGTTGCAAACTCTTGCAATTCGGCCACTTCTTGTTTAGCCACAGGCATATAGCTGTCGCGGAGTTGGTCGAGGAAGTTCATCACATTCTCTTTGCTCTCGGCGCAAGTCTTAGTAAGAGACTTATCTGCATGGCAATTCTTTTCGAAGAGCTGAGCCAATGCAAGGCGAGTATTCACAATGTCGATAATCACTTGGGTGTTATCAAACTCGCCACCGATGCAACGGCTATTGTATGCGGTGTAGAGTTCGCGACGTATATCACGATTTTGGCAATCTTCCATCACAGGAATATAGGTAGTTGGCTTGAGGTCAAGCAACCAGCCTTGCAAACCTTTCTTCTCTGCATTGGCTTTCAACATTGCTTTAGTATCATCCTTCAGACCTGCAAGATCAGCTTCGTTAGTGATAAGCATCGTCCATGCATTGGTAGCTTTCAATACGTTTTGACCATATACAAGTGTGAGTTGCGAGAGTTTAGCGCTGAGTTCTTTATACGTTTGTTTTTGCTCATTATTGAGGTTAGCACCATTATTAGCAAATGACTCGTAGATATCCTCAAGCAACTTCATTTGTGCTGCATTGAGTTTGAGTTTATCCTTTTGATCATAAACAGCTTTAATACGTTGGAAAAGTCCCTCGTTGAGGCGGATAGTAGATGAATACTCCGACATTTTAGGTGAGAGTTCCATAGCAATTGCTTGGAGTTCATCATTGGTTTCCGCAGAAGTGAGGTTGTAGAAACAACCTGCTACAACGCTCAACAGTTCACCCGATTTCTCATATGCTTCGATAGTGTTTTTGAACGTTGGGGCAGCAGGATTATTGACAATAGCATCAATCTCTGCTAGTCCTTGCTTTATGCCTTCCTCAAAAGCAGGCATATAGTGCTCAGGTTTGATTTCATTGAACGGATAGGTTTTGTGTGGGGTTTTCCACTCTTTGTAGTGGAAAAATGGATTGGCACTAGCCAATACTGTTACTGCTAATGCAGCCATAGTGATAATTGATTTTTTCATTTATAAGTTATTTATTGTTAAATATTTGCTTTTATTAAGAATGTATATAAATACTAGCTCATGGAGGAAAATTGTATCTCTCCAAAGTATTCTGGCATGTGAAATGCCGGTTTCTCCGCTTGGATTGAATTCCATGATGCATAATGCGGCATAGGAGTTTTATCACCACATTTATATATGTTCGCGCGTCGCGCACGCTCGCGTGAGATATCTAGTTCTATCAACGATAATGGAATAGCAACTAATAATGACCAATGTGCAGCACAAAGCTGTACAGGGAAACGCTTGATTGACTGCAATTGTTCAGCATTGAGACGAATCACATCTTCTTTACGTGATTTACGACTAGAAGCATTGCAGACGCCTGCAGCATTGAATTCGAAGTTCCAATAGCGTGTATTATCAGCATTGGCAATAAAAATCTCTACACAAGCATCTTCATTTACGTGTTCTAAATCCTTGGTATGGGTAGCCAAAGGGATTTCTCCTTTCACTTCGTATCGCACATACAGCATATCATCGGTATGTGCCAATGTAAATTGAGCATCTGGTGCGGCAGGATATTGTTCTGGCCAGTTGAGAGTATCAATCATACCAGAAGCAGGCATCTGAGCCATGAGGGCATCTATCATAGGCAAAGATTTCCCTTGCCAATTATGTTGATATATTGATTTTGTTTTTTTCATCTCTAGACATTAAACAATAATACTGCATCCACTAGGCACTACTTTCCTCCTCGTAGAAGATTTATTGAACCTGATAATTGATATACACCTATGATAGACTCATCAATCTTTTCTACTTTCTTCTTATATAGAGGTTTGATGGTATATTTTGCATTGGGCTCAGCATCCGTACCTAATGCGCGAATCACATAGAAATATGCTCCTTCAGCAGCTGGACGTCCACCAATATATCCATTCCATCCTTTGGCAGGGTCAGTCCACTCATAGACAAGATGTCCCCATCGATTATACACCCAACAATGGAACTCTTTGAGTGAACGATATGCCACGCGGAACTCGTCGTTTACACCATCACCATTGGGAGTAAAGACATTAGGAACCAGCAATAGCGACTCGCTTACAGAGATATTAAACTCTACCGAATCTATTTCACAATAATCATTGCTAGCGACTACGACTGCTCGATAGTTACCTTTCTCCATAAACGTATATCTATGTTCGGATTCGTTGCGAGTGAGCATCAGTTCGCTTCCACGATAAATGCGCCATTGATAGTAATCTGCATTTAGTCCATTGGCTTTGAACAAGACTTCCAATGGAGCAGACATATTGATGAGATCGTCTTCGTCGTAAGGGCGATTCACCTCGTTGCTAGTTTCTCCTCTACTACCACGAGTGGTAGTGATGGTTTGAGGATGCGCTTTTATTGCCATTGGCTCGTATAGATCGGTATAGAGTGTATCTTCACTTAATCCAAGTTGGAAAGCCAACAGGTCGCTAATCGCATATGAAGTAGGAACCGCCGAAGCATTCACCACAAGGGACGTGGTGAATGGCAGTTCCTCAATTGCAATCGAATCTCCCCATCCTTCCATATCATCATCCCATGCAGCATCTTGGTATTGCACCATACAAGTACGTTGGTATTGCTGTAAAGAACGATTAGCGCGATAGTAGTGCATTGTAGGTACTTCTCCAGTTAAGTAGAGTGTAGTTTGCTCACATGACATCTCTACTTCAATCTTCGCCACCTGCGAACGGAGGCTATCGTAGTCGAATACCCAAAAGACATCACGTTTATTACCTATTTTGAGCATATACCCTTCTCCATGTTCGGGATAGAAATAATCAGTACCCGATTGAATGGGGTTGATGGTGTCTGGTAACCGATACCAATCCACTTCGCCTACACTCTGGAGGGTTTTGAGTTCGGGATTCGATGCAAAAAGCAACAAGGTGTCACCTTGGTTGGTAAGTTGCACAGCTTTTCCCACACACTCCACATGCAAAGCAAGAGCAGGTATAGAAATAATCAAAATAAATGCTAATACGTACTTTCTCATCCTTATTTATTTACTTGGAAACGGGTATTACCATTTTGGATAAAGTCCACAATTTGCTTTGCAGCAGCAATACCAGCATTGATATTAGCCTCTGCAGTTTGTGCGCCCATCTTCTTTGGTGTAGAGAAATAACGCGAATCAAACAACTCGGTCATCTTTTGGTCGGCCGCTGGCATAATATCGGTTACATAGCGGAAGTCCTTACGTCCAATCATGAATTGGATGAGTTCATCTTCGTTGATAACCTCTTTGCGGGCAGTATTCACCAATACCGCACCGTGTGGCATACGGCTGAGGAGGGCAAAATTGATACTGCCTCTAGTTTCTGGTGTAACAGGGATATGCAAACTTACCACATCACAAGTAGCATATAGTTCCTCAGCAGAATGCAATGGTGTAACACCATCGTTGATCATAGCCTCATCTGGGCAGTATGCATCATACGCATAGATATCCATACCAAAACCTTTGGCAATTCGTGCCACATTTCTACCTACATTACCATATGCATGAATACCCAGTTTCTTGCCTTTCAGCTCTGTTCCGCTGGTGCCGTTGTACATATTGCGAACCGCCATCACCATCAATCCTAACGCCAACTCCGCCACTGCGTTGGAGTTCTGACCTGGGGTGTTCATTGCCACTACCTGGTGTGCAGTTGCGGCAGCAAGATCAATATTATCATAGCCCGCACCTGCACGAACAACAATCTTCAGCTGTTTCGCAGCATCCAGCACCTCGGCATCCACGTTGTCTGAACGGATGATTAATGCATCAACATCTGCCACGGCGTCCAGCAGTTGCTGTTTTGCGGTGTATTTCTCCAGCAATGCCAACTCATATCCGGCTTGCTCAATAACTTCACGAATACCATCTACTGCCACTTTGGCAAATGGTTTCTCTGTTGCAACTAATACTTTCATACGGTTTACCAATGATGTATATAATATTGTTTTTTCTTTTACTTTTCTCTCGGTTGTATTTCTGAAAAAGTTTTCCATAGTACCTCATTTAACTTTTGCGTGCAAAGGTAGTAAAAAAAAATGAAATATGCAAATACAATCGAAGATTTTGTTTTTTTTGAGTGATTGCTAAATGGCATCAACTGGAGAAACAAACCGTGTGATTGGTGGCTCAATTGGTCTGAGGTATTATAAAGGTAGCTGAATCACTAACTAATCACTAACTAATGACTAATTAATCACTAAGAGTTGGTAGAGAGATAAGAGAGTAGATGGTTAAGGTTAAGGTTTAGGGTTTAAGGTGGAAGATAATACCAACTACTGACGTACAAAATAAAAGCAGCTCGGTGAGCTGCTTTTATTGATTTATAGGATTTTACGTAATGCTTAGAGAACAGACTGCTCGTACTCTTTCATGCAGTCCACGAGGGCTTGTACGCCTTCGAGGGTCATAGCATTATAGGTACTTGCGCGGAAACCACCCACGAGCCGGTGTCCCTTGATACCTACCATACCCTTTGCAGTAGCAAACTTGAAGAAATCGTCTTGCAAGTGTGCATACTCTGGTTTCAAAACAAAGCAGATATTCATGAGTGAGCGGTCCTCTTTTTTGGCTGTACCCTCGAAAATCTTACTCTCGTCAATAGCGTTGTAGAGGAGTTCTGCTTTAGCCACGTTGCGCTCTAATGCTGCCTCTAATCCGCCATTGGCTTTCAGCCAACGCAGAGTAAGCATTGCGGTATAGATAGGCAATACAGGAGGGGTATTGAACATACTGCCATTCTCTACGTGGGTGCGGTAATCCAACATTGTTGGGATATGGCGAGTAACCTTACCCAGGAATGCCTCTTTCACAATTACGAAGGTGACACCCGCAGGTGCGAGGTTCTTTTGTGCACCACCGTAGATAATATCGTATTTGCTCACATCAATTGGGCGAGAGAGGATATCAGAAGACATATCTGCAATCAAAGGTACATTGCCTTTTTTCTCGTAGATAGCTTGGAGTTTCTCGTCGGAGATCTCGGTACCATAGATGGTATTGTTGGTAGTGATATGCAGATAATCAGCATCTTGTGGTACTTCGAAATCCATAGGGATATGGGTGAAGTTATCCGCAGCAGAGGTAGCCACTTCTACCACTTCGCCAAAGGCCTTTGCCTCTTTGATGGCTTTCTTCGACCATACGCCCGTATTGAGGTATGCGGCTTTATGCTCCAGACAGTTGAATGGCACCATGCAGAATTGCAGACTGGCACCACCGCCTACGAAAATCACACGGTATCCCTCTGGGATATTCAGCAATTCTTTCATGAGTGCTTCTGCCTCATCTACAACGGGTTGGAAATACTTGGCGCGGTGAGAAATCTCGAGGATACTCAGGCCTTCGCCTTGAAAATCGATAACAGCATCTGCTGTTTGTTTGATCACTTCTTGTGGCAGGATACTTGGTCCTGCGTTGAAATTGTATTTCTTCATGGTTATTTATGGTTTTTCGTCATTTTCCAATTGCTTTTGGTGCCTTCGATAATCTCGGTGTCGGCTTTCTTGACTGCGTCTTTGATGGCGTCTTTTACCTTTTTAGCAGCACCTTTGACATCGGTGATAATCTCCTCTACGAGGTCGGCTTTCTCCAGCCAGCAGAGTGCATCACCTTTGACCGCAGTAGCACCTTGCTCTTTGTCAATAGCCACTACGCGGCAGTGCTCAAACGCACGGATTGGCTCGATGCCATGAGGTGTTTGCAGGTAGCATACCACATCGCCTTGTTTGTAGAAAGTACCCAATGCAGGGGCTTTGCTGTCCTCGTTGAAGTCGAGTTCCCAAAGTACTTTACCAGAGAGCGTTGCCTCCAATGGTTCAGCATTAGGATGCAAGATTGCGCGTTTGTCGGCAGCAGAGATGAAGGTAACTTGTTTGCCTCCTTGTGCGGCTTTCTCCATGCGCTCTAGCAAATCCTTATTAAATTGCTCTTTGGCTTGACCCGATTTGTATTCGCGGTATTGCTTTTCGTGCATAGCGAACTCAAAGAGTTCCTCGTCATCTTGACCACGATCCCAACCTTTCTCTTCCATCTCTGCGATGAATTGTGGGAGAACATCTGGATAAAGGGCTTGTGGATCATCGGTGTAGAACTCCATGCCTTTCTCTTTGGCGAGTTCGATAATCTCTGGTGCGAGTTCACCAGGCAGTTTACCCGATTTGCCGAGAATCATGCCCCACATTGCAGGATCCATACGAGTGAATGGCTTCTCGCCCATAGACTTGCTGTAGAGGTTCATGAGCGCAGCATTCTTCACATATTGCGAGAATGGCGTTACGAGGCAAGGAGTACCGAGCATAGGCCAGATACGTTGTACCTCGTCAAAGAGTTCAACCAGCAGTTCATCTTCGCTGAGGGCACTTTGGCCACGTTTTACGAGGTTGGCATTGATAGCGGCATGCATGCCCTTGAGGTCAGCCATGAGCGAGCCCATCATACCACCTGGCAGACCACAACCTACGAGGAGCGAAGTCATCTTTGAGTTACGTGGGTCAATCCAGTAGCCGAGGAAGTCATCGATGAACGATTGAGTGAGCGAACGTGCCTCCATATACGCTTTCATATTGATATCCTTCACGAGGAATCCTGCATCTTTGAGCATGGATTGGATGGTAATCACGTCTGGGTGCACCATACCCCAGCTTAGTGGCTCCATAGCTACGTCCAGCACATCGCCACCTGCCTTAGCTACCTCCAGCATACTTGCTACGGAGAAGCCAGGACCCGAGTGGCCGTGATATTGGATAATGATATCAGGGTGTTTCTCCTTGATAGCAGCCACGATAGTACCGAGCATTGCAGGGCGACCGATACCTGCCATATCCTTTAAACAAATTTCTTGTGCGCCGTTGGCGATTAGTTCTTCTGCGAGGTTGATATAGTACTCCGCATTATGCACTTTAGAATACGTGATACACATGGTAGCTTGCGCAGTCATGCCCGCTTCTTTTGCCCATTTGATGGATGGGATGATATTGCGAGGGTCGTTGAGTCCGCAGAAGATACGAGTAATATCCACACCTTGTGCATGTTTTACCTTATACATGAGTTGGCGCACATCCGCAGGCACAGGGTTCATACGCAATGCGTTGAGACCACGATCGAGCATGTGGGTCTTGATACCTACCTCATTGAAGGGCTTGGTAAAAGTGCGTACGGCTATATTAGGATTCTCTCCGTAGAGAAGATTGACTTGTTCGCTGGCTCCGCCGTTGGTTTCTACGCGATCAAAGCATCCCATATCAATAATTACGGGAGCAATTTTTGCCAATTGATCTTTGCGTGGCACATACTTGCCACTACTCTGCCACATGTCACGATAAACAAGGGAGAATTGAATTTCTTTTTTAGCCATAATGGTCTGTTGTTTATGGTATATGTTGTGATTTAATAATTTAATTTTCTCGGGTGCAAGGTACATTTCTACATACCTCGTGCAATTATCGTGCAAAGGTACGATTTTTTTCGCATATAGGCAAGGAAAAAATAAAAAAGATAAGAATTTTTTGTTTTATTTTCGTATATGGATTTTTTTTTGTATCTTTGCACCAAATTTGGCCAATTTATGGCGAAGCCAATAAAAGTATGTTAATTGATTATGTCAGAATCATCAGCAAATAGTAATCCAATGGGACTTAATCGTGCAACAATCATTCGTAGTGTGGTGACTGTAGTGGTATTGATAGCATTGTATCTATTGATTCGCCGTTTGAGCGGTGTATTGCTGCCTTTTTTGATTAGTTTTGTGGTGGCGTATATATTGGCGCCTATTGTGAATTTCTTTCAGCATAAATGCCGACTGAAGAGTCGTGTGCTATCGGTGATTGTGACTATTCTGCTCGTGGTAGGCGTACTCACGGGTGCAGTGGCAGCGGTGGTACCTGCTATCAGTCGTCAAGCCACTTCGCTTTCGCAAAGTGTCAAGACCTATGTCAGCGAATGGGATGGTAGCGAGTATTTCTCACCTCGCGTCAATGAACACATCGAGCAAATTATCCAAAGTTTGGATATCAAGACACTTCTGCAATCGGAGGAAGTGCAACAAGGCATTCAGAAAGTCATTCCCGTTTTGGGTGATTGGATCAGTAGTGGCGTGAATGCTATTTTGAGTTTAGCGGTAGTGTTTGTATGTTTGATGTATATCATTTTCCTGCTGATTGATTACGAAAAGATTTCCACTAATTGGCATAAATATATCCCCGAACGTTTCCGCGATAGCATTGTGATGCTCATGGGCGATCTTGACCGTAATATGAATGCTTATTTCCGCGGGCAAGCCCTTGTAGCTGCTATCAACGGTATTCTTTTTGCTATTGGTTTTCAAATCATTGGACTACCAATGGGCATTGGTTTGGGTATAATGATTGGTGTATTGAATTTGGTACCATACATGCAAATATTGGGTGCTTTTCCTGCGGTGTTGTTAGGACTGATTCAGGCCGCGGAAACAGCTCGACCTTTGTGGGTCGTACTACTATGCATTGCTGCAGTGTTTGTTTTCGTGCAAATAATTGAGAATTTAGTACTTGTCCCTACTATTATGGGCAATGTCACGGGCATGGGCCCCGCATGGATTTTGCTTAGTTTATCGGTTTGGGGGTCATTGCTCGGCTTCGTAGGAATGATTATCGCCTTGCCCGTTACCACTCTATTGGTTTCGTATTACAAACGATTTGTATTACATATCTCTGATGATATGACCAAACCTCTTCCACGTTCATCGTGGACTATCCCATTCCTAAGACGTAAGAAGAAATAATATAAACTGACAGCCGCAAGCGGTTGAATAGCGCAGCGGTTTAAATTGAAATACAACAAATGAATAGAAAAGTTCGTGTTCGTTTTGCGCCTAGTCCAACAGGTGCGTTGCATATCGGTGGTGTTCGTACTGCCTTGTTTAACTATTTGTTTGCTCGCCAACATGGCGGCGACATGCTTCTCCGTATTGAGGATACCGACTCCACACGCTTCGTGCCAGGAGCCGAGGAATATATCACCGAATCCCTTGCATGGCTCGGCATTGAGATTGACGAGGGTATCTGCCAAGATGCTCCCAATGGTAAGGGCGACCATGGTCCATACCGCCAAAGTGAGCGCCGCGAGATTTACCATAAGTATGTAGATCAATTATTGGCTTCGGGCAATGCCTATATCGCGTTTGATACCCCAGAGCAACTGGAGGCAAAGCGCGCTGAGATTGCGAATTTCCAATACGATGCTCGTACTCGTGAGCAGATGGTTAACTCATTGACACTCAGCAAAGAGGAAGTAGATGCACGTATGGCCAATGGTGAGAAATATGTGGTTCGTTTCAAGGTAGAACCCAATATTGATGTGCATGTGCACGACCTCATCCGTGGCGAAGTGGTGATTAACTCGAATATTCTTGATGATAAGGTACTATACAAGTCTGCAGATGACCTTCCTACATATCACCTTGCGAATATTGTGGACGACCATCTGATGGAGATCAGCCATGTGATTCGCGGCGAAGAGTGGTTGCCAAGTGCCCCACTCCACGTGCTCTTGTATAAGGCTTTCGGTTGGGAAGAGAGCATGCCCGAGTTTGCTCACTTGCCATTATTGTTGAAACCCGATGGCAATGGTAAACTCTCCAAACGTGATGGTGACCGTCTCGGTTTCCCAGTGTTCCCATTAGAATTCCACAACCAGAAAGACGGCTCAGTATCATCGGGTTATCGCGAGGAGGGTTATTATCCAGAGGCAGTGATTAACTTCCTTGCTTTGCTAGGTTGGCATGCTACGGGCGACCAAGAGATGTACACCATGCAAGAGTTGATTGAGCAGTTCTCACTAGAGCGCGTGAGCAAGTCGGGTGCAAAGTTCGATTATGAAAAAGGCAAGTGGTTCAACCACCAGTACCTTCAACTCCGCAGCAACGAGGAGCTCGCTGAGCAGTTTATGCCATATTTGGAGAAGGCAATTGGCAATGGGCAATTGGCTACAGATAAGGCTACTGTGGCGAAAGTCATTGGTTTGACGAAAGATCGTGTGAACTTCGTGAGCGAATTGTGGGAGCAAGTAAACTTCTTCTTCGTGGCTCCAACGGAGTACGATGAGAAGTCGCTCAAGAAGCGTTGGAAAGAGGATAGTCCTAAGCATATGACTGAGATGTTGGCACTATTGGAGGCACACGAAGACTGGTCAGCTGAGGGCTTGGATAATCTGATTATGCCTTGGATTGCCGAGAAGGAATATGGCATAGGTATTGTGATGAATGCCTTCCGTATCTGCCTTGTAGGTGCAGCTCGTGGTCCACATATCTGGAACATCACCGATGTGCTAGGCAAAGAGGAAACTCTCCGCCGCGTAAGAACTGCACTGGAGAAACTCGGATAATAAACCCTATACTATAACTACACGCGGGAAGTCTAATGTTTGCAGACTATCCCGCGTGTTGTATTAAAAAAAAGTTTTCGTATACCGAAGATGCCACAAATTCCCTGGGAGCTAGGTGCCCTACCATGCGACACCATAGGAGATCTGTGGGATATATGTGGGCTTTCGGTGACTTTTTATAAATGTGTCTCTATAATAATGCTGCAAAAATCTTCGGTGCGGAAGGTGTTTTGTGCCGAAAAATCGCTTGCGATTCGTTAGAGCCCTTTGGGCGAGATAAGACGATTGGAGAGTTTGGAGAGAAACGTGGTAAATAAGGTGCTATTATATAGAGGATGAAAATGGCGGAAACGAATTACCATTTCCGCCACATAAAATCAATTACCACTCTTTTCCAATATATAGACTAGCTCCAATACGCCAGTTAAAGTGTTGGTCGAACTTATTATTCAGTGTTGTGGTCAGGTTGTTCTTGCTCACACCGTAGCAGTTGAGCATCATCTCTCCCCAAATACCCAAGTAAAGGTCTTTGATTTGGAAGTTACGCTCTAATCGTAGATTAATATTGTTGATTGCAATAGTATTGGCATTTTTCCAAACCTCTTCATAATCTGTATACGAACTAAGCCAAGGTACAATACCGACACGCGCACCAAGTATCATACCAAGTGGCAGGTTAAAGTCGTATCCTACTTCGATGTAGGTAGACCAAGCGCGTTTCCATTCTCCATTTTTATCTTTGTAGCAGTCATCGCCGTAAATGGTGGTGTACCAATCCAAAGATAATGGTATTTTCTCTACCAAATCGCCTAGGTGAAAACCAAAGTGCGCTTCCATGGTGCTACCAGTAACCTGTTCCTCGGCATTAAAACCGCCTTTGCCAAAGTAAGAATCACCACCAAAATAGTATAAGTGAGTCAAATCTACTTGTACACCATAGTCATCATATCCAATAGTAATATCCAATTCAGGATTAAAGTATTCAAAAGTCCAATTATCAGCCCCGATATTTCCCCATCCGCTCAGATACAAACCTTTCCAATCAAAGGTAACTGATGGTTGGATGGATAGGCCACCTAGGTTTTGTCCACGCCACAAGTAGGAACTAACAATATCTGCACCTGCCTCGATAGAGATACCTATATTATTTTCATATTCTTCTGCAGATGCAGCATTAGGGAAGGCTGCAATACTTATCCATGAAAGCCCAATCGTTAGTAACATTTTTGTGGTTGTGTTTTTCTTATTACTATTCTTTTTCGAATACACTCTTTTTTGTTTCTTCTTTGAAAGTACTTTCAGAACACAAAAAATCACACTCATCACCAATGCAATCACAATAAAAATCAACATGCCAATGCTCAAGTTATCTCCTTTCACACGCGACCACATAGTCAACATTGGTTCCGTCATATCCCCACAATCATGCATGAGCGAGCAATATTCAATAACTGACTGATCAGGATATAGAACTTTGTTAGCATGTACTGCTTCAGCATCTTTTCCAAAGAAGTAAGTTAGGTCAACAGTTTCATGAATGTTTTCGTCGTTTGCCCAAGCGAGGACTTCTGGGGAAGATATGACACTTACATAACCCACTTCTTCCATGTTGCGAATTGCATTCTGAGGCATACACATGTAGTTGATAAAGTAACTGGCTGCCTTAGTGTTTTTAGCGTAGATAGGAATACACCATCCATCAAACCATACGCTGCTTCCCTCTTTAGGAAGGATATAATCCAGAGTTACACCTACTTGTGCTGCTTCATCAATAGCCCAGTTCGCGTCTCCTGACCAACTAACATTAATCCAAGCACGACCTTTAATCATCTCTTCTTTGCCAAAATCAACTTCCCATCCTGCGATATTATCTTTCATACTTAGGAGGAACTCTTCCACGCGTTGAATACGCTCCTCAGTAACATTTGCCACTAATTCGTCTCTAGTAACTTCTCCGCGATTAATCTCATCTTGATACACGTATAATACGAACAATGAGTATATGTCGCGAAAGGCATCTTTCATCAGAATTTTACCACGAAATTTCTCGTCATTAAGACAGCCTATCGATAGTATTTCACTTTTGCTCACTAAAGAAGGATTATATATAAATCCTGTAGTACCCCACATGTAGCCAACAGCGTAATCTGCCACAAAGGTGGTGCTATCTGGTGCCATTTGTTGGAATTTTTCTACGGCAAAAGATGAGACACTAGTTGTATAATCTGGCGTACTGCCAAAATCCTTATTAATGGGTTGCAACAGCTGATTACGTAACATGCGTTCAATAATATATTCGGAAGGACAGATAACATCATAATCTTCGTGTCCAACCTCAATCTCCGCTAACATAGCTTCATTGATGTCAAAAGTTTGAAGCAATACCTCTACTTGCTCGCCAGTCTGTTCGTAATACCAAGCGGGAAATTCATCTAGTACATCCATCGAGACATAATCCGCCCAATTATACACCTTGAGTGTATGAGCGCGATCTGCTGCAAAAGAGTTAGAACCTAACACACTAGATAGTACCATTACGAGTACCAAAAATAAAGTTTTTTTCATTTTTGTTTTTAATTGTTTAAAGGTTAATAAATATGATTAAACAAGACCAAAATGGTCAGGAAAGCCACAGCGCATAAGACACTACGTGAGTGCCTGATGACATATATACAAAGGCTATCAGTCGATCCCCTCAATAGGACCGACAACCATTTAACATAAAATGTTTAGATGAAGCGGAAGCGCGTGTTGCTGAAATAGAATATTTGCTCTGCGCTGAAAAAATGACATCTGTGTCGCGTATATACTGCTGTGCAGGATATGATAAAATGCTATAGAGCGTAGCGACTTGATCTTGTAAATTCCCGAACGGGATAGAATATCTACAAACCTGTCCATATTGGCAGAACTGCCAATATGATAAAAGGTTGACTTCGTGTCATTAAAGACACACTTTGCCCAAATGAAAAAACTCGTTTTTCGCATCTCTTCCTACTATGGAACTGTAAATTTGTGAAACATAAAATATTGTTTTAAAAAAATCGAGTGCAAAGGTACTGCTTTATTCTGATATATACAAGAAAATTGATACTTTTTAGTCAACTTTTTTTAGGATTCCAATCTTAAGATGTCTTATACTGAAATAGGTTTACTCATAAAATGAACAAAAAGTATCAATTATTAAGATTCAAGTTTTATGAAGCGAACTCTAAATCGTTATTCTGCATCATTCAAGCAACAAGTTTTGGATGATTATTTTCAGTCAGGTATGAGTCAAGTGGAATGTTATACCAAGTGGAAAATTCCCCAACGCACGCTCAATACATGGCTTACTTCTTGCAAGAGTCAAGAAAAAAGTGTATCTTTGCACTCAAA
>JAZSEB010000006.1:0-22889 GCA_045531475.1 Paludibacteraceae bacterium
TTTCTTGAAAATCCTAAAATCTTAGCAATTCTAGTGGGTGGTACACCACGATTATACATTTTAATTGCCTTTAATTTCTCTTCTAATGAATGCTCCATAAGCGACACTTAGTTTTGTGTCTAACTTTTTGGGTGCACTTCATGAGCATGCGAACGAGGTCGGTGCCCTCGACGTTACAAAAAAAAGCGATATATGCAAATATATCGCAGTTTTTATTTACTTTTCATCAAATACCCGCTAAATTAAGCAAGCACATTCCTTAATTCACTCATTCCTTCACTCCTTAAATCATTAATTCGTTAGTTCCTTCACTCGCTAATTCATTAATTCGTCAATTCTTTAAATCGTTAACTCGTTCATTCCTTAATTCGCTAACTCGTTCACTCCCTAACTCGCTCCCCCCAAGCACTTCCTACGTAATCCAGACAACATGGCAGCTATTTTACGTATATTTTCTTCCACTTGATTAAGTTCAAGTTGTTCAATATATCCCAAATCGCAGGCTATATCCATTTGGCAACTAACTTCCATTAACGAACCAAATGCCATTTCAAAGAAGTGCGCTTGATCCTTCGAAGATGTCCTACCACTACCTTCAGCAATATTAGACGGTACTGATATTACTGCACGACGCAGTTGATCACACAATGCATATGTTTCTACTTTAGGGAATTGTTCTATAAGTCTATACACCATTTTTACAAGATTTTTTGACTCCTTGTACACATCCAAATTTTTATATTCGTATTTCTTCTCCATCATACTTCACTCAATCCTTAATTCGTTAAATCGTTCACTTGCTCATTCATTAATTCACTCATTCCTTCACTCCTTAAATCATTAATTCGTTAACTCCTTAATTCGTTAATTCCTTCATTCCTTCATTCGTTAATTCCTTAACTCGCTAATTCGTTCATTCCTTAATTCGTTAATTCGCTAATTCATTAACTCCTTAACTCCTTGTCTATCACCTATTGCCTATTGCCTATAGCCTATAGCCTATCATCTATAGCCTCTCATCACCTCTCCGCTCTCATTGGATTCTCCAAGAAATCCTTATACGCTAGAGCAATCCCCTCTTCCAGCTCCGTCTTATACTTCCATCCCAGCGCTTCTGCTTTGCTGACATCCAGCAGTTTGCGAGGGGTGCCATTGGGGCGGGTAGTATCCCACTCGATGCGGCCTTCGTAGCCCACTACCTTTGCCACCAACTCCGTCAGGGCTTTGATTGTCAGTTCCTTGCCTGTACCAGCGTTCACGGTCTCGTTGCCACTATAGTTATTCATCAGGAATACGCACAAGTTCGCCAAGTCGTCCACATACAGGAACTCGCGCAGCGGACTACCATCGCCCCAGCAGGTAACTTGCTCTGCCCCACTCTCCTTCGCTTCGTGGAAACGGCGAATCAGCGCAGGCAGCACGTGCGAGTGCTCTGGGTGGTAGTTATCATTTGGACCATAGAGGTTCGTTGGCATCACGCTGATATAGTCCGTACCATATTGGCGGTTTAGAAACTCGCAGTACTTCAGACCCGAGATCTTTGCCAGCGCATAGGCCTCATTGGTCTTCTCTAGTTCGCCGGTCAATAGGCAACTCTCGGTCATGGGCTGTGGCGCCAGACGAGGATAGATGCAACTGGAGCCAAGGAACAAAAGCTTCTTGCAGCCATTCTTCCAGGCCGAGTGGATGACGTTCATCTCGAGGATCATATTGTCGTACATAAAGTCCGCGAGAGCCGATTGGTTAGCGACGATGCCACCGACCTTGGCGGCAGCCAGGAAGACATACTCGGGTTGCTCTGCGGCAAAGAAGGCCTCCACGGCCTCTTGGCGACAGAGGTCCAACTCCGCATGGGTGCGGGTGATGATATTGGTGTAGCCTTGGCGATTGAGCTCACGTACAATAGCGGAGCCCACCATGCCACGATGTCCTGCGACGTATATTTTAGAATTTTTGTTCATCATATATTGATTGTCTTATTTTCAGTTATTTGCTCGGTTGGCTGTTAGGAGTTTCATCGGGGATCTTAGTATATTTTCCGCAAAATTACTGAAAATCTTTGACATACACAAACAAAATCACAAAAACCCGACGAATATTTTCAATTTTCTCACATTTTTGGGACGAAAATTTCTAAAATAATCACATTTTTGGGACGAAAGTAGCTGGAGGAAGATCATTAAGTTTTGCAATAACAAAAAATCATTAACACTTCTTTTTATTGACAAATGAAAATCTATTCTTAAATGCAAAAATACACCAAATCTTAATGCGTTTAAAGAAAGGAAGCTTCTTATGTCGCTCTGTACAATTCTCCACCTTACAAAAACCGCCATCTTGTACACACCAGAATGGTCTTATGAATTCGAATAACTGCTTTGAAACCGCTAAACTTCTATCTACAAACACTAATAGCACATTTTTTAATTCTTCTATCTGTTGATTTAACGACTTAAATGTATCCATTGAAGACGAATATGCATCTAATTTTATAATTTCTCTCATCACATCATTAAGATGCTTCGCAGTATCTAATGCTTTTTTTGCTTTTTCCATGTTGTCATCAACAACATGTTTATAAGTTCTGCTATCATCAAATGATAGATTTCCAGTTTCTATTAATTGCTCATATTGCTTAAGATTATTTTGCCAATCCTTCAATTCTTTTACTATTGGTTGAACTTTCTGTAATTCAGTATACAAAATATCAACCATATCATATCCTTGTGAATGTGCTTGTAAATAAAAGAATGTAGATTCTTTAGAAATCTCTCCATACAAATATTGCTCTATTCTCAGATCAATGTTCGCATGTCTATTTTCTGAGTTGCAGATTCGTACAAGCCATATTATTCCAACAATAATTGCTAAGACGAAACTCATTTCTAGCTCTCTCACTCCTAATTGATATGAATATCCCCAATCAAACAAGGCGGAAATGCATATAGACATACATAAGATAACCTCTAATGAACGATATACAAATTCCAACCAGAATTTACCAAATATGCAACCTCTATATTTTGTAGTTATTAATTTCTGTGCATTAATTAATAAGTATATTGTAACTAGTATTTCAATTATTAAAAACAATGACCACAACCATATAACTATACCATAATCTTCTAAATGTCATAGAAATAATATTGACGCAAAAGCTATATTCCTTTTACCAGATAGTTCTATAGAAGAGGAATTTAAAGCAACCGTAGTCAACCGATATTTGTTGGTCCAGTTTTTATTTTTTATATATTTATACAGAAGTATCATTACTATAATCATTATGGCTCCTAACACAGTCGAATAATATACTAGTAATCTCCAGTCAAAAGAACAATAATCTTCAGATATTGCATGATAAGCATATCCTAACAAACCGATAATCGCAGCACCAACCACCCAGAAATTAATACCCCATGATGCTGATTTTGAATATTCTCTTTCTCTCTCTTGGTACAGAAAATTCAAGAAATCAGCATCTGACATCTCCCATATTTTATGATCTTTATCCATATTTTATTCATTTATCATTGAATCCTTGAAATACATCTTCAAACATAACCAAAATAAATAAACACCTTGAGTATACATAACGGGAATTGGCATTAAACCGTGCATTAACTTATTCCGATAGTTCACATCTATCCCCATAGTTAAAAATGATTTTAGTTCATACCATTCTTCATAATTATCAAAATCGTTTTCTAAAGACCTTAAAACACCGTCTAAGAGTGTATCATCATTACGTTCATTCGAATATTTTTTCAGTGAGCCATGAATTGCCTCTGCTTTTTGTCGCAATAGTGCTTCTAATGCTGGCATTAACATGTGTACAGCAGCTATTATTTCACCTTCAAAAACATAAGAAAAGCCTTTTGCAAAAAGTACTACAATATCTTCTGCCAAATACTTTGGTCGCAATGAGAATAGATATTCTAAACATTTATCGTACGATGTATCTATTTGCTTCTCTATTATAGTTTGCAAATATTCACTTATAGCATATAAAATTCTCACTCGAAAGCGGATGTGCTCCTTTGTTCGCAAACCATCATCTGCCTCTGCCGTGCCTATCACATTCCCATCTGAATCAATCTGGGATACCTTCGCCATAGATGAAATAGGAGCACATTTACGATAATTTAATATATATCTCCTAACTGACTCTTCCTGTATAAAGGGAATTGTTAATAACGATCCTATTGCCTCATAAATATTAGTTATAACTAGTTGTTCACAATGCTTATTTATACTCTCAACAAACTCATTTGGTGTGTAAATATTTTCAGTAACTCCAGCTATACGTAAGAGTGCAGCATATCCCTTATTAGCAGCGATTAATTTTAATTTTATTCTCTCTGCATCGTCTGGATACAAGTTCTTCACCTTAGCTATCATCTGATAGGCACTTTGATAAAGAACATGGGTTTGCATTAAGTACGTATTATCATCTCTATTTGCCTCATTATAATCCGCTTCTTGCTCATACAAGATAGCTCTTCTATAATTTGCGTCTGCTGATTTTATGACTCTAATATAAACTAGAGAATCAATCACCAATCTTGCATAGCGAAAATTATTAGTACTAATATATTTATCATAAATATTTTCTAACAAGATACCGAATTCATGTAATTGATTTCTGTATGAGCCATGAAATGCTTTTAAGCACAATAAAATGACATTTGGAGATAATAGTAATACACGCTCTTTTACTGAATCAAAGTATTCTTTATCGCAAATTTCTTTTATGCAACGCACTTCTATTGAACGCAACAAGTACCCATTATTATTAGTTATATCAAATACTTGTAAGTACAAATCTGATGAAAGCTGTGATTTATGTCTTTTATCTTTGTCTATTTTGCGCAATACATCATTTGCACGCGCAGCTATTTCTATATTATCAGAATTACAAAGATCTAGTTGGTTATAAATTTCTAACTCGTGATCACTAAACTCCTGTTTACTGAAGTCCCATATATTGGGACTACATAAATGCTTAAGTGCATCTATTGATTTAGTATTGTTATTTTCTAGTTCTGTTGTTTTACAAATCCATGTTAACAAATCTAAACTGAATATATCTTTTGGTATTTTCATAGTATCACCCTATTTCTATATTTATTCTCCCTTTCCTGCCTACAAAATTACTACATTTCTTCCGACCTTCCAAATTATTCAGCGATTTTTTTATACGTACCCCCATTTTTTAGGGATTTATACAGTTGTTAACACTATTTTTACAATCCATCCATCGAAACGAGTGATAGCTATAACCATATAAACTAGCGGAACGCTATAATCATTTCAAAACTATTTTGCTGCTAATCTGCGACAAGCAGATGATTGAGGATGGGATTAAGAAGGACTATAAAGCTTGCTTTGATAGGACGTATTAATAACAGCATCAAATAGAGCAAAGCGATTAAGCAAAATAGTATCCTTTCTTTATTTTTGAATATTTTTGTAGCTCGGCACGAGCGTATTTTTGTTATAAAAAGACTCCCCACGAATAAAGGCGGTCACCCGCCTTTATTCCCTCGCCACTAAACACTAAACAGTAGCGAGCGTTCTCTTAACTGCGCTGAAGGCGCACCCATTATTCAAAGGAGTTGAAGAGCATATAATATTAAGCACTATTTTCGTCCACATTATTATGTATGTACGAAAAATATGAATGATTAGTATTTGTAAAATATCACTAATTCTCTAAATATATTACCATAAAAGATTTGTATCTTGCAATAGAAGACTACTTAATTACAATCTTTTGTTCGCACATTTGGTAGCATTCCGATAACACGGGCTATACAAATTAAATTCATAAACACTCCTATAATTGATTCTAATCGTACAAGGACCATAACAGCATTAGGAGATCCAACCACAATAGGCATATCTATATTCATAAATGCAGACATACTCATAGAAAATACTTGCCAACATGATACATCTACATTCTCTGGAATAAAAAACAAGTAAACAATACTAAAATACAATATATATTCCACCATATTGATTAGCAATAAAATCAACATCCGTGTTGCAGATTTTATCGCATAATTATTTTGAGAATTAATTATCGAATCAAAAAGCGTAACGTTAATATGATACACTAGTATTTCAAACATACGTAAACATACTAACACCACGCATATCCATCCCCAAAAGTTAGAGATTATTTGGCATGCCATCAAACAATAAACAATCACACCAAATCCCGCATTACCTATTACCCAAAGTTCTGGAAATAAATAAGTATGTGTCAATGGTTTATGTTCTTCAAAGTATATTTTTTGTTCATCTGGTGAAAGGCCTTTTATTTTATCTCTATGAAATATTTTCCAAAGCCATTTAGTAATATTACGCACTTGTTGAAATAATGAGACATGCCGAAGAACATCAAAAATCGAGCACGAAAATACTAAAATAAAACCATTATTCCTCATGTCAGTAATTTTCATAATCTAGTACCCTATTAGTTATTTTTATGAATATTTGAGACGAATCTCACTATTGGCTGAACTAAAACTTTTCGTATTATCCAATCAACTATCGAACATGCTGAAAACAATAACAACACAGATCCAATAAAGTATATTATATTACTAGAGTAAATAGAAGCTATTTTTTCAAAATCGCCTCATACAACTCCGCATACTGCTTTCCTACTCGCTCAATGGTATAATTCTCCATCACTTTCTTTTCTGCAGCTTTGGATAGCGAGCCATCTTTGTTATTTTCTAGGCACCAACGAATGCCTTGGGCCAAATCAGCTGCATCTTTCTCTCTTGCTAAATAGCCATTGACCTGATGCTCTACCATATCGCCATTACCGCCAATAGCAAAGCAACATACAGGGGTAGCACATGCCAAACTCTCCATAATGGCACAGCTGAGATTCTCCGTCAACGATGGTACAACCATCACATCAGCAAGATTATATAAGGTTACCAATAAATCTGTATCCGATACGTATCCAATAAAGTGCACTTGGATATGCTCGAACTGCATAGGCAAATCACTTTCGCTAGCGCCAAATACCACTAAGTTGGCTTCAAATCCCTGCTCATCAAGCGTTTGCAATGCGGATAAAAGGCTTGCAAAGCCTTTTATCCTGTCCGTCGCAGCATTCATCGCTCCGTATAGGAGCATCGGCTTTGCAGCCTTTTCTCCTGCCGCGCGCTTCACGTGGTGAAGCGCTGAATTCTGCTCAATAGCGACTAACAAGCGCTCATCCATCTCTTGCTCTGTTAACGGACGATATACATCTGTATCCAAGCAGTTGGGGATAACCGTCACAGGGAAACGACCAAACAATGCGCTATGCTTGGCGCATTCGCCTAACCAGCGACTAGGCGTAACGATATGCAAATTCAAATCTCGATAAGCACGCATTTTTTCTTCAAAAATGTGATATGCTAGATCTTTTTCCTTGCCCGAGTGCAGCATTGGGCAGTCACCACAATGCGATTGATATCGATCGCAGTCCAAGAAATAATGGCATACTCCGCAGAAAGACCAGCTATCGTGTAAAGTCCATACGATAGGTTTATCCTTGGGCAAATCCTGTAGTCTAATGAAGCGCTGATTAATCCAATGCAGGTGCAGTACATCGTAATCCAATTTCTGCAATGTGTCGCCCAAGCAGGTACCACGTGAATCGGACATAAATACATTCTCTTTCGTTTTGCGATATGGATGCCAGAGCAGATGATGGTATTTATTTTTTATCTTCTGAACTACCCAATCAATCAAATGATATAATTTGCTATTAGGCAGGAATTGCTGAAGCGAAATCACAGAACTATCCTCGGAATGTTTTTCCTTCACCAGCATCTGCGTTTCCACCCCCTGCTGCTGCACGCCTTGCATAATGCGCATGGCCGCGCGAGCTGCGCCACCATGGGAATCGTTGGTATTTACTGAGAGGACTCTCATTATAGGTTATAGGTTAAAGATTTGTTTTTTAGTTTCTTATAGGCCATCAATATAGCATGCATTACCCCACGACTACGCAACATATATTGGTACACAAATTGCACCAGATTCTTATATACCGATTGAGAATGTGTTTTGCCAAAGCAATCTACATCCATAGCATTATTGATTGACATAGAATTTGGATGAACCAATGGCAATATCGGATACACCTCTCGATCGCCACGTCCATCATTCGACAAGGTATGCGTACCTTCAGCATCGAAACCGATATTGCTGATTAGGTTCTTGCAAGGATGGATCGTTACAGCATTATTGCGGAAGAGATGCATCTGCATTTGGTAATCCCAATATGATTTTTTGGAGGTATCGGCTTGTATTTCCTTGAGCTTCCAGTACCACCAGTTAGCTTCGGTTGTACTATTGGTCAAACGCTTTACCTGCTTGCGGAATTGCCATGCATTCCACGAGTGCATATCGAAATCAAAACCTTGCCAGGTCTCGCGCCATGCAGCCCATGCTCCTGTTACCATATAGCGTGAGAACCCATAAGAGGCACTGCATTGCCAACGATCGTGATACAAAGTGGCATTGATGAATCTTACCGTAGGATTGTCATTGTAGCGATTCAGCATTTCCTCGCAATACGCAAAGAAATCAGGATGTGGCAAGCAATCATCTTCCATGATAATTCCCATTTCCACATTTTCGAAGAACCAAGTGATACCCGCTGCAGGACCAGGACCACAGCCAAGGTTTTTCTCTTGATACAAGGTATGCAACTCACATGGCCAGTCAACTAGTTCTGTGATCACATCGCGCACTTCTTGGCATTTAACACGATCTATTTCGTTTCCTTCACGTGCACCATCTTGGCACACAAACAACTGCGCAGGCTGCTGCTTGCGTATTTCACTCAACACCTGCCGCACGTGGTCAGGACGATTGAAGGTTATGAGAAGTATAGGGATATTAAACATATCTTTTCTTGATTTTTCCTTTGTTTATGAATGTAACATAATCAAATTGTTCCATATATCGATATAATCCTCTTGGAGGATACTCTAACAGTTTACCTGGCCAATAACTTTCACCATAAAAATCACTTCTAATTGGAAATGAATGGGCAATCTCTTGTATTCCATCTGTCAGAATCACTTTGTTGGCATATGGGATATCATTGAATTTAGCCAAAATGACAGAAGAACACTTCTGCGCCTCCATAATAATGTAGAGATTGTCAAAGTTTATACGCTCTTTTCGTTCGTTCCATTTTGCTACTGCTTGTTCGAACGAATCATAGTGCATAAAATAGATATGCACATCGCCATGTGATCCGTGTAGTACTCCTACGGGGAAAGACTTCTGAACAGATGTACACTCCTCAACTGCTAATAACAGGTATTCATCAAGATACGTACAAAATCGTATAAACTCCTCATTATCAAAGTATAGATTTATCGTTGGCGATAAAAATTGCAAATGCATATCATGATAAATAATACCACCTATGCAATTGTTGGTAATTAAAGTAACATTACTTTTCTGCAGACTCTTTCTATAGAAATATCTTAATGTACGGCGTATATAACTTATAAGTTGCAACATTATTTTAATCTTGATTTAACACTCACATATAGAGAAGATAAATAAATAACACCTAGCCATATCAAACAAGAATGATAAGTCTTTAATAGACGTTTTGTCATTGAATTCATATACTTTGCTAAGACATCGACATCTGACTTATATAATATAAGGCTTGCATAAAACTTACTCTTCTCTTGCAAGGACATTCTAAATAATTTCCTTGAGTTGTCATTGATTGTTCGATAAATAGCTAACTCTAAATTTTGAATAATTTCAAGACGTATGTTATTTCTAGCAAACATTTCTTGCATTGCTCTTGGGTATAACACCACAAATGAAAAACTAGACTTAGCGGAGTATCGTCCTCGCATTCCTGTTGTTGAATTTGATCGTTGATATACCGAATAGTATATTGAATCAATGGATTGTACTTTTTGGGCATTACAAATCACTTCCCAAAGGAATACTACATCTTGGCTAGCAGGAATTATTGGGTAGCGGATATTGGAATTATGGACATATTCCGTACGCATCAGTTCATTACATACTGAACATATTTTGGTTACTTGAGAAGGAAAATATTTCACTAAATAGTCTTGCCCGCTTAATACCTCAGAATTACCAACAATATTGCAATTTATACATTCAGCTGAATAAGTATGAACATTATTGTTAAAAAACAATATATCCAATTGACCATCCTTTACCTCGTTCCATAACTTTTGTAGCGAATTAGGCATAATTCGATCATCTGGATCCACAAACCAAATATATTCACCGCGAGCATGGTCAATACCTGTATTACGGGCTCCTCCTGCTGTCTTATTCTCCGAATGCTCAATAAGTATAATATTTGGATATTGTTGCTGATATTGGTGAACCACATCGCTCAGGTTATCTGGCGAACAATCGTTCACACAAATAATCTCATATTCGCTATGAGGTATATCCTGATTTAATATAGAGTCTAAACATCTCCCAATGTATTGCTCTACATTATAGCAAGGGAGTATGAAGGAGAATTTAAGCATCGTTATTCAAGTATCGTATTTATTGTTTTTTCCAACTTATTCACAATGTCATCATATGAAAACATCTTACAAATTTTTGTAACATTATGCATGCGCTCTGCCTCTGTTAACAATTGTTGTATTGATTCTTGTGATAACTCATCATCTATCGAAAACACTAAGTATCCATTCGCAGAGAAGTACTGATAAGCCACGCTATCCTTATATAGGAACACTTTATTACCTTGTAACATACACAAAATTATGTTACCTATAGCTTGTTGCCTTATATGTCCAAAAACACCGACTCGACAAGATCTTAGCATAGCCTTGTATTCACCTCTAGGCATAAAATTCTTAATAAGATGAACTTGATTATTACTATTGGTCTGATTTTCTAAATAATGAAGGTAATTCTCATCGCCATATGAGCAAGGCAATATACAATCATTAGATATATTCCTTTTCTTAAGTATATTTATAATGTCCAAATGATTATTTGTCTCTGTAGCTGAATTACCTAATAAAATACAACTAGCCTTATCATCCACCCACTCTATTTCAGGAGAGCGATTTGCTACGTATTGGAAAGGAAAATATTCAGCATTAAAATAAGGATTCATTCTTAATGCGTCATATTCTGATGGTAAAACAGTTGACATATAATCTATCCTATTGAGTACACATTGTTGTGTTGTAATAAGTTTGCTTATTCTCTTCTTATCTTCAATATTATGCTTTAAAAAAAGGATTTGCTTTAACAAACGCTTTAAGCGCTTACCAAAAGATATCTTATGTGCCTGCTTAACGTATTCTTTAGTCAGCCTCTTATATAATTCTAATGATAGTATTGGTGGCACATCGCTATGAGAGAAATATATATCATACCCCCATGAGATCCAAGTCACTTTGACTGATTTTGGAATTTGCATGATTAGTTCATATTTATCATAAGTTAAGGTATGAAATACTACCATATGATATCCACCATCTATGATGACAGATAACACATCTTTTTTATTAACTATTTGGACATCATGAGCATGCGACTTGATATATACAAAAGGTTTGATGTTATCAATCGTTATATATGTATTTAACGACGATTTCACATCATTAAATGTATCAATTGCAAAATCAATACATTTTTCATCAGGTAATATATGTAATATTTTCACTAACATCTAATCTTACTAAAATAATTACTCATGACGCAATTCAATAAAACGATCTACTTTCATTTCTTCACGATAATTCTCAAATAATCGTTGGCAATCGTATTGTGGTTCATAACCTAATTCCTCTTTTGCATTAGTTACATCCATTAGGAATCCTCCGCCACAGGGTTTGTCAGGACAATAAATAATTTGAGATGGTTTATTCTCAGGTGAGAAAACTTTAATAATCGTTTCAATCTGTTCTTTTAATGTAACGGGAACGCCTGTTCCTACATTATAAAAACCAGTCTCTCTATCTACTAATACTGCTTTACACAACATTTGCGCACAATCATACACATGTACCATATCCTTGCTATAGTTAGGATCTCCCCACAACTCAATAGGCTCACCTTTCATCGCCAAATCTATCATACGATATAATGGTCTAAGAGTTTTTATACCATTTGGATGATAATAGTGATAAGGACTATAATTATAGATTGTTGGGAATCTAAAGACAAAATACTTCAGTCCATATTCTGCATTATAATGTTTTAATAATTCTATTGCTGTGTTTTTTGTTATTACATATACAGCATGATCCCCTTTGTAACTAAAATTGTAAGGGGTGTCAGGTTTCAAAGCAACTCCATCTTGTACAGCTAATGATACATCAAAAACAGTAGTGGAAAACAATACACGGTCAGCATGTACTTTTCGACAATATTCTAATACATTATATGCACCTATAATGTTCGACTGAATATACTTATCTGGAGCATACCCTTTCATGTATGAAGGAATTTGAGCAGCTAAATAAATAACGGCATATACATTATCGGTTGGTAATTTATCAAAATCATCAGAATTTGACAAATCCACGCTAAAATATTCATAACCTTGTTTGGCAAAAAAATCCGTAACTCTTCTTCCTGTTGCTATAATTTCATACTGCTCAGGATCAAAAAAATCAAGAGCATATTTCCACACATATGAACCGACATTACCTGTTGCACCAAAAATAATAATTTTCTTTTTCATAAACTATCATTAAATAAATTGTAAGATATTTTTTAAATTAAGTTTTGTCAAACGCTGATCTATAGGAATAGGAATCAATTTATCTTGTAATTCTTTTTCACTACTTGAAATTTCTATATGTATATTTGGCCAATAAGTTGCTACATATACATGATGTTCTATCAAGCGTTGACGTTGAGTAATATCATCTGTCAAATAAGGATATACCATTGGCACCGCATCATTATCCATAGTAAGATGTATGCCGTTCTTTATACTTAATTGCTCATCCAATTGCATATAATTGCTTCTACGCTGCTGCTTTATTAATTCATAGTCAATAGAGCATAATATCTTCTCCGTAAGATTTGACATCAGTCGAATTGGATTATCTATTAATGAGTCATCGTTCTTCCTAAACTCACCATATCCCGCCTCTGCGCTAACATCAGCACGCATTAGCAGATGCGACATGCGTAGGTAGGATTGATCCTGTTCAAACTCCATCTCTAGGTGAGCATCAGTATATAAATAAGCTCCATCAGCTACACCAAAGAACTTACGAGCGGAGTAAAATGTATCTATACCCTGCATGGGTTCTGCAAAAAATGCTTGTGCATTATCTACAATCAGTTGTTTACTATATTGCTCCGCTAATCGCTCCACGCATCGTTGCTTTAGTCCATAGTAATTGGTATATAAGAAAGCCTCTGTTGGTTGCAACTGATAGGTTTCTATAGGCTCCAAATGCTCGTTGATATGATAGAATACATAGTCCACATTACACTTTTTCAACGGCTCGAGTATCACATCGCAAGTGTAGTACGGTATATATACTTTGGTGTATTTTCTCGCACGAAGAATATACTCAAAGCAGTTTCGAGCAGTATTGAGACGTAATGCGTTCTTATGGTAATGTTCGCCCTTGCGCAACTCTAATTCAAAATATCCTCCTATGGCGTCTGTCATACTAGTTTATAATTAGTTAGCAATTGTTTTACCTCTATTGGATTATTAAACATCAATACATCTATCATTGATAATCCTGGCACAAAGTCATTTTTTAATTGAGGATAAGGACTTAACTCCGTCTTTACAAAGTGCAAATCTATTCCATCTGCTTTAAAATCTTCCTTGTCATACAGCTCTTGTCCGCCAATGGCGTTGTAATAGGTAGCAGCGCCTAATAAATGACAGATGTGCTTTACTTTATCCTTTCCGCGTAAGGAATTGTCCTTCTCTAATGTGGAAGAGAGAATCAATTTCGTATCAATATTCAGATAATCCAACACCACCTGAAAACTATTCAGCATAAAGACGCCAAGCGATTTATCTTCATAGTTGTAGATTTTATCTAGCAATGCAGTCACTTCTGCATAGTATGGCGCTTTACGATAGGCAGATTCTATCAAGCGGGAAAACTTCTTGAAGTTGTCCTTGATCGTAATCTCATTGAATAGTTTATTCGGGCTTGCCCCATTCAGCGTAATGGTGAACATATGCTTTTGCCCGTTCAGCAATATATTATTTCTGCTCACCCATCCGCCCTTGATATAGTTGACATCATCATACACCACATACGTATCAACAGCTGCCATCAACTGCCAATAACCGATATACGGCATAAAATATGGTTGCATGATTCCTAGGGTCATTTTTTTTTGGGGGGGGGTATTAATTATTTTGAAGCTTTTAAATTAATTTTTGTTTCTTGAGTTTCCATTTTGTTATTTGTCCAAACTGTCATCCCTAAAGCTCCCAAAGCAAGTCCACCAAATATGCCTGTAATCCACCCCAATAAGCATTGTTGTTCTTGTACACTATTCGTGATAGAAGCAACAAAGAAACCCACAAATATATTAGTAAGTAAAGAAAATATAGCACTCCAAATTTTAAAATCAGTCAATTTAGATGCTTCAACCATTTTTATTTTAAATGATTTCGGCATTGCAACTTCTATCAACATTTCTTCACCCAAAGGGTTAGAAGTTGTTATTGCTTTTTCATTAACACCTTCAGCCATCTTAATCTAAACTTGTTATAGCATTTATATTAATCCATTGATCTTGAGGCAACATTCCATTATACATACCACCATCCATTAAAGGAGTCATTATGAAATTAAATTTCTCAGAAACCCTTGTTGAGTAATTGGATAATTGTTGTCTCATAAGTTCCCATTCACTATGATTACTAACATGAATCACGTAGAATGTAGTAAGACATTTTACATTACGATATGGAGCAATTATCGCATGTATTTCATTTTCAATTTGCGTACGACGCTCCCCAGTCGCACTTAAATCATATGATAGTACAAAATGCATAGTATTTAATATTTATTTTTTATTAATTACATATTTAACTCTGAGAATCATTCTCTACCATAATACGGTTTGCTATGAATTTTTTAAACACATTCAAAGTCTGATTTGCTTCTTCATATTCTTGTGGTGTGTGACAAAAAGCATTAATTAAATATTTTGACATATCATGCGCATCTTTTGTCAAATAAAACTCATAATCGGTACCAGTAAGTCCATAGTTATCCCATTTTATATCACTATGTTTCTGTATTTTGCATACCTCACAATTTTCTCTAGAAAAACTGAGACTATTAATATCTAAATTATTTAAAAGACAATATCTCTCTATTAGCGGTTTTAATTTCTCTTTTCCGAACTTGGACAAACCATTATAATAAAGCATCAATAATTCGTGTCTTGATAGTGTAGCTCTCACGATTGTTGTATAGTGATACTTCATCATAAATGCATATTCTGCATCCTCCTCCCCATTGTCATTTAGTTCAAAAGCATCTGTGTTGTCTATGTAACGCAATATAGTATATAAATGCCTAAAATAATGATCTAATAAAGACAAGTATGGTGAATTCTCATATCCTTCCAACCCTTTCTCGTAAAGATTCATATACACACCTCTTCTGAAATGTCCATTTTCATAATGATTATATATATAGTCAACAACTTGTCTTCCGCGGACAGAATTATCTACAATCACCTCCTTTCTCTCACGACTACCATTGAAAGAAGAATCTTCCCATACATCTTCTTTATCTGAAACCTTAATAAACAGATCATTTACAATTTGCTGTTGCAACTCCATCATATGAAAGAATGTATTTTCAAATCGCTGCAACTTTAATGTTTTGTTTTGCTGAGTAAATTCCTCACGCTGTGCTTTTAATTCTTGTCGTTGTAAGTCCAATTCTTTTCTTTGTAACCAAAATGTCACGAATACTCCAGCAAAAGCCAATGCTGATATTAATGCATTCACTGCACCAAAACTATCACCAAATAGAGCTGCGGCATTATTCACTATAGATGAAGCATAGCGAACTGCATACCATCGAGTAATACAAGCTCCTAAAAGCCACACTAAAAGGCAACCTATTATTGCAACTACCCATATCCACCATGCCTCTTTATTATTGTCGTTTAACTTATTTGCCATTGTATTGTTGTTAAAATCATTCGCTATTATATAATCTCAATGGGCGTAGCCATCACATTCATTTCTCTGTCATCGGTCAGCGATGAGGTAATCCGATGACTACATCACATACTCTTCATCCCCTATCACCAATCTCCAAATAATCATCGGCAATATTGTTTCAAAAAGTCTTTTAATGGTTTGATTGCTGGAGCATCTAGATTCCAATATCGTTCATCCTCGAAGAGGTAATATCCTTTACTTAATTTATCGCGTCCGCTTACACATTTCTCAAATCCATCATAACAATCTAGCATTCCTTGATGTTCGGAATTAATCATCAGTTCAAGTAAAGATTCAAAGTCACCATCATCATGATTATTAGGCCATAAGAATAAATCAAATTCCACTTTCATTTGATTTTGTGCATTCAAAAGTTCTTGATAACGAATTTTATACCCTCCACCATTGTATGCATAATCGGCATCAAAAATAACTATATTAATATCATTATCAGTTTTATCCTCTAATAAAGGTTGAATATTGATAAGTTTAGTATAACCTCCTATTCCAAACACGTCAAAATCAGTCTTATACACCATTTCTTTAAAATGATGTTCAATAAACTTAACTACAAAATCCTTTTCATTAGTAGTCTCTTTATTTTTATCTTTTGCAGCTCCCACTCCAGATTCAATAAATATACGTATCATCTTAATTCTAAATCGTGATTAATAATGTGATTAAACTGAGGATAGTTCGCTTTAATTACTTTATGTTCTCCATCATCTCCTCTACGTACTGTATATGAGCGAAAATCATCTTGTATATCCTTATATTCTCCCATTGATAGTATCTCATTCAAAGCCCGAAGTGACTCTACATTATGAGTAGTAGCAAATACCTGTACATTGTACATTTTAGCAGATTCAACTATCGCTTTCCACAATATCGGCATAGATGAATAATGAAGACCATTATCCACCTCATCAATCAACAAAATACCATTAGGAACCATTGCCATATTAACTACAACAGAAAGTACCTTTTTCAATCCATCTCCCATTAATTGAATAGGGATACGCTTATCAAAACCTATATCAGCCATTATTCGATTGCCTGCAAATACAATATCTTTTATATTTGGATCAACATCATTAATTACTTTCTTAACATAGTCCTCTCTCTTATTCTCAACAATAGAAGCAAAATAACTCTCGACGTTTTCATAAGGTTCTGATGGAGAGATAAAAAACGCTGGTATATGGAATATCGGTGCATCCGCTAAAGCCACCTTGCCTTTATTTGGATTAATAGATGAAACTTTAAAAGATGTATCAATATCTGGCATTCCTTCGTTCTTTAAATGAAACAACACCTCATAATCAATAGATGGTCTCGTACTACTATCACTAATATTAATATTTTTACTGCGTGTTTCCTTATATGATATAGATAATTCTCGCATATGACTATCACAGAAAGCACTAATTAAAATTGGAGTATCTTTCTTCAGCCCATAAATATTATATGTAAGATCCTCACCTGATTGCATCCTGTTATAATGACGTAAACTATTGATTTTAGCATAATTAAAAGGGTCATTACCACCAGACAACAAAAAAATAGATTCTAAAATAGTAGATTTACCACTATTATTGCGTCCTAAAAAAAGATTTACTTGCCCAATATCCTCTAATATACATTGAGAGATACCTCTAAGGCCATTAATACTTAATCTATCTATCATATTTGTGAAATTTTCATGTTAATAATCAACTATAAATCTTAGTCTTATTTTTTGTAGTTTATCTAACAATATACACTTTCTTGCAAGATTTTGTTAACTTCTGTACAACTGTGTTCTACAATTAATTTCTACTCTTTAGTATGTCCCTCCTCATCAAAATCAAATTGTAATTCTAATTGACCTTTTTGTCGTTCTTTTAACTTTTTGAATTGCTGCCACATATGCTTCATATTATCCGACAATTGGAATAATGTAATCACCTGATTTATCTGATTATTTAAGGATGGCTCACCAACATCTATAGTCAAACTTTGATGGAGTCGTGCTGTATAATTCCCTGTATCTGACTTTGGCGTACGTTTTTTAAGTTCTTCTAATACCCCTTGAGGTAATTGCTCATATATTAATGTATTGGTCCATTTCCCAATTACCCCTGGCCTTTTCTTAATACCGCTTATAGTATAATCCCAGCCATTAAGACGAAATAATTCCTTGTAATATATATCTGGAAAACGTTTCTGCCATGGTAGCAGTTCTTCAGCAATATATGCCTTAAGAATTTTCTGTAACTCATCCTGCTCTCTCTCATGTTGATAGCCCGTTGCCTCATCTACGAGAGCGACTATACCAACAGTAGCGAATCCCTTCATCAAGCGATATGCTACCCCAGCAGCCGCTTTAATATTGTCATTATCTAGATGCTGAGCTGCACGTATATAGACATCACAAATTTCTGGCAGAACCATTACGTCAACTCCACGTGCTTGTTGATTATTCAAAGTTATGTACGTCAATCCTTTACTAAAATACTCCTCTAATGAAGGTGAGATATAAGGACGAAGGTATGCCGCAGAAAGATATTCAGGTAAAAGAATCTCCATCTCTTTCTTTTTTTGCCAATATTGCCCTCCTCCTTTTATTCCAAATGCGTTTGCAATCGTACGTTCTGCAAAGACACGAGTTCTTGCATCATCATCCAAAACAGCGCACGTCAACTTAAATCCATTTAATTCCAGCACTCCTTGGTAAGCGGCTTTCTTTAATTTTTCGACATTCATACTTGCTATTGATTATATATTCACTATTCAATCAAAACTTGAGTAATACTCCTTCATCTATTCAAAAAACACATAATATGCTAATGGCATGACAAATTCTAATAATTTTATTTCCTTACTTGCTATGTAATCACCTCTCGGTCATTGGTCGACCATAATTCAGTTAAATAAAGCACTTCTATTCCTTATCTACAATTATCGCTTCTACAAATCGCAATTGCGATAAAGCTTCGTTGGTATGAAACGACACTTGATTAAACAGCACATGTGTCTTCAATTGTACTACAGCAGCTTCTGCACTCAATTCCCCATTCTCATACAAGCTGATGGTAGCATATAAGTTATCATTTGCCACTGGACCAAGCACAATATCATAGTCATGCAACGGAGCAAAGCGGCGATTAGCAACCACAAAATCTAACCACTCTTTGGTTGCTCCATTATACTCCATTATCTTCAATGCATCATCATTCAACAGATTATCATCCACCTCATATACAGACACCACTGCATTTCCTTCTCCTGCGCGCTCACAGCGAATACGCGCCCAACGAGCTGCTTGGTCGAAATCAATCGTCGTATAAAAGCCCTTGCCATAATCAGTATTGGGTCTACCCTGGCGAAGATTGGGTTTCCTGACCGTTACTATTGAGCCATGATATAGTCTCATTTTGTTTGTTTTTTTCGATTGTTGATAAATATATCTATATCGTGCAAGATCATATCCTTACCCTGAGTATGGAGCATATCAAAACCATTCACGAGATACTCATCGACCCCATAACGGCGGAAGAGTGCGTATGCCTCTAAAGAAGTCATTCCATGTCTTTTGGCATAATTTTCAATGCAAAAAGTCAAAAAGACCACCACATTATTTGATACAACACGTTCTTTAGAATCATCACCTTGTTCCAACAAGCGATAAAGTGATTCTGTATCCAAATACCACCACTTGGCACTTTCGTCGTACAATTTGGCATAGAATGGCGAGTCATAGATGTATGCCAACGCTGCTCTCACAGGGATATGTTTGCGCTGCGAGACCAACAATGCCAATTGTGCTATTTTCAATGGAATAATAGATGCACTCATATACTTGGGTTACTAATTATTATTATTAACTCCACCATTGGGGGCGCAAAGATACTAAAAAAAAGCGATATATGCAAATATATCGCAGTTTTTATTTACTTTTCATCAAATACCCGCTAAATTAAGCAAGCACATTCGTTAATTCCCTCACTCGTTAATTCGTTAATTCCTTAACTCCTTCACTCCTTAACTCGAATACACTCCACCACCCTCATCACATCCTCTTCACTCAATGCATGGTGCATTGGCAAACAGATTACTTGGTTGGCAATCTTATTCGCTACTGGCAAATTCGCTGGATTAGCACTTGGTATGTCCTTATATGGATCAAAGTCTGTTATTAACGGATAGAAATAGCGACGACCTAATACATTATTCGCCTTCATCTTCTCATATAACGCATCGCGAGAGATGCCATATTGCGATTCATCGACGAAGATGGGGAAATAACTATAATTCAGTTTAGAGGTTAAAGGCAAAAGGTTAGAGGCGAAGGAGTCAACCATAGGTTGGAAGATTTTGATTCCTTGTACATCTTTCAATGCCTCTACATATTGCTGAGCTACTTGTTTACGAACTGCAATAGCCGCATCTACTTGGCGGAGATTGAGCAATCCATACGCTGCGCGCATCTCATCCATCTTGCTATTGATGCCAGGAGCAACCACAGTAGTTTCACCACGGAAACCAAAGTTCTTTAGATTATCCACATGGTTTTTCATCTCTGCGGAATGGCAAATCAATGCACCACCCTCAATGGTGTTATAAACTTTGGTAGCATGGAAACTCAGCGTACTAATATCACCTGCTTTCAATATCGATTGTCCGTTCTCGCTTACCCCAAAAGCGTGTGCAGCGTCATAGATTACTTTCAGATTGCGCTTCTTAGCGATCGCATCGATCTCAGCGGTCTTACATGGTTTGCCATAGCAGTGCACAGGCATGATGGCAACCGTATTAGGAGTGATAGCAGCTTCTATCTTCGTTGGGTCAATACCACAGGTTTCCTCCTCTATATCCACAAACACAGGTTTCAAGCCATTCCACCAGATTGAGTGGCTAGTTGCCACAAACGAATATGGAGTGGTAATCACTTCGCCTTGACGGATACCTAATGCTTGAAAAGCTGTAATAAGCGGCAAAGTACCATTGGTAAAGAGTGAAAGGTACTCCACCCCAAGGTATGCGGCTAGTTCCTTCTCCAATAATTGGTGGAAAGAACCATTATTAGTAATCCATTTGCTATTCCAGATCTGCTGCAGATATGCGATAAACTCCTCCAATGGAGGAAGCATAGGGGAAGTGACTGTTATTTGTGGTTTTGTACTCATTGTAATCTTCTCTCAAAAAATTCAAATCTCGGTGTTATATCTCCTGGTTCTTTCCCCATGAATGTTCCGATTCTATTAGCCTTGTTTTCAACAGAGAAAGACACTAGGTCACAATCGCGTGCTATAGAATGATGACTATCTATTACAGCATACAAATCTATTGCATAACTTCCATAATTAAGGAAGTTTGCCGGAATTTCACATATTTGCTCATATTCACCGGCATCATGTTTTCTATCATAACAATGCCCTGCACCACAAAAAGAAAACATTTGCTGTCCTTGTTCATTCTTCATATGCATAGTAATATGGAACTCTCTAAATGGTACAGTTAGACGATAACGAACATATATTTCAATTTCGTCATCCATACGCATAATATCGTCATATGTTCCACCTTTCTTGCGAACGCTCAATTCTAATAACTCAAATCCTTCACCTTTAACTTCAGGGATCGACCATGACTTATGATTATCCGCATCACTATCACCACGTAAATAGTGGCTAACGATAGGTTCTATATCACCAGAATCAATCAATTGTCCGTTTTGCAGAATAATACCATGTTTGCACAAACTCTTCACACTAGTCATATTATGACTCACGAACAAGACCGTTCTTCCTTCGCCTTTGCTGACGTCTTGCATCTTGCCGATGGCTTTCTTTTGGAACTCGGCGTCGCCGACGGCCAGGACTTCGTCCACCACCAGAATCTCGGGATCCAAGTGCGCAGCCACAGCAAAACCCAAACGAACCATCATACCACTACTATAGCGTTTGACCGGCGTATCCAAGTATTTCTCGCAGCCAGAGAAATCCACAATCTCATCCAGTTTAGCCGCGATCTCCTGCTTGGTCATACCCAGGATAGCGCCGTTCATGAAGATGTTCTCGCGGCCCGTCATCTCCTGATGGAAACCCGTACCTACCTCCAGCAAACTGGCGATACGGCCGCGGGCGCGGATAGTGCCCACCGTAGGACCCGTGACCTTGCTCAGCAGCTTCAAGAGCGTCGACTTGCCGGCGCCGTTCTTGCCGATGATGCCCACCACGTCGCCTTGCTCGACCCGGAAGTCGATATCGCGAAGCGCCCAGACGTAGTCGGAGTCAGCTTTCTGGGTGCGGTCGTTCACCGCACCGATCTTCAGGTAGGGGTCCTCCTGGCGCAGGATGGCAGTATGCCACCAGCGGTTGAGGTCGTGGCTGAGCGTACCCGTGGACACCAGTCCCAAGCGGTATTGCTTACCCACATGATTGAATTCTATTGCTGTTGCCATTGTGGTTGTATTTTTAACGACAATTTATGTCAATTTCTTTTCTTTTAAACAAAAATACGCTTCGCTACAAAAATATTTAAAAATAATTCAAAAGAGTATATTGGTGGCTATGCTGAACTGTTGTTCATCATCCCGGTGCTGGTCTATGATACCTTCACTCATGCAAGCATGGATTCGGTATCCAATCCCATCCCTCTTTGGCAG